>JAEYOJ010000125.1 GCA_023411815.1 Pseudomonadota bacterium | reverse complement strand
GTACGACGGCATCCTCCAGGTGATCCCGAACCCCGGGCTCCTCCTCTCCCCGCTCCTGACGCAGGAGGCGGTGCTGTCTTCAAGGATCGAGGGGACGCAGGCATCGCTCGAGGACGTCCTGCGGTTCGAGGCGAACCCGAAGGAACCGATCGGCGATGCGGCCCTTGCCGACATCCAGGAGATCATCAATTACCTGGAGGCGCTGAACACCGCGGTGGAAGCCCTCAAGACCCGGCGGCTGGATCTGGCACTCGTCTGCGACCTGCACCGGATCCTTCTTTCCGGCAGCCGGGGCATGGACCGGGAGCCGGGATGCGTCCGCACGATCCAGAACTTCATCGGGCGGGACGCCCACATCGAGCACGCGATCTATGTCCCGCCGGCGCCGGAAGATGTTCCCGGGACGCTCGCGGACTGGGAGGCATACCTGCAGCGGGAGGAGAAGGACGTTCTCGTCCAGCTCTCGGTCCTGAAGGCGCAGTTCGAACTCATCCACCCGTTCTGCGACGGCAACGGGCGTATCGGGCGGATGCTCGTCCCCCTCGTCCTCTACGAGAAGGGGCTGATCGCAAGCCCGATGTTCTACATCAGCGCCTACCTCGAGCGGAACCGGCCGGTCTACTACGAGCGGCTGCTCGGGGTCTCCCGGGATGGGGACTGGAACGGCTGGATCGCGTTCTTCCTCCACGCCATTGAGGAGCAGGCGGGGGCGAACGGCCGGAAGGCAAAGGCAATCCTCGACCTTTACGACGAGATGAAGCAGACGGTGCCAGAAGTGACCCGGTCGCAGTATGCAATCGCCGCGATCGATGCGCTCTTTAAGGCGCCGGTCTTCATCCCGTCTGAGTTTTACGAGCAGACCGGGATACCGAAGAAGACGGCAAACCGGCTCCTCCAGCAACTCCGGGAGCAGGACATCATCACCGCCCTTACGGAGGGCGGGGGACGGCGTGCCACGACCTACGTCTTCTCGCGCCTGATCGCCATCACTGAGGGGGACCGGTTGTGAGTATTCTGGTACCAGCAAACAGATTTGTGTATATCAGATCGGGGTTTCGATATACACAAACCCGATTCCAGGAAGTGGTTGTGGGTCATGTACGATCCACAACGGAATTTGTGGGTCACAAAACGCAATATATGACCCACAAAAATGTTTGTGGGACATGGGTGACCCACAACGATCGGACCCGGCCGGCCGCCGGGCCCCTGGATCGCGGCGCGGAGGTGGCGGCATGAGCGCGGGAGCGGGCGTCGGGTTCGCGATTGACCCGGCAAAGGTGCGGGCGTGGAAGCGGTATCCGGCGTATAAGGACTCCGGGGTGGAGTGGCTTGGGGAGGTGCCGGAACATTGGGAGGTGCGGCGGTTAAAGACATTGTGCTCGCGATCAGCACTTTATGGAGCAAACGTGGCTGCAACTGCCTATACAACAACAGGGGTTCGCTTCATCCGCACCACCGATATAACTGAGGATGGGCACCTCAAGGAAACAGGTGTCTTCGTCTCAGAGGAGTCAGTACAAGACTACTTACTCAAAGAAGGAAACGTACTGATCTCACGTAGTGGAACTATTGGACGGGCCTTTCTTTATGACTCTAGGGAGTACGGACCTTGCGCCTACGCAGGATACCTTGTGCGTTTCGTCCCATCCGAGAGTGTTTTACCGAAATTCGTATTCCTTTTCACTAAGACTCAAGCTTTCGCAGATTTTCTCCAAGTAACGGCAATCTCCTCAACAATTGAAAATGTTAACGGGGAAAAGTATGCTAACGCTGCGTGGCTACTCCCTCCCCTCCCCGAACAACACGCCATCGCTGCCTTCCTCGACCGCGAGACTGCCCGGATCGACGCCCTCATCGCAAAGAAGCAGCGCTTCATCGAACTCCTGGAGGAGAAGCGCCAGGCCGTCATCAACCACGCCGTGACGAAGGGGCTCGACCCGGATGCGGCAATGAAGGACTCGGGGGTGGAGTGGTTAGGTATGGTGCCGGTTGGGTGGGAAGTAGTTCCTTTAGATAAATGCCTGTCACATTTCTTTGATTACCGAGGACGAACTCCGAAAAAGTTAGGTATGGACTGGGGAAATGGGAGTATTCCAGCGATATCGGCCAACAATGTTGAGATGGGGCGTTTGAATTTAGATAAAGATGTTAACTATGGCTCTACCGAGTTATACTCAAAATGGATGACAGATGGTGATCTTAGGTGTGGAGATGTAGTTTTCACAAGCGAGGCACCTTTAGGAAATGTTGCTCAGATTCCAGATAATAATCAATACATACTCAGCCAGCGAGTCGTTCTTCTCCGTGGTAAACGCGATCTGCTCGAGAACGCATTTTTAAAATATTATATTATGGCAAGCCCGTTTCAATGGTTCTTAAGCAGTCAATCAACAGGGTCCACAGCAGTCGGCATAAAAATGTCTAAATTTAAGAGTAGCCCAATTCTGGTCCCTCCACTACCAGAACAACGCGTGATTACTGCGTATCTTGACCAACAGACTGAAAATATCGATCACGTTAATGTCTCTACCCGCCAACAACTCAAAAAGCTCGAAGAACTCCGCACCGCCCTCATCTCCGCCGCCGTCACCGGCAAGATCGACGTCCGG
>JAEYOJ010000052.1 GCA_023411815.1 Pseudomonadota bacterium | reverse complement strand
TCAGCATGGCGGCGTTGGTCGCGCAGTAGTCCTCGCCCTTGTAGTTGGTGGCCTTGGCCTTGAAGAGCAGGAACCAGGCGCCCACCGGTCCGTAGCCGTCCTTGAAGCGGGCGGGCACGAAGCGGTTTTCCATCATGGTCATCTCGGCGCCGACCTGAGCGCACATGGTGTAGGTGGAACCAGCGTTCCACACCGGGTACCAGGCGCGGCCGAGGCCCTCACCGGTGGAGCGGGGGCGGTACACGTTAACGGCACCGCCGCAGGCCACCAGCATGGCGTTGGCCTTGATGACGTACACCTTGTTCTCGCGCAGGGAGAAGCCAACGGCACCGGCGATGCGGTTCGGGGTGTTGGCGTCCAGGAGCAGCTTCACGATGAAGATGCGCTCCATGTAGCGATCCTGACCCAGGGCGTTCTTGGCGGCCTCGGCCACGATGCACTTGTAGGACTCACCGTTGATCATGATCTGCCAGCGGCCGGAACGCACGGGCTTGTCACCCTTGCGCAGGGACTTGCCGGCCTTCTTGGCCTGGGCGCCGTCCAGGTTGTGGTCGCCTTCCTTGATCCAGCAGGGCAGGCCCCACTCTTCGAACAGGTGCACGGAATCGTCAACGTGACGGCCAAGGTCGAAGATCAGGTCTTCGCGGACCAGGCCCATCAGGTCGGTACGCACCATGCGCACGTAGTCGTCGGCCTTGTTGTCGCCAAGGTAGGTGTTGATGGCGGACAGGCCCTGGGCCACGGCGCCGGAACGCTCCATGGCGGCCTTGTCGACCAGCAGGACCTTCAGGTCCTTGTACTTGCGGTCAACCCAGCTGCAGATCTCGTAAGCCGCGCCGCAGTTACCCATGCCGCCGCCGACGAGAAGCATGTCAACGCTCATCTCGACGAGCTCCGGCTCGGCGATAGCCACACCCTGGGGCTTAATTTTAACAGGAATCTGGGGCATCTCGGTACTCCTGGATGAATGTATGTTGCGCTTCCAGTTTCAAATCAACCGACCAAGTCGCTAAGCAACCGGCCAGGTCCTACCACTCGATCTTCTTGTCGGCTTCACCGATCTCGACCTTCTTGCCGAGGGCGGTGGCGGGCTTGGCCAGTTCCTTCTCGGTGAAGAGAAGCTCGTTGTTGATGTCGCCCGGCTCGGGCTTGCCCTCGAAGGGCTTGATGGAGCCTTCAGGAGTGGTGCGGATGGGGAACTTGAAGCGCTTGACTTCACCGTTGCGGAACTTGACGGTCCACATGATGTCTTCGGCCGAACGCATCGGGATGGACGTGCCGCCCATCGGAGCGAAGTCGGCGTAGGGACGGGCGGAGATGGCGCCCTGGGGGCAGATCTTCACGCAGGAGTAGCATTCCCAGCACGCCTCGGGCTCCTGGTTGAACGCACGCATCTCCTCCGGATCCAGAATCATCAGATCGTTCGGGCAGATGTACATGCATGCGGTCTTTTCGCCGCCCTTGCAGCCATCGCACTTGCTCGGATCGACATAGGTAGGCATGTTGAACCTCCCAACACTATGAGTAAGGGTTAAAACCAATCTCGACTCGCGCCGATTGCTATATGAAGAAAAAGCAGAGACCGACGCCCTGCCTTTGCCTCCAATCACGCATTGTCAGCAAGCTGCTTGTGCCAGAAGTAACAAGCGCCGCCTTAACCTGTCAAGCTGAAAGTGAAATTCGTTACAAGCGTCCAAGCTGGATTATCCACCTATTTTCGGGGTTTCGGCAGGCTTGCTCATGGCCCGGCAGGCTACTGCGCAGAAGCGAACCCGAGAACGTTCCTAAAGGAACAATCAAGCACGTAGCACATCGAACATGAATTCTCTATACTCCCGAGAAAAAAAACACAAGGCTTCACAGGGGTCTCCATGACCTCCCCAAACCAAGCCCGTAACCCTCCCGGCGCTCCGGCCCGCGCTACGAGGAGATTGTCACCAAATGCTCATTCGACCACCCATACCGCACAATTGCGCGCATGATGCACGACACGGGATGAAACGCTGCCGAACAAGAACTCTTCTTCCTTGGACATGCCGCGTCGGCCGACCACGATCGTGCCGTAGCCGCCGTTACGCTGCTCGTTCAAGATGCCCTGCGCAACGCTGAATCCCTTGAACGGCACTAGCCGCGTCTCGATGCAACCGGAGTCGACGCCTCGCTGCTCCAGACTTCTTCGCGCCCTGGCCAAAAAGTCCCTGTAATCCGAATCCTGCTTTTGTGCGTTGGCCTGCCACGCCGCATCATCCGGGAACAAGTCGCGATCGGGCATCTTGGAGAGACAGAGCAGGAGGATTTCCGCCTCGCGGGCATGGCACAGAATATCGCCCACGTAGGCCACCGCTCTTTCCGAATTCGCGGAGGCATCCACGGCGATGAGCAGGCGTTTTGGGTTCACGAACCGCCTCCTTTGGCTTGCGCGGGCACCGCGCCCAGTTCGGCCAAGCACGGCCGCAGTTCAGAAAGCATTTCATCCACGGTCTCATAGAATATGTTGGCACTCTGCGCGAAGTGCAGGACGACCCTGTTCAGTCTATCGGGAATGTAGGGAAATAGTTTCTTCAGGTTGAATAGGCGGTTGCCGAAAATGATACCGAAATCCTCCTGATATAGAGGTTCCCGGATGTTCTCGGACAAGCCCTGCTCGGCGATGCTGAGCGGAGTATGCTCGCCCTTGCCGACCAGGAAAGCCAGGATGTTGCCCAGACCGAAAAGATCCCAGCCGAAGGGATTCTCGCGCAGGTCGAAGGCATAGTCGAAGTCGATCCAACGGTAGATGCCCGTATACCGGTCCACATAGAGATGGTCGCGCCGGATGTCGCCGTGCTTCTCGCCATGTTCGTGCAGGAAGAGAATTGCCTCGCAGGCGTCGATATATCCGGCGAGAATGGCGGGGAAATGCTCCCGGAAGTAGGTTTCGTGATCGACATCCAGGGCTTCGATTTCCGTGTCCAGCCGCCTGCCCTGCACGTATTCCAGCACGCGCACGTTGTTGCCCTTGGAGTCCGTCAGGGAGAAGCCGTGCATGAAGCGCGGATCTCCGCTCACGAGGTCCAGGATGCGCGCCTCCTTGATCGGGCTGCGGTAGCAGGGAAACTGGAGCCGGCCCACCGTGGCGGTGAACGTCTCGTGGAAGACGAGCTTGACGATACGCTTTTCGCCGGTTTCCAGGACATGGCAGCGCTTGACCCAGTACTTGGGATCCTCCATGCCGAAACGGCGCTCGGACTCGTCCCTCAGCACCAGATAGTGCTGCCCGCCCAAGGCCATGACATCGCCATGGCCTATATCCATGAACTCACTCGTGTCGTGGAAGATGCGACCGTACCGGCTTATGCCGCCGTCCGGCCACATGCGCTCCACCAATTGACGTACATCCTCGGCCATGCAGTGCATCCTGTTTTCCCCAGGCCAAGCCTTCAGGGATTTCCGATACATACTATCCAGCTTTGGACGCAGGTCAAACAAAAACGGGGCGTCCTTGCGGACGCCCCGTTCATTATTTCACGTCAGAGCCGTAGGGCTCGCGCGCTACTTCATCGCAGAGCCGCTGGCGGCCTTCTGCATCTTGACCTCGACCTTCTCGGTCAGGCCGCCGTAGTACGCGCGCAGGATGTCCAGGACCTCTTCGCGGCCGAAGTGGTCGACGACCTCGGCGCCCTCGGACAGGGCCTTGCGCAGCTTGGTGCCGGACAGGATGACGCGGTCTTCCTTGGTGTGCGGGCAGGTGCGCATGGAGGCCATGCCGTCGCACTTGTGGCAGTAGAAGGTCCAGTCGATCTTCATGGGCACGGTGACCAGAGCCTTGCCGGCGGGCTTGTTCTCGTCCTTGGCGTAGGGGATGCGGTCGAAGATCTCCTGAGCCTCGAACAGGGTGTAGAAGTCGCCCACGCCAGCGTGGTCACGGCCGATCAGCATGTGGCTGATGCCGTAGTTCTGGCGGAAGGTAGCGTGCAGCAGAGCCTCGCGGGGACCGGCGTAGCGCATGTCCAGGGGGTAGCCGGCGTTGATGACGTAGTTCTTCACGAAGTACTTGTCGATGAGGGTCTGGATGCACTTGATGCGCACGTCGGCCGGGATGTCGCCCGGCTTCAGGTTGCCGATGAGGGAGTGGATGACCACGCCGTCGCAAACTTCGGCGGCGATCTTGGCCAGGTACTCGTGGGAGCGGTGCATCGGGTTGCGCAGCTGCAGGGCGGCAACCGTGGACCAGCCGCGCTTCTCCATATCGGCGCGGATCTCGGCCGGGGTCAGGTACACGCCGGGGAACTTCTCGCGGTAGTCGCCCTCGGAGAGGACCTTCACCGTGCCGGCGATGTTGTACTTGCCCTGCTTCATGACCATCTGCACGCCGGGGTGATCCTTCTCGGCCACTTCCCAGAACTTCTTGGAGTCGTCGCCGTTGCCCTTGAAGACCATCTCGCACTCCCACTTCTTCTCGTCAGCGGAAAGCGCGTACTTCTCGGTGATCTTCATGGTGGCGTAGACGGTGCCCTTGGCGCCGACCAGGGCGACTTCGTCGCCGACCTTGCAGGCCTCGTCATCGGTGTCGCACACCACTGGCACAGGCCAGAAGGTGCCGTCGGAGAGGGTGAACTTCTCGCAGACGCTCTTCCAGTCAGCCTTACCCATGAAGCCGTTCAGCGGAGAGAAGCCGCCGATGCCGAGCATGATCAGGTCGCCCTTGACGCGATCGGAGATGACGATCTTGGGCAGGCCGGCAGCCTTCTTGACTTCGGCCTCCAGGGCAGCGCCCTTCAGAAGGCACTCGACAAGACCTTTGCCACCATGAGGAGGAACGAGCTTGGCCATAGTACTCCAACTCCTTTCACTGTGTGTTCTTGATCCAGAAAACCACATTAAGCCTCGCCGGTGTGTACATTGTCACTCCGGCATGGGTGAATTCCCCAACACTCCTGGATTCTCCGGCCAACCTGAAGCATGACCGGAAACGTGATTCACAGACAGGAAGTGCCCAGGCGCAGCCTCCCTGCTTTCGGCATTGATCCGAAAGGCCAGCCTTACGGCAGGCTCTCACCCGATTAACCGTTCGACCGACGGCCACACCTTGTTAAAAAAAGAACAAAATGTCAAAAGAAAAAAATCACTTTCATAAAACCTTGGTTTTAAATTACTTTCCAGCGAACAACATCAGATTGCCGCATTTTATCGCTTCTTACGCATTTCCAGACTTTTTAACAATACTTATCACCTCTCGCATAGCATCCCTGTCAAACCGCGGACGCCTTACAAAGCTTGCAATCATCACCAAAGGCGGATAAGAAATTTGGTTTCAATTCTTACTTTATTTCGGCGGACCACCTGATGCCCTTATCCGAGCCCAAGAAAAACATCACGTCCCAGATCAACGACATCGACCGCAAGCTGGCTTCCCTGCTGTCGGAGCGCACACGCCTCCTCGCCAGGGCCGCTACTGCCCGCCAGGAAAAGCGCAAGCCCCTGTCCGATCCGGAGCAGGAGCGGCGCATCTGGTTCGAATGGGACAAGGCCGCCAAACGCCTGGGACTCGAGCCCCGTCTGCTGCGCAAGGCCGTGGCCCTCATGAACGGCATGGCCTACGCCAAGGTCGGCGCCAGGCAGGGGCCGGACATGGACTTCCTGCTCACTCCCAAGCGCACCCCCGTGGACATCGACGCCGCGGCGCCCCTGTCCGTGGACCACCTGCTGCTCCTAATCGCCGTGGCTGCGGCATCGGGCCAGGCCATGCAGTTGACGTCCGTGGCTCTCAACGACCGCACCGTGGAGCTGGTCAAGGCCCTCAATCAGGCCGGCGCGGCCCTGTCCTGGGAGCAGGAGTCATTGCATGCCCGCGAGGGCGGCGGTTTGACCTTCGAAGACAAGGCCATTTTCGCGGGCGACCACGAATACTCCATTTATATTCTGCTCGCGCTCGGTCTGGGCCATGCCGGGCGTTGCCGCTTCTCCGGAGGCGCGGACCTCAAGCTGCTCGATCTCGGACGCTTGTCCGACACCCTCGCGGCCATGGGCGCGCGCCTTGCGCCGCTCACCCCGCACACGCAGGGCCTGCCCGCTCGCCTGGAGTCCGGCGGGCGCATGGCCTCCAGGCTGCGCCTGCCCGAGAGCTGCCCGCCGGCATTCGCCGCGGCGCTGGCCACTGCGGCCTGGACCTATCCGGAAGGCCTTAGCCTCGAGTACGACCCGGATTCGCCCGTGGCCGACGCCCTGGCCGACGCGGCCCTGGTGCTCACCTTGTGCGGCATCCCGTTCAAGGCTGAGCCCGGCTCGTTTAGCGTGCCCCACGCCACGCCCAGGC
>JAEYOJ010000040.1 GCA_023411815.1 Pseudomonadota bacterium | reverse complement strand
ACATGTAGGGGCTCGGGTTTTCCGTCCGGAGCCGCCGGTAGACGGCGAACGGGTCGCCCTCGATGCGGCAGGCGAGCCGCCGGGAGAGGACGGCCTGGAAGACGTCGCCCGCCGTGATATGCTCTTTTAGCCGGAGGACCGCGTCCGAGAACTCGTCCGGGCTGCAGGACGACGCCGGGACGCCGGACCTGCACGGTTCGCACGGGAGCGGCGGCGGGAGATCGCGAATCCGGGCGATTCGTTCCGCGATCGCTGTCCCGACCCGGGCGTACTCTTCCTCCACATCGGTCCCGTCAACAACGAGCAGGTTCGCGACGACCGCGAGCCGCTCTCGTTTGTGGTCGAGGGCGAGGCAGTCCTGCGCCAGCATGAACCGGGCGACGGGTTCTTCGGCTCCCCCCGGCCGGGGAACCGGGTAGAGGGACGAGACGAGGTCGTAGGAGAAGTAACCGGCAAGCCCCCCGGAGAACCGGGGAAGCGGCGCAGCGGCGACCCGGAACCGGCCCATGAACGACCGGAGGGCATCGAGGGGGTCTTCGCCCTCGACGCCGGCGGCGACCTCCCGGATGTGCGCATTACCGGAGACCGTCAGCGTGCCGTCGGAGGCCACGGCGACGGTCGCGGCAGGGGCGGTGCAGATGAACGAGTAACGGGCGGCCTTCGCGCTCCCCTCGAGCGACTCGAGCAGGAACCCCGGGCCGTCCCGGAGGGAGGCATAGAGGTCGGCCGGCGATGCCGCGGGGAGCGGGATCTCTTCATATACCGGGACGAGAAGGGGCCGGCCGCTCGCGTCCGCCGCGGCGGCGGCCTCCTCGTATCCCGGGGTCGTGTTCAGCTCTCTTGGAGCGCCGTCCAGTCCACCGGCATCACCCCGTCACCGGCAGCCGGGCGAGCGACTCTTTGATCAGCTCGGCCGGGTACTCGTAGTCGACGAGCTTTCCTGCAAAGTAGGCCTCGTAAGAGGAGAAATCGAAGTTGCCGTGCCCGGAGTTGTTGAAGAGGATTGTCTTCGCGTCCCCGGCCTCCCGGCACCGGAGCGCCTCGTCGACCGCGGCCTTCACCGCGTGGGCGGCCTCGGGCGCGACGACGATCCCTTCCGTCCGGGCGAAGAGCACCGCGGCCTCGAAGACCTCGTTCTGCCGGTAGGCGACCGGCCGGACGATCCCGTCGCGGGCGAGCCGGGAGACGAGCGGCGACGCCCCGTGGTAGCGGAGCCCCCCGGCATGGATCGCCGGCGGGACGAAGTCGTGGCCGAGGGTGAACATCCGCATGAGCGGGGTCAGCCCCGCGACGTCCCCGAAGTCGTAGGCATAGAGCCCCTTCGTCAGGGTCGGGCAGGCGGAAGGCTCAACCGCGACGATATCGATATCGGGGTGCTTCCCGGTCATCTTCGCCCCCGCAAACGGGAACGAGAGGCCGGCAAAGTTGCTCCCGCCGCCGACGCACCCGATCACCACGTCGGGGTAGGCGTCCACGGCCGCGAGCTGCTGCTCTGCCTCCTGGCCGATGATCGTCTGGTGGAGACAGACGTGGTTGAGGACGGAGCCGAGAGCGTAGTTGGTGTTTTCGTGGGCGGCCGCGTCCTCGACCGCCTCGGAGATGGCGATCCCGAGGGAGCCCGGCGTATCCGGGTCGCGGGCGAGGATGGCCTGGCCGGACCGGGTCTTCTCCGACGGGCTCGGGATGCACTCGGCGCCGTAGACCTGCATCATGCTTTTGCGGTAGGGCTTCTGGTCGTAAGAGGACCGGACCATGTAGACGGTACACTCCATGTCGAAGAGGCTCGTCGCAAACGCGAGCGACGACCCCCACTGCCCCGCCCCGGTCTCGGTCGCGAGCCGCTCGATCCCCTCTTCGCGGTTGTAGTAGGCCTGGGGAATGGCGGTGTTGGGCTTGTGCGAACCCGGCGGGCTCACGCCCTCCCACTTGAAGTAGATCTTCGCCGGGGTCTTCAGGGCCGCCTCGAGCCTTCTCGCCCGGTAGAGCGGGCTCGGCCTCCAGAGGGTCAGGATATCACGGACTTCTTCGGGGATATCGATGTAGCGCTCGGTGCTCATCTCCTGCCGGATCAGTTCCATCGGGAAGAGGTGGCGGAGATCGTCGGGAACCGCCGGTTTCCCGGTAGCCGGGTGAAGGGGCGGGTCCATGGGCGTCGGGAGGTCTGCCTGGATGTTGTACCAACGTTTCGGCATCTCCCCCTCGTCAAGGAGGATCTTCGTCTGCATGCATCACGGTGTACTCTGCACACATATATACATTATTCAACATTATTGATCACGCTAGATCACCCTGGTGCTTCGCGAACCCAATCTCTGCTCGATCCGAACGGGAAAAGAGTATATGCACGCCCTGCCACCGGATAGCGATGTACCTCCTCGCCCACGCCATGGTCGGTCTCCTCATAGGCGTCGTGCTTGCGGCGATCGTCGGCGACCGGCGGGTTCTCGCGCTCGCCGTGCTGGGCGCCGTGCTCCCCGACCTGATCGACAAACCGCTCGGGCACATTGTCCTCGCCGGAACCCTGGACTACGGCAGGATCTACTTCCACGGCCTCACCATCCTCTTCCTGGTCGTCATCGCCGGCCTCATCCTCTATTACTACCGCCGGCGGATCGATCTCTTCGCCGTCGCCGCCGGGATGGCGAGCCACCAGTTCTTCGACGGGATGTGGCGGCACCCGGTCGAGTGGTTCTGGCCGTTTCTCGGCCCTCTCCAGAGCCACGGCTACCCGGAAGACTACTTCTGGGAGTCGGTTCTCCGGGAGCTCGCCCAGCCGAGCGAGTGGGTCTTCTTCTTCCTGATAGCAGGGTTGTTCGCCTACATCTACCGCCGGGAACTCGCGTCCGCCCTCACGCGGCTTGCAGACTCCTCCCTCCGTATGGCGCTCGTCGCCGTACTCGGCCTTGCCATCCTCGCCGTGCTGACCGTGGGCTGGCGGCTCCTGCCCTGAGGACGCCTGCCGCCCCCCCGAACCGGCAGGCGATTGCCGTAAAATCCCAACCATTATATACGAGGCCGGAGAGTGGATTACCTGTGGTGAATA
>JAEYOJ010000021.1 GCA_023411815.1 Pseudomonadota bacterium | reverse complement strand
CAGGCGGCAATGCCTGGACCGGGAAATGCTCAGGGCATGACACCGTCCCGCCGGGCGGCGTGAACAGTAACCCGGCTACACCTTATTTCCGCCGCCGACCTGTCCTGACAACCGGGACCACCTCTGTTCCTAGCCTTCGCACACGGCCTTTCGCTCTCAACCATTGTGGAGCCAGCGTTGCGCTAGGTCCAGCATGGCCGAAAGCTCTGCCGGTGAAAACCAGTGGATACCCTTGTCGCGCCGAAACCAGGTCAGCTGACGCTTGGCGTATGCCCGCGTTCGCTTCAGCCAGATGTGCTTGGCCTCTTCCAGGCTTGTTCTGCCAAGAATGACTTCCAGCAGCTCGCGACAACCTATGCCCGTGAAACCCGGCGCATGCTCGTTCGGACACAAGGTATACGCCCGGCGCATTTCCTCCAGCGCGCCGGCCTCCAGCATACGCTCAATGCGTAACGCCAATCGGTTTTCGAGATCGCTCATGCCCAGAACAATACCGATCTTCAAGGCATTATAGTGTGGTTTCGCGGCTTGGGGGTTTTGCTGCTCGTGCCATTCCGAGAAAGCTCTACCGGTAGCGGCGTGCACTTCCAATGCACGTGTGATGCGCTGACGGTCGTTAACGTGAATTCTTGCGGCGTAGCGCGGATCTATGGCCGTAAGCCGCGCGTACAGTCTGGCTGTACCCTGGTTGTCGCACTCGGCCTGCACCGACGTGCGAACCTCTGCAGGCACGGGGGGGATCTCGGCCAATCCCTGCAGCAGGCCCTCCAGATACATGCCCGTGCCGCCCACCAAAATCGGCAGCAGCCCTTCTCCACGCAACTCCGCCATAGCCTTCTCGGCCATGGAAATGAACGAGCCAGCGCTGATGGTCTCGCATGGATCCAGAAAGCCATACAGCAGGTGCGGAACCGTTTGTCGCTCCTCTGGCGTGGGCTGGGCCGTGACAATAGGCAGGTAGCGATAGACTTGGCGCGAATCAAAATTTACCACGCCGCCGCCCAAGCCTTCGGCCAGGCCCACCGCGGCATCGGTCTTGCCAGCGCCGGTGGGGCCGAGAATGCAGAGTACTTTTGGAAGAGTCATAGTCTAAAGAGTGAACATGCCCTGCTCGTAGATGACGGTCTTGCCGCCGCCGCGCAAGTAGGCCGTGACGCGTTTATCCTCGGTGTTGATGAGATCCCAATGCAGGGCCGAATTGTTGAAGCCCAGTTCCTCTTTTCGCTCCAAGGACAATTCCGCAGGATCGCCGGCATATGTGTCGGAATATGAGGATCCCACGGCCACATGGCAGTTGCCGTTCTGTCCGCCGAAGTTCTCGTCGTACAGGGTATGGGCCATGAAGCGGTCTATGCGCGAAAAACGCTTGTCCGTGAGCGAAAATTCACCAAGACGCCGGGCTCCCTGGTCCATGTTGAGCTGCTTGATGGTGAATTCCTGGCCCTGTTCAGCCTGTACATCCGTGACCACGCCGGCCTTGAAAGTCAATTTCACTCCCTTGATGTAGTTGCCGCTGCGGTACGAGGGCAGGTCGGCGTAGAAAACACCCTCCGTGCCGCGCCAATCGGGCGAGATGTACATCTCGAAGCTCGGAATGTTGTGCCCGGTGATGCCCACCCAACGCCGCTTGAGACCGCCCGTCACATGCAGGTCCGTGCCCTCGGACTCGATATGATACGACTCGATGTCCAGGCTGTTGAGCTTGGCCTTGATTTCCTGGGCCGCCTTCCAGAACTTCTGCCAATCCTGCTCGGGCTGAGCCATGTTCAGGTAGCAGGCCTTCTCGATCTGGTGGGCATACTCTTCAAGGCTAAGCCCGGCCTTCTCGGCCAAGGCCGGAGTGGGATAGAGGCAGAGAGTCCAGCCGAACTCGCCCTGCTCTTCACGCCGATCCATGATGTCGCGCAGGAATTTGCGGCTTTTTTGAAACGTGCCGAAGTCTGCCGGGTCGACATGGCTCAGATGAGTCAGTGATTGCGGGGCAAGAATGGAGATAAGCCCGGACAGGTTGTCCACCAGTTCTTTCTCACCGGGCGGCACGAAGGTAAGCTGCTTCTGTCCGGACAAATCGTAGAAGTCGCGCTCCATGCCCGCGGTGAGTTGCAGCCGTAAGACCGGATTCAGGCGCATGTCCATGAGTTTGCCATAGAGCGCCTCGACCAGCGGCAAGGCGGGATAATCGAAACGCACGAGCACGATGTCGCCATTGGCGAAAGGTTTCTTGCGCGAAGTCTTGAGTCCCCAGATGAGCACGTCGGCGTATTTTTCCAGTCGCATGGTGTCGAACATGAATCCTCCGCTTACTTCTTGAGGTCGAAGACCCTGCCCTGCACGAGGATCTTGTCCCCGAATTTGTCCCGTATGGCATCCATGGCAAGGTCAAGCCTGTCCGGACGCGGATCAAGGCTGTCGAGCAGACTGAGTTGTCCATCGCCTTTATCGAAATTCGATACTCCGACTCCAATGAGCCGGACTTTCCTGGTCAGGTTTATCTCGGCCAGCAGGCTCACTGCCGTTTCATGGATGACCCGCGTGCTGTTGGTGGCCCCATGCAGGGACCGGCTACGAGTGATCTGCGTAAAGTCCGCATACTTGACCTTGAGCGTTACAGTACGGCCGAACCAGCCGTGCTCACGCAGATCCCTGCCCACTCTCTCCGACTGACGCCACATCCATCCGCGCAGGAACTCGGGATCGTCCACGTCTCGTGAAAAGGTGTTTTCAGCACTTGAGGATTTTGTCTCATGCTCCGGAGAAACCGTCCGTCCGTCGATGCCTCGGGCACGGTCATGCAGCACGCACCCCCACTTGCCGAACTTCTCAACCCAGAACTCGCGAGAAAAACGCAGCACGTCCGAGGCCGTTTTGATTTTCAGCTTGCCGAGCACTTTCATGCAACCGGGCCCGACGCCGGGAATCTTATCCACGGGCAGATCGCGCAGGAAATTCTGCACGTCCTGCAGCTTGATCTCGTGGAGCCCGTCCGGCTTGTCCATATCCGAGGCGATCTTGGCCAGGAATTTGTTCGGCGCAATGCCCACGGAGCACGAAAGCCGTGTGGCCTGGCGAATCTCCCGTTTGAGGCGTCGACCCAACTCCGTTGGGGGACCATAGAGTCGCTCGGTACCCGTGGCGTCCACATAGGCCTCGTCCACCGAGGTTTGCTCGACCACAGGAACCAGGCCGCGCAATACGGCCATAACCTGCGCTGAGACCTCGGCGTAGCGATGCATGCGGCCCTTGAGGAAAATACCCTGGGGGCAAAGCCGGCGCGCCGCAGCCGAGGGCATGGCCGAGCGGACGCCGAACTTCCGCGCCTCATAGGAAGCCGCGGAAACCACGCCGCGCTCCTGGCCACCGATGATGACCGGCTGGCCTTTGAGCTCGGGGTTGTCCACCTGTTCCACGGAGGCGAAGAATGCATCCATGTCCAGATGCATGATGACGCGCGTTACCTGCTCTGCCACGTGTACGCCCTGCTTTTCGAGGGTTGGCGGCCATGTCCGGCTTCAGGTGAAAACGCCGGGAACCCGACCAGGGCAACATGGAATGCCCTTCGCGTCAATGGCTTGCCGGAAATAGGCTTGGCTCGGATCATGAAGCCTGGAGACGTCTTGAACCGGACAGAAATTTCATCCAAACCGTGCCGCTGGACGTGTGGAAATAAAGCTTGCGACCCTTGAGGCCCAATACGTCTTCACGCAGGATGGCAAAGCCGTAGCGGTTCAGTTCGCGCCTGGCATGCTCGACATTCATGCCGCCCACATCCACCATGTCCAGCAAAGTGTCCCTCTCCCGACGGCTTACGGTGAACCCGCCGCCAAAGAGCTTAACTTCCACTTCGCTAAAATCGATGCTCCGGGCGGCATACTTGCCGGCAATGAGATTGATGGCTCCGTCCACATACTTGCAGGCGAGGACTTGCCGCGAATCCCTGCCTCCGGTTGGCAGCATGGCGTGAAACATGGCGCACAGGCGCGTCGCCGGGTGATGGAAGGTTGCCGTGACGCATGATCCGAGCACGGTGCTTATAAGCAGATCATGCCCTGAGACAATACACTCGCCTATCAGCAAGTGGGTATGTCTGATCCCCCTGTCCATGAGCCGCCTGGGCCCCGCCGTGCCCCACGTCTCGTCAACATGCATGCTCGCCTCGCTTCGCGCCCACTTACGCCGAAATCATGGCGCAAGACAAGCTCGTTCGTCATCGTCAACGCCAGGCATTGCTGGTGCACTTGATTATAAACCGGCTGGCAAAAAAAATTTGCCATAGTTCGCGGATTCCAGTTTACTCGTTAAGGTGGATCAATCGTCATCTGAGAGGTTTGCCGTGATCCGTTCAATTGTCCTGACATTAGTCGTTGTCGCGATGGCTGGCCTGGGGGCGCAGCCCGCCATGGCTCAAAAGCCTTTGCTCGTGGGTTCGAAGATCGATACCGAAGGCGCCCTGCTGGGTAAGATGATTGTGCTCCTTCTCCGCCACCACGGCATTGAAGTGCAAGACCGCACCGAGTTAGGCGGCACGCCCATCGTGCGGCAGGGCATTCTTTCCGGCCAGGTGGACGTCTACCCCGAGTACATCGGCAACGGAGCCATCTTTTTTCCCGACGCTCCGGCGGACACTTGGCGGGATGCACGCAAGGCCTACGCCACCGTAAAGGAACTGGATGCAAAGAACGGATTGGTCTGGCTGCCACCCGCTGCGGCCAACAATACTTGGGCCATCGCCGTAAATCAGGAATTGGCTGGCAAGGGATTGAGAAGCATGGATGATTTTGCCCGTTATGTCAGTCAGGGCGGAAGCGTCAAGCTGGCCGCGTGCGACGAGTTCGTGGAACGGCCCGACGCCTTGCCTGCCTTCACAAAAGCCTATGGCTTCAGCCTTTCCAAGGAACAGATGCTCGTACTTTCGGGCTGCAATACAGCCCTGACCGAACAGGCCGCGGCACAGGGAATCGATGGGGTCAATGCGGCCATGGCCTACGGTACTGACGGCAGCCTGGCCGCGCTCGGACTAACAGTGCTTGCCGATCCCAAATCCGTTCAGCCTGTCTACGCACCCGCCCCCCTGGTCCGACGTGAAGCCCTGGAGCGCTATCCAAGCATTGAGGCCATCCTGCCGCCTGTGTTCTCCGACCTGAATCAGAAAACTCTGCAAGATCTCAATGCGCGTATTTCAATCGAAGGCCTGGATGCCGAAAGCGTGGCTCGGGAATACCTCACCTCGCGCGGCTATATCCACTAAGCCTGTCTGGGACCGGGTCTTGGCCTTGAGTGTCGGTCTGGGCTGGTTTGCACTTCTGTATGGCCCGCTGCTCGTGCTGCGCCCCAATCGTCTGGCCGCAGGCGAGGGCCTGCGCATCTGGGAAATATTCGATCCGCTGGTGCCATCTGAATTTACCGAACTGGCGTTGCTGCACGGCGCCCTTTTGCTGCTGAGTTTAGCTGCACTGCCCGTGCGGTCCAGGGTCATCAACACCGAAAGGCTGGTCTTACCAGTATCCTGGGCAGGCGTGGTCTTACTCGTCCTCGCTACCGGCCAGGGCGCACGGCTGGTCATGGATACGGCGACCGCCTTCGCCAGGATTTCCCTGGGTTGGGGCTTCTGGGTCTTGCTCGTGAGCCTGGGCATGATCTGCGCGGACAGATTCAGGAGTGTCGGCCAGCCTGCCGGAGCCTTGGCCACCCTGCTCTGGCTGATCGGTTTGGCGGTGCTCATGGCCGCCGGAGGCCTGGATTCCCTGGCTCTGGTTAAGGAGTACCAGGCAAGACAGGGGCGTTTCTTGAGCGAGCTTTTCGCCCATCTGACTATCACTGTGCTGTCCGTGGCCGCAAGCGCCACGGCCGGCATCCCGTTGGGGCTATTCCTGCACGTCAGGCGATGGATGGCTCCCAGGGCCTTCCTGGTACTCAACGTGGCCCAGACAATCCCCAGCCTGGCCTTGTTCGGACTGCTCATGGTGCCCCTGAGCCTGCTGGCCGAATATTTTCCTGTCCTGGAATATATGGGCGTACAGGGTATCGGCGCGGCGCCGGCCATCATCGCCCTGACGCTGTATGCTCTGCTCCCGGTGGTGCGCAACGCCTATGCCGGCTTGGCCAGCATCGATCCGGCGGCGGTTGACGCTGGCATGGGCATGGGCATGAGCAAGTGGCAACTCCTTAGCGGTGTCACGATCCCTCTGGCTTTGCCGGCCATACTGGGCGGCATCCGCATCGCTCTTGTACAGAGCATCGGCAATGCCGCCGTGGCCGCGCTCATAGGTGCGGGCGGCTTCGGGGTCTTCATCTTCCAGGGCCTTGGCCAAGCCGCCGCCGACCTCGTCCTGCTGGGGGCGCTGCCCACAGTGCTGTTGGCCGTGGCTGCCGACGCTTTCATGCAGGTCGCCATTTCCTTGGTGTCGCCGAGTCACAACCAGAGAAACCAGACATGATCAGCCTACGGCATGTAAGCAAGCGCTACGGAAGCAGTCTGGCCGTGGACGATCTGTCCCTGGAGATCGAGCGCGGAGAGTTTTGCTGCCTTATCGGTCCCAGTGGTTGCGGCAAATCAACCACTCTGCGCATGATCAACCGATTGGTCGAGCCGTCCTTTGGAACGATCCTCGTAAATGGCCGTGACATACGCCAAGCCAAGCCTGAAATCCTGCGCAGAAGCATGGGCTATGTCATTCAGAGCGTAGGTCTCTTTCCGCACATGACGGTGCAGGATAACATTGGATTGGTGCCTCGCCTGCTGGGCTGGGACAAGGCCAGGATCAGACTGCGGGCATGGGAGCTCCTGGAACTGCTGACGCTGCCTCCTGCAGAATACGCAGGCAAATATCCCCGGCAGCTCTCGGGCGGAGAGGCCCAGCGTGTGGGCGTGGCCCGGGCCTTGGCCGCGAATCCGGATATTCTGCTCATGGATGAGCCCTTCGGTGCTCTGGATCCCGTGACACGTGAACATCTGCAAACAGAACTGGCCCGCCTGCAGCAGGAGTTGCGCAAAACAATTGTCTTCGTGACCCATGACATGGAGGAAGCCGTGCGTTTGGCTACACGCCTGGCGCTCATGCGCGAGGGACGGCTGGTGCAGCACGACACGCCCGAGGATCTGTTGGCCCATCCCGCGGACTATTTCGCACGCAGCTTCGTGGGCGCGGATAGAGGCCTAAAGCGCCTGTCCCGATTGTTCGTACGTGATTTCATACAGCCTGCGCCAGCCGTGGGGCTGGAAGATTCGCCGGAGCGGGCGCAACAATTGTTCAGGATCGACCGCAGACTGCCGTCGCTCTGGGTCACCGGAAACGGGGGCAGGCTGCTCGGCTGGATGAACCGCCCCGAAAACGGCAGTTCCGAGCGTCCCATGGAATCCCTTGTTCCCGTGGACCTCCGTTCGTTCCCATTGGCCCCGGACTTGACCCTCAAGCAGGCCTTAAGCTTTTTCATCCGCTACGGGGTGGAAACGCTGCCGGTCATCGATCAGCAAGGCAGGCTTCTGGGGCAGCTAAGCCTGCAAAAGTTGCTTGAGGCGTGAGGGTTAGTCCGTGACCGTTGTCAGCATCCGTTCGCCGCGCATACTGCAACTAGGAATGGCAAGCTGTGCGCTCCTGCTGCTCGCGGGCGGTATGCATTGGCTGGAAAAGCCGCTGAGTCTCTTATTTCCATACGCGCCAAACCTAATCTACAACCGCTCGTCGTTCATGTCCCTGCTGCTGGAGCATCTATTATTGGTGGTCGTGTCCAGCAGCCTTGCCGTAGCCACTGGGTGCTGTCTTGGCATAGCTGTTACCCGGCCTGCCGGTAGAGACTTCCTGCCAGTTATCGACACGCTGGCTTCCGTGGGCCAAACTTTTCCGCCCGTGGCTGTGCTGGCGCTAGCTGTCCCAGTCGTTGGTTTTGGGGTGGAGCCTACAATCATTGCGCTTTTCATCTACGGTTTGTTTCCAGTGCTGCGCAATACCGTGACCGGATTGGAAGGAGTTCCCGAAAGCATGCGGGATGCGGCCCTGGGCATGGGCATGACTCAAGGGCAATCGCTGCTGCAGGTGGAATTGCGATCGGCGATGCCCATGATCATGGCGGGCATACGCACCTCGGTCGTAATCAACATCGGCACAGCCACTCTGGGCGCTACGATCGGTGCTGGCGGCTTGGGCGCACCCATACTCGCAGGGCTGACCATGAGGAATCCGGCTTTTGTGCTCCAAGGAGCACTCCTGGCCGGATTTCTTGCAGTCGTCGTGGACGGCTGGCTGGGGCTTGCACAAGCCGCCTTGGGTGAGAATGCCCACTGAAAAAGAAAAGCTACCAGACGCCCTCTGCATTGGGCTTGTGGAAGTAGAACTCGACCCGGCGGTTGAATGCCCGGTTCTCCTCGGTGTTGTTGGGCACAAGCGGCCTGGAATCGGCATAACCTATGGCTTTGATGCGGTTGGTGTCGATACCGCCACGCTCGATGATCCGTCTCGCCGACGCCGCTGCCCTGGCGGCCGAGAGTTCCCAGTTGGATGGGAACTGTGCGCTATGAATGAGTTGTGAATCGGTGTGGCCTCGGATGACCACGCTGAAATTACGCTCTCTTAGGATAGTCACGACCTTGTCTATGATCTTGGACGCCTCGGGTTTTAGTGTCGCCGAGCCAGGATCGAACATGGCACCGGACTGGACACGCAGCAGAGCACCTGTTTGATCCGAAGACACCACGGCCAGATCCTTCACGTCCACATCCTGCTGCACAAGCTTGCGCAGCACGAGCACCAGCCCCAGTATGTCCTTTTGGTCGGCGGACAGGTTTTTGTTCATCTCCTGCGAAACCCCTGGGGGCGAGGCGAACTCGGAATCGGAAGGGGTGCGCTGAACGCCGAAGGCGTACTTGAGTGAGCCTAAAACCTTTTCATATTTGGCGATATCCAGGCTCGAGAATGACAACAGAAGAACGAAGAAACACAGCAGAAGGCTCATCATGTCCGCGAAGGTCACAATCCAGGCCGGAGCGCCCTCCTCCGGGACCTCTGCCTGCGTGCGTCGGGGTGATGGCGGCGGTGTCTCGTCCATTTTAACAGCCATCTACTTCTCCGCCCGCATGGACGGTGCAAGGAAAGCCTGCAACCTCTCCTGAACTACCCTGGGATTCTCGCCATTTTGTATGGCCATGACACCATCCACGATGATGGCCATGTAGAAAGCTTCCTCGTTGGAGCGCTCTTCCAGCTTCTTGGCCATTGGCAAGAAGATGACGTTGGAAACGACGGCACCATAGAATGTGGTCAACAGGGCCACAGCCATGGCTGAACCTATGGTGGCTGGGTCCGACATGTTCTGGAGCATCTGAACCAACCCCACCAGCGTGCCTATCATGCCGAATGCCGGAGCCATGGCGCCCATACCCTTGAAGACCGACTGGCCGCGACGGTGGCGCTGTTTCATGAAATCTATCTCTGTTTCCATGACCGCGCGCACGAGATTGGGGGCCGAGCCGTCAGCCACGAGCCGCACTCCCCGGCGCAGGAAGTCATTGTCAACTTGGGCCTTCTCGAGGGCCAGCAAACCCTCGCGACGACCGGTGTCGGCAAGCTTGATAATTTGCTGAATCAGTTGCTCTTCATCCGGGCTTTGGGCCGTGAAGGCCTTCATGCCGACCTTGATGGAACCCAGCACAACGTTCCAGGGGAACATGACCAGCGTCGAGGCCATGGTTCCGCCCCCGACGATGGCGATGGACGGCAAGTCAATGAAGCCTCCGAGCCCGCTTCCCATTGCAATGGCGCCCACAATGAGCCCCAGCCCGGAGAGGATTCCAAGCAGCGTTGCGATATCCATAACGTTCCTGATTTCATCCTAGCGTGCCGCAGCCAGCAAGCATGCTGGGAATTACGTGAGTCACAGCAAGTCAACGTATGCGAATAGAATTATAAAAATGCAGAAATAAACATAGCTATCGGCCTTGAGGCAAGGCCGGAGAAACGCCCACAATGTCCTTGCCCCTGCGCAGAAAGGCCACGTTGCGCAAGGTGCGATCAATCCTCACGAACGCTTCACCGATGCTGATTTCGACACCGGGCCGCACCTCCCCCGGAACGACAACCCTACAACCGCCAAAATTGTCCATGGGGCTCACTTTTTTCCAGAGTTCACGCTTGGCCTGCAAAAGGGTTTTGACTTGCTGTGCCAAAGCTGTGGATTCTTCCGACTTCGCGCTCTTGCCTGGCCTGGGATTCGAAAGCCGCTGTAAGAGTTTGCCGAGTCTTTCGTCCAGTCGTTCGGCTTCCAACAAAAGCTCGGGGGCGTAACCCAGCACAAGTCTGGTTTCGACGCCCAAGCCGCCTCCGAGCACGTCGCTTACATACACAAGCCCGCGGCTGTAGATATCTCCCCCCAAGAGTGTACCCTGCACGGCCAAGTTGCCGCCGCAGTAGATGGTACTGTGCAGGCAGGAATGTCGTATAACGATGTTGCCGCCAGACCTTAGCTGCGTGTTTTCGCAAAAAGGAATTTTAATCTTATCTCCGGCCGCCAGCACACCTGATCCGCTGCCCTTGACGCCAGCCTCGGTCTCGATACTGCCGCTAGCCTTGACCTCACTAGCCTCCACCACGTCCCTGATCAGAACGTTTCGACCCGTTACAGAAAAACCGGATCGTACCGGGCCATGGACGACGACGTCAGCAACGAAGTCGATATTGCCTGTCCGGAAGTCCACCCCACCGCGGACATTGAGTTCGGATTTGACTGTTATTTTGCCTTCAAGATAGAAAACATAGCCATCTGTCGCAGCCAGCAGCTTGTCAGGATTCTTGGGATTGACGAAGCAATTTGCTCCAGCCGGAAAATGTTTTTCTTTGAAAATAAATCGGCCATCCGACGCCACGGCTTGCTTGGGACTGACCTCTTCCCATTCCGCAAGCACATGGCCCTTCCTGACATTCTGAACGTAGCCGAGATTGAAATGGTCTACCCTCCCGCCTTCGTTATCCTTGGGCTTGAGGTGCAGGTGATCAAAATCGGGGTCAAAGGAATGTTTGAGCACGTATGGCATGAATATGCTGCGGTGATGCGCTCGCCATGTTGAAAAACGTACACGCAACCGACAAAAGCTCTCGTGCGGCATGTATAGTCATGCAAGTAAAACCTTTTATCTTGCATTGCAAGGGCCAAATAGCTTTCAGACCGTGGGGCGTTCACAGCAAGGCCCGAACTGACAACTCACTCGGCAGCGCTTGGAAAATGAGCGGCAGGTCCGGGCTTGCGCATATTACCTTCGACATCCGCATGGAATCCTTTTATTATGCCAGCACTTGGCCGCGAATGGAAGGCTGGGCGCAGCTTTTATCTCGACCGGCCTCGAACCATTGGCCGTTTGCCGAACAGGCGAATTGTCCAACAAGACAATCTGCCGTTCACTAGCATAGGCTATGAACTCAAGCGGAAACAAATCGACCATGACACCCTTCTGTTACTTTTGTGCGCCAGGCGCCGGTGTTCCATGCCATCGGTTTGTCCCGCCAGTTTTCCTTTGATCTTACATGCGACAGTGGAGGCCTGATGGAGACGACCCCTAATGTATCCAACAAAGACCCTTTGCTGACCATAGTCATCTCCGAGTCGGGATCCGAAGCCATCGCGCTGCCCACGCCGCAGTTATACCAAGCGGGTGCAGCTGGAACGGTGCTTACCCAAACCGCCGTTGAGCGATGGGCCAAAGCCGCTGGGGTGCGTGTTCCCCTTGATGCCGATGCAGTCACCCAGATCCTGACCATGCAGCCAGACATGTTTCCGGATGCGGGAATCGTCATCGCGAGGGCCACTCAACCCCGCGCTGCACGTCCAGCCAGCCTTGAGTGGAGAGGGGATCCGACCCTGCCCGTTTTTCCTGGGGATGTATTCGGACGCTTTCTCCCGTCGGAGGAGGGAGCCCGAGGCACCACTGTCGATGGCCAAGCCATAGAGCCGCCCCAACTGCCACCTGAGCCCGAACTGAAGCTTGGCGCCGATAGCGGGATCAAACTCGACGAGAATACGCACGAAGTCATCGCCATCCGTTACGGCATTCCGCGCCTGGAGCAGGGAGTGATCTCCATCACTCCTCTTCTTTCCGTATCCGGGGATGGCCTGCAGATTCTGGGCACGGTCTATCCCAAGGATTTTTTCGGGGACTTCACCACTCTTGGACATCTGCGGAACGCCCTGCGCCTTGCCAAGGTGAAGGTCGACATCAACCTCAATTCCCTCAAGGAAGCCCTGACTCAAGCCCGCAAGACCGGTGTCCCCCAAGAGAGTGTTTTGATGGCTGAAGGCCGGCCACCCGTGGATGGCGCAGACGGCTACTTTCAGCCCGCCTTCAAAGGCCTGAGTTCCGGGGCGGTCCTCAAGGACGGGCGTATCGACTTCATGGAGCGTGGCGCGGCGGAGTCGGTGCAGGATGGACAGGTTCTGGGCCGAATCATCCCCCCCAGCCACGGCAAGCCAGGTGTGAACGTTTTTGGGGAAGAGCTGATGGCCCGTGATGGGCAGCCCTTTAAGCTTAGCATCGGCGAAGGGGTGAAGGCCGCCGAGGATGGACAGACCTATCTTGCCACGACCGCAGGCGTGCTGGTTTACAGCCAAGCCAAGCTGGCCGTGACCGATCTGTACGTCGTGGACAAGGACCTGGATTATTCCGTCGGAAATCTTCGCATAGACAAGGGTTCCGTACAGGTTAGCGGGAACATTCTGGAAGGATTTTCCGTTTCCGCTCCAGGCTCTGTCTTCATCGGGCAAGTTGTGGAGGGCGCGAATATCAGCGCCGGCGGAGACGTAGTGGTTCGCGGCGGATTGGCCATGGGGAAGAAAGGTTTGATCAAAGCTGGCGGAAGCATCTTCGCTAAGTTCGCCCTGCACGCCACACTAGTGGTCGACGGTGATGTGGATATCGGCGTCATAACAGATTGTAACATCACCGCCGAGGGCAAGATCAGCTGTCTGCGAGACAAAGGCGCCATCGTCGGAGGAACCATCCGCTCCAGCAAAGGCGTGGAAGCCAAAGAGATCGGCTCTGAACTGGGTGTGGCGACGCATATCGTGCTCGGCATGCAGGTCAAGCAGCGGGAGGAATTACTGGCTGAACGCAAGAGTCTGAAGGAGCAGATCGCCAAGATAAGCAATGCACTGGGATCTGGCTCGCCCAAGGATATTCTCAAGCGTACCCCGGAAAGCAAACGTCAGGCGGTAACCGAGCTCATCAAGGTGCTCATCCGCCTGAGTGAAAACCTGGACGAGGTCAACAAAAAGATCCAGGAAGATCAATTACTTGCTCGTAAATCTCTGCGGGCGACGCTCAAGGCCCAAAAAGCCATTTACCCAGGTGTTAGCATCACGATTGGCGGTTTCACATCCCACGTCAAGGAAGCGATAAAATCCGCCAAGATCTACTACGACCATCAAGCAGGACGAATAGCCATTGATCAAGGTTCTTGACAGGTCCTTGAATGGTTTAACTGTACTCGGATACCAGCAAGGTCGGCTAGGTGCGGCATCCCTTGATTAGCCTTGCCACCCTTCCATTAGGCGAGCCTTCCCGGCTTCTTGACCATATCGAGGCTGTACCCCTTTATTCTGACTCTTAGCTATGCAGGAAATATCCGCGGCCAGGGGTTGTGAGAGAAGAGTCCCAGCCTAGGTCTGCCATTCGCCTCACAATTGTCGTTGATTAGCAACCTGGAATTGTCTAGAAGAACAGCTAGGCTAAGAAATCCGAAAGCTCGTACGGTTCTGGCCGGAAGAGATAGCAACCACGGTCCAGGGCGAGCGCCGAGGAGCAGCGGTTTATGAGTATTATTCCCGGAAAGTACTTGGGCATAATAGACGTTCTTGGTTCCTATACTGATATCGCCGAGGAGTATTCCATCGAGTTGCGGCCCAACGGCGCCTATGTGCTCTATATGCGCAATGATCCGGAAGAAGAATTCGTGCCGATGAGCGAAGGCGGAAATGGGCGTAGCTTGGCTGAGTACTGCCAATTTCAGGGGCTTGATTGTGAGGTCATGTACTCCGAGATCAGCCGCATCAACAAATCGCTTGCGGATCAGTTCCTCGAATTCATGGAAGAACGGATGAACGTGGCCTAGCTGGGTATAGCGCCTGGGCGTTAATGAGGCGCATTTTTTTCCTTCTCTTTTCCTTTGGTGCTTCAATGCGCATGTCTGCTGTCGTCATATAGTGCATTCCCATCGTATGCCGCGTTAGGAGGAACGCATTGTCGCCCCCGACTTCCACCATCTTTCTGGCGCGTCATGGGCAAGTGGAGCAAGTTTCCCCCAGACGCTTCATAGGCCAGCGCGATGTGCCACTGGACAAAACGGGCAGAAGTCAGGCCGAAGCTCTGGCTTTGGTTCTGGCGGACATGACTCTGGACGGCATCTGGTCAAGCGATCTGTCACGCGCCGTGGATACGGCCAAGCCGACAGCTGCGGGGCGGGGAATCAAGACAGTGCCCGAATTGCGTGAGATTCGTCTTGGCGATTGGGAAGGCCTGACCTCGGACGAGGTGCGGGCCAGATTCCCGGGGGAATACGAGAAACGCGGAGCGGATTTCTCCGAGTTCAGGCCAACAGGCGGAGAGAGCTTCCGGGATTTACAGGAGCGGGCCCTTCCAGCTTTGGAGCGCATAGCCGGCTCTCCCGGCCGCCATCTCGTGGTTGCTCACGGAGGGCTCAACCGCGCGCTGCTCTGCGCTATACTGGGCATGCCGCTTGCGCACCTGATGCGCATGGAGCAGGACTACTGCCATGTGAATATCCTGCTTCGCGATGCTTCAGGATGGCGTATTCAGGGGCTGAATCTTCCGCCATCCGTCCTTCTCTCCTGAACTTTCGACTAACCCCACCAGCTTCTCCGGCTGTATTCAAGCTGGCTTGCCTGCCTTGACGCGCAGAGGCTTTTTTGCTGCATACTTGTAGCCTGTTGTTTCCTGACCTGCGAAGGGGAAGGGATCATAATTGTAACTGGACAGGTGCAGCATGGAGCAGCGGAGCAAAGGCAATGGGCGGAGGCGTGTAATTATTGAAAATGTCGCTCCGCAGATAGATGGGGGCGCCTTCCCGGCCAAGCGAGCTGTTGGCGAGAGCGTGGAGGTCACGGCCGACATATTCGCCGACAGCCATGATGTCATTGCCGCCAAGCTCCTGTGGAAAATGGGCGAGAATTCAGGATTTGTCGAAATACCCATGCGTCTGCTGGGTAATGACCGCTGGAGCGCCACGTTCCCCATCCTGGAGATGGTCCCCCACGTGTATACGGTACTGGCTTGGATCGACCACTACCGAAGCTGGCTGGTGAAGGCCGAAAAAAAGCATGCCGCAGCTCAGGATATTCTGGTGGAGTTGGCTGTCGGCGCCCAACTCGTGGCTGCGGCGGCCGAACGGGCCGAGGGCGCGGACAAGGATTTCCTGCGCGAACATGTCGGCCTGCTGGAAGCACCCCCAAGCCAGGAACTGGGCCTGTCCGCCGCGCGCAGCCCTGCTCTGCTGACGATCATGGACCGTCAAGCCGACCTTTCCCTGGCCACTCACTATGACAAACAGCTACGCGTCCAGGTTGATCCCCCCAAGGCAGGATTCAGTACCTGGTATGAGCTCTTCCCTCGCTCCGCTGGCTCTGGCGGGCCACAGATCCACGGCACATTTCAGGATGTGGAGACGTGGCTTCCGCGTATCGCGCGCATGGGCTTCGATGTTGTCTATTTTCCGCCCATTCATCCAATTGGTGAGACGTTCCGCAAGGGAAAAAACAACAACCCCTCATCCAAGCCAGGCGAACCGGGCAGCCCATGGGCCATCGGGAATAAGAATGGCGGACACACGGCCATACACCCGCAGTTGGGCACACTGGACGATTTCCAGCGCCTGCGCAAAAAGGCGCGTGAACTCGGCATAGACATCGCCCTTGATATGGCTTTCCAGTGCTCGCCGGACCATCCCTGGGTTGGCGAGCATCCCCAGTGGTTCAAACACCGGCCTGACGGCACGATCCAGTATGCTGAAAACCCGCCCAAGAAATACCAGGACATCTACCCACTGGATTTCGAAAGCGATGACTGGGAAAACTTGTGGAATGCCTTGCGGGATGTGTTCCTGGATTGGTGCCGCCAGGGCGTGCGCATCTTCCGCGTGGACAACCCGCATACCAAGCCCTTGCCCTTCTGGCAGTGGTGCATCGGCGAGGTCAAGGCGTCCTACCCGGAGACTCTCTTCCTCTCAGAAGCCTTCACCCGCCCCAGGATCATGTACCGCTTGGCAAAAGCAGGCTTTACTCAATCCTATACCTACTTCACTTGGCGCAACACCAAACACGAGTTGACAACCTACATGGAGGAACTTGTGCGCAGTGCGCCTCGCGACTACTTCCGGCCCAACTTCTGGCCCAACACGCCGGACATTCTGCCAGAATATCTCCAGTACGGCGGTCGTCCGGCCTCAATTATCCGGCTCGTGCTCGCCGCGACCTTGTCCTCCAATTACGGCATCTACGGTCCGGTCTACGAATTGGTGGAAGTCGTCGGCAGGCCTGGCAGTGAAGAGTATCTCGATTCGGAGAAATACGAGATCAGGCAGTGGGACCTGCAGCGGCCCGGCACGCTGGAGCAGTTCATCACCCGCGTGAACGCCATCCGACGTGAGCACCCTGCTTTGCATTCAACCTGGAACGTGCGTTTCCTGCCGGCGGACAATGAGTTTATCTTGTTCTACGCCAAGAGCGATGAGGCTTTGGGCGAGACGCTGCTCATTGCAGTGAACCTCGATCCGCACCACAAGCAGTCCGCCTGGCTGCATCTGCCGCTTGAAGAGTACGGCATCGATCCCGGCAGGCCGTTCCTGGTGCATGACCTGCTGGGGGAGGACAAATTCATCTGGCAGGGAGAGCGCAATTTCATTGAACTCGACCCACATGTGCAGCCGGCGCGGATATTCACTCTTCGGGCGCGGCTGCGGAGCGAAACGGACTTCGACTACTTCATGTGAGGAGCCGGATCACATGCCCGAAAAAGAAGTTCAACGCTCTCTTTGGTACAAGGACGCAGTTATCTATCAGCTGCACATCAAGAGCTTCTGCGACGGCAACAATGACGGCATCGGAGACTTCAAGGGGCTCATTTCCCGGCTGGGCTATCTTGAGAATCTAGGGGTCACGGCCATCTGGCTGCTGCCCTTCTACCCTTCTCCGCTCAAGGACGACGGCTATGACATTGCCGATTACACGGCCGTAAACCCGGATTATGGAACTTTGGCGGACTTCAAGCGTTTCCTTAAGGAAACCCATGCCCGCGGCATGCGCGTCATTACCGAACTGGTGCTCAACCATACCTCGGACCAGCATCAGTGGTTTAAGCGAGCCCGCAAGGCCAAAGCCGGCAGCGCCGCACGAGATTTCTATGTCTGGAGCGATACGCCGGACAAGTACACCGAAGCGCGCATCATCTTCCCGGATTTCGAGCATTCCAACTGGAGCTGGGACTCTGTGGCGAGAGCCTATTTCTGGCATCGCTTCTACTCGCACCAGCCCGATCTGAACTACGGCAATCCCAAAGTCCACGCGGCCATGCTCAAGGCCCTGGATTTCTGGTTTGACCTGGGCGTGGACGGCATGCGCCTGGACGCCGTTCCATACCTCTATGAGCGCGAGGGCACCAATTGCGAGAACCTGCCCGAGACGTACGAATTCCTCAGAAAAATCCGCGCGCATGTGGACGCACGCCACAAGGACAAGCTGTTGCTCGCCGAAGCCAACCAGTGGCCCGAGGATGCAGTGTCCTATTTCGGCGCTGGCGACACCTGCCATATGGCCTTTCACTTTCCGCTCATGCCCCGCATGTACATGGCCCTGGAAATGGAGAACCGCTATCCGATCCTGGACATCCTGGAGCAGACGCCGCGCATTCCCGGCAGCTGCCAGTGGGCGCTGTTTTTGCGCAACCATGATGAGTTGACCCTGGAAATGGTCACGGACGAGGAACGGGACTACATGTACCGCATCTACGCCACGGACCCGCGGGCGCGCATCAAGCTGGGCATCCGCCGCCGTTTGGCTCCGCTGCTGGGCAACGACCGACGCAAGGTCGAGCTCATGAACGTCCTGCTCATGACGCTGCCTGGCTCACCTGTCATTTATTATGGTGATGAGATCGGTATGGGCGACAATTACTATCTTGGCGACCGCGATGGCGTGCGAACCCCCATGCAGTGGAGCGCGGACAAAAACGCCGGCTTCTCTTCCGCCAACCCTCAGAAGCTGTTTCTGCCGGTCATCATCGACCCAGAATACCACTACGAGGCCCTGAACGTCGAAACCCAGACCATAAGGCGCTCGTCGCTCCTGTGGTGGATGCGTCGGCTTATTACCCTGCGCACACGCTCCAAGGTCTTTGGGCGAGGTACCATCGAGTTCCTGCTGCCGGATAATTTGAAAATACTGGCCTTTGTTCGCCGCTTAGATTCTGAGATCGTGCTCGTGGTGGCCAACCTCTCGCACCACGCCCAGATGGTCGAGCTAGAGCTCTCGGACTTCAAATGGTTTCAGCCCGAGGACATCTTCAGCCGTGTACGCTTCAAGGATATCGGTGAGGAACCGTACGTGCTGACCTTGTCGCCTTTCGCCTACTATTTGTTCCGGCTGCACCCGCCGCGTACGACGATGTCCGAGCTAACAGACGCGGAATTGCCTCGGATTAGCGCCACGAGTTGGGAAAGCCTGTTCGATTCTCGTGAGGCCGTGCGCGAGTTGGAAGGCTCAGTCCTGCCCAGGTTCATCCGCCAGCAACGTTGGTACGGCGGCAAGGCGCGACATGTGCGCGAGATGCGCATTTTGGAGCGTATTCCTGTCAGCGGATTAAATCCGGCGATCATTCTCCTTGTGCAGGTGATTTATACGGATGGCGATCCGGAGATTTATATCCTACCCTTATCCTTTGCTCCGGTTGAAGAGAAGGAACAGGGATTGCCCAAAAAAACCTTGGCCTGGGCCGAGTTCGCGGATAGCCGCGGGGCCGTCTACGAGGCCCTGCACAACCCCGGCTTTCTGTGCGACCTGCTTTACCTCATGGCCGGTCGCAAGCGCCTGGGCGCGCTACAGGGCAGGCTGCAGGCCTCTGCAGGCCGTCACCTTCTGCAGGTACTCGCAGGCAAGGATATAAGTCTGGAGCCCAGGCTGCTCAGTGCGGAACAGAGCAACACGTCCGTTCTCTTTGGCGGCTCGCTCATCCTCAAGCTCTACCGCCGCACGGAAAAAGGAATCCATCCCGATTTGGAAATGGCGCGTTTTCTGACCGAAAAAGCCAAGTTCGAGCACACTCCGCCCTTCGCGGGGGCTATCGAGTACAGGAACATTGGAGGCGAGACCCTGGTGCTCGGACTCATGCAGCAGTTCATTCCCAACCAGGGCGATGCCTGGGAGCACGCCCTGGACCTGGCCATGCGCTATTTCGAGCGGGTTCAAGAACTGGAGCCGGAGGCAAAAACGATGCCTCCCGCGCCGCCGGCCACGTTGCTGGATGCCGCCGGCATGCAGCTATCCGCACCTCTCGAAGACATTATGTCCGGAGCCAGTCTGGAGATGGCCGAGCTTCTGGGGAAACGTACAGGCCAGATGCATATGGCCCTGGCTTCGGACGACCAATCGGACAGCATGCGGCCAGCGCCCTTCTCCACGCTCTATCAGCGGGCCCTGTTCCAATCCATGCAGAACCTGGCTCGCGGCGAGCTGCGCCTCCTGCGCCGGACCCTTGGCCAGTTGCCCGAAAACGTGCGTAGCGATGCCGAGGAGGTCCTAGGTCTGGAAGCGCGCATCATCGAGCGCATGCGCGGAATCACGAGCCGCAGAATCAGGGCCCAGAAGATACGCATCCATGGCGACTACCATCTTGGGCAAGTGCTCTACACGGGCAAGGACTTCGTCATTTATGATTTCGAAGGCGAACCGTCCCGACCGCTCACGGAGCGCCGCCTGAAGCGTTCGCCCATGCGCGACGTGGGCGGGATGATCCGTTCCTGGCACTATGCCGCCTACTCAGCCCTGCTCAAACACCCGTCCATACAGCGTGATGAGCAGGCGGCATTCGCGCCTTGGGCCGATCTGTGGTATCTGTTCATGGGCGGGAGGTTCCTGCGCGGCTATCTGGAGGTCATGCGCGGAAGCCCGCTCATTCCGTCGGACACGGAACAACTCGGGAACATGCTCGTGCCCTTCATGTTGGAAAAAGCTGTCTATGAGATGGGCTACGAGTTGAACAACCGGCCAGACTGGCTGACCATCCCCTTGCGCGGTATCATTTACTTGTGCGGGGCATGAAATCCTTAAGCGAGGAAGCGGCATGCATTCAATGCATCACGACGTAAGCCTGCTCACGGACCACGACATCTACCTGTTCAAGGAGGGTCGCCACTTCCGCTTGTGGGAAAAACTCGGCGCGCATTTCATGGAGCGCCATGGCGAGCGCGGCGCGCTCTTCGCTGTCTGGGCGCCCAATGCCCAGGCAGTTAGCATCAAGGGCGATTTCAACGGCTGGAACAATGACGGGCATCCTCTGCGCGTGCGCGAGGACGGCTCGGGTATTTGGGAAGGCTTTGTTACCAACCTGGGGCAAGGTACGAAGTACAAGTACCATATTCGCTCGCACTTCCATGGCTTCCGCGTGGACAAGGCCGATCCCTTCGCCTTTCACTGCGAGACTCCGCCTTATACCGCGTCCATCCTCTGGGACATCGACTTGGACCAGCCCTGGGACGATCAGAACTGGATAGCCGTGCGTCGCGAGCATAACGGACTGACGGCGCCCATGTCCGTATACGAGATGCATCTTGGTTCCTGGCAGCGCAAAGTGGAGGAAGGCAACCGGTCCCTGAACTACCGGGAGATCGCGGGGCCTCTGGTCAATTACCTCAAGGAGACAGGCTTCACGCATATCGAGCTCATGCCTGTGCAGGAGCACCCGTTTTACGGTTCTTGGGGTTACCAGAGCACGGCCTATTTCGCCCCGACCTCCCGTTACGGCACTCCGCAGGACTTCATGTTCCTGGTGAACGAGCTGCACAAGGCCGGCATAGGCGTCATCTTGGACTGGGTGCCCTCGCACTTCCCTACGGACGAGCACGGCCTGGGCTATTTCGACGGCACACACCTGTTCGAGCACTCGGACCCGCGCCAGGGCTTCCATCCGGACTGGAAGAGCTTCATCTTCAATTATGACCGCTGGGAAGTACGTTCTTTCCTCATATCCAGCGCCCTCTTCTGGCTGGACAAGTACCATTTGGACGGCCTGCGCATGGATGCCGTGGCCTCCATGCTCTACCTGGACTATTCACGCGGTAACGACTGGATTCCCAACAAATACGGCGGCCGGGAGAATCTTGGAGCCATTGAATTCCTGCGCTCTCTCAACGAGACCGTGTATCGGGACTTTCCGGACGTGCAGACCATCGCCGAGGAGTCCACGGCCTGGCCCATGGTTTCGCGGCCTGTCTATGTGGGCGGACTGGGATTCGGTCTCAAGTGGAACATGGGCTGGATGCACGACACCCTGGATTACTTTTCTCATGCACCCGTGCACCGCAAGTACCACCACAACCAGATCACCTTCAGTATCTGGTACGCCTTCACCGAGAACTTCATGCTGTCCCTGTCGCATGACGAAGTCGTGCACGGCAAAGGCTCGCTGCTGGGCAAGATGCCCGGTGACGCCTGGCAGAAGTTCGCCAACCTGCGCCTGTTGTACGGCTACATGTGGGCCCATCCGGGCAAGAAGCTTCTGTTCATGGGACAGGAGTTCGGCCAGGGACCCGAATGGAACCATGAGAGCAGCCTGGACTGGCATCAGCTGGAGTTGCCCGCGCACCAAGGCGTGAAGAACTGGCTGGCGGACTTGAATCGGCTGTACCGCGACTGCCCTGAACTGCACGAAGTGGACTTCTCGCCCTCCGGCTTCCGCTGGGTGGACTTCGGCGACGCAGAGCAGAGCGTATTCAGCTTCCTGCGCATCGACTCCAAGGGCCGGGAAATGCTTGTCGTGCTCAACTGCACACCCGTGCCGCGACATAACTACCGCCTGGGAGTGCCCAGGAGCGGATTCTGGCGCGAGGCGCTCAACAGCGACGCTGAATACTACGGCGGCAGCGGCTGGGGCAATGCCGGAGGAGTGGAAACGACGCCCATCCCCTCCCATGGGTTCTTCGATTCCATCTCCATAGCCCTGCCTCCACTTGGAGTGCTTTTCTTCAGGCCCGAGGACCAGCGGCCACGTGAGGCCGAGCACAAGCGCTTCGTGTACCCCTACCCGCTCTCGCCAGAAGAGCCGGATACCGAGGGATAAACCGGACAGGAGACCATCGTGCGCCGCGAACGCTTTCCCCATCCAGTGCAGGTCGGCCCAAACCGCACTGCTGCCGGCTGGAGCTTTACGGTCTGGGCGCCGTTGGCTTCCAGCCTGGTTCTGGAATTGCCCGAATCTGACCTGGGGCCCGTGGGCATGCGGCCTGATGTCGAGGAGCCGGGTTACTGGCGAGCCGATGTCGAAGACCTGTCCGCCGGTTCGCTGTACGGCTTTCGCGTGGATGGCGGACCTCTGCGGCCAGATCCCGTCTCGCATTTCCAGCCTCTGGGAGTGCACGAACCCTCGGCCTTGGTGGATCATGCGGCTTTCCATTGGCGCAATGGAGCCTATAAGCCACCGGCCATGCGAGAGGTAATACTCTACGAATTGCATATCGGCACATTCACTTCGGAAGGCAGCTTTCAATCCGCCATCGCCAGACTAGATGACCTGGTGGAACTTGGCGTGACAGCCGTAGAGATCATGCCTGTGGCTCAGTTCCCTGGCGAACGCAACTGGGGCTATGACGGGGTACACCCCTATGCGGTGCAGAACAGCTACGGAGGGCCGGAGGGATTCAAAGCCTTCGTGGATGCCTGCCACGAACGCGACCTAGCCGTGATCCTGGACGTGGTTTACAATCACCTGGGGCCGGAGGGGAATTATCTGGCGGATTTCGGTCCCTACTTTTCAGCGCGCTACACCACGCCTTGGGGCTTGGCCCTGAACTTCGACGGCCCGCACAGCGACGGAGTGCGCAACTTCTTCATCCAGAATGCGCTGTTCTGGTTCCGGCATTACCGCGTCGACGGCTTGCGTCTGGATGCCGTCCATTCAATCCATGACGAGGGGCCTCGGCACTTCCTGCGCGAACTGGCCGAGGCCCGCGACATGTTTGCCCAGGAAACCGATCGACAGCCTCTGCTCATGGCCGAAAGCCACCTTAACAACCCCAGGCTGGTGGAACCGTACGCGCAAAACGGGCTGGGGCTGGACGCCATGTGGTGCGACGACTTTCACCATTCCGTGCACGCCTTCCTGACTGGCGAGCAGGATGGCTACTACCAGGATCATGGTAGCCTGGAGCACGTCGGTGACGCAGTGGAACACGGCTTCGCATATGAAGGGCAGCTCTCGACCTACTGGAAGCGCGCACAAGGCATGCCCGGAAGGCATTTGCCGCCGCAGAGGCTCATTAACTTTCTCCAAACGCACGACATGACGGGCAACCGGGCAGGAGGCGAGCGGCTATCGACGCTGATCGGTTTTGAACGGGCCAAGGCCGCGGCGGTCCTACTCCTGCTGACGCCCTATACGCCGCTTCTGTTCATGGGCGAGGAGTATGCCGAGGACAATCCCTTTTTCTACTTCGTCAGCCACAGCGATCATGGTTTGGTAGAGGCGGTGCGGGCTGGCCGAAAAAGGGAGTTCGCCTCCTTTGCCTGGGGGAGTTTGCCCAGTGAGCCCCCCGACCCGCAGGACGAGGATACTTTTCGGCGCTCTGTGCTGGACTGGGATAGACGCTTACAGGGCCTGCACGCACGCATGCTGGCATTTTATCAGGAATGCATCCGGCTGCGCAAACGTCTCTTCGCCCATACGGAAACCGCATCGAGCCCAGACAGACATGCCGCCGGAAATGTCGGCCGGGATATGGGAACAACGGCACACAAGCATGGACTGCGTGTGCTGGCTACGATTCAAACAGAAGCCCTGGTCCTGAATATGCGTTTTCAAAAGGGTCATCTGTTGGAGGTATTCAACTTCTCGACAACTCCGCTGGACCGAATGGATTCCTTTATGCCGCAGGCCCCAGCCATGACCGAAGTCCTGTCTTCGGCCGATGTGCGCTGGGGTGGACCCGAGGATATCATCACCGGCCCGACGGAAAATTTACTCTATTGCCCACCTTGTAGCGCCTTGATTCTGGCCGATGCCGACCTGGCGCGTTACCTTATGTAGCCCTGCTCCTCCAGATAGAGAAGTACTTCCTGGGCCGCCTCGGTAGGCGTCAACTCGGTCGTGTCGATACGCAGTTCAGGATTTGACGGCGGAATGTACGGGTCATCCACGCCGGTTACACCCTTCATGATGCCAGCCCGCGCCTTGGCATAGATGCCCTTGCGGTCGCGCATCTCACAAATGGAGATAGGCGTGCACATATACACTTCGATGAAGCCGCCGTAGCCTTGAATGAGTTCGCGCACAGCCTGCCGGGTTTCCTCGTAAGGTGCGATGGGCGCACAGATGGCGATGCCGCCGTTCTTGGTTATCTCGCTAGCCACGAAGCCGATGCGCCGGATGTTCAGGTCCCGATGCTCCCGGCTGAAGCTCAACTCGCTGGAGAGATTCTTGCGCACGATGTCGCCGTCCAGGAGCGTTACGGGCCTGTCGCGCATTTCCATGAACTTGGACAGGAGAACCTTGGCCAAGGTGGATTTGCCCGCTCCGGACAGGCCTGTCAGGAAAACGGTGAATCCTTGTCTGTGCCTGGGCGGATATGCCTTACGCAACTCTGTCACGACTTCTGGAAAGGAGTACCACTCAGGAATTTCCAAATCCTCCATGAGCCTGCGCCTCAACTCGGCCGAGGAGATTTCCTTGACCAACATGCCCGGCTGCACCTCGTCCACGGCGATGTACTGGGCCTTGTCCTCGACATAGACCATGCGTTTGATAGGCACCATAGTGATGCCGATATCCGCTTCATGGCTGGCTAGCAGTTCCTGAGCGCTGGCTCGTCGGTAGAAAAGATCCCGCCCGTCGGCGGCGAAAGGATCGCCCTGATCCTCGGAAACCATGTAATGCGTGCAGCCGAAGTTCTTGCGCACGATGGCCTGTAGGAGCACTTCCTTCGGTCCGGCAAAACGCTCGACAAAGGGAGTCAGTCCGAGCCGGATCATGTTGCGGGGGAATTTCTGAACGAACTGCTTGTAGCAATGGACAAGTGTGAAAAAGTCCAGATCACCCGAGCGCGTCTTGCCCACAGCGGGATGCAGGAGAATGCTTGCCCCGGCTTCCCGCGCCGCCCGCAGAATCATCTCCTTGTGTGCGCAATGCAGGTGGTCGCGGGTATGAAATCCGATTATCTTACGCCAGCCGTTCTGGGAAAAAATCCGATGCGTTTCCGAAGGAGTCAGCCTCAGTTCCGGGAAGTCATAATGCTGCGGCAGATGCAGCCCTTCAATCTTGCCGCCCACGTACCAAGGCTTGGTCTCTTGGTAGAAGGCTCGCACACCAGGATGGCGCGCTGGATCTCCGGTACCGTAGACCGCCTCTGCCTCACGCCCCAGATCGGGCTGCCAGATATCTTCGACATGAAGCAAGGCCAGCATGAAACCTTCACCGTCGCGGATGGCTAAAGGCTGGCCTGCCGTCAGAGTTCGCGCGAGCTTCTCATTCACATCCAGGCAAATGGGGATGGGCCATAGGGCACCGTCGGGCAGGCGCATACGCTCCAGCACCGCTTCATACTCCTCACGCGTCATGAAGCCTTGCAAGGGATAAAAGGCCCGATTGAGCAGCAGTTCCAAATCGCAAAGCTGGCGGACGCCCAAGTCCACGGAAGGGTATCCAACGGATTCGCTTTTAATGCACTCGACTCGCCGGAAATGCACGAGCAGGCTTTCGGCATAGGGAGAAAACTGGGGCTTGAAGGTCATGTCCGAACTCCAGGTTATCCGACAAAGCTAGCTGGTTTACTTTAAAGCAAATTGCTTTGTTTGTTCCAACAGACAGTCAGTTTTTTCCTTTCTTGATGACTGCCCCCTTTGCCCCCTTCCCAAGAAACTGGTCCAGTTGTTATAGTCCCCCACCTCAGGAAATTGACATAACGGGTTTGCAGCGCTGCAGCACCTCCTTTGGCCTGTGAGCCAAAGAGGCGGCAAAGCTCCTGAAGGCCTTGCCCAAATCCTTGAGGTCGTTCCAGCACCAGTTGTAGG
>JAEYOJ010000084.1 GCA_023411815.1 Pseudomonadota bacterium | reverse complement strand
GCGATCTGGCGGCCCATGTCGTTCAAGTAATACTGCACCTCGAGCGGGTGCCCGGCCTTCCGGAACGCCCGGGCAAGGGTGTCGCCGATGACGGTGTTCCGGATATGCCCGACGTGGAGCGGGCCGTTCGGGTTCGCGCTCGTGTGTTCGAGAACGACCCTTCCGGAACGGCGCGGGAGGCCTCCGTATCCGGGCTCGATCGCCTCCCTGACCGCTTCCGAAAGAAGCGCCGGGCCGAACCGGAAGTTGACGTAGGGTCCGGTCGCCTCGACCATGACGTCGCCGAGTTCGGGGTTCCCCGAGAGTTTCTCCGCGATCTCGGCGGCGATCTTCTGGGGTGCCCGCTTCTCGATCTTCGCGAGTTTGAATGCTATCGTCGAGGCAAGATCGGCGTGATCCCCGCCTGTCGTGAGGAGTACCTCCTCCTCGCCGGTGCATGCCCGGAGCATGCGCTCGATCTGGTGATAATTTTCCTGATACATCAGTATCCTGTCCTGTAACGCAGGATTGCAGCGATCCCGCCGAATGCGTTGTAGAGCATCGAACCTTCTTCGAAGTCGTCCGAGATGATCCTGACCGTCGTGCTGCTCTGATCGGCGAGCGTGGTCAGCTCGTCGATGATATCGCTCTCCTCGGCCACGTAGAGCGCTCCGCCGTCTCTGGGGCAGGTGCCGAGGTCGAGGTCTTTGATATGCATGCCCGGCTCGATGCTGACCGTCCTCTCCTCGGTGTAATCGCCGTTCGGGCAGGCGAGTTTCAGCCGGGCTCTCCGGAGCTTGTCGGAGAGGAGGAGGGTGTCGACGGCACCGAGTTCCAGGTTCTTCCTGACGCTCTCTTCTCCGTAAGCTGCCGCTCCGTCGTCCTTGACCAGTTCCTGGAGGAACCGGTTCATCACGGCCTTCTCCTTGATGATCTCGAGGCCCTTCAGGGCGTCCGACGCGTTCTCGACGAGTTCGGCAAGCCCGGACTCGTTCGTGTAGGAGACGTCGAAGAGCCCGATGATCCGCTTTTGCAGTTCGTGGTGGAGGAACCCGCCGGCCTCGAACTCCTCCTTGGTCGGTGTCGGGCCGCCGATCAGCACGCCCTTGAACCGCTCGAAGAAGTCCTTCTCGGCGAGGAAGACTTCGCTTGCAAGGTCGCCGATCTTCTTGTAGAACTCGTTGATGGCGATCAGCCGCAGCCGCTGAAAACGAACGCTCGACTGCCCTCCTTTTCGCTGCTTGCCGGGTACGGTCGAGGTGACTCCGCGGACCGGCTCTATCCGGCTGCCCCGGAGGAATCCTACGTAGGCTTCCCGCCGGTCGAGGACGATCAGGCCGTAGACCTCTTTCTCCCCGAGCATCTGCTCCAGCGGTTCGAGTTCGAACGAGGAGCTGCACCGGTACATGTAGGTGTTGAGCGGCTCGGGCGGCTCGATGATCTCGCATTCGAGGTCGGTGCGGTCGCCGCCGATGTTGATCGTGCCGCAGAAGACCGCCATGCCGTGCCCTGGCGGGTTCTTGTAGTATTTCAGGCGGGAGAGGATGGAGGATATGGCACTCTGGACATTGGTCCGGGTCTGCTTGCTCTTGATGTTCGCGCATTGCCCGAACTCGTCGCGGAGCTGGGCGGTCACGTCGTATATCTGCTTGTCCGGAGGTATATAGAGTGTGATCAGCTCGGTGCCGCTCCCCTCCTTCTCCGCAAGCCTCTCGAGCGTCTTTTTAAATTCGTAGCGCTTTCGCGCGGTATCCATCTCTTGCGTCTCTTCCATGGGGGTTTCACCAGGCCAGATGAATGTTGTTCATGAATCGGAGCTACTAGATGTTTCTTCGGGGACGGCATAAATCTGCGCACAGACGCCGATCTCCCTCGCCCCCTCACCCCAGGCACCGGCAGATGAGGCAGATCGTCTTTGCATCGACGATCCTTCCGTCCGCAATCATGGTCTGAAGATCCCTTCCCGGGACGCGGACGACCTCGATCACCTCGTCGTCGTCCATCCCGTAATCGGAGCAGGGGGAGAGTCCTTCGGCCTGGTAGAGCCAGATCCGCTCGTCGGTGTAGCCTGGAGAGGGGTAGATCCAGCCTTTCGGGACGAAGGTCTCCGCTTTCATCCCGGTCTCCTCGATCAGTTCCCGGTATGCGGTCTCGTGCGGCTCCTCGCCCTCGTCGATGGTGCCCGCCGGCACTTCATAGATGTAGTCGTCGACGGCGAACCGGTACTGCCGGATGAGGTAGCAGTCGTCCCCTTCGATCGGGAGGATCGCGACCGCGCCGCCGGGATGGACGACGATCTTCTCCTTCGTCCTGCCGTTCGGGAGCGGAAACACTTTTTTCTCGATGGTGAGCCGTTTGCCGCGGTAGATCTCCATGGTTATCTCTCGTACTCGATTGGATCCTCGATCCCGAGTTCCCGGAACGCTTCCCTCCGGTAGTGGCAGGAGGAGCAGACCCCGCAGGCCCGGTCGTCGTTCTGGTAGCACGACCAGGTCCGCTCGTAGGGAACGCCGAGCGCGAGCCCCTTCCTGACGATATCCACCTTCGACATCCGGACGAACGGCGTCATCAGGGTGATGCGCGGTTCCGCCGCCGTTCCGAGGTCGACCGCCCGCTGAAACGCCTCGATGAACTCCGGCCGGCAGTCGGGGTATCCGGGGTAGTCCCCGGTCTGGACACCGATGAATATCGCCTCCGCCCGGCGGGCTTCCGCGAGGCTGGTCGCGATGGCGAGCAGGTTCGCGTTCCGGAAAGGAACGTACGTGCTCGGGACGCCCTCCTCCTCGCCGGCGTATTCCTCGACCGGGATGCTCTCATCCGTCAGGCTCGAGGCGCCGATCTTCCTGAAGTGTTCGAGGCTGATCTCGACGAACTCGAGAGCGTCGAGGTTCCGGGAAACGGCGCGGGCACACTCCCGCTCCTTTGCCTCCGTCCGCTGGCCGTAGGTGAAGTGAAGCGCGATGATCTCGAATCCTATGTCCTTTGCGACGTAGGCGAGCGTGGTGGAGTCCATGCCGCCCGAGAGTAAGCATACTGCTTTCTTCATTTTATCTCCAGGATCTTATGGAGTTGCAACTGGAACCTCACCGGGAGGTTCTCCTCGACGATCTGGTCCGCGACGGCGCGGTAGTCGGATCCCTCCACCGGCGAGATGAAGATCTCACCCCGGATCTCGCACCGGCTCATCACCGCCCGGGCGTAGAGGAGGTCGTCCTCGTCCGCCACCACGAACTTGACGCAGTCGCGCGGGGTGATGAAGGCGAGGAGCGCAAGATCGCTCTTCTCTCCGGACGAGGGGCACTTGACGTCCATGCAGATGGAGGCATACGGCTGCATCTCGCGGAAG
>JAEYOJ010000054.1 GCA_023411815.1 Pseudomonadota bacterium | reverse complement strand
AACCGGCTTCCGCAGAACCTGATTAGAGCAACGGCCAGACCAGGCCGGCAATCTGTAAAGGAGCGGAAGCGCGAATTCCATCAGGGCCGGGACAACCCCAGGCCGGATACATGGCTGCATTCGATCCACACGCTTTCAAGAGGCTCTTGCCATCGGGGCCGGGTCCATACATGCTTTACCGGCTCCTGCCGGGTCCGTTCGCCGCCGCCTTCCATGCATTTGCGAGCTTCCTGCGGTAGCCTGAGATCGCGGCAGCTACTTGGATGCCTTCTTCACGGCGCTGATGCGCATGACCTTGCCGTCGTCCTGATCGGTCAGGACGTAAATCGAGCCGTCCGGCGCCACATCGACATCGCGGATCCGCTCCGGCATGGACAGGCGGTCTTCGTCGATGACGTTGGCGCCATCGAACACCAGGCGCACGACCTCCTTGTGCGTCAGCCCGCCGATGAGGGCATTGTTTTTCCAGTCGGGAAACATGTCGCCCCGGTAAAAGACCAAGCCGCTGGGAGAGATGACCGGGGTCCAGCGATGGACGGCATCCTTGAATTCCGGACGGGTCGAAGGATCGGGTATTTCGCGTCCGTCATAGTGCTTGCCCCAGCTGACCACCGGCCAGCCGTAATTGGCCCCTTTTTCGATCCTGTTGAGCTCGTCGCCGCCCTTCGGTCCCATCTCACCGACCCAGAGCACGCCCGTTCCCGGCTGGAAGGCCATGGCCTCGATATTGCGGTGGCCGGACGACCATATCTCCTCCCTTGCGTTTGCCCGTCCGACAAAGGGGTTGTCCTTGGGCACGCCGCCGTCCGAACGAATGCGGATCACCTTGCCGAGATGGGAGGACAAATCCTGCGCCGGATCGAACTGGAACCGCTCGCCGAGCGCCAGGAACAGATATTCGCCGTCCGGCGAGAATGCGATGCGGTTGCCGAAGTGCTTCGAGTCGTCGATGTAAGGCTCCTGGACGAAGATATCCTTGAACCCCTCGATCCGGTTGCCGGTCAGCTTGCCGCGCCCAAGCGCCGTAGTCGCCTTGCCGCCCTGGCCGGGCTTCGCATAGGACAGATAGACGTAGCCGTTTTCCTTGAAGCCGGGGTCAAGGGCGACATCCATGAGGCCGCCCTGGCCGTTCGCCCACACCTCCGGCACCCCTTCAACGGGCTTGGACAGCTTACGGTCGGTCTGCATGATGTACAGCTTGCCGGTGTTGCGTTCCGTGACCAGCAAGCGGCCGTCGGGAAGAAAGGCCATGCCCCAGGGATGATTCAGCCCGGCCGCCAGGGTTTCTATCCTCACCTCGACGCCCTTCCTTGTCCGCGCCGTTTCGGCCTGCGCCAGCACCAGCGCGGGAACGGCCAAGGCCAGCAAGGCCAGCGTCCCCAGCCACAGTGTCGGTTTCGGTGATCGCATTCCATCTCCTTGGATTTGAGTGTCCCGCCACGCAGGCAGCCCATGACGGCTGCATTCATGAAACCAGACTACGGCAAATGTATCCCTCCCGTCGCTCCGCTCGCGATTAAAATGATCAACCTGCGGCATATTGCCAATGAGACGAAAAATGGGGCCAGGGAGCGCTGCTCCCTGACGGGAGAGAGTCCGAGAGAGAGCGGCGCCCTCTTTCAGTTGAATTGCAATACGTTATAAAAACAAAACCCCGATGGAATGTTCCATCGGGGTCATGACAAAGTCGAAACAGCCAGAAAATGGATAGCCGAGCCTTCCGGGAGCCTCGCGGACCTCACATCGGATCAGCAGGTGAGGCCGGGGGGAACATGGAAAGCCCTGATTGTGCACTCTGATGCAGGCTCAGGCAGCCATATCGACGACTTGCACTTTATTATTGCGGACAAATGAGGCCAATTTCTCTCCAAGATCAACGATGCACTTCCCGCACATGCATACCAGACGCTCGTCATTGGCGAACATTAAATTGAAATCGCCGCATTCCGGACAAGACAATATTCCATACACGTCATAACCGGAATACGTATGCACGCTGAAACGATCTGCTTGCATCAATGTCCCCTCCTGGGTGCGATTTTGGCTCATGATTACATCTTTTTCGCGGGAGGAGACAAGCTTTTCTTTTGCCCATGTTCGAATTTTCGCCACCGGTGGGCCCAGCAGAGTGCCTTGCGCAAGAGCCGGGAAGGACCTTGCCCTCCTCAGACCCTACCATCAGGAAAATGATGCCCCTGGACCCCGCGATTTTTGACGACTTGCTTCAATGATCGCGGAGTCCAGGGGCCCTTATCCGATAAGGTCTCCCTGGCGGGAGACAGGGTCCGGGAGAGGAGCGAGCCGCTCTGGCAGGCGACGCCTTCTGCCGGTTCTTGGCTTCAGTCCCGGCGCAGACGCCGGTCCCAGTCGGCCTCGCGGGCCGTGCGCGAGGTCACGAGGTCCTCGATGCGCCGGATGCGGCGGTCCACGCGCTCGAAGCGTTCGCGCAGGCTACTCGTGGCGCGGGCCGGGTCGCGGGTGTACAGGTCGTACAGCTCCTGCTCGTGCATGTCGGCCGGGGGCAGTGCCGGCTCGGGTTTCATGATCAGCGCGGCCAGGAAGTACAGGCCCAGCAGGGGCCAGAAGCCCGTGAAGAGCATGCCTAGCAGGAAGACCATGCGCACGACGAAGGCCGAAGTGCCCAGGTAGTCGGCCAAGCCCCTGCACACGCCGAGCAGGATGCCGCTGCGCGAGCGGTAGGGCCGCCGAGAGCCGCCAGAAGGAGCAAACCGCCAATGATTGCCACGATGACCTTGGCCTCGGCGGCCGTGCATGGACCGATTCATATTCATCCTCATGGCCGTCGGGCCTCCTTGTCCTCCAGGAGGATGGTCTCCAGGGCGTCCAGGCGGCTCTCCAGGCGCTCCAGGCCCTGGTGCAGCTCTTGCACCTGGCGGGCCTCCTCGTTTCCGTTACGCAAGCGGCTGCCGCTGAAGACGATCTTGAGCGCCGCCAGGATGAAGAATCCTGCGATGATGACCACGATGACCTTGGCGCCGGCCGCCACGGTGGTGGCCAGGAAAAAGAAGAACTCCTCCATGGGGCTCCGCCTTTACTCTCCGGTTTTTTGGGGCGACTGGCCGGTCTTCAGGCGGGCCAGCTCGCGCTCGATGTCCTCGTCATGCTCCAGGCGCGCGTACTCCTGCTCCAGGCTGGGCTTGCCGGGCCGTGCTGCCAGCTCGGCTTCGGCCTCCATGCGCTCGATGCGATTCTCGATGTGGTCGAAGCGCAGCATGGCCGAAGCGGAGTCGTAGCGGCGCAGGTTCTCGTAGGCCTGCTTGCGCGTCTTGGCGCGCATGTGCCTGGCCACGAGGCTGCGCTGCTTGTCGCGCGCCGAGGCCAGTTTCTCCTCCAGCTTGGAGATATCCTCCTGGTATTGTGCCACATGTTCGTCGGCCATGGCCAGCTCGGCCTTGAGGCTCTCGGCGCGCTCGGCGAAGCTGCGCTTCTCGATCAGGGCCTCGCGGGCCAGATCGTCGCGGCCCTTCTCCACGGCCAGCCTTGCGCGGACCTCCCAGGAGTCGAGCTTGCCCTGCACGGCCTCCAATTCGCGGCCGATTTTCTTGACCGCGGCCATGGCCTGGGCGCAGGAGGCCTTGACCTCCACCAGGGTCTCTTCCATCTCCTGGATCATGAGCCGAATGAGCTTTTCGGGCTCCTCGGCGTGGTCAAGGATGGAATTGATGTTCGAGTTGATGATGTCCCGCACGCGGGTGAAAATGCCCATGACGTCCTCCAAATGCTTGATGGTCTTTGTCGCCAAACCTGCCGCTGATAAAGCACTAAGCGTGCCCAATGCGCTCGGCGCAGTGTTTTCGCGGAATAAGGCGGGCGAGCATTCTTGACGGAACGCCTGTGCGTGGGCATTTTAGCCGCATGTTGGCACATCTGACCATACCATGTCGACCGGGTGTCCCTTATGCCGCGTGACTCCGGTTCCTACGCGCCCGCCTTCCAGGAGGCCCTTGGCCGCTCCGAGGCCTTCCTGCGCTGCCAGGAGCGCCTGTCCCTGGCGGCCAAGGTCAATCGGCCGCTGCTCATCATCGGCGAGCGCGGCACGGGCAAGGAGCTGGCCGCGCGCAAGGTGCACTACCTGTCCCCGCGTTGGCGGCAGCCGCTCGTCACGCTCAACTGCGCGGCGCTCTCGCCCACGCTCATCGAGTCCGAGCTGTTCGGCCACGAGGCCGGGGCCTTCACCGGCGCGCAGGGACGCCGCGCGGGCCGCTTCGAGGAGGCCCACGAGTCCACGCTGTTCCTGGACGAGATCGGCACGATTCCGCTGGTGGCTCAAGAGAAGATCCTGCGCGTGGTGGAGTACGGGACGTTCGAGCGCGTGGGCGGCTCGCGCACGGTGGAGGCGGATGTGCGCATCGTGGCCGCGACCAACGCCGACCTGCCGGCCCTGGCCGAAGCCGGGCGCTTCAAGCGCGACCTGCTGGACCGGCTGGCCTTCGAGGTCATCCACATCCCGCCCCTGCGCGAGCGCGGCGAGGACGTGCTCCTGCTGGCGCAGCACTTCGCCGGCCGCATGTCCGCCGAGCTGGGCCTGGAGCAGGCCCCGCGCTTCACTCGCCAGGCCGAGCGCGTTCTGCTGGCCCACGGCTGGCCGGGCAACGTGCGCGAGCTCAAGAACGTGGTGGAGCGCTCCCTGTTCCGCGCAGGAGGGCCACTTGTGCGCGAGATCGCCCTGTCGCCTTTCGAGACCTGCGGCCCGGCCACGGAAAGCAGTGATTCGCAGGCGCGACCCATCGACGGCAAAACAACGCCGCGTGATCTACACGATTCCGGCCAGCCCCCGGTCGTCTTGCCGGACATGGGCGTGCCGTTCCGGCAGGCCGTATGCGAGTTCGAGCTGGCCCTCGTGCGCCGGGCCTTGGCGGCCGCCCGCCACAACCAGCGCAAGGCCGCCGATCTGCTCGGCCTGAGCTACGACCAGTTTCGCGGTCTGTACCGCAAGCATCACGGAGCGTTGTCGGAGTGAGGCGGAATGCGCCGCCTCCTGGCCATTTTCATTGCGAGGTGCTTTAATCCACCTCATGCGCTGTTATTTCATCAGGATCGAATCAAGGGAACGGTGATGATGGCCAGGACCGAGAAAGAGAAGATGCTGGCGGGCGAACTGTATTTCGCCGACGACGAGGAGCTGGTCAGGGAGCGGGAGCGGGCCAGGGTCCTGACCTTCGAGTTCAACCAGGCGAGTCCGGTGGAAAAAGAGAAGAAGCAGGCCATCCTGAAGCAGCTCATACGCGCCAAGGGCTCACTGTACATCGAAGCGCCGTTCAACTGCGATTACGGCTACAACATCCAGGTCGGCGTGAACTTCTACGCCAACTACGGCTGCACCATACTCGACGTGCACACGGTCACCATCGGCGACAATGCCCTCCTGGCGCCGAACGTCCAGATCTACACCGCCGCCCATCCCGTCGATCCCGTGGAACGCCTCACGGGCAAGGAATTCGCAAGGCCGGTCGTCATCGGAAACAACGTCTGGATCGGCGGCGGGGTGATCATCTGCCCCGGAGTGAGCATCGGCGACAACGTGACCATCGGGGCCGGAAGCGTCGTGACCAGGGGCATACCCGCCAATGTCATCGCCGCGGGCAATCCGTGCAAGGTGATCAGGAATTTGTAAGCCGAAGGTGATCTCAAGGCTCTTTGCAGTCCAACCGAGATAGGGCGCCGCCCTCTCTCGGGCTCTCTCCCGGCAGGGAGCGGCGCTCCCTGCACCCCCATTTTTTCAGTTCATTTTGCAATCCGCCGCAGCGCCTATTAGGGCACGACGCATAAACACGGGGTCCAGGGGGCCGCGCTCCCTGGCGGGTGGGGGTCTGGGGGAGGGCGGAGCCCTTCCCCGGCTCTTTGCGCTCAGCGAGGGAAGCGCAGCAGCCGCGCGTTGATGGCCACGATGACCGTGGACAGGGACATGAGGACCGCGCCGGCGGCCGGCGAGAGCAGGATGCCCCAGGGAGCCAGCACACCGGCGGCCAGGGGGATGGCGAAGGCGTTGTAGCCCGTGGCCCAGAACAGGTTCTGGATCATCTTGCGCCGCGTGGCGTCGGCCAGCTTGATGATGTCCGCCACGTCGCGCGGGTCGCTCTTCACGAGCACGATGTCCGCCGTCTCCATGGCCACGTCCGTGCCCGCGCCGATGGCGATGCCCACGTCGGCCTGGGCCAGGGCCGGGGCGTCGTTGATGCCGTCGCCGACCATGGCCGTGGTCAGGCCGCGCTCCTGGACCTCCCTGACCTTGTCGGCCTTCTTGTCCGGCAGGACCTCGGCGAAGAACTCGTCCAGGCCGATCTCGCGGGCCACGGCCTCGGCCGTGCGGCCGTTGTCGCCGGTGATCATGATGCAGCGAACCCCGCGCTCCTTGAGTTCGGCCACGGCCTGCCTGGAACTGTCGCGCACCTTGTCGGCCAGGGCCAGGGCCCCCACGGGCCGGCCGTCCACGACCACGAAGACCAGGGTGCGCACGCCGGCGCGCAGCGGCTTCATCGCTTTCTCGGGAACATTCAGGCCGTGCTCGCGCAGCCAGCCCTCGCTGACCACGGCCACCTCGCGGCCATCCACGCGCGCCGTGGCTCCCCTGCCCTTGATGGCCTGGAAACCCTCGATGCGCGCGATTCCCATGCCCTGCTCCCGGGCCGTGGCCATGACGCCCCTGGCGATGGGGTGCTCCGAGGCCGATTCCACGGACGCGGCCAGGCGTAGAAGCTCTTTCCTGTCCATGTCGCCGAAGGAGGCTGTTTCGGACACGCGGAACTCGCCCAGGGTCAGTGTCCCGGTCTTGTCGAAGAGCACGGCCTGGATGTTGCGCGCCTGCTCGAAAGCCGCGCGGTCGCGGATGAGGAACCCGCCGGAGGCGGCCAGCGAGGTGGACACGGCCACCACTAGCGGCACGGCCAGCCCCAGGGCGTGCGGGCAGGTGATGACCATGACCGTGACCGTGCGCTCCAGGGAAAAGGCGAACTCGCGGCCCAGCAGGCCCCACCAGGCCAGCATGGTCAGGCCTCCGGCAGTCAGGGCGATGGCCGTCAGCCACATGGCCGCCCGGTTGGCCGTGTCCTGGGAGCGCGATTTGCTCTCCTGGGCCTTGCGCACCAGGTCGATCACCTGGGCCAGGTAGGAGTCGGCGCCGGTCTGGCGCACCTCCACGGTCAAGGAGCCCTCGCCGTTGACCGAACCGCCGATGACCTTGTCGCCGGGCTTCTTGCCCACGGGTATGGACTCGCCCGTTAGCATCGACTCGTTCAGCGAGGACTCGCCTGCCACGATCTCGCCGTCGGCGGGAAGCTTCTCGCCCGGCTTGATGAGGATGCGGTCGCCGGAGGCGAGCTCCTCCACGGGCACGTCCTCGGTGCGGCCGCCCTCCACGAGCTTGTGCGCCTCGCTCGGCAGCAGGCGGGCCAGCTCCTCCAGGGCCGAGGAGGCGGACATGACCGAGCGCATCTCGATCCAGTGGCCCAGGAGCATGATGTCCACGAGGGTGGTCAGCTCCCAGAAGAAATCCATGCCCGGCAGGCCCAGGGCGACCAGGGTGCTGTAGCCATAGGCCACGGTTATTGCCAGGCCGATGAGGGTCATCATGCCCGGCCGGCGCTCGCGCAGCTCCGTCGCCAGACCGGTGATGAACGGCCAGCCGCCGTGGAAGTAGACCACGCTGGCCAGGGCCAGCTGCACGTAGCCTTCGCCGGGGAAACGCAGGAAGTCGCCCAGGCCCACGAGACCCTTGAACATGGGCGAGACGAGCAGGATGGGCACGGTGAGCACGGCGCTGACGATGAAGCGCCGCCGGAAATCGCGCAGCATCATGCGGTGGTGCGACGCGTGATCCTTGCCGTGGCCTCCGTGACCGCCTTTGCCCTTGCCCTTGGAATATTCTCCGTGCTTGTCATGCCCGCCGTGGTCGCCATGACCCTCGTAACCGCCATGTCCGGCGCGTCGTTCCCGCGATGAGCCTTGTGCGTGCGCCCGCTGCCGTCCGAGCCGGGCATGGTCGTCGTGGCCCATGGCGATCCTCCTGGAAGGTCTCACCAAAGCCTAACATGCCGTAATGGGTTGGAACAACCTCGGGGCCGAAGGCCGTCTCGGCGAGATTCGCTCCCTTTATCCGCGCCCGAACAGCTCCGTGGCCTCCCGCAGGGCCTGCTTCGGCTCGTCCTTCATCTGCTCGGGGAGCAGCCTCCAGGCCCAGTTGCCGTCGGCGATGGACGGCGTGTTCATGCGCGCGTCGGCATCCAGGGACAAAAGGTCCTGCATGGGGAAGATGGCCAGCCTGGCCACCGAGGACATGACCAGGCGGATGAGCGCCCAGGACACGCTGAACTCGTCCACCTCGCGTCCCAGGTAGGCGAACAGACGCCGCCGGTCTTCCGGCGAGGTTTCCTGCTTGAACCAGCCGCGCGCGGTGTTGTTGTCGTGGGTGCCGGTGTAGGCCAGGCAGTTGGCCACATGGTTGTGCAGGGTGTCGACGTTCGTGGCGATGTTGTCGCCGAAGGAGAACTGCACGATCTTCATGCCCGGGAAGCCGAACATGTCGCGCAGCTCGCGCACGTCCGGAGTGATGACGCCCAGGTCCTCGGCGATGACCGGAAGGTAGGGATAGCGGGCCGAGAGCGTGTCGAACAGCTTGACGCCCGGCGCGTCGACCCACTCGCCCTTGATGGCCGTGCGCTCGCCGGCCGGGACCTCCCAGTACCCGGCGAAGCCGCGGAAGTGGTCGATGCGGATCATGTTGAACAGCTCGATGTTGTGGCCGATGCGCTTGACCCACCAGGTGAAGCCGTCGCGCTCCAGGGCGTCCCAGTCATAGACCGGGTTGCCCCAGAGCTGGCCTGTCTCGCTGAAGTAGTCCGGCGGCACGCCGGCCACGAATACGGGCTGCTTGCGCGCGTCGAGCTTGTAGAACTCCGGGTGCGCCCAGACATCCGCCGAGTCGAGCAGCACGTAGATCGGCGCGTCGCCCACCACGCTGATGGCGTTGGCGTTGCAGTACTTGAGCAGGCGCCTCCACTGGCGGAAGAAGATCCACTGCACGAACATCTCGTACAGGAGCGCGTCGGAGTGGCTGACGCTGAAGGCGTCCAGGGCCTCGCGGTTGCGGTCGCGGTAGTTCTCGGGCCAGGTGTTCCAGACCGCCCCGCCGTACTGGCTCTTGAGGGTCATGAACATGGCGTAGTCCTCGAGCCAGTATTTGCTCTCCTTGCGGAAACGGGCGAAATCCGGATCCGTGGGCAGCCGCTCCTTGAAGTAGGAGAAGGCCTTGCGCAGCATGGATTGCTTGTTCCGCTCGGCGGCCTGGTAGTCTGCGACCGCGCCGAAGGGCAGGCGGTAGGGCTCGATGTCCGATTCGCTCAGGAAGCCTTCCTCGGCCAGTCGCTCGGGACTTATGAGCAGGTAGTTGCCGGCGAAGGCCGAAAAGCTCGAATAGGGCGAATTGCCGATGGCCCCGGTGGTGGGGCCGATGGGCAGGATCTGCCACACGGCCTGCTTGGCCTGGGCCAGGAAATCGGCGAAACGCTCGGCCCAGGGACCCATGTCGCCGACCCCGTACTCCGAGGGCAGGCTGGTGATGTGCAGGAGGATTCCGCTTCCGCGTCGGCGCATGGCAACTCCTTGAGCTTAAAGCGTGCTCGGGCCGAGACGGCCCTGAATTCCATCATGCTATCGCAATCCGGGAGGATGCGGAAGAGTTGGACCGCGTCGCGCGCGCCGGACTGGCTCCGGCGGCAGCCACCCGCAAAGCGGGAGGGAGCCGCCCCTGCGGTCGGCTCCCTCCGGCGCATCAACGCTCCTCGAACTCCCGGGCCCGTCTGGCCCGCTGTTCGAGGTGTATGAACTGCTCGTAGCCCGAGGGGCTCTCCCGGAAGATGACCTGGCGTCTGTTGGGGTCCACCTGCGGAGCCCTGGCCAGCTCCTGCCTGGTCATGTTCAGGGCCAGCTCGCGGCTCTGCCAGTCGAAGCTCAGCCTGTCCCAGGGCACGGCGACCAGGTCCTTGCCCAGGCCGAGAAAGCCGCCGGTCTCGACGACCACGATGCGCAGGCTGCCCTGGGCCGGGTCCACGAGGATCGAATCGATCTCGCCCGCGTTCCCGCCGTCCCGGTACTTGAGCGGACGGTTGCGCAGCCGCTCCAGTTCCACCAGACCCTGGTTGAAGCCCGGCTCGCCTTCCCGGCCGGCGGTTTCGCGCACCTCCCCACCCTGTCCAGGCCGCGCCTGCCCGGCCTGGCCCCGGTCAGCCTGGTCGCGCTCGGCCTGGCCCTGGCCGGGCGATTCCGCGGCCTGTTCCTCGCCGCTCGCGGCCGCCTCGCGCTCGGGCACGACGGGCTTGATTCCTTCCGCCAGACGGCTTTCCTGCCTGGCCTGGGCCATGCGCTTTGCGTAGCGCTGGGAGAACTCCTCGCGGGTCAGCACGCCGCCGCGCGATCCCCCGTATACCGGGGCCATGCCCACGGCGAAGCCCGCATCGGTCGCAAGCAGGAACTCGCGGTCCACGTAGGAGTAGCGCAGGGATTCGTATGGCACGAGCACGCGCATGCCTTCCAGGCTGCCGCCGCGCTCGATGACGGCGTAGGCCAGGCGGCCGTTGTCCGGGTCCACCAGGATATTGAAGACCTCGCCTATGGGCTGGCCTTGGCTGTCCAGGATGGAGCGGTTGAGGACGCGGTCGGCCTCCAGCAGCCGCTCGCTGAAAAAGGCATCCACGACCGCCCGCGGGACGGCCCTGCCGGTGGCGCTGGTATCGCGCTCCGCCGCCGTGGCGGCGGTCAGGCTGGCAAATACGAGCAGCGCGGCCACGGTCTGCATGATCCTGAGCATGGCGCCTCCTTTGCCCCGCAACGTGCGGGTTATCGCGCCATGCTACCAGACAGGCCGGGGCCCCGGCTGTCGGCGCAGGCCGCGACATGCTGTCGGATGCGGCCTACAACCGGCGGCCGAGGCCGCCCGGCTCTGCGGGCAGGATGCGGAAGGCCGGGCGGATTCCGCGAGTTAGGCGCTCACAAGGCGGCTTGCGCCGGGGAATTCTGCCGGAACGGTTGCCTGCGCAGGGACAGCAAGGCCAGGGCGAAGGAAACGCCGACCCCGGCGTAGCTGAAGGCCTTGGCGTCGCTCAGGGCGGCCGCGAGCCCCAGGAGGCCGCCGGCCACGATGGAGGCCACGATCAGCCGCCGGTCCACGGCGAACTTTCCATCGGCCAGCATGGCCACGAACACGGGGCAGACCACGCCGCAGACGTACACGTCGTTGGCCGCGAGCAGCAGGCCCAGGACGCCCTTGCCCCAGGTGGCCACCACGAGCGCGCAGGCGCCGAGCAGCAGGGCCATGCGCCGGCAGGTGCGCACGTCCCGCGAGCGCAGCAGGTCGTTGGAGAAGACGCCTGCCGCGGTGATCAGGCAGGAATCGGCGGAAGAGACGATGGCCGACAGCAGGGCCAGCAGCAGGACCCCGCCCAGCCAGGCGGGCGCGGCCGAGGCGATGGCGGCGGTGAGCAGCGCGTCGGGGGCCGTGTCGGCCGGGACCACGCCTCGCGCGTAGATGCCCAGGGCCACGATGAGCGCGGCCGAGGCCAGCAGGCCGGCAACGCCGAACAGGGCGCCCCGCACGGCGGCCAGCTCGTTTCTGGCGCTGAGCAGCCGCCCGAAGAGCATGGGGCAGACCACATAGCTGCCGCCAAGGACGACCATGTAGTAGGTCCAGCGGTCGAAGGCGAACCCGTCGTTGAGCAGCTCCAGCCGCAGCGGCGCGACGACCGGGGACGCCTTGAGCACCCAGGCCAGGGCGATGGCCAGGCCGCCCATGGTCACGGCGTACTGGACCACGTCGCTGCGCATGACCGTGGCCTGCCCGCCCAGGATCGTATAGGCCGTGACCAGCACGGCGCCCGCAAGCAGCGCGGCGGAAAGCGGAATCCCGGCCAGCGCGGCGATGATGTTGGCCATGGCCGTGAACTGCGCGGCCAGGATGGCCACCCAGGCCACCACGATGACCAGCGCCACGAGCAGCCGGGCCTGCCCGCCCATGAAGCGCTCGGCAAGCTCGGGCATGGTGTGCACACCGGTCCGCCGGACCTTGCGGGCCAGGAACAGGGCCAGCACCAGGAGCCCGCACGCGCCGGAGCCGAGCCACCAGAAGGCCGGCGTGCCGACCTGCCAAGCCAGCCCGGCCATGCCGATGGTCGCGCTGCCGCCCACGCAGGAGGCCACGATGGACACGGCCACGCTCGCCGCGCCACGCGAGCGGCCCGCGACATGAAAATCCGCGGCCGACATCTGCCGCCTGTACTCCCATAAGGCCCAGCCGACCAAAAGAATGCTGAAGGCGATCAAAAGCGTCATGACGGACCGTCCTGTGTCTTCGCTTGCTTCGAGCTTTGTCGCTGAATGGATGGGGAGAACCGGACCCACGGCCCTGTCTCGGCCAGTGGATTCGAAAGGCCGGGGAGGATGCCCAGGCCTTTGCCCGGCACCCATGCTCACCTTTCGGCCCGCAGGTCATAGCACAAGACCTCCACGGGCACCATGAATCATGTCGATCAGACTCTTACTATGATTACAGCAGCTTATGTCCGAACACCCCAGTCGGACCTCCTCTGGCTTCGCTGCCGCTTGCCCCGAAGATTCCGGCTGCCGCTCATCTTATTTTTTTGCACCTTTTCATCTAACAAGTGATCCGCTCCAATTGATGGATTATCTAATTCGGGAGCGCCATATCCATCCGGACTGGCAAGCTATGGTCTGGAAGGAGTGCTCGAGCGGATCCGGATGCGCCTGGCCCATGCGTGTCAGACATGAATGACGTTCCCGTTCCCGTCGTCTCGCGCCATGTGCGAACTGAATGCTTGCACAAGCAACATAATATGAACAGCGTTACACAATTGACACAGAATAGCGCGACTTATAATAATCATATTAAAAATCTATATTTGAACTGAAAAAATAAAATAGGCAAGCATCCATCAAATTAGCACAATGCCGTATGGATCAGGGTGGAGGTCATTGGTGGTCGGTCCCTTACGCGTGCCTCGTTTACCGTACGGTCCAAACGGCTCCCGCCTGCACCAAGTCAGCATCAAAAAGCTCTTTCTGCTTTGCCTGTGCATGGCTTTTGGTCTGATGATGGCTACTGGCTTCCTGGTGCAACTCAGGTTCAAGCAGTTTGAGAATGAGACCGCCGAGCTCAATGCTTTCCTGGATGCCGTCGCCAGTCTGACCAATCTGGACCAGACCACGCGCGGATACCTGCTGGATCCCGATTACGAGGCACGGGAGGAACTGCACAGGCAGGCCGCTGCCATCAGCCAGGCGCTGACACGCGTGAAATTCAAGACGATCCGTGCGCGCAGACTCGTCAGGGAAATCCTGCGCAGAACCAACCGTGTCGGCTTTGTCTTTGACGAACTGCATGCACCGCCAGCAAGCGGGGACACGCCCGGCCAAGCAAACCTGAACAGGCTCAAACTGGTCTCCGGCCTTTACACCGAATACGGGCAAATGCGTTTCATCATCCGCAAGGCGATTGTCGCCCAAAGGCTCGACATCGAGAAGTCACGCCGCACCATATTCTTCTCCATACTGCTGCTCTCCGCGACCGCGGCCGGGCTGATGCTCGGGCTGTCGCTCTTCGTCACCAAGAGCGTGATCTCGCGGGTCGACATGCTCTACCAGGGCATGCGGACGATCACCGGGGGTAACTTCGAGCACAGAATCCGCATCAGGCGGCAGGACGAAATCGGCAGGCTAGCCATGGGCTTCAACGAGATGACCGCCCGGCTCCAGTCGTCCTATACGGCCCTGCGCGAGGAGGTCCGACAGCGCAGGCAAGCCGAGGAGAGCCAGCGCCTTCTCAATGCGGAGTTGGAAGACCGGGTGCGAGACAGGACGCTGGACCTGGCCGCCGCCAACCGGCAGCTCCGTGCGGAAATCGAGGAGCGCAGGCAGGCCGAGGCCCGCGCCGAGTCAGCCACCAAGGTCAAAAGCGACTTCCTGGCCAAGATGAGCCACGAGATACGCACGCCCATGAACGGCATCCTGGGCATGACCGAGCTCATCCTCCTGACAACGACCGATCCGAAGGCGCGCAAGCATCTGGACATGATCAAGCAGTCGGGTCAGGCGCTGCTCGACATCATCAACGACATCCTCGACCTGTCAAAGATCGAGGCCGGCAAGACCGAGCTTGAGCACCAGGTGTTCAACCCGCGCGATATCGTGGCCTCGACCGTCGAACTGCTGGACGTGACCGCCAGGAACAAGGGGCTGCGCTTGACCTTCCGGCTGGATGACAGGGTTCCCGGGCACGCTATCGGGGACGAAGGCCGGCTCCGGCAGATCCTGACCAACATCATAGGCAATGCGGTCAAATTCACGGAGCAGGGTTCCGTGGAAGTGTCCGCGACCCTTGCGGAGGACGGATCACCGCTTTCGCCAGACACGGTCCACCTGCTCTTCTCGGTCAAGGACACGGGGATCGGCATTCCCGGCGACAAGCTGGAGAGCGTCTTCGAGAGCTTCTCCCAAGTCGGCGAGTCCTCCCACGTAGAATACGGGGGAACCGGCCTGGGCCTGGCCATATCGAAGCAGCTCGTGGAGATGATGGGCGGCAGAATCTGGGTGGAAAGCGAACCCGTGGCGGGCAGCACGTTCTTCTTCACGGTCCGGCTGGGCCTTGTCGCCGAACCTCGGCAATCCGCCGGCATGGCCCGGACAACGACCGCGCCGGGCGTCTCCCCGCTGAGAATCCTGCTTGCCGAGGACAACGAGATAAACCGCATCTACGCCGTCACCCTGCTGGAGCACATGGGCCACGGCGTCACGGCCGTCGATAACGGCAGGAAGGCTCTTGAGGCGCTCAAGTCCGAACGCTTCGATCTCGTGCTCATAGATGTGCGCATGCCCGTGATGGACGGCGGGGAAGCCACCCGGCTCATCCGCGCCGGAGAAGCCGGAAACCCGGAGGTGCCCATCGTGGCCATGACCGCCTACGCCCTCGACGGGGACCGGGAAAGGTTCCTGGCCATGGGCATGGACGACTACATCGCCAAGCCCATCGACATCGACAAGCTGGAGCAGCTGCTCCAGCGCGTCGCCCTCGGCCGCATGATGCCGGGGGTCCGGGGGGAATGATTCCCCCCGGCCGCCGGAGGCATGTTCCTTCCCGCGCGATCAGGCATGCCGCCTCTCGCGCACGGCGGCGCGCATGGCCTGCGTGAGCCGGCCGACCTGCTCCCGCGTGAGGATGTAGGGCGGCATGACGTAGATCAATCTCCCGAAGGGCCGTATCCACACGCCCTGCTCGACGAAGAAGGCCTGCAGCGCGGGCACGTTGACCGGCTGTTTCATCTCCAGCACGCCGATGGCCCCGAGCACCCGCACGTCGGCCACGTCCTCGCAGTCGCGGCACGGCTCCAGCCCGGCCCGCAGCCAGCCTTCCATGGCTTCGACCTGCCCGCGCCAGCGGCCCTGCTCCAGCAGCTCCAGGCTGGCCTTGGCCACTGCGCAGGCCAGCGGGTTGGCCATGAAGGTGGGGCCGTGCATGAACACCCCGCCGTCGGCGGAGATGCCCTGGGCCACCTCGGCGCTGGCCAGCACGGCCGCGAGCGTCATGACTCCGCCGGTCAGGGCCTTGCCCAGGCACATGATGTCCGGCGACACCCCGGCCCACTCCCCGGCGAACATCTTGCCGGTCCTGCCGAAGCCGGTGGCGATCTCGTCCAGGATCAGCAGCACGCCGTGCTCGTCGCACAACCGGCGCACGCCGTGCAGGTAGTCGGGATGGTAGAACCACATGCCGCCCGCGCCCTGCACCACGGGCTCCAGGATCACGGCAGCCAACTCGTCGGCGTGGCGGGCCATGGCCGCGCGCATGGCTGACAGGCTTCCCTCGTCGAACTCATCATCGAATCGGCAGCTCGGGCGCTCGACGAAGACGTGCTCCGGCAGCATGCCGGTGAACAGCGAATGCATGCCGTTTTGCGGGTCGCACACGGACATGGCCCCGAAGGTGTCGCCGTGGTAGCCGCCGCGCACGGTGAGCAGCCGCGTGCGCCGCTTGCGGCCGCGCGCCTGCCAGTACTGCATGGCCATCTTGATGGCCGCCTCCACGGACACCGAGCCTGAGTCGGCAAAGAATACATGGCGCATGGGCTCCGGGGCCAGGTCCAGGAGCTTGCGGGCCAGGCTCACGGCGGGCTCGTGGGTCAGGCCGCCGAACATGACGTGCGGCATGCGCTCGATCTGCCGGTGCGCCGCCGCGCTCAGGTGCGCATGGTTGTAGCCGTGGATGGCGCACCACCAGGAAGCCATGCCGTCCAGCAGCTTCCTGCCGTCGCGCAGTCGGATATACGCCCCGCCGGTCCGATCGGCCTCATAGGCCCGCAGCGGCCGCGTGGCCGAGGTGTAGGGATGCCAGATGTGCTGCCGGTCGAAGTCCAGCAGGCTCTCGTCACGGCAGGCGTTTGCGTTTTGCTTCTCTACGAGCCGTTCGGCAACGCCAGCCAGGGCCGTTTCCAGTTCACGCCAAGCCTGGGCATGCCGTGCGGCGACCTGGTCCATTAGAGTATTTTGCATTTCAACCGAGAGAGGGCGCCGCCCTCTCTCGGACTCTCTCCCGCCAGGGAGCGGCGCTCCCTGGACCCCCCATTTTTCCGTTTCATTTGCAGTGCATTGCAGCCCTGGCGCGTACGGCAGCTCGGCCAGGATCTCCACTTGGCCGTATTCCGCGATGGACTTGGGCGTGTCGGCCAGAATCGACCTGCCCGCCTCGTCGTCACTATTGTCCGTCGTCCGGTTCATGACCACGCCGAGCACATCCAGTC
>JAEYOJ010000025.1 GCA_023411815.1 Pseudomonadota bacterium | reverse complement strand
ACATGTGCGTCGGCCAGGCCAACCTGTGGGCCTGCATGAACATCAAGCCTGAGGAGAAGGGCTCCGAGATCATGCCCACCGAGCCTTACCTGCTCGGCTCTCACTCCGGCTGCTGCGGCATCTGGGTTTCCGGTCCGGACGAGGACTGGGTTCCCGAGGCGTACAAGGTCAAGGCCGACAACGGCAAGGTGTACAACCGCATGACCACGGTCAACGGTCTGTGGACCTGCGCTGACGGCGTTGGCGCTTCCGGCCACAAGTTCTCCTCCGGCTCCCACGCCGAGGGTCGCATCGCCGGCAAGCAGATGGTTCGCTGGTGCCTCGACCACAAGGACTTCAAGCCCACGCTGAAGGTCACCGCCGCCGACCTGGCCAAGGAGATCTACGCTCCCTTCTACAACTTCGAGAAGGGCAAGGCTGCCTCCACCGACCCCGTGGTCAACCCGAACTACATCACGCCCAAGAACTTCATGATGCGTCTCATGAAGGCTTCCGACGAGTACGGCGGAGGCGTTGGCACCCTGTACGTGACCTCCAAGTCGCTGCTCGAGACCGGCTTCAAGCTTCTGCAGATGATGGAAGAGGACAGCCAGAAGCTGGCCGCCCGCGACCTGCACGAGCTTATGCGCTGCTGGGAGCAGTTCCACCGCCTGTGGACCGTGCGCCTGCACATGCAGCACATCCACTTCCGTGAAGAGTCCCGCTACCCCGGCTTCTTCTATCGCGGCGACTTCATGGGCCTGGACGACTCCAAGTGGAAGTGCTTCGTGAACTCGAAGTTCGATCCGAACACCGGAAAGACCACGATCTTCAAGAAGCCTTACTACCAGATCATCCCGGATTAGTCTGACAGCGGGCTGCGGGCCGAAAGGCCCGCAGCCCTTTTACGCTCCGGCAAAGTGGCCTGGGCCTGATCCGGGAACTTGGGGGAAGTCCGGCTTAGGCTTGGGCCATTTTGTTGGCGAGTCCCGCTAGATTCGAGGAGGACTTCACATGTCAAGCAAAAGTATACTGGTCATTGGAGGTGGATTCTCCGGAATCACCTCCGCCCTAGAGGCCGCCGAGATGGGTCACGAGGTGTTTCTTATCGAGAAAAGCCCATTTCTCGGCGGACGGGTGACGCAGCTTTATAAGTATTTCCCCAAGCTGTGTCCTCCTTCGTGCGGCCTCGAGATCCAGTTTCAGCGTCTGAAGAAGGCCAAGGACAAGGTCAAGATCTTCACCTTGGCCGAGGTCGTGTCAGTCACCGGCGCCAAGGGCGATTACAAGGTCAAGGTCAGGATCAAACCCCGCTATGTCCTCGCCAACGGGAGCAGCCTGGGCGAGGCGGCCATGTCCTTGTCCACCGAGGTCGAGAACCCCTTCGAGTTCGGCCTCGCGACACGCAAGCCCCTTTACATGGACATGCCGTTCGCTTTCCCGCACCGCTACGTGCTGGACAAGGACGCCGCCACGCCCGAGGATCTCAAGAAGCTTGCGGGCAACGACTACATCAATCTCGAGGAGACGGCCAAGGAGATCGAGCTCGACGTGGGCTCCATCATCGTGGCCACCGGCTGGAAGCCCTACGACCTCAAGAACCTGACCAACCTGGGCGGCGGCAAGATCAAGGACGCCATCAGCAACATGCAGATGGAGCGGCTGGCCTCGCCCAACGGCCCCACGGGCGGCAAGATAGTGCGTCCCTCGGACGGCAACGCGCCAAAGTCCGTGGCCTTCGTTCAGTGCGCCGGTTCGCGTGACGAGAACCATCTGAACTACTGTTCCTACATCTGCTGCATGGCCAGCCTCAAGCAGGCCTGCTACCTGCTCGACCAGTACCCGGACGTGCGCATCACCATCTACTACATCGATCTGCGCACCCCGGGACGCTACGAGAACTTCCTCAAGCGCGTCCTGGCGAGCTCGAACATCACGACGGTCAAGGGCAAGGTGGCCGCGGTCGAGGATACCGCCGGCGGCAAGGTGCTGGTCACCGTCGAAAACGCCATCACCGGCATCAAGGCCCAGGACGCCTACGACCTCGTGGTCCTGGCCACGGGCATGCAGCCGAGCCTGGCCGTGGAAGGCCTGCCCTTTGATTTGCCCAAGGACGAGGAGGGCTTCATCATCGGCGGCGCCGAGCAGGGCATATTCGCCGCCGGCTGCGCCAAGGTGCCCCTCGACGTCATGAAGTCGGCCCAGTCGGCTACCGGCGCCGCGCTCAAGGCCATCCAAACCGTGGTAGGGAGGTAGCGTCCAATGCCCCAGAAAATTGGAGTCTACTTTGATCAATCAAGCGTCGGGCAGTACCTCGACCTTGAGGGTCTGTCGACGTACGTGAAGAATCTCTTCGGGGATCTCACTCCGGTGGTGAAGGTCCATCCGCGCCTTAACAGCGAAGCAGGACGCGATCTCATCAAGGCCGACCTGGATGCCGGCGCCATCGATACCGTGTGCATATGCGGCACTTCGCCGCGCGTGGACTGGGATATCTTCGACTTCGGGCCCGGCGTGCTGGTCGATCGCGTCAACCTGCGCGAACAGTGCGTGATGTGCTACAAGAACGCCGACGGCACTCTTCCGGAACCCGGAAAGATGCCCGAGGACCTCAAGCTCATGGCCCAGGACTACGTAAAGATGGGTGTGAGCAAGCTGACCAAGATGGGCCTGCCCGATCCGCAGGCCATCGAGTCGGTGCGCACCATCCTCGTGCTCGGCGGCGGCTGGGCCGGCCTGACTTCCGCGCTCAACGCGGCCGCCCTGGGCTACGACGTGGTCCTGGTCGAGAAGGAGAAGGAGCTGGGCGGCTATGCGGCCAAGCTGTACAAGACCGTGCCGCTGGCCTACCCCTATACGGACGCCCATGACACCGGCATCGATCTGAAGATTGCCGCGGTCAAGTCCCATCCCAAGATTACCATCCACACGGGCACGACCCTGGCCGAACTCAAGGGCGCGCCCGGCAAGTACGATGCCAAGCTGGCCAACGGCGAGGCCTTCCCCGTGGGATCGGTCGTGCTGGCCACCGGCTTCAAGCCGCTCGATCCCAATCTCCTGGCGCCCCTGGGCTACGGCAAGTCCAAGGACATCATCACCACCATGCAGCTGGAGGAGATGGCCAAGGCCGGCAAGATCGTGAGGCCCAGCGACGGCCAGCCGGCGCGCAACGTGGTGTTCGTGCTCAGCCTGGAGGCCATGCTCGACGAGGCCCTGGCCAAGGCTGCCGAATGGCGCGAGAAGATCAAGAATCCGCAGCCGGCCGGAGAGGCGACCGATTCCAAGGACCAGCCCAAGGAAGAGGAAGCCGCGGGCTTCGTCTTCGAGAAGCTGGAAAGCATCAGGCACATGCCCTTCAGCAACGAGGTCAGCACCCTGACCGCGCTGAAGCAGGCCCGCTATGTGCGTGAGTTCAACAAGGATGCCGTGGCCTATGTGTTCTACGACCACATGATGGTCCCGGGCATCAACGAGCGCTACTACAAGGCCGCCCAGAACGAGTCCGGCATCATGCTGGCCAAGGGTACTGTCTACGAGATCGGCGCGGCCGGCGGCCAACTGTCGGTCAAGGCCCGCGACACCCTGGTGGGCGACGATATCGAGATTCCGGCCGACCTGGTGGTCCTGCCCACGGGCATGGTGCCTACCACGGCCATGGATCCGATCCTCAACCTCCAGTACCGCCAGGGCCCGGCCCTGCCCGACCTGGTGCTCTTCGACGGATTTGCGGATTCCAACTACATCTGCTTCCCGTACGAAACGCGCCGCACTGGCATCTATGCCGCCGGCTCGGTGCGCCAGCCCATGCTCATGGCCCGCTCCGAGGACGACGCCAACGGCGCCTCGCTCAAGGCCATCCAGTGCCTCGTGTCGGCCAACCGCGGCATGGCCGTGCACCCGCGCTCGGGCGACCTGACCTATCCCAAGTTCAACTTCGTGCGCTGCACCCAGTGCAAACGCTGCACCGAGGAATGCCCCTTCGGCGTTCTGGACGACGACGAGAAGGGAACGCCGCAGCCGAACCCGTCGCGTTGCCGCCGTTGCGGCACGTGCATGGGCGCCTGCCCCGAGCGCGTCATCAGCTTCGACAACTACAACGTCGACATGATCGGCACCATGATCAAGCAGGTGGAGATTCCGCCCGACATGAAGAAGGGCGGTCCCCGCGTTCTGGTCCTGGTCTGCGAGAACGACGCTTACCCGGCCGTGGACATGGCCGCCATGCGCGGCCTGCGCTGGAGCCCCTACGTGCGCTTCGTTCCGGTGCGCTGCCTCGGCTCTGTCAACGCCATCTGGATCGCCGACGCCATGTCCAAGGGCACTGACGGCGTCATGCTGCTGGGTTGCAAGTTCGGCGACGACTACCAGTGCCACTTCGTCAAGGGTTCGGAGTTGTGCAGCCGGCGCATGGCGAACATCGCCGACTCGCTCAAGCGCCTGGGCGTGGAGCCCGAGCGCGTGGTCCAGGAGCAGCTCGCCATCGACGAGTACGACCGCGTGCCGGTGCTCATCGATAACTTCATCAACTATATCCTGAAGATCGGGCCGAACCCGTTCAAGGGCTACTAGGAGGGAACGCATCATGGCGAACGTGATCAAGGCCGACCTCCAGTTCGTCCAAGAACTCCAGTCAGTGGGCGGTGACGCGCTGAAGAAGTGTTATCAGTGCGCCACCTGCAGCGTCGCCTGCCCGCTGGCACCCGCCGAGAACCCCTATCCCCGCAAGGAGATGGTCTGGGCGCAATGGGGTCTCAAGGACCGGCTGGTCAATGACATCGACATCTGGCTATGCCACAACTGCGGCACCTGCTCCGACCTGTGCCCGCGTGGGGCCAAGCCGGGCGATCTCATGGCGGCCATGCGCAACATGGCTTACCGCAACCTGGTCGAGCCGACCATTGTCGGCAAGTGGATGAGCTCGTCCAAGTACCTGCCCATCCTCATCGCCATCCCGGCCGCCATCTACCTGCTCATCTGGATCATCCGCGCCGGGCAGTTGGGTTCCTTCTTCCCGCTTTTCGTGGAGGAGGGCGGTCATTTCGTGCTGGCGCCCGAGGGTGTGGCTGGAGCCGTGAAGTTCGGCGGGCTCTTCCCCGGCGACTTCACCATCGACCCCATCTTCGGCCTGGTGGCGCTCTTCGTCGCCTTCACCTTCTACAAGGGCGTCATGAAGCTCATCAAGGGCTTCCAGGACACCACGCCCAAGACCTTCGTCGTGGGCAAGCATGAGCAGGTGAGCTGGATCGACGCCATCAAGGACGTCCTGTTCGGACAGGTGGCCACCCATACCAAGTGGAAGCAGTGCGGCGACACCGAGTCGGACAAGACCCGCTTCACCGGCCACTTCACCCTGTTCTGGGCCTTCGTGGCGCTGTTCATCGTGACCTCCATCGTTGCCGTGACACACTGGGGCGGCAAGATCGTGCCCTTCATCGCGCCCATCGGCCACACGCCGATGCCCTTGTGGAGCCCGGTGAAGATCCTGGCCAACGTTGGCGCCATCCTGCTCCTGTTCGGCCTGACCGTGCTGACCAAGCGCCGCTTGAATCAGGATCCTTCCAAGCACGGCTCCAGCTTCTACGACTGGTATCTGCTCGGCGTCATCTGGGCCGTGGGTCTGACCGGTGTATTCAGCCAGCTGCTGCGCTTGGCCAATGTACCCACGCTGGCTTACCCCATGTACTACCTGCACCTTGTCAGCGTGTTCATGCTCTTCGTCTATCTGCCCTGGTCCAAGCTCGGGCACCTTGTGTACAGGACCGCGGCCCTTGTCTATGCGCGTAAGACCGGCCGTATCGCGATGCAAACGAGAGAAGAAAAAATATTTGTCGTTTAAGTTAAGGAGGATCCTACCATGGCTGAAGCGAGAAAGACCTTCCCCATGTCCGTCTTCACCGCGTGCCTTAAGGGCGAGAACAAGGATGCCCAGAAGCGCAACGTGGCCGAAATGCTCGGGTTCATGACCAAGAAGGACATCGACGCTGAGTTCGAGCCTTTTGCCGTCGCCATCTCCAAGGCCTACATCTACGAGCAGCATCCCGAGCTCGTGAAGATGAGCTCCGGCGAGGTTGCCGGCCTGGGCGATCAGGTTTCCGTTCAGGAACTGCCCGCCAAGGCCCAGGCTGAGGTGGACGCCGTGTTCGCCAAGCTGGTGGAGTACCGCAAGACCGTGGTCGAGCAGGGCGCAAAGATCGCCGAGCTGGAGAAGGCCCTGGCCGAGACCAGCGCCAAGCTGGGCGTGAGCGAGAAGTCCCTGGCCGAGTACAAGACCAAGGCCGACAGGCTCGAAGCCAGCTCCAAGAGCGAGGGTGAGAAGGTCCTGGTGGCCTCCGAGGCCAAGGTCGCCGAGCTGAACAAGGTTGTCACCGACCTGGCGGGCGAGATCGACAAGGTCAAGTCGAGCATCATCTCCATCCTCAAGGCCGCTCCTTCGGCTGGCGGTGCTGCCGCTGGCGAGGCTCCGAGCGCTGGCGCTCCCGAGACCGGCGGCGCTCCCGCCGATACCTTCGGCTTCGGTTCCGACCCCTTCAGCGACAGCAAGTGGTAGACCGAATCCTCTGATCGCCTTGATTTTCAAGCCCCGGTTCATCATCTGATGGACCGGGGCTTTTTTTTGCTTGCCGTTTACAGGACAATTAAAATGAAACGATGAAAACTGGGGGGCCAGGGAGCGCCGCTCACTGGCGGGTGAGAGTCCGAGAGAGGCAGCGCCATCTCTCGGTTGAATTGCAAACTCCGTTGAGGCCTGAAATGGGCTGCAAGGCGGATTACGGCAGCATGAAGATGAAACGGAACTGGACGGGCAAGGAGCGACGTTCTCTGCCGGTTGAGAGCTCGAAAGAGGGTAGCGTCTCTCTTGTTTGAACTGCATATCTCTTCAGTAAAGATAACATCATGCCGAACGGGTTTCCTGAACGTTTTCGGCAAATGTGTTGAAGGTCGATGCAATTGCATGCACGCTTTCCGTAATACGCATGTACTTCAGCTTTAGGATTGGAGAAATTTCCTCGTTGATGTTATGGGGCTCGCCAATGGTTTGATAAAATTGTTCATATGTCGGAATTGCTTGATTTTTGTCATATTTCTCGACTATAAAGCTTGGTCTATGGCACACCTCTGTCTTGAAGATGTCAATGTCCATTTCGGTGGGCTTCAAGCGCTCTCAAACGTGACATTCGACCTGAGGCCCGGAGAAATCCTCGGTCTCATCGGCCCCAACGGCGCTGGCAAGACCACCATTTTCAACGTCATCACCGGTGTCTATCGGACATCCGGAGGCACGGTGACCTATGACGGCATTCCGCTCGCCGGCCAGCGGCCGTACCAGCGCCTGCACAGAGGGATTGCCCGGACCTTCCAGAACATCCGCCTGTTCACCGCCATGACCGCTCTGGAGAACGTCATGGTCGCCCAGCATTGCCGGACCAAGGCCGGAGTCGTAAGTGCCGTCCTGCGCTTGCCGTCACAGCGCAGGGAAGAGCGGCGCATTCACGAGAAAGCCCTGGCCGCCCTCGATTTCGTGGGCATGGCCGACATGGCCGATGTCGTGGCCCGCAACCTGCCCTACGGCTTGCAGCGCCGCCTGGAGATCGCCAGGGCCCTTGGGTCGGAGCCCAAGACCATCCTGCTCGACGAGCCCGCCGCCGGCCTGAATCCGGTGGAGAGCACGCAGCTCATGGCGCTCATCAACCGCATAGCCGAGTCCGGGATCAACGTGCTCATGGTCGAGCATGACATGAAGGTCGTCATGGGCCTGTGCCACCGGCTGGTCGTCCTGGACCACGGCGAGCTCATCTGCCAGGGCACGCCCAGCGACGTGCGTTGCGATCCCAAAGTGATCGAAGCCTATCTCGGGCAATAACATTCATCGGGAGGTGCTAGCATGAGAAGGATCCTTGCAACCATCATGACCGTCGCCCTGCTTCTGGGAGCCGGCACGGCCATGGCCAAGACGCTCAAGATCGGCAGCTTGAGCCCGCTCACCGGGCCTTACGCGGCCGACGGCAACGACATCGCCAACGGCACGCGCGCGGCCATCGCGGTCATCCAGGCCGAGGGCGGCATCCCGGGCTACGACAAGATCCAGCTGTTCGCCGAGGACTCCGCCTGCGACCCGCGCCAGGCCGTGGCCGCCGCAAACAAGCTGATCAACGAAGGCGTCGCCGGCACCGTGGGCGCATACTGCTCCAGCGCGACCATCCCCGCTTCCGAAGCCCTGGCCGAGGAAGACATAATCATGATCACCCCGGCCTCCACGAGCCCGGCCGTCACCGAGCGCGGCCTGCCCTACATGTTCCGCATATGCGGCCGCGACGACGACCAGGGCCCGGCGGGCGTCAAGTTCATGAAGGAGTACCTCAAGGCCAAGACCGTCTTCATCGTCGACGACAAGACCACCTACTCCCAGGGTCTGGCCACCGAAGTCGCCAACCACGCGACCAAGAACGGCATCAAGGTCCTGGCCCACGACCACGTGAACCAGGGTGACAAGGACTTCTCCGCCGTGCTGACCAAGGTCAAGCAGGCCAACCCCGACGCGTTCTATATCAGCCTGCAGAATTCCTCCTCCGGCGCGCTCATGATGATCCAGGCCAAGCGCATGGGCATCAAGGCCGCCTTCATTGGACAGGACGCCGTGTACCACCCGCAGCTCATGGAGATCGCCAAGGACGCCGCCGAGGGCGCGTACCTGACCTTCGGCTACACGGACAAGAGCACCCCCGAGTACATGAAGTTCTACGAGGCCTACAAGAAGATCAGCGGCGAGCCCGGCGCATACTCGGCCTACTCCTATGACTCGGCCTATGTGCTGCTGACGGCCATCAAGAACGCCGGCTCCACCGACGCCGAGAAGGTCAAGGCCGAGATCATGAAGCTCAATCTCAAGGGCGCTTCCAAGCAGATCAAGTTCAAGGAGAACGGCGACTCGGGCTCCGACTACGTCATCTTCAAGGTCCAGGGCGGCAAGTTCGTGCCCTTCTGGAGCCCGACCAGCGGCAAGACCATGTAGGTTCGCCGCTCACGCCCGGCGTGGGTTGCGCCAAACGGATTGAATGGGGGAGCGCTCCGGCGCTCCCCCTCAACACACCGGATTCCCATGGATTTCTTCATCCAGCAGTTCGTCAACGGCATCACGCTCGGCGGCGTGTACGCGCTGGTCGCCCTGGGCTACACCATGGTCTACGGCATCATCCAGCTCATCAATTTCGCCCACGGCGAGTTTTTCGCCGCCGGTGGATACGTGGGCGTCATCCTGCTCTCGTTCCTGGCCGCCCACGGCATAATGGACAGCCATCCCTGGCTGGGGCTTGGCATAGCGCTGCTTCTGACCATGGGCTACTGCGCCATGCTGGCCATGGCCGTGGAGAAGATCGCCTACAAGCCGCTGCGCCATTCCTCCCGGCTGGCCGTGCTCCTGTCCGCCCTGGGCATGTCGATCTTCCTGCAGAACGGCCTCATGCTCACGCAGGGCGTGTACGACAAGGCCTATCCCATCGGCTTCACCGCCGGAGGCTGGGACATAGGCAACGTGCGCATCTCGCTCATGCAGCTGCTCATCCTGGGGCTCACGGCCATCCTCCTGGTGGCGCTCAATGCGCTGGTCTTCCGCACCAACATCGGCAAGGCCATGCGCGCCACGGCTCAGGACAAGGTCATGTCCGGCCTGGTGGGCATCGACTCCAACCGCATCATCGCCCTGACCTTCGCCATCGGCGCGGGCCTGGCCGCGGCGGCGGGTATCCTGGTCGGCTTGTACTACGGCAGCGTGCGCTACGACATGGGCTTCGTGCCTGGCATCAAGGCCTTCGCGGCCGCGGTGCTGGGCGGAATCGGCAACATCACGGGCGCCATGCTCGGCGGGTTCATCATCGGCATGGTCGAGATCATGGCCGCGGCATACATCCCTTACGGCGGCGAGTACAAGGACGTCTTCGCCTTCGTCATCCTTATCGCCGTGCTCTATTTCATGCCCACCGGCATCATGGGGGAGAACGTCGATGATACCCGCGTCTAGCCGGCCCTGGCTTTTCCTGGCCGTCGGGCTGGGTTGGTTCTTCCTGCTGCTGTGGCCGCTCCTGGGCATCAACGCCGACGGGACGCTGGCCTTCGACAGGAGCTTCCAGGTCTGGATTCGAGTGGCCGTGGCTGCGGTCGTTTTCTTCGGTCTGTGGCAGCTCAACAAGTTCGGCGCCTTCAGGTTCATCTCCCGGCCCATGTCCAAGGCGGCGGAAGGCGGACTGAAAGCGGCCGGGGTTGTTCCGAAACAGGTCTGGATCATCCTGCTGCTGGCCCTGGCCCTGGCCTATCCCCAATTCACGGAACGCTACGCCCAGGACGTGGCGGTCAGCGTGCTCGTGTACATCTGCCTGGGGCTCGGGCTCAACGTGGTCGTGGGCCTGGCCGGCCTGCTGGACCTGGGCTACATCGCCTTCTACGGCGTGGGCGCGTACACCTACGCGCTGCTCTCCGTGCACTACGGCCTGCCGTTCTGGTTCTGCCTGCCCATCGCGGCGCTGTTGGCCAGCATGGCCGGCTGCATCATCGGCTATCCCACGCTGCGCATGCGCGGCGACTACCTGGCTATCGTGACCCTGGGTTTCGGCGAGATCATCCGCATCATCCTCAACAACTGGATGGCCTTGACCAACGGCCCCAACGGCATCCTCGGCATCGCCTCGCCCACAATGGTCGTGCCGACCTTCGAGGACGGCCTGGGCTTCGAGGTCATGACCCTGCGCAAGCTCCAGTACCTTTACTATGTCGTGCTGTTCCTGGCCGTGATCACCATCATCGCCGTGCACAGGCTCAACTTCTCGCGCATCGGCCGGGCCTGGGAGGCCATCCGCGAGGATGAGACCGCCGCCGAGCTCATGGGCGTGAACACGTTCCTGCTCAAGTTGCTGGCCTATGCCATGGGCGCGGTGTTCGGCGGCCTGGCCGGGGCCTTCTTCGCCGCGCGCATGCGCTTCGTGAGTCCGGAGAGCTTCACCTTTATCGAGTCGGCCATGGTCCTGGCCATGGTGGTCCTCGGCGGCCTTGGCTCCATTCCCGGCATCATCCTTGGAGCGCTGGCCCTTGTGGCCCTGCCCGAAGTCTTCCGCGGCTTCGAGCTGTACCGCATGCTGGCCTTCGGCGGGGCCATGACCGTCATGATGCTCGTGCGGCCCACCGGCTTGTGGCCGGCCAAGCGCATGGGCCGCAGGTCCGAGGAGGCGGAATAATGGCCGAACCGATCCTGGAGCTGCGGGACATCAGCGCCCACTACGGCAACATCCAGGCCCTCAAGGGCATTTCGCTCAAGGCCTTTCCCGGCGAGGTCGTGACCATCATCGGGGGCAACGGCGCGGGCAAGTCCACCACGCTCATGACCATCTGCAACGTCATCAGGGCCACCGGCGGCGACATCCTTTACGAGGGCCGCTCCATCCTCGCCCTGGCCTCTGCCAAGCTCGCGCCCATGGGGTTGTGCCATGTGCCCGAGGGCCGGCGCATATTCCCTCGGCTGACCGTGGAGGAGAACCTGGACATGGGCGCCTTTTTCCGCAAGGACAAGGCCGGCATAAAGCGCGATATCGAGCACATTTTCGAGCTGTTCCCCGTGCTGCGGGAGCGCCGCCGCCAGCCCGGCGGCACCTTGTCGGGCGGCGAGCAGCAGATGCTGGCCATCGGCCGGGCGCTCATGGGCCGCCCCAAGCTGCTGCTGCTTGACGAGCCTTCGCTTGGTTTGGCTCCGCTCATCGTGCAGCGCATCTTCCGCATCGTGGAGGACATCAACAAGCAGCAGGGCACGACCATCCTGCTCGTGGAGCAGAACGCCAACGTGGCTCTGCGCATGGCCAGCCGCGGCTACGTGCTGGAGACCGGCAAGGTGGTCATGGAAGGCGAGGCCGCATCCCTGCTGGACAATCCCGCCATTCGCGCCGCCTATCTGGGCGAATAGGGCGCTCCGTGCATGAACCGGGAAGGGTTTCGCCCTTCCCGGACCCGTCCCACCAGGGCCTTATCCGAAGCAAGGCGCGCCTCTGGATTCGCGCAGTTCCCTCGCGCACTGATCCAGGATGATTGGATTTCCGGGATAGGCGTAGCCGTTCGCGGCTACAAACCCAGGGCTTCCAGGCCGAGCAGGAAGGCCAGGATGAGCGTGCTGACGAAGAAGATCGTGCGCCAGTCGTCCCAGCCGAGCAGTTGTTGCAGCTTGTTGAAGCGGAGCGGCCCACGGTGCAGCACGCTCTGGTTTAAGCGGTCGTAGGAAACGGCGTAGGCCCAGCTGCCAAGCAGCATGCCGGGCACGCCGCCCGCGAGGGCGTCCAGGCTGCCCTGGCCCACGGCGCCGGCCATGGTCCCGGGGCAGTAGCCCAGCAGGCCGAAGCCCACGCCGAAGACGAGCGCGCCCAAGGCCGTGGCGCCCCAGGCTCCGTGCTTCTCCTTGATGTGCACGAGGCCGTAACGGGCAAGAAGGTGTGAACCGATCATGCCGGTCAGCACGGCCGTCAGCAGGACCTTGCCCACGGTCCAGTCCTGGAACAGCAGTTGTCCCAGCAGTCGCTCGTAGCGGGTCACCCCCGCGCGCTGCAGCAGAAATCCGAAGCATATGCCCACGGCAAGCCCAAGCAGGAGCTGCAGGCGTCCATTGTTGCGGATGCGGTCGATCATCAGGCTGCCTCCGTTCATGCGTGCGTTGCGTCAAGCGGCATGCGTGGCCGCCATGAGTATAACACGCATCGGCTGCCATGGGTCCAGGAGAAAGACGGCCGGAAGCCAAATCGCGCGGCTCGCGGAAAGGGCGCGTGGTTCGGGCCTGTTTCGGAGGGACGGGTAGTTTGACGGGAAAGCGCTAAGGCAGGTCGGTTGCGTGTGCGATCTATTCGTCGCGCACGAGCCACACGGCGAACTCCGGATTGGGCTTGTAGCCCACGCCGACCGCGCCCTTGTGGAAGTAGAGGCAGTAGGCCCAGTCGGGCTCGAAGAAGCTGGTGCTGGAAGACCAGCAAGCCTCGGGCACATGCTCGAAGGGGTGGCCGGCGGGCAGGGCGGGGGAGTGGCGCGAGGCATCCACAAGGCTTTCCAGCTCGTTGATGCTCGGCAACCGCCAGGGAAGGCCGTCACGGGCCGCAAGGTCCGCCGCAAGGTCCAAGGCCGCCTTCCAGGTGACGGGATTCCCGGCCAGGTCTGCCGACCGGGTCCACACGAGCCCGGTCAACTCGTCGCGCACGCCGCTGTCCAGAATCGTGAAGCGCGGGGACGGCCAGGCTACGCCGGCGCGAAACTCTCCGTCCTGCAGGCTGCCGGAGCAGGCGATCTCACGACCCTGCTCGTCGTAGCAGATCGTCTGACCCGTGGCAGGCAGCACGGAACTTTTGCCGCGCACGGGCCACAGCAGGCAGTACTGGTCCTTGCGGCCGTAGAACATGCGCCCGCCTTCCATGTGCACATACCAGGCATAGGCGGGTGCCAGGGCCGAGGTCGTGCAGGTCCAGTACCAGCCGAGAAAAACGCCGCGGAAGGGATGGTTCGCGGGAAGGGCGGGCTTGCGCGCGGCGTGGCTTATCAGACTGCGCAGCTCGCGCCTGTTCGGCATGCGCCAGTCGGTGTGGCCATGGGTAGCCCTGGCGTTCATGCGCCGCACGAAATCGAGCGCCTCGCTCCAGGTAGCCGGGAAATCCATTGGATTGGCGTTGCGTGTCCAGGTCAGGCCGGTGCCCAGGTCAACGATAAGCTCGCCATGGTCCGCGAACCGAGGCTCAGGCCAATGATGGCCCGGCTGGAAATCGGCGTCCTGCCTCGAGCCGGCGCAGTCCACGGGATGTCCCGCGGTGTCCCAGCAGCTTGCGAGACCGGACCAGAGATAATGATTGCCCACGCGCGTCCTTGCCCAGGCTAGGCCGCTGGCATGCGCTCAAGCTCGACCGTGAGTTCCCGCATGAAGTTGGCTGGGCATATCTCGGCATCGAAAGTCAAGGGCGTGCACTCGTCCGCGCACGCGATGGCGGCCAGGCCTTCATAGAGGCATATGGCGGTTTCGGAAGGATGCTTTGCACATAGCCGGTCATAGAGTTGTCTCAGGCTGTCGGGAGCCGAGGATGAAAGGGTCACGACGGCGCCGGCTTCGCCGAATTCGAAGTGGAAGTGGTCAAGATAGGCGCTGACTGTCTTATGCATGGCGACACTCCTATGGTAATCAGCACGATTCTATAGGTCAAGAGTGCTATTTTGTCATCAGCAAAAAGAAAATGCGTCAGATCGCCAGCCCGAAATGGTTCAGAACCAGCTTGCCTGTGTCGCGCAACAACGCGGGCCGCGACCCGAGGCTGTCCCAGAAGATCGCATCGCGGGTGCTGTGCGTGCCCGTCCGGCCGAACAGACCGAATATCTCGCGGCGGTCGAACTTGGCCTTGAGATCGAAGCCGGGGTGGCCGACGCAGACAAGGTCTGGCGCGTGGTGCGCTTGCGGGCCGGCGTACAGTTCCTCGCCTTTGTGCACCGCCTCAAGTACCGGCCGCCCTTCGAAACGCAGTTCGAGCAGACCCTGGCGGATATCCTCGCGCACGGCCTTGGCCTCTTGCCGGTCCAGCCGTCCCCGGCCGAATCGTTCGCGGTCGTGCAGGTAGATGCGCCCGGGATCCAGGGCAAAGGCGCGGGATTCGGGTGCGATGCGCGTCGCGTCCCACTGGCCTCCCTCGGGCTGGCTGGCGCCGGGCAGCAGGCGCAGGAATCCGGCGCGCGCGAGCCAGGCGTTGATGTCCACCTCGGTGATGAGCGGCACGAAGCCGTGATCGGCAAGGACCACGAGCCGTTTGGGCTCGGGCAGGTCCGCATGGCGTTCGAGGGCGTCGCCCAGGACGGAGTCCCACAGGCGCAACAGCTTCATGCATCTGCCGTGCTGCCAGTGGGCAGGGTCGAGCACCGCATCGAGAAAGAAGTGGAAAAGCCGGTCCGTCTCGGTCAGCACGCAGACGAAGAGATCGAAGTCCACACCGCTCCAGAGCAGGTCCAGCGCCGCCTGGCGCGAGACGAGGCTGCGCGTCAGGCCGTCAAGGAGCAGATCGGGCTCGGCGCGCCCGCGGGAGGTCTCGGCTTCGAGGATATACCCCTGGCGGGCAAGAATGGACGCGAGCACCGGCGGATGCACGGCGCGGGACAGTTCCGGGGCCACGAAACCAGACACGAGCATGCCGCGCAAGGGCTTGGCCGGGTAGGTGTTGGGCAGGTTGAGCACCTTGGAAACGAGTCCGCGGCTGCTCAGGCGGTCGAAGATCGTCGGCGTGCGGATGTGGCTCGAATCTGTGACGGATAGCGCGTAGCTCGACGGATCGAGACGCGTGAAGCCGTACACGCCGTGTTCGCCGGGACCGCAGGCGGTGAAGAAGGAGGTCCAGTTGACGGGCGAGAGCTCGGGCAGTTCGGAAGCCACTTGCGTGGCGCGCGGGTCGCTGGTCAGGGAGGCCAGGGCCGGAAGATCGGTCAGGCCGCAGAGGGTGCGGGCCAGCGGCAGGGCGAGTCCGTCGAGGCCCAGGACGACTAGGCGGGAGCGCTGGGACATGGGCGGGATTGGTACCGTGCGGTTTCCCGGCGGTAGCTATTTCTTCTTGTTCGTTTGACGCGTGGTAAGCGTCAGCGCAGGCTGATAGGGATTTGCGCCGGAATCGCCTTTTCGGGTGCCGGGAGCGAAGAGCGGGTTGGCGCTGGAGTCCGGGCGCTCGCATTGAGCCGGGGCGGCCTGCTCGGGGGCGGCGACGTCCGGCATCGCTTCCGGGGTCTCCTGAAGCACGGCGGCGACGTTCTGGCCCACCTTGCGGTCCAGGTAGGCCTTGACCTGCAAGGCCTTTTCATGGGCAGGGTTGAGCTTAAGGCATGCGGACACGTGCCGGTAGACCTTGCGCACGTCGTTCTTGTGGAAGGCGGCGCGGGCTATATTGAAATGCAGGTTCTCGTCATCCGGGGCGAGGGTCACGGCCTTCTCGTAGTATTCAATGGCCTGGTCGTACAGCTGGCCCTTGCGCAGGGCGATGCCGAACTCGTTGAACATGTGCTTGTGCTCGGGGGCGTAGGTCGCCTCCAGGGCCATGAGCTTCTGGAAGACCTTCTGGGCCTTCTCGATGTCCTTGCGCTCTATGTAGCAGATGCCGATACCGAATGTGGCCCGGATATTGTCCTCGTCCAGGTTAAGGGCCTTGCCGTATTCCATTTCGGCCGAAAAATAGTTGCCTTGCTGGCGGTACTTGTCGCCCCAGGCCAGAGCCTTGCGCAACTCGGCCATCTTGGGCAGCACGTTCTTGGAGTACAGCTCCGGCTCGGGCATGTATTGCTTGAGGAGCTGTTCCCTGGTGATGACGGCCTTGATGCCCATGGGCAGCCAGTTTGGATTCATGGGCTGGGTCTCGTACATGCCGTCTTCGAGCTCACGCACCAGATAGTAGATGGTCTCCTTGACCTTGCTCGATGTCGCCCCGAAGCCGACGCGCGTCATCCTTTCGGAGGAGAACACGCCGACCATGAGATCCTTGGGCGGGGTAATGGCGATGCCCGATGGTTTCGTAGAAGTCATGTGGGATATCCTGGTGCGTTGCATCCTACATGCATGGCGACCGACAAATCAATATCAATAAGCACGAAAATCGCCTGCAATGATGTATTTGCGTCCCATGCAGGCGGATTCACATGGATTCATCGGCGACGGAGGGGAGCCGAGGGAGCCAGGGCGAATGCCGTGGCCCATGCATGCCTTCAATCGCCTGGATGCGACTCATCGGGTTGGAAACCGAAAGCGAGTAGGCGAGCAGAACATCGCGCCAGGTCTGCTCGCCCGGCTAGCGCCTGAATTTCTGCTCGAATTCGCGCTGCAGTTCCCGCCTCTCCCGTTCGTACCTGTCCGTTTCGCGCTGGCGCGCCCGGTCGTAGGCGCGCTGTCGCTCCTCGCCCGAGCCCGGCCACTGCTCCTGGAAGCGCAGGTCGATCTTGCGCAGATTGCGTTCGTAGCGGGCCTGTTCCTTGGCGATCTCACCCTCGTACCAGTACTGGATTTCGTTCCGATCAGGAGGCTTGCGCTCGATTCGTTCGGGTCTCGGCAAAAGGCTGTCTCCGGCGACGGCCAGGGCAGTGGTCGGCGACAGCAAGGCCGGCAGCATGCCCGCGTCCGGGACAAAGCCTACACCGAGCATTGCGGACGCGCTTACAGCCAGCATGAACTTGGTGATCGATCGTGGTGAATTCGGCATTTGCTCCCCCCTGCGCTGAAATGAAGCCCAAGATAAGACAGCTCAGGGCGTGGAGCCATTAGATAATGGATCGATCGTGTTTGCAGAAGCGTTTATGGGAATTGCCTTCAGGGCTGAAGGACATACTCCGGATAGATTTTCTGGAGTTCGCGATCAAAGCTGAGCAGGGCGGAAGCTCCATCCCTTTGGGCTTTGGCCACGATGAGGTGATCAGCGAAACCGCCGTTGAGTCGGAAGCCCTCCAGGGCGCTGGCGACCGTTTCCGCGTCCTGGACTTGGAATATGGGATTGGCGAGCAGCTTTTCAATGAGTAGGCAGATATCTCCGCGTGTGAAACCATACTTCTTGCTGAGCACCCAGGTGAGTTCCAGGATAACGGCATCCGAGATAAGGATGCGCTCTTCGCGGCGCAGACACTCCTCGATGATCTCACGTATACGTTTCGCTTGTTCCTGTTAGCGGCAGTGCAATAATGACCCACCTCGGCGATTGAGATTTGACCCACCCTTCCAAGAACGTGGCCTGATCCGGCAGGGTCTGGCCCATGATCACAAAGGAAGCGTGGATGGAGATTCAGG
>JAEYOJ010000166.1 GCA_023411815.1 Pseudomonadota bacterium | reverse complement strand
GCCGCTTGGTCAGGGATTACGAGCGGTTGCCGCAAACGGTAGCTGGGCTGCACTTCGTAGCTTTTGCCTGCCTCATGCTGCAGAAAGTCGCTACTCTGTTCGCGGCGGTTCATAACAGCCTCTAGGCGGGCCTGGCGCGGTGCGCGTGCCCATGCCCATGCTCAACATCCTTAACGGCGGCAAGCACGCGGACAACAGCGTGGACTTTCAGGAGTTCATGATCGTGCCCCTCGGTGCGCCGTGTTTCGCTGAGGCCCTGCGTTACGCGGCAGAGACCTTCCACACCCTGAAGAAGATCCTCAAGAAGAAGGGCTATGCCACCAATGTTGGCGACGAAGGTGGCTTCGCCCCGGACCTGAAGAGCAACGATGAAGCCTGCGAGGTCATCCTGGAGGCCGTATCGGCTGCCGGCTACCAGCCCGGCAAGGACATCGCCATCGCCCTGGACCCGGCCGCCAGCTCCTTCTACGATAACGGTGCCTACAACCTGAGCAAGTCCGGCCAGGGCAGGAAGTCCAGCGCGGAGATGACCAAGTTCTATGCGGACTGGCTCGACAAGTTCCCCATCGTGTCCATCGAGGACGGACTGGCCGAGGACGACTGGCAGGGCTTCCGCGAGCACACCGCTGCCCTCGGCGGCAGGACGCAGATCGTGGGTGACGACATCTTCGTGACCAATACCGAGTTCATCCGCCGGGGCATTCAGGAGAAGAGCGCGAACTCGGTTCTCATCAAACTCAACCAGATCGGCACGGTCACGGAGACAATCGAGGCCATCCAACTCTGCCATGCGGCGGGCTGGAGCTATGTGCTCTCGCACCGCTCGGGCGAGACCGAGGACACCTTCCTGGCCGACTTCGCCGTGGCCATGGGCGGCGGCCAGCTCAAGACCGGCTCGGCCTGCCGCAGCGAGCGCGTCGCCAAGTACAACCGGTTGCTGGAGATTGAGCGCGAGCTTGGCGCGAGCGCCAGGTTCGGGTTCGAGTACTCACGTCGCGGATGACATGGTCCGCTTCTACTGCCCGCGCTGCTGGAGGGACTTCGGCGAAGACCTCCGGCAGTGCCCTTTCTGTGGGCTGGACATCCACGCGCTCCTGCGCTCCAAGGACATGGTCGAGCGGCTCATCATCGCCCTCGACCATCCCGAGCCGAGCACGCCCGTGCGTGCGGCTTGGCTGCTGGGCAGGTTGGGAGACCCCAGGGCCGTAGGGCCGCTTATCGATCTAATCGGGAGGACTTCGGACATCTACATCGCTCGTGCCGCCGTGGCGGCATTGGGGGAATTCGATACGCCGGAGGCGAAAGAGGCGTTGCGTGCGCTCCTCGACCATGCGGCCGATGTGCTGCGCGAGGATGCCCGCGAGGCCATGGCCTCGCGTTCAGGCACAAAGGACCGCAACCTGAGGTAGCGTGCATGCTGGCCCTTGGCCCGGCTCACAAGAGGCGGCTTGAAGTGGTGCTGACCGGCCTGGACGTGGCGCTGGAGGAGGTCATCCACCTCGCCAAGGGCCAAGGTACGGAATCGGCGTTGCACATCATGGTCAACGATATTCCGCCGAGCGAGCTCTCCAGTCTCCTCTCTGAAATCGAGTCCGTCCGTACCATACTTTTCAGGCTCCAGAAAGAATTCGGCCTGGAGCGACGCGTGCAGGCCGCGAGCGCCGTCATCTGGCGCGTGCTCACCTCCGCCGGCATGGAGCTGCATGAAGTCCAGCCCAAGCGGCTCGCCGATTACGGCAGCCTCGATGAAGATTCCGTGAAGGAAATCGAGCATTCCATTCAGTATATGCAGGAACGGCTGAGCCGGATTACCGGTCTTGTCGCGGCATCACGGCTTGGCGCGTAGTCTGCGGGATCAAGACCGCCGTCAGCGCGCGGGAAGGGTGCAGACCTTTCGGTCGGAAAATGTGAGCGGTCTTATGACACATAGGCTCGCGTAAGCGGGCCATCCTCAAGGAGAGACAGCGAGAGGGCATCAGTGGAGTAGCCCCTGTTTGAACCGGACACCCCCAAGCAGGTAGGAGGTAGTGCCAGAACTATGTCCATGCATAGTGCTAACGGGGTGACCACGGTAGAGGTGGTGACGACGGTTCAGCGCAGGCGATGGAGCCTGCAGGAGAAGCTGCGGCTCATCGATGAGGCCTTCCGGTTGCGGGGCAAGACGCCAGGGGAGCGGGCCAGCGTGGCCTGGGCACGCCTGCGGAAACACGTGACCGACCCACGGCTTCCGGTCGCGGCATGGCTGGTAGTCGAGATGATCCTGCGAGACGACCCGCAATCGGTGAGCGGCAGGGAGTACAAGCGCATCCAGGCGGCCAAGGTCGTGCATCGCATGGCCTCGGGCACGCACAAGCGCTGGACATGGGAAGTCCCTGACCCGGCATGGTCGGGCTTACGGACACGGCCCATAGTCGAGGAGATGCACGCCTACCCGAAGAGCCGAGGGCATGTGCTGCGCCACATCGGTGAAGACCTGGAGAGGGCAGTGGAGCTTTTGGTCGAGCACCACCTGGAGGACGTGCGAGCCTTCTAGCGCGAGCGGGACGCCCAGGGACGGTCCAGCAGAAGGGCGTACCCGAAGCGGTTCGTCACGCGTCGTCGAAATCTGGGCTAAGAGGCTACTCCAATCGGCGCAGGCATCGAACACGAAGTCGTAGGCCCATACATCGTTGACACCAATGGGCAGCTGCGGTCGCGGCCGGGTGGCGGCCACACGCTTTCGCGGCCTCTTGCGCGGGATCTGCAGGCAGGCCTTGGCCCAGAGCCGACTGGTCTTGTCAGGACTCATGACATACCCCGCCGCTCCATGAAGATTCTTATGCGGCGATATCCGTAGCGGAGATACAATGCCCCAAGCTCCTTAATAGCCGCGATAACCGGCGCATCCCGAGTCGCCATGCGCGACTGGTAGCCGGCGACGAGCGGGAGGTGGACAGAAGCGCACACGCACGGCGCAGGGAGATTCCGCGGCTACTTGCCTAACTGACCTGCTGGTGACGAACGGGTGCGCCTACCATTTTTGCGGCGATCTCCTTCATGACCTCTATCTCAAGGTCGCGCTCGGCCAGCTTCTTCAGCCGTGCGTTCTCGCCCTCAAGCTGCTGCAGACGTTTGACCTCGTCGGCAGTCATGCCGCCGAAGCGCTTGCGCCATGTGTAGATCGTCTGTTCGCTTACCCCGTGACCCTGGCGACCTGCGCCACGGGATCTCGATCCGTGCTCACCATCTGCTCGTCGGTAAATCGTGCTTTTCGCATGGCTCCCTCGTCTTCGCTGAGAGCCACCTTCTCAAGTTTAATTGGTCCGAAAAGAGCCGGGCAGGTCGCGTGCTTCTCGCACGTCTTGTTTGTGGCTTCAATTTCTAGGGGAGCGGTATGAGGTCAAGATGGATTCAAATAGCACAATTTCGACAGTAGGCTTGACAGACCTACTTTGCTTGGCTATTTGGCCAAAAAAGAAAAGAGGGAGTTAATGTCCTCCAAAAACGAGCTTCGCTCGAAAGTTTTTAAGGCCTTAGGCCATCCGAGTAGGATTCTTATGGTGGATGCCCTGCTTCAGGGTGAGCGTTGTGTTTGCGAACTGCGCGAACTCGTGGGAGCGGATATGTCCACGGTTTCCAAGCACCTCTCCGTGCTTAAGGAAGCCGGCATCGTGCAGGACGATAAACGCGGTACGAGCGTCTACTATTCCTTGCGCATGGAATGCGTGCGCGGGTTTCTCGGGTGTGTAGACCGCTTCCAGGCAATGCAGGCCGAAGAGCGGATCAAGGCTCTGGTTGGCGATCAGACCATTCCTTCGCTATAGCAGTAAACGCTCGCCCTTAACTTGCCTATTTTGCCAAACAAGCACCGTGGCAAGCTGGTCGAGGCATAGGCATCCAATTACACTGACTTACAACGATAGATGAGGAAACGCGCATGATCATCAAAGTTCTGGGTCCAGGTTGCCCCAAATGCACGGAAACAGAGAAGATCGTCCGGGAGGCCGTCAAAGAGGCCGGCGTGGTCGCCGACGTCGAAAAAGTCAGCGACCTGCAGGAGATCATGAAACACGGCGTGTTCAGCACGCCGGCGGTCATCGTGGACGGCAAGGTCAAGGCCATGGGCAAGGTGCCCTCCAAGAAGGACGTCATTGCCTGGATCAAGGGATAACAAGTCCAAAGCTAAAACAGGGAGTCTGTCATGAGCGAATGCTGCGCGCGTACGAGTGTGCCGTTGATCCTGGCTTGCGCCGGGGCGTCCAATGTGGGGCAGATGACCAACCGCATCGCAGTGGAGTTGACCGAGACCGAGTACGGCAAGCTGTTCTGCCTGGCCGGCATTGGCGGCGGCATAGAGAGCTTCGTCAAATCCGCCCAGGCCGCGGAAGATATCATCGTGCTTGACGGCTGCCCCGTGGGCTGCGCCAGGAAGACTCTGGAGAATATCGGCGTCGCGCCGAAGAACGCCTTCGAACTGACGGCCATGGGCATGCAGAAGAACAAGAATCTGCGCCTGGATGACGCTGAGATCCAGCGCCTCGTGCAGGAGGTCAAAATGGGCTTTGACAAGAATAAGATGACTGCTCGCGGCACCGGATCCTGCTGCTGTGGATAGCAATAATAGGTTGGCGGTGAGGCGGTTGGTTCTCAAGTTTATGCCCATGAGAACCGTTCTGTGGCTTGTCCTGATGCTATGGGGCTTGGCGTTGGCCTGTCCCTCTGCCTCGGCTCAGGGAGTGCCGCAAGTGCCCGTGCCGGGCATGGTCACCATGGTGGACCTCGGCGCCAAGAGCTGCATTCCCTGCAAAATGATGGAGCCAATTCTGGCCGAGCTTGAGAAGGAGTACGAGGGTCGTGCGGCCATCGTGTTCATCGATGTCTACAAGTACCATGATCAGGTAGAGCGCTTCGATCTGCGCGCCATCCCCACGCAGATTTTCTTCGACAAGAGCGGCAACGAGGTGAAGCGTCACATGGGCTTCATGGACAAGGCGAGCATCGAGGCCGAGCTTGCCAAGCTGGGCGTAAAATAGGAGGCGGCGCGTGGACCAGTTCTTCCTGACCATCAATGCTTGGATGACCAGCGGCACGGGACTGGCCCTGGCCGGCAGCTTTCTGTGGGGCATGGTCAGCGTGCTTTTCAGCCCCTGCCACCTGGCCTCCATTCCGCTCATCGTAGGCTATGTAGGCGGCCAGAGCGAGGCCGTGCACGGCAGGCGCGCGGCGCTCTATGCAAGCATGTTCTCGCTCGGCCTGTTCCTGACCATCGCCCTGGTCGGTATCGTCTGCGCCCTGCTCGGGCGCATGCTCGGCGACATCGGTCCGTGGTGGACCATCCTGGTGGGTGCTGTGCTCATATGGGTGGCCCTGGACATGCTGGGCGTATCCAGGTGCTCCATGTCGGGCGGGCTCATGGGCAAGCTGAAGGTCAAAGGCCTGACTGGCGCGCTGGTGCTCGGCCTGGCCTACGGCGTGCTTTCGGGCTCGTGCACCTTCGGCTTCATCGCGCCTATCCTGGCCCTCATCACCATCCAGCAGCAGTTCGCCACGGGCATCCTGCTTATCGTCCTGTTCGGCATCGGCCACTGCATCCCCATCGTGATCGCCGGCAGCTCCACCGCGCTTGTGCGCAGGCTGCTCGAGAGCAACTCCATGGCCCGGGGCGGCCTGTGGTTCAAGCGCGCGGCAGGCACGCTCATCGCCCTGCTTGGCGTCTACTTCATCGTGCTGCCGTTCATCGAAACGGCGCAATTCTAAGACCTGGACGCCTGCTCCGATCAGAGGCCCCCCATGCCGCTTATCTCAAGAGACTCGGCCCTGCAGCCGCATCGTCCCAAAGGACCATGAAGGCCTGCGTGGAAAAGCCCTAGCCGCATCCGATCCATCTTTTCTTGCGCATACATCAGTGAGGTTTTGCCATGTTCTGGAAAGACCAGTGGAAGCCCCTTGTGGTCATGGTCGGAGTCTTTCTTGCCTTCTTCTACCTCCCGGTAGGCTGGACGCGCTTCGATAACGCAATCATGGAGGCCCTGCACTTGGCCAGGTGGTACGCCCAGGAGCACGTGCTCCTGTGCCTGATCCCGGCCTTCTTCATCGCCGGAGCCATCGGCGTGTTCGTCAGCCAAGCCTCGGTCATGAAATACCTGGGACCCAAGGCCAACAAGTTCTGCGCCTACGGCGTGGCCTCCTGCTCCGGGACCATCCTGGCCGTGTGCTCCTGCACCATCCTGCCGCTCTTCGCCGGCATCTACCGCATGGGCGCGGGCCTCGGCCCGGCCACTGCCTTCCTCTACTCGGGGCCGGCCATCAACGTGCTGGCGATCATCCTCACGGCCAAGGTGCTCGGACCGGAGCTCGGCATTGCCCGCGCCGTCGGGGCCATTGTCTTCAGCGTGGCCATCGGCCTGGCCATGCACTTCATCTACCGCCACGAAGAGGCGCAGAAGGCCGAGATGGCCACACTTGAGCCTGAAGTTTCGCGCCCGTTGTGGCAGAACGTGATCTATTTCGCGGCCATGGTCGGCGTGCTCGTCTTTGCCAACTGGGGTCGTCCGGATGAAACCACGGGCTTATGGCATGCCATATATTCCTCCAAGTGGCTTATCACCGGCCTGTTCGCAGCGCTGCTGGGCTTCACCCTGGCCACGTGGTTCCGCCTGGGCTGGCGGCGTGTCCTGGTCATGGCCCTGCCGGTGCTGGCTCTGGCGCTGGCCTTCCCCTCCATGCCGCAGCTTGCCTTCGTGGCCGGCGTCATCGGCCTGTCCGCCGTGACCAGCGTGCGCGAGGACGAGACCGGCGAATGGTTCCGCGCAAGCTGGACCTTCGCCAAGCAGATCATGCCGCTTTTGCTCTTCGGCGTGCTCATCGCCGGTCTGCTGCTGGGCCGTCCCGGCAACGAGGGCCTGATCCCCTCCGAATGGGTCAGCCGGGCAGTGGGCGGCAACTCCCTTGCGGCCAACTTCATGGCCTCCTTTGCCGGCGCGTTCATGTACTTCGCCACCCTGACCGAGGTGCCCATCCTGCAGGGCCTGATCGGCAGCGGCATGGGCAAGGGACCGGCCCTGGCGCTGCTGCTGGCCGGCCCGGCCCTGAGCCTGCCAAACATGCTGGTTATCAGAAGCGTCATGGGCACGCGGAAGACCGTCGTCTTCGTCAGCCTGGTCGTGATCATGGCCACGCTGAGCGGCGTCATTTACGGCCATTTCTTCGGCTAGGAGCCCGGCCGACCTGTCCGTCAATCCGTGAGCAGGTCGAGCAGGACCCAAAGGAGAACCCGGTGCAAAAAAGCTATGTATATCTTGGAGTGGCCATCGCCTTGGTGGTCGTCGCCCTGGTGTTGAGCAACAAGCCTCGCGTGGCGGATGAGGACATGCGGCAGGAGCGGGCCTCGAGGGAACAATCAGGTTCGGCCACCTCCTCCGGGGCCGCATCCCCCCAGGCGGTGCCTGTACCCGGTACGGTCACGATGGTGGATTTGGGGGCAAAAAGTTGCATTCCCTGCAAGATGATGGAGCCTATCCTGGCCGAGCTTGAGAAGGAGTACGAGGGCCGGGCGGCTATCGTATTCATCGACGTCGGCATCCACCGCGATCAGGCCGATCGTTTCGGCATCCGGGCCATCCCCACGCAGATATTCTTCGATGCCAAGGGCCGGGAAATCATGCGCCATGAGGGTTTCATGGACAAGGAAAGCATCGTGGCCGTGCTCAAGGAACTTGGCGTAAGCTAACTGGTGCGGCCATGGCCGTCATGCAAACAGGAGCCACCATGAGACGCGCAGCCGCGATTCTTTTTTCCCTGGCCGGAACCGCATTCTGCATCCTTGCCGCCTTGGGCCTGACCGACGCGGTTTGCGCCACGGAAGGCTGCGCGCTGTTCAAGGGCGCGGCGATCCTCGGGCTGGATCTGTACTGGATAGGCGCGGCCTTTTTCCTCGGCATATCTATGCTCCTTCTGCTTCAATGGAAGCGCAGGAAGATATCCACATCCTTCACTCTGCTGCTCACGGCCGGGCTTGTCGTGGATGCGTTTCTGTTGGCCGTGCAGGCGGTGACAGCGCCGTGTTTGAGCTGTCTGATCGTCGCTGCCTTGCTTGGAATCACCGTGCTCATGCTGCTGTCCGAATCGAAGCTACTGGCCAGGATAGCGGTGGTCTGGGTCGTGGTCTTCGTGGCGGCCCTGGCCGGCTTCGCGCGTGATCAGCTTGATCCGGTGCCGGCCTTCGGCAGACCGGACGCCTCGGTCAAGGTCTTCTTCTCTCCCAGCTGCTTCGTCTGCCAGATGGAGTTGCAGGAGCTAGCCGGCAAGTCTCATCTGCACAAAGACTTGGCGCTTTATCCCGTGGCCAACGAACCCGGCGATCTGGAAGCCATTCACGGTTTCCGTCGGGCCGTTGCCGAGTCCGGATCGCTTCCCTTGGCCGTGGGCGCCCTGTTTTCCTCAGGGGAGGGCCTGTCATTGGGCGAGTCCCTGCGGTTGCAGGTAGTATCCTTTCGAAACAAAGTCTTCCTGGCCAGGGCCGGCGCCCGTAGCATTCCCTATGTGCTGACTTCCTCGCCCGCACTTTTGCAGTCGGCATCGGAGCCACATGCTCCTAATCCTGCCGTGGCAGGCGATCTCGGCGCAGTTCTTGATCTTGCACCGGCCGACGAAGGGTGCGGCTATGCGCGGGAAAGCTCCTGCGCCGAGGAATCAGCGCGTAATGCGCGGCTGTATAGCCGCAACTCGGGGCAGGGCGTCAAACGATAAGTGTTGGGCTGGAGCGACAGGCTAGTGTTTGCGCGCCTGCCTGAACCTGAAGGCGCTCAGGCGTTGCCTGGCGACCAATCAGTTCGCTTGTTAAACTGTAGATGCTGTCGCCTTACATACCGCAGGAGGTTGCACTAATGACCGAGACCGTGACCAAGCGCCTGTCCTTCCTGGACCGCTACCTGACCCTGTGGATATTCCTGGCCATGTTCGTCGGCGTCATGGCCGGCTACCTGGCTCCGGGCGTGCAGGACGTCATCAACTACTTCCAGGTCGGCACCACGAACATCCCCATCGCCATCGGCCTCATCCTCATGATGTACCCGCCGCTGGCGAAAGTACGCTACGAGGAGCTGCACCGCGTCTTCCGGGACTCGAAGGTCCTGACCCTGTCGTTGGTGCAGAACTGGATCGTGGGGCCGATCCTCATGTTTCTGCTGGCCATCGCCTTTCTCTCGGGCCATCACGAATACATGGTCGGGCTGATCCTCATCGGCCTGGCGCGCTGCATCGCCATGGTCATCGTCTGGAACGACCTGGCCGAGGGCGACTGCGAGTACTGCGCCGGCCTTGTGGCCTTCAACTCCATCTTCCAGGTGCTCTTCTTCTCGGTGTACGCCTACTTGTTCATCACCGTCTTGCCCGGCTGGTTCGGCCTGAAGGGCGCGGCCGTGGACATCTCCATGGGCCAGATCGCCCAGAGCGTGTTCATCTACCTGGGCATCCCGTTCATCGCCGGCATGCTCTCGCGCTACATAGGCCTCAAGACCAAGGGCCGCGAGTGGTACGAACAGAAGTTCGTGCCGGCCGTCAGCCCCTTCACGCTCATCTTCCTCCTGTTCACTATCCTGGTCATGTTCGCCCTCAAGGGCGAGCACATCGTGCAGCTGCCGCTGGACGTCGTGCGCATCGCCATCCCGCTGTGCGTCTACTTCCTGGTCATGTTCCTGGTCTCCTTCTTCATGTCCATGAAGGTCGGCGCGACCTACGAGCAGTCCACCACGCTTTCCTTCACCGCAGCCTCCAACAACTTCGAGCTGGCCATCGCCGTGGCCATCGCGGTCTTCGGCATCAATTCGGGCGTGGCCTTCGCCGCGGTCATCGGGCCGCTCGTGGAAGTGCCCGTGCTCATCGGCCTGGTCCATGTGGCTTTGTACTTCAAGCGCAAGTACTTCCCTTACGCAGTCGAGAGGATCGGCGGCGTGTGCCACGTGACCTGCAAGCCCGACCCGAGGGAATAATTCTCAGGCCCCGCTGCCAATGTAGTGGAATCGCCACAATGCCAGTGTAGCTTTGTGGTGGAACCATCTACCCGGAGGCAAGCCGTGAAGCGAGTCCTGTTCATCTGCGTGCACAACAGCGCGCGCAGCCAGATGGCCGAGGAATACCTGCGCAGGCTCGGCGGAGACGAGTACGCCGTGGAAAGCGCGGGCTTCGAACCCACGGAGATCAATCCCCTCGTGGTCGAGGCCATGCTGGAGGAAGGCAGCGATCTTTCGGCCAAGCAGACCCAGAGCGTCTTCCAGCTCTTCAAGCAGGGTCGCATGTTTCACTATGTCGTTACGGTGTGCGACGAGAGCGAGGAAGGCAACTGCCCGATCTTCCCCGGAATGACCCACAGGCTGCACCTGCCTTTCCCCGACCCGGCCAAGCTGACCGGTACGCATGCGGAGAAACTTGCCAAGGTCCGGGAAATCAGGGATTCGATCAAAAGGAGCATTGGGGAGTTCGTCGCGTGGGAAAGATCAGGGGCCGAGAAGCCCCTGGGCGACTCCTGGGAGCGCGTCTCCATGCCGTCGGCATCGGCCGACAAACCCTAAGGAGCTTCCATGATCAAAGTGCTGTTCCTTTGCACTGGCAACTCCTGCCGCAGCCAGATGGCCGAAGGCTGGGTCCGCGCCCTGAAGTCCGGCGTCATCGAGGCCTGGTCCGCCGGCATCGAGAAGCACGGCATGAACCCGCTGGCCGTGAAGGTCATGGCCGAGGCGGGAGTGGACATCTCGGGACAGTATTCCAAGACCGTGGACGAGTTGCCTGTGCGCGAGTTCGACTACGTGATCACTCTGTGCGGACACGCCAGCGAGAACTGCCCGTTCTTTCCAGGCAAGGCCAAGCGTCTGCACGCGGGCTTCGACGATCCGCCGCAACTGGCCAAGGATGCCAAGAGTGAAGACGAGGCCCTGGTCCATTACCGCCGCGTGCGCGACGAGATCAGGGCCTTTGTAGAAGCCATGCCGGGGAACCTCCCGGCGGAGTAGCGCGAAAGGACTGCGAACATCCTGACAGGCACCATAAGACAATGAAGGCCCCGGCGGTTGTCCGCCGAGGCCCTTTGTTCAAGCAAAGCGTGCTCGGCTAGACCTTAACCAGCTTTACCTGGCTCTGGTAGAACACGGCGCTGGCTCCCACCACGTCCACCAGACCGGTGTTCTTGAGCACCGGGTCCAGACGCATGGCAGCATTGGCATGCACGCCCGTCGCGCGACGGCCGTCGGCCGTGATCGCAACCCCGTCGATGCTGAATCCGTTCGCACCATAAGCCCAATGGCCATGGCCCAAGGAGAATGCGGTCACACCGGGGCGCAAGCCTTCAGTGACACGCACCTTGCCGACCATGGGCTTTTTGTTTCCGTTGGCCAAGTCCCAAACACCATCCGGGTTGCTCGCCGATATGACTTTGACCACATCGCCGTCCTTGAGCCCAAGCCGGCGTGAATCGGCCGCGCTGATCTCCACGAAGTTTTCGGGGTAGACCGCCTGCAACCAGTAGTTTCCACCCGTGCGGCTTTTGGTCTGCGACACGGCCTTGTAGGTGACGAGCGTCAGGTCGTAACCGGCGGCGACATCCTCGATGGGCTTGCCGGTGCAGTCCAGAGGACTTTGCACATAGTTGCCGTGCGGCAGATAGGGCTTGCCGGTCATGGAGTTCTTGGCCTTGACCAGGTTCTCGAAGTACAGGCCGACCATCTTGCCGTACTTGTTGACCAACTGCCCGTCCTTGTACGCTTGGCGATAGTTCTGGAAGCGACCGCCGCGGTTCATGACGTAGACGGCATGCGGCCACATATCCTCGCCGATTACGCCCTTCCAGCGCTGGGCGTCGAAGACCGAGGGTGGCAGGTGGCGGCGGGCCTTGACGAACAGCTCGATCTCCTCTGGGCTGGCAGCCGGAACCTTTTCCGATCCGTCTGGCTTCTCGCCAAAGGCGATGTTGGCGACCATGCGCAGGTACATGTCTTCATCACGCCGCAGATGCAGACCCGGCCCGAAGGCGTTCTGACCGTAACCCGGCAGTCCCAGCCTTTCGGCCATGGCCAACAGGGTGGACTCAAGCGAAATGGGCATCTTCTCGCCGAATACTGTCACCGTCTCGGTCAGCGGTGCGGCCGCGGGCTGGCGGTTAGGCAGGCGTAAGAGCCGTTTGGCTCACATGCCGCCCGGAAATGCCGAAGCCGGTATCCGGAAACGGCTGAATACTATACCAGCAGCGCAGATGCGGTCGAGGGTGAAAGAACCCTGCGGGGAAGGCCGAATCATGGATTTCTTTCCAAGGTGCTTGCTCATCATCGAACAAGGTTTCACAGCACAGCGTGAAGTCGGTTCAGGGCTGAGGGCGAACCAGGCTTCATGAGAAGCTGCTCAAGGATGGCGTCTAGATTGGCGGGTCTGTGCGGACTCCGATGAATAGTGCAACGAGTTGCCTTGGCAACGTGTAATCTGGTGATCTGCGGCTCGGGAGCACCAAGGCTCCCGAGCTTGTTGAGCTGCTTCGACCGAAGCCTCGGAGCTAGCCTCAGGAGAAGCCGCCGCTGCCGCATCCGCTTGGCTTGCCACCCATTTTGGGCGCCATCTTGACCGTTCCATAGTCCTTGAGCGGGCTGGGATTACCTTTGAGGTGCACGGCCGACACCATACGCCGCGCTTCGGGCTTGGCGCAGTTGGGACAGGGAAGTGGGGTGTCCTCGCTGGCTGGGCGGATGTCCTCGAATTCATGGGCGCAGGCGTCGCAACGGTATTCGTATAGAGGCATGACGTTCTCCTGTGTCTGGTCTGTGGGGACAAAACAGGCTAAACATGACTGGCGCCATGTCAAGATCAACATTGATCAGGTCGGGCCCTGCGGCTGGCATGACGCGCTTCTCGTCATGATTATCCCGCAAGGAGTATGCAATGCTGCTTATGGAGCAGACTTGGCCCGAGGTGCAGGCCTATTTGAAACAAAGCCGAACGATCATTGTTCCCCTGGGCAGCGTGGAGCAGCACGGCCTGGCCCTGCCGCTGGGTACCGACGCGTTCATCGCCCAGGCCATGGCCCAGGAAGCGGGCCGCCGCTCGCAGCGGCTCGTGGCTCCCACGCTCGCTCCGGGCATGTCGCTTTACGTGCACATGGAATTCCCGGGCACCATTTCCTTCATGCCCGACACGTACACGGCCATGATCCGCGACTGCGTGGCGAGCCTGCACCGCCATGGGTTTCGGAATTTCCTGCTGGTCAACGGCCATGGCGGCAACGAGGGCTGCATCCAGAATGCCATGGCAGAGATGGGCTACCGCCTGCCTGGTATGAGATACGTCTGGGCCCAATGGTGGCGCATGCCCGAGATCAATGCGCACGAGGACGAACTGGGCCTGGGCAGGGTCGGCCACGGTGGCGGCAGCGAAGCCGCGCTGGCCATGCATGTGCGGCCGGGCTTGGCCAAGCCCGAGCTGTTCGGCCGCGACATGAAGGAAGCCCGCTTCAGGACGAGCCTGGACCTTGTGCGCAGGCACGTGACTGAAACGGGCATCATCGATGCCCGACAGGAAAAGGCGACGCCGGAAATAGGAGCGGAATTGTTCGAATTGGCCGTGTCGCGACTTGCGGTGATGTTGGCGGATATGGAGGAATCGGATTAACGGCGGAGGAAAAAAACCGCCGCTCGGGCTATCCACGCAGGGCGGCTGACAGCCCTGATGGTCGGGCTATGCCCGGCCATCAGGGGGACGGAAGACATGCCTTTACGGTTTTTCCTTATTGGCCTTGTCGGCAAGCGCCTGAATTCCAGCCATGGAGAAATCGAAGATATGTTCCGCTATGGCCTCAGCGCACTCGGGCGTCAGGGCCAAATCAGAAAACAGGACAGGCAGCGTGCGGTGGTTTTGGAACAGGAACGCGCATTGCGCCAGGACGCTCGCGGTGCAGGCCGCCACCGTGGGATGCCCGACGGGCAGGCCGGCTGCCGAGGCCACGATCTTCCTCATGCCCTCGATCTTGGGCCGGAACTCCTCTTGGATGTACGCGTCCAGCGCCGGGGTGGGGGCGGTCATCTCGCGTGTCACGAGTTGCAGGTAGCACTTGCAGTTGGTCGTGGACAGCAGTGAACGGATGAGCAGTTGGATGAGGTCGCGCAGGGATTCGGAAGGCGATTTCCCTGCGTTGAGAATGGCTTCGATCTGCCCCAAGGTCACGAGCCCCTTGTGGGCCTCCCCATACACCGCCTTGTAGAGTCCTTCTTTTCCGCCGAAGTAGTAGTTGATGGCTGCCGGGCTGACCCCTGCGACAGCGGCGATATCCCGGCTCAACGTGCGATCGTAGCCCTTTTCGGCGAAGACGCGCAGGGCGGCCTCGATAAGCCTCTGACGCGCTTTGGCGTTTTCGGCGGCACTGCGGGAATCCTCGAACGTGCGGTCCAGCTTTTGTTCGGTCATGAGTTGTAAATAGATCAAGGCTTGAACGAGGTCAAACTGATTAAAATTCAAATTTACAATTTGGCTTGTAAAGTTGAACCAGGCATTTGACTTTAAATTTAGATTTAGATATTTGCGATTTCATGAGGCCCGACGATGCCAGCCTGGATTCCCTGGCGCAACACGCGCGTATCGTGTGGAGTTTCGTCGATAGGGGAGCCGGATGCTGGTGTTCTTAAAATGCACCAGCGCCAAGTTCGCCCTCGCGTGAGCGAGAGACCATATGGCTGGCTCGTGTCGGTGAATACGAAATGGCTGCGGGTTAGTTATCAGAAAGAAGCAGCATAGCTGAGATGGCACACCAGACTTGGAGAATCGGCTGCGATGACAAATGACCTAATATCCAAACTGTTCCTCGTCCATTCCGTCATGCGCCGGACCATCAATACGGCCTTCAGGCATGCCGGCCTGACCTGGAGTTTCGAGCACTTCGTCTTCCTGGCGGCAATTCCAGCGGGCAAGGGGGTTCCCCTGAAATACATATCCACGACGGTGTTCGGCCGAGACCAGTCTGCCATGCGGCGCGCCTTGTCGATCCTGGAAAAGGCCGCACTCATCAGGCTCAGGCGGGAATCCGAGGATAGAAGGCATTTGCGGGTCCATATCACCAGCGAAGGCATCGAGGTGCTCGCCTCCCTGAGCAGGCTGGCCCTTGATTCGATGGACAGGGTCATGTTCAGCGAAGAGCAGGTAACCTTGGCAAGGCTCTCCGGCATGCTCGACCAGTTCCAGTCCCATATGGATATCGGGTCCTCACAGGTGGCATAGAGCTTTCCGGCCAGTCCAGGGAATTGTTTGCCGATGCGGGCCGATGCGGGTGACTGCGCCAGAGGCAGAGGCGGTTGACAACCCTTTACCCCACGGATAGAAGCAATCCATGCATACACTTACCCACAGCGCCAGCTTCTTTTTCTTCTTTTTCTTTTTTAGGCAGGACGCCTGTGGCCAGGGGTGCGCGCGAGACTAGGGTCTACACCAAAAGCGCTCCCAAGGGGCCGCAGGCGTCCGCCGCCTGCGGCCCCTTTGCCTTCATGGCATATGGACGCGGCGGCCTCGTCGGGCTTTGGGGGCAAACACGCAGGAGTTCCCCATGCTGCTCGGAAAAGCCGTCCGCCTCGAACGCATTCTCGATCGCAACACCCATCGTACCGTCATCGTTCCCCTGGACCACGGCATCAGCGTAGGGCCCATCTACGGCCTGGTGGATTTCAAGGGCACGGTCAACCAGGTGGCCGAAGGCGGGGCCAACGCCGTGCTCATGCACAAGGGACTTCCGCGCTGCACGCACCGAGGCTACGGCAAGGACGTCGGCCTGGTAATCCATCTTTCGGCATCCACCTCCCTTTCACCAACGCCTAACGCAAAGACCCTGGTGGCCACCGTTGAGGATGCGCTGCGCCTTGGGGCCGACGCAGTCTCCGTGCACGTGAACCTGGGCGACGAGACGGAAGGGCGCATGCTTGCCGACCTGGGCTATGTCACGTCCAAGGCTGCTGATTGGGGCATGCCCGTCCTGGCCATGATGTATGCCCGAGGTCCCAAGATCGCCAACGAATATGCCCCCGAGGTGGTGCGCCATTGCGCGCGGGTAGGCCAGGAGCTCGGTGCGGACGTCATCAAGGTGGCCTACACCGGGGACGTGGAGAGCTTCTCTCGCGTGGTGGAGGCCTGCTGCGTGCCCGTGGTCATCGCCGGCGGACCCAAGATCGACGACACCGAGTCGCTGGTGCGCATGGTCTATGATTCGATTACCGCGGGGGGAGCGGGCCTCTCCATCGGCCGCAACATATTTCAGGCCGAGAATCCGGCGCGCCTGGTCAAGGCGTTGTCCAAAGTGGTGCACCATGATTGGGATGTGCACCAGGCCATGCGTTTCCTGCGCGATGAGGAATGATGCTCGTCAGGAGGCGGGCGGCTTGCCCGTCTCCTGAGTCAGCACTCGCCTGGCCATGACGAAGCGCTGCTGGAAGTAGCTGTTGGAGAAGGGGATGATGATGACTCCGCGTGACGAGGAGGCATGGGCCATGAGATCACCGCCGAGATAGAGCCCCACGTGGCTTATGTGTCCCTTCAGTTCCATGTCAAAGAAGATCAGGTCCCCGGGCTGCAGGTCCGACACTTTGACTCTGCGGCCCATCTTGGCCTGATCGCGGCTCACGCGCGGGATGACGCAGCCGACGTTGCTCAGGATTTCCTTCGTGAATCCCGAGCAGTCGGCTCCTTCTTGGGATATGCCGCCCCATAAATAGGGGGTGCCGAGCCAGGGGGCCAGGCTGGTGCGGAAATCCGCGAGCACGGAGAGGGCATGTTCGGGCAGTCTGTGCAGGCTGCCCTTGCTGGATTCGGGGATGCTTTCGATGGCTTTGGCCACGAAGGCCTTGGGCGGCCCGGACAGGCGCGACTCCCAGTAATGAATGTACAGGGCTGCCAGGTCCGGGGCCACGCGTTGAGCCACCAGTTCGGCGACGCCGCTCAGCACCATGTGGTAATCCAGTTCGTTCCAGCCGACGGCCAACCCGTGGGCCAGCAGGTCCAATCCCAGGCCTGCCGGCACGCCGCGCATGCCGGCGCGTTCCAGGACCGAGGCGTGGAAGAAGAGCTGGTCCTTGCTCAGGCGGTAACCCATGGCCAGCTCGCCCATGCCGCGCAGGAGAGACTCCTTGGCGCCCAGTTCGGCCGCCTCCACTGCCGAGCTGGCCGCGCGCAGGCATTCGGACATGCCGAAGCGACCATCCGCCGAGAGCTTGAGGTACCTGTAGAGGATCTGGCTGTAGTCCGTGCGGTAGTCCCGGCTGTCGAAATTGGCTTTAGCCGCACGAATCCAAGCAAGCTTGTCCGCGCTCGCAAGGGTGGTGTCCTTGCGTACCAGCCTCGAAAACTCTGTCAGGGGATGGCCGGCGGCGAGGCATGCGCCGGCCAGCAGGAAAAAAAAGGCGGTCGCTAGGGGGATGCTCTTGCGCATGCTGAATGCCATGTTCTGCAGTCCTCCATGGTTATCCTGCGGCCTAAGACAGCGAAACTTGCCGGGAGTATAGCACAATGTCAGGCGTGGAAAAGTTGTTAGTCTTAAGCCGGCGTCGTATTTTGCAGGGAATTCTTTATCAGCCTGCTCGGACTCCGGTTGTAGGAATCGGCAGCCATGGTTCATGCCTGCGTCCAGCCTGCCGCTGAAATCTTTGGCGTGACCTATTGCGGAGCGCTATCCGCTGGCCTATATTCCCGCCCGGCCAGTGACTCCCGTCCCTGTCGCCCGCTGCGCTCCCGCCCGGGAGTGTGATCTTCCCTCATTCCGCAATTGAACCGCCCGTCATGCGGGCTTGAGCACGTGCCGTTGCGCCGTCAGGCAGATTCAGGCGCAGCCGTGTGCGTGGAGGTATGCATGGCCATCGAGCCGAGGCCGGGAACAGGCGAGCCGCTCCTGGGGCTTTGTCTGTCCATGGTTGAGAAGTATCTTATTCGCCAGGGGTGGTCCGTGCGGGACCTGTGGCTTCCTGGTAAAACCGAAGTGTGGACAGCGGCGCAGCGTCCCGAGGGCGATTGCGCACTGCGCTACCCCAAACCCACGCTGCTGACGCCCGGCCAGGACAGGTCCGCGGCTTTGGCGGAGCTCATGGACAGGCTCGCGCTCCTGGAGGGGCTCAATTTCGAGGCCCTGTCCCTCAAGGTCATGGCCGAGTTTTCCCGTCCGCCGCTCGGCTACAACTGCCGCATGTGCGGCCAGTGCTGCACTCGCTTCCGCGATGCCTGGCAGGGCCTTGTGTCAGTGGAGGAGGTCGAGGGCTGGCGGCGCATGGGACTGGCGTCCATCCTGCGCCTGGTTTCGGAGGAAAAGCGCGAAGGGCGCGTCTATTACAAGGCCTGGGTCAACCCCAAGACAGGCGAGTACTTCAAACGCTGTCCCTGGCTGCGCAGGATGGAAGGCGGCATGGGCTGCGCCATCCACCTGCACAAGCCCCTCAAGTGCCGCACATTTCCCTACACCCGCGAGCAGGCCGAATACAGCGGCTGCCGCGCCTTCGATACGGACCGCGAGGGAGACGCCCTGACCGAAGGGTAGGCCGGTGCTCGGCCCGATACGCCGGGAAGGATCGTGGCATTGGATCTCGCGAAATGAAACGGCCTGATGCGCATGGCATCAGGCCGTTGATATCAAAAACCGACTGGGCCGTGGCTAAAGCCCGGTGGGGCCGAAGCTAACCTGCGCCAAGGTTTCGAACAGTTCGCGGCGCTTGCCGTAAGGCGGGAACTTGAAGAAGGAAGAGCCGGAGACGATCACGTCTGCGCCTGCCTCCGTGACGCTGGCGATGTTCTCGGGGGTTATGCCGCCGTCCACCTGGATGAGCGTCTTGGCTCCCTGGTCGTCGATCATCTTGCGCAGGCGGCGGATCTTCTCCATGGAGAAGGGGATGAAGACCTGGCCGCCGAAGCCCGGGTTGACGCTCATGATGAGCACCATGTCCAGTTCGGACAGCAGGTACTCCACATAGGACAGGGGCGTGGCCGGATTGAGCGCCACTGCCGCCTTGACCCCGGCCTCGCGGATCTGGGACACGGTTCGCTCAAGGTGCGAGGTGGCCTCGGCGTGCACGCAGATGAGGTTGGCACCGGCCTCAAGGAAATCGTTGATGTAGCGCTCGGGCTTGATGACCATGAGGTGGCAGTCGAAAAAAAGCTTGCTGCGGCTGCGCAGGGCCTTGATGACCGGCGGGCCGAAGGTGATGTTGGGCACGAACACGCCGTCCATGACATCCCAGTGCACCCACTCGATGCCGCCTTCCTCCAGCGCGGCCAGCTCTTCGGCCAGCCGCCCGAAATCCGCCGAAAGCAGCGAAGGGGAGAGGATGATCTTCTTGGCTGCGGCTTCCTTGCCCTTCTTGGAACTCTTACTCATGCGTTGTCCTCGCCGTCCTTCATCTTGAAGTCGACCTTGATCTTGTACATTTTTTCCATGGGCAGATAGAGCACGTCGATGCCCGTGGCTTCGCGTATCTCCTGCAACGCCGCCCGGACCGCGTCCCGGCTCGGGCCTATGAAGGTGAACCAGACATTGAAGGAGTGATCGCGCAGGTAGTTGTGCGTCACGCCGGGATAGGCGTTCACAATGGCGATGAACTCTTCCAGCCGGTCCTCGGGCACGCGCGCGGCGCAAAGGGTCGAGTGCCAGCCCAGCTTGCCGGACTGGAAGTTGCCGCCGATGCGCCGGATGATGCCTTTCTCCTTGAGCGCGCGCACCCGCGCCAGCACCTCGGCCTCCGTAAGCCCCAGTTCCTCGCCCACGGCCGCATAAGGACGCGACACGAGTGGGAAGTTGGACTGGATGATATCCAGTAGCTGCTTATCTAGATCGTCCACGCTGCCTCCGGACTTTAGATGTCTGGGGTGGTTTGCGAGCAGTCAAAATGGCTTTTCTTGAAATGCTACGAGCCGCCTTTGCAGGTCCGCTTGGGCGTGTAGCTACACAGCGGCTCCTCGGCTAGGTAGTCCCCCTTCATGGTCTGGGCACGGGCGCGGCAGCCGCCGCAGACTCGCTCGTATTCGCACACGCCGCACTTGCCGGTGTACGTGTCCGGGTCGCGCAGGTTGGCGAACTGCACAGAGTCGGCCCATATCTTGGGGAAGGGCGTCTCCTTGACCTGCCCGCAATCCAGCTCCAGGTAGCCGCAGGGCTGCACCTGGCCGGTGTGCGATATGAAGCAGAAGCCCACGCCGCCCAGGCAGCCTCGGCTCACGGCATCCAGGCCGAAGGTCTCGAAGTTCACGGGCGTGCCGTCATCCTTGGCCCGCTGGCGCAGGATGCGGTGGTAGTGCGGCGCGCAGGTGGCCTTGAGCTGCATGTCCGTGGTCTTGCGGAAGTCGTAGAACCAGTTGAGCACGTCCTCGTACTCCTTGGCGGAGATGACCTGATCCTCGATCTCGGCCGCGCGACCCGTGGGCACGAGCAGGAAGATGTGCCAGGCTTTGGCCCCCTTCTCCTGGGCCAGGCGGAAGATGTCCTTGAAGAAGGGCAGGTTGTTCCTGGTCACCGTGGTGTTGATCTGGAACTCCATGCCTGCCGCGTTGAAGTAGTCGATGGCGCGCATGGTGGCCTCGAAGGAGCCGGGCACGCCTCGGAACTCGTCGTGCATGGGCGCGCTGGGGCCGTCGATGGAGATGGAGCAGCGCTCGATGCCGGAGGCCTGCATCCTGGCCACGATCTCCGGCGTGACCAGCGTGCCGTTGGGGGCCATGACGCAACGCAGTCCCTTGGATTTAGCGTGGGCCACCAGCTCGAAGACGTCCTTGCGCATGAGCGGCTCTCCGCCCGTGAAGATGATGATGGGATTGCCCACCTCGGGGAAGGTGTCGATGAGCGCCTTGGCCTCGCGCGTGGACAGCTCGCCGGGATAGGGCTCCAGGTGTGCCTCGGCGCGGCAGTGCTTGCAGGCCAGGTTGCAGGAGCGCGTGACCTCCCAGGCGATGAGCCGACAGGACGGCGTCTTGCCGTCGGCCAGGGTCTTGGAGCCGTGCCCGCCAGGATGTCCGCCTGGGTGACCCTTGGGCTGGCCGCCAGGATGGCCGGGCTTGCCGGCGTGTTGATGGCCTCCCGGATGCCCGCCGGGATGGCCGCTCGTCTTGTGCTCGCTCATCTCAATCTCCAAGGTGTGGAAGGCTCGTCGGCGACCATGGCGAATCGTTTGTCAGCCCTTGGCGTGCGTGCCTTCCCGCCGAATTGGCTTTGTTTTGCAATTTTACTGCTGCAGAGGCGTTCTTTCCTCTGGCCGCCGCGAACGGCGAAAGCTTTATATACCATAAGTCGCCTTTTCACGCACGCACGCCCGGGAGCGCATTCCCGCGCAAGGCGTACGGCTGAAAGGGCAACGTAGCGGTGATTCGGAACGGGAGCCGCCCCTACTTCAGCCAGTCCAGCATGTCCTCGGCATAGTAGGTCAGGATCAGGTCCGCGCCGGCGCGCTTGATGCCCATGAGGGACTCCAGGGCCACGCGCTTCTCGTCGATCCAGCCGTTGGCCGCCGCGGCCTTGATCATGGCGTACTCGCCGCTCACGTGGTAGGCTGCGATGGGCGTGTCGAAGTTCTCGCGCAGGTCGCGGATGATATCCAGGTAGGGCATGGCCGGCTTGACCATGAGAATGTCCGCGCCCTCGTCCAGGTCGGCAACGGCCTCGCGCAAGGCCTCGCGGCGGTTGGCCGGGTCCATCTGGTGCGTGCGGCGGTCGCCGAACTGAGGCGTGGACTCGGCCGCTTCCCGGAACGGGCCGTAGAAGGCCGAGGCGTATTTGACCGCGTAGCTCATGACGGGCAGGTCATTGAAGCCGTTGTCGTCGAGCATGGCGCGGATGGCGGCGACGCGGCCGTCCATCATGTCCGAGGGTGCGACCATGTCCGCACCCGCGCGGGCGTGGGACAGGGCGGACTTGGCCAGCAGTTCCAGCGTGGGGTCGTTCAGGATCTCGTCGCCGCGCACGATGCCGCAATGGCCGTGGGAGGTGTACTCGCACAGGCACACGTCGGTCATGACCACGAGCTGCGGGCACTTGTCCTTGAGGGCGCGAACGGCCTGCTGCACGATGCCTTCGTCGGCCCAGGCCTGGCTGGCCTGCGGGTCCTTGACCTTGGGGATGCCGAACAGGATGCATGAGCGCAGCCCCTTGTCCACGGCCTTGCCAGCGCGCTCCACGAGCTTTTGCAGGCTGAGCTGGGACTGGCCCGGCATGGAGCCGATGGGCTTCTCGAAGTTCTTGTCGTCGGTCTCGACCACGAACCAGGGCTGGATGAGGTCGTTGGGGGAAAGCGTGTTCTCGCGCACCAGATCGCGGATGGCCGGCGTGCGGCGCAGGCGGCGGCCTCGGAAGAAGTTCATGGGTCTATCCTGCCATCACGTTTGCGGTGAACTTGATATACCAAGCTTGGAATATATCAGGGGCGAATTGCTCCCCGTAATGCGACCAACTTGTCGGCGAACGGCCTGAAGCTCTTTACGCTATGCCCGCCATGAAAGTCCACGACATCACAGACGCCGGCATAATGGTCCTTGACCAGGGCGGGGTCGAGGACTTCGTCATCCGTGGCCATGAAGACTTGTCTGGGAATATCAATGCGCATGGCTTCAAGAGGCGCATAGCTGTTCAGAGGGCTTTCGGTGAACTGCCATCGTTTGCCGGTGCAGAAATGCTCGCACTCGCCCAGGAACTGGCGCAGAAAGTAGACCGGCTTGCAGCAAGGATTGAACAGGGCGGCCGGGCGGCCATGGATCTGGGCCAACCGTTCGGCCCAGAAGGCTCCCAGCGATGAACCGATGAAGAAGTGCGGAGCCTTGCCGGCGTGCTCCGCGACCTGGGCCTGCAGCATTCCGAGAATGTCTTCCGCCCGCACGTCGCTCGGGTAGTCGAGCAGCGTGACTTCTTCGCCGAGGATGCGCGCAAGCTCCTGAACCTTGTCCCGGTTGCGGTCCGCGCAGGAGTTGAATCCGTGGACATAGAAGATCATGCGGAAGCTTCCTTGATAAGGCGTAAGTCTACTCGGTTCATTGGCCATCGGCCTGCCTAATCTCCCGCGTTGGATCGCAGATGGCCGCAGAGTCCGGGTAGGGCGCCAGGGCCGCTCTGGCTGCTATGCTCCTGGTGACGTACGCAGGCCAGAAAACCGATGAAAAGGGTACATATATTAATTCTATGCATAGGCAAAGTCCATATTGACTGGCTCGGGTTTTGCTTGGAGGACTCGCTAACTAAGCCGAATCCCGTGGGGCTGCCTCGATGATTCCGTTTTGTCCCGGAGCCCGAACGCCGGGCAGGCCACTTGCCGTAAAGGAAGAAGCATGGCTGAGAATCCGCACGTGCGGCTGCTGAATATCGAGTTCAACTCTTCCTGCAATCTCCGATGCCGCTGGTGTGCCCTGGATCATTCCAGGCCCCGGGTGACCATGCCCCCCGACACTTTGGAACTCGTAATGGAGTCGCTGGCGAACGGGGCCTTGCCCGGCTTGAGGCGCATCGACCTGCACAACGGCGGGGAAACCCTGCTGCATCCCGACCTTCCGGTCATGCTCTCGGTGATCAGGCGTCGTAAAGCTCGGCTGCCGGGAAATCCGGTTGTCGGGCTTTTGACCAACGCCATGCCCTTGACCTCCAAGAAGGCCGAGCAGATTGTCCGCAGCAGGGCGGTGGACCAAATGCGTTTCAGCCTGGACGGAGGCTCGCGCGCGGCCTACGAATCCTTGCGCAGGGGCGCCCGCTGGGAGGTCGCGCGCGAAAACATCGAGCAGTTCCTGCGGATCAACGAGAAGGCCGGCCGGCCCATGTCCACCGAAGCCATCTGCATCATACCTCCCGAAGGGCTGCCTCCGGGAGGCATGGAGCCGGAGTTCGCCGCTCTTCTTTCCGGACTGGACAAGGTGAGCCTGCGCCACCCGCATAATTGGGACGGCAGCGCGGACTTGAGCGTGGATGATGCCAGCTACAGGAGCATCGCCGCGCAACGCCCCGGCGAGGTTTGCTTCCTGCTGGAGCGCAACCTGGTGGTCCTGCCCGACGGGCGGGTCACGGTATGCTGCAACGACCTTAACGGCAGGGGCGTCATCGGCTCGGTGCTTGATTCCGGGCTGGAGAGCCTCGCCGCCCATCCGCGACGCCTGGCCATGCTGGAGGCATTTCGAGCGGGCCGAAAAGCTACCATCCCGCTCTGCCGGGATTGCACGGGCTTTTATGCGCCTCCCGGCCGGGAGGAAACATGAGCCTGCCGCAGGCCTGCTACATTTCCCGTTTCCAGGATGCGCCGCATGGACATGGCGGCAACCGCAGGACGCGGCAGATGGCCCAGGCCTTGCGGAAACTGGGCGTATCCGTGCTCGCCCTGGCCGATGTTCCCTTGGGAGAGGCCTTCGAGGCCCGCCATCCGCTCTTTTCCAGCGATCCGGAATTTGACTCCATATACGGGTTCAACAACTACATAAGGCACATGCTGCTGAAGGATTCGGGGCTGGCGCTGCTGGTGCGGGGCTCGCCTCCCCAGGTCGCGGTTGTTGACGATCCCGTCTTCTTTCCGCAAACCATGCAAGCGCTCCAGCAGGGTGGAACACGCGTGCTGGCGGTGCTGCACAATCTGGAGGCCTTTCTCCCGCGATCCATCCAGTTCTCCGCGCAATGGGAGCTGCTGCGCCTGGAAGTGGATATCCTGCGGCAGTGCACCTTGACGGTGACGATTTCCCGCGAGGATGCCTTCTTCCTTGAGAACATGGGTGTTGCCTGCCATTTCTTCCCCTACCATCCCGAAGAGGGTGAGGAGCGGCGTTTCGTTCGCATTCGGGAGACCCGGAGAGAATCCGACAAAGCATTCTTCCTGACTCTCGGCACGGCCTACAATCCGCCCACGCTGGCGGGAATGCGGGCGCTGGCGGAACGCTGGTCGGGGATTTCCGGGGGCAGGGCCCGCCTGATCGTGGCGGGATTCGGGACCGATCGATTCCTGGGAAATCCGGGACGCGGCGGACTGGTCAGCGTGCGCGGAGGCGTGTCCGGGGAAGAGCTGGATCAGCTTCTCATCCATGCGCGCGCGTGCATCCTGCACCAGGAACAAGGCTCCGGCGCCCTGACCAAGATTCCGGAACTGCTCCTGGCGGGCGTCCCGATCATGGGAAGCCGGCATGCGGCCCGTTCCTATTCGGCGCTTCCAGGCGTAACGGAGTATCAGGATTTTCGGGAACTACAGACCATCCTGGCCGAGGGCTCCGCGGAAAAAAAACTGCCGGCCGACCCGCCTCGCCCGGATGTGGAAGGAATGCTGGGCAGGATTCTGCACACCCTCAAGTCTTGACGGCCGTGTCAGCCGGAGGGCTGGGAGAACTCCCGCGCTGGATTTAAACCCTAGACCCTGGAAATCGGCCCGCGCAGCGGAACCGAAAAGTTTGCGAAAGGGTGGGGTACGGGGAGGGGAGAACCCTTTTCAAAGGGTTTCCCCTCCCCGATTTTTCTTTTCTTAATCCTGACACCCGCAGGCATCGGGCTGCTTGGCCTCGCCGGCCTGGTCGCCGCCGAGCATGGGGCCGCTGATTTCCGCGTCCGTGAGGTAACAGGCCGGATCATCGGCCCAGATGTCGCCGTAAACGGCCTCGGCGCGGGCGCGGAAGTTGCCTGCGCAGACGTTCAGGTAGCTGCAGGCGCGACAACGGCCCTTGAGATGCGGGCGCTTGTCCTTGAGCTTGTGCAGAAGCTCGATATTCGGATCGTCCCATATTTGCGAGAACGGCCGCTCAAGCACATTGCCGAAGGTGTGGTTGCGCCAGAACTGGTCGGCGTGCACCTGGCCGTCCCAGGAGATGCAGCCGATGCCGCGTCCCGTGGAGTTGCCCTCGTTCCAGGACAGAAGCTCCAGGACCTGCTCGGCGCGCTTGGAATCTTCCTTCTTGAGGCGCTCGTAGACCAGCGGGCCGTCGGCGTGGTTGTCCACGGTGAGGACTTCCTTGGGCAGCCCGGCATCGAAAAGGGCGCGGGTCTCGTCCATGATGAGGTTGACCGCCGCGCGGGTCTCGGCGTGGCTCAGGTCCTCGTCCACCAGTTCCGAGCCGCGGCCGGAGTAGACGAGGTGGTAGAAACAGATGCGCGGGACTTCCAGATTCTTGATGAGCTGGAATAGGAAGGGGATGTCCTGGGCGTTGCGCTTGTTGATGGTGAAGCGCAGGCCGACCTTGAGCCCCTCGGCCTTGCAGTTCTCGATGCCGGCCACGGCCATGTCGAAGGCCTTGTCCGAGCCTCGGAACTTGTTGTGCGTCTCGGGCGCGCCGTCCATGGAGATACCCACGTAGGACAGGCCGACTTCCTTGAGTTCGCGGGCCTTGTCCTTGGTGATGAGCGTGCCGTTGGTGGAGATGACCGCGCGCATGCCGCGCGAGGTGGCGTGCTTGGCCAATTCCACTAGGTCCTTGCGCACGAGCGGCTCGCCGCCGGAAAAGAGCATGACCGGCGCGCCGTAGGCGGCCAAGTCGTCGATCATGGTCTTGGCGGCCTCGGTGCCGATGATGTCCGTGCCCTGCTCCTCGATGGCCTTGGCGTAGCAGTGCACGCACTTCTGGTTGCAGCGTCTGGTGGAGTTCCAGACGACCACGGGCTTCTTGTCCTTGGAAAACTGAAGGAGATGCGAGGGCAATTTGCCCGAGTGGCGTCCGTAGCGCAGGGCGTCAGACGGCTCCACCGAGCCGCAATAGAGCTTGGATATGCCGATCATGTTTAACAAGCCTCCGATGGGTGTCCGGCGAAGGACGTAGCATACTTACTGGACGGCCATCCGTCTAGGAATCCGGTGCGGATGCGCTCGAAGAGGTATGTAAGCCCTTGGGCGGCGATGGCAAGAAAAAACGGCAGCGACCATGCTTCGAGGCCGCTGCCGTCAGAGTCATCCGATTACGGGTTTCAGGAGCGGGCCAAGCCGTTCCACTCCAGCAGAGGCTGGCCCATGTTGTCGAATATCTCGGTGAGCACCGCGTACATGGGGTCCATGGGCAAGCGTGTCTTGCGGGCGAAGATGATATAGTCCTCCACATTGGTGGCTTCCATCTGCCCGGCCTGCTCCATGGACCAGACCAGATAGCCGGTGGCCGTGTCGTATATCTCCACGCGCACCGACGCGGCCGTGTCGCCCTGGGTGCCGCCGTGGAGCAGATAGGTCACCACTCCGGTAACAGCCAGGTCCGCGCCCTTGGCGCGAGCCAGGCGCAGGGCCTCCTCGGGGCCGCGGTAGAAGGCCGTGTCATCGTAGACCATGGTCGGGAACAGGGACTTGGAGGTCCAGTTGGACCACAGGATGCGCATGAACTCGCGGCCGTGGTGGCGGGCGTCGGAGACTTCCTGCTCCACCCGGAAGGGAATGAACAGGGCCGAGTATTCGCGCATGGTCGAGCGCTTGGGCCTCACCATGATCATGAGCGGCGAAGTGTCCACCCATTGGTTCACGAACAGGACGGACTTTTCCGCGATGCGCGGCTGGAACGATACACCGCCGCAGCCGGCGGTCAGCAGGACGAGGGCGAGCAAAAACAGGCTGATCGAGCGCATGGTCCCTCTCGAAACGGCTGTTGAAGTTTTGACGCGCCGCCACGCCGGTTCGGATGCCTACTGCAACCTGTCGGTGGGCGCGGGGACGTTCTGCACGGTCTGCAGCAGGTGTTCCCTGGAGCGCAGGAGGCTGCGGCGCAGCAGAAGCCGCCGCTTCCGGGACAGGCGCCGGAATTCCGGCCGTCCGGCCAGGCTGTGCAATTGGTCCATCTCGGCCTTGATGCGCTTGAGCTTGGCCAGGAACTCGTCCTCGACCGGACCGAACAAGCCGGCCATGACAACGAGTTCCTTGATCTCATGCGCCATTTCCTTGAAAGCCTGCGGGTTGATCTCCCGGGAGCATTTCAAGGACCTCATGCAGCTTCGCCAGGCGGACAACAGCCAGCCGAGCATACAGCCTCCAGTTGGTATTCGACTTTAAGCAAATACCATACCGCTGCTTAGGAAGCCATGCGGAAATAAAGGCCGATGAGCAGAAAGGCCGCGAATGGAATGAGCATGGCCAAGCCCACGCGCAAATAGCTGGTGCGGTGTATATACTTGTAGGCGATGATCGTTATGCACAAGTTCCAGGCCAAGCCGACGAAATCGCCGATAAACGGGATGGCCGCAAGGACGAGTGGAGCGCTGCCGTAGGCCACGGCGCGGAATGTTGCCTCGTAACCTCGCTGGGCGGCCTTGCTGGCCAAGAGGAAGAGATGGTGCAGGCCGCTGAGGGTGAACAGGGCAACGGTCAGGAGCAGGGGGTATATGATGAAGAGGAGGTAGCCGCCTTCGCTCAGGGACAGTCCGGGCTGTTCCGTGTCCGGACGTTGCCTGAGGAGGTCCATGGGGCCCATGCCCGCGGAGTCCCAGAACAACTGGGCCGCGATCTGCAAACAGCCCACCACGAGAAAAAAGGCCAGCGGCATGGCCAGGCCGCGCAGGGGCATGTGACCGAAAAAGTCCTGGGGGCGGAGCATGGCCCTCTTGAGGGTTTGCCAAAAGCCGCCCGCCAAGCCGAATTTGTCCAGGCGTTCCCAGGGTACGTCGATGAGCGGCGCTCCGCCTTGTCCGCGCGCCGCTTTTTGTTCATCAGGATCAGGCTCAAGCCGCTCCTCGTCAGGGAGGTCTCGTGGTTCCTCTCCGGGCGTGTTCTCGGGGCGCTCGGAGCGCATGGATTCAAGACTCTGCCAAATATCGCCCTTGCCCTTCGCGTCAGGCTTGGCGCTCAGCTCTCGGGGTTTGCGGACCGGCCCATGCTGCTCGCTGTCCGGGCCCGCAGGTGATTGTCCTGCCTGTTCGGCCTGTCTGGTCTGTTGCCGATCAACGGCACCTGATGAAGCCTCGGGAGATTCCGGCTGATGCCGTGCGACAGAGGTGCCCTGGGCCTGCTCGGATTGCGGCCGGGAAGCGACAGGTTTGTCCTGCTGACGAGTGGCTTCAGACAGGTTCCTGAATTTGAATTTGCTCTTGCACTTGGGGCAAGTGGCCAAGCTGGCGCTGGCAGGTAGCCTCTCCTCGGGCACGTCTCTCGAAAAACCACATTCTGGACATTGTATACGCATCGGCGGTCCTGGGCTGCAGTAGAAGGACTGCAGCAAGCTATAATCTCTCCGCTCAGGAATCAAGGGATGCCAGCAATAAGAAGACAAGCGAATGTGGCCGGCATGCCAGCAAGATCTTGCATGATTCAGGACTGGAAGCGCGGCGTGACTTCCAGCGTCGGAGAGGATCGCGTGGTGAAAAGACGCTGGCCGACCTTGAGCATATCCAGATCGACCATTGTGGAGAGCACGCCGGGTTGGTCGCTGCAATTCATGAGCACCTGACCTAAGGGGCCCACGAGCATGGAAGCTCCGGGCATCTCGCCCAGCAGGGACGGGCCGCAGCAGTTCGCGGCCAGCACAATGGCCTGGTTCTCCAGTGCCCTGGCCCGGCAGAGCAGCGCGAAATGATCCTGGCGTGCTTTGGGCCATTGGGACGGCACGAGATAGATGTGCACGTCGCGGGCGGCCTGCATGCGGCAGACCTCGGGAAAGCGCAGGTCGAAGCAGATGCAGCCGCCCAGGCGCAGACCGCGCAATTCGGGCGTGAGCATGGCTCCGGTGCCCGGCGTCAGCAGCTTGGCCTCGTCCGAGGCGGGGAAGAGGTGCATCTTGCTGTAGAGCTTGAGCGGCCCGGCCTGTTCGGGCGTCAGCAGATACAGGGAATTCTGGAATCCTCCGGCGCTGCGCTCCAGGAATGTACCGGCCAGAGCGTGACCGGTCTCGCGGCTGAAGTCGCCCAGAAGGGCCAAGGCCTCAAGCGCCTGGTCCGCCCAGTATTGGCGTCGTTTCAATTCGAAACCGCCCAGAAACAGCTCCGGGAAAAGCCACAAACCCGGCGTTTCGGCCTGGGACACGGCCTCCAGATAAGGTTTCAACTCCTTGGACGAGGAAAGCACGGGCGTTTGGCATATGCCGAGGCGGAACTCCATGGCTGCTCCGGTAGATTGCGTTTTATGCGGTTCGGTCGGACCAGATATGGATCAGACTGATTCAGGGCAGCATAAGCAGTCTGGACGGGAATTCCAACTCCGAGGATGGCAGCCAGGCCCGCGTCAGGTTCGGATACTCAGCATTGAGGCGATGTTCCCAGGCACCGCCGGCCGCGCCGTCAAAAACATTCAGCTTGCGCCGCAATTCCTCGGGCGTCTTGTTCAGCCGGTTGTAATGCTCGATGGCCCCGGCGGCGAGAACCGCCCGGGTGCCGGGCAATCCCTCCAGTACCTCGTGCACCGGCCGCCTGTAGGCCACTCCCGGCAGATTTCGGAACAGCCTGAGCTGCAGGTCCGGCCATAGGCCATAGCCGATCTTGCAGGAGCCGGGATCGGGATAGAGGGTCTGGCGCTGGAAGTAATAGCCCGCGACATCCTGCCTGGACATGAGCGCGGGCAGGGCCGCCCATAGCGACGCGGGCAGCCGTTCATCGCCGTCCAGGCTGAGCACCCAATCCCCACGGCACAGGCTCAGGGCGCGGTTGCGCTGGGCCGCGAAGTCCCCTGCCAACGGATGGGCCACATCGATGCGGCGCGGGTCCGGAGCGATGCCAAGGGAGGAAGCGGCGGGAAGTCCGCAAGCATCCCAGAGTACGCAAACCTGTTCCACCCACACTGGAATGGACGCGAAAAAATCCGCCAGGCCAGGCTCATTCGGGTGCAGAATGATCGCCAGACTGACGGATGGCGGCGGCGTGTTCCCTTCCGGCCGTGGAATATCGGCGAGGCGCAGGGCGAGCAGCCGCTCCAGTTCGCCATACGAAGGACGCCTTTCGGTCGGCAACAAAGGGTTTATGGCCACGAACGTATCGGCGGGCTCGATCCCGGCCGCATCCAGCAGCAGGCGCTGGGCCCATACCGAGGTGTCGCAAAGCAAGGCCGCCGACGGGTGGGAAAAAACTGCCGCCCCGGCTTGCTGCCGGGCAGCGCGCACGGCATCCGGGCTTGTATCGCTCACCACGAGCAGCACATCTTCCGGCAGCATCCGACGCAATTCCGCAGCCAGACAAGGTTGCCACAGTCCTAGCAGCAGGAAATGCGGCCGCCGCTCGCGGGACCAGGCTCGCGCCAGGCGGGCGGCCCATTTGGGAGTGTCCGGATTCGGTTCCGCTGGCGGCAGCCTGTCCTGCGCTCCCTCCAGGACGAAAGAGAGCACTTGCGCCGTGTACTGGGCAAAGTGCGCGACAGCGGGAAGGGCTGGCTGCATTTGCTGCAGGCTAGGCTTCATCGCGGCGCAGCCCGGAGACCGCGTCCGATCCCAGTTTGGCTTCCAGCAGTTCCAAGTATATCTCCTCCAGCCTGGAGACGACGATCTGCTTGCGAAACAGCCGGCGGGCCTTGTCCCGGCCGCGCCGGCCCATGGCTTGGGCTTCTTCGGGATTCGACAGCAGGCGGGCCACGGCCCCGGCGTATTCCTCGGAGTTGCCGGCCACCAGGCCCGTCTTTCCATGTTCGACGAGTTCAAGCTGGGCATTGTCGCGCAGTCCAGCGGCAGGATGTGTGACCACGGGCAGGCCCGCGGCCATGGCTTCGGCGATGGTCAGACCAAAGCTTTCGCCCGTGTCGTTGGCATGGGCCAGCAGGCACACGGAGCCATAGAAGCCGGCCAACTCCAGGTCCGATTGCACCGGGTCGAGCCACTGCACCTGCTCGTCCAAGCCATGCGTGCGCACGAATTCATGGGCCTCGGGTATCCCGCCGATGACCCGAAAAATGAAATTTGGGATTTGACGTTTGAGCAGGGGAAGAATGTCCAGGGCCAAGTGCGACCATTTGCCGGGGTCGGCGCGCGAAACTCGGCCAAGGACGGGCTGGCCCCAGGGCTGCGCGGGAGTGTTGATTTCGTAGCACTCCGTGTCCACGGGATTGTAAAGCACGCCATAACGCGGCCCGGACGTGTCAACGCCCTCCACGGCGGCGTAGCGGCTGGCGCAGAAGTGCGACACGAACAGGTGGCGGTCGATGATCTGGGCCTGGGGTGAAGGATCGCGGCGGCCGAAGACATTGGTCTCCACCACCACGGGCACACGGGCAAGGCGCAGGGGGCGCAGCAGGCCGGGTTCGGGCCAGCCCGCGCGATGCACATGCACGATGTGCGGCTTCAGCCGTTCCAGGCAATGCAGCAGATCCTTGCCGATGCTTACCTGCACGCCAGAGGCCGCGATCTGTCGCCGCCGGGGGCCGTCGGCGAAACTGAACACGAACGGCTCGAAACGGTTGCGATCCAGGCCGGATGCCAGGATCTGCATGACCTTTTCTGTCCCGCCAAGGCCGAGGCCGAGGCTGACGTGAAGGACGCGGACAGGCCGCTCCATGGCAGGGCTACTTCGGTGTGTTGCCGTAGGCCTGAACCACGCGGCGCATGGTAAGGCCCGAGGGTGTCGGCGCCTGCGGCGTTGCCGTCTGGACAGGAGGAGATTGCTCGCCGCTCGACGCTGCCTGCGGCTGGACGGGCGCGGATGGCGAAGCGTCCTCCTGCCCGGCTGCTTCGGCCCTTGGCGAGTGTCCTGCCTCAGAGGGCTTGGCCGTATTCGCCGAGGCGGAGGGATATGCCGCCTTGGGCGCGACAGGAGGCATGGGCATGCCGGTCCCGCCTATCTTGGGCGCGCCGAAGGGAGAGCGTGAGACGGCCTGGGTATTGGACGGGTCCACGGCTGTGGACGGTGCCGTTGCGCCTTCTTTCATGATTTGCGCATAGGCGTCGCGGACGCCGCTGAGTATTTTGATGACCTCGTCGATGATGCCTTTGTCCATCTTGAGGTTGGCCATGAGCAGCCGGGTGTTGCAATAGAGATAGACCTGATTGAGGCTATCGGCGAGATCGCCGCCCTTGTCCTTGTTCAGGCTGCTGGCCAACTCCGAAATGATATCCAGGGCCTTGGAGATGAGGATGCCTTTCTGGGCGTAGTTCTTCTCATCGATCATGGCCTTGGACTGATTGAGGAACTTGATGGCCGCATCATAGAGCATGATGAGCAATTGGCCCTGATCAGTGGTCGTGACCTGAGTCGCAAGATATTTCTGAGCTGCCTTGTGCATTGTCGGTTCCTGGCTATGACTGCTGCATCATGCTGATGATTTGAGTCTGCATGCTTGCGGACAAGTTGTTGTAGTAGCCGAGCATGGCGTCCAGCCGGGCGAAGCGTTGCTTGTACTGGTTCTTCATGCGCGTGATGCGGCGTTCTTCATATTCGATCTTCGTGTTGATGCTCTTGATGATGTCATTATAGTTCTCTTCGAGAACGGCCAAGGGACCAGCCTCGAAGTCATTGGGTCCGGATTTGGGATCGGTCAGGGCCTTGAGCTCATCGATGAGTTCGTTGATCTTGCCCCTTTGTATGGAGACCGTGTAGGGCACCTCCGGCGAGCCTGTTCCAAAATGATCGGCAGGATAAGACCCATGAGGTCCCGCCGCAACGTTGTTGATGCGGATAACCAGGCCGTGCTCGGGATTCCCCTTGACGTCGCACGTGACTTCCCTTGTGTCGGGATTCATCGAATAAACTGTCCCGTTGATGGTAACCTTATTGTCCACGACTCCGGTGCCATTTCCTTCGTAACTCACGGTGTATGTGCCCGGCTTGGCCAAGCCGGTGTCGCTGATGAAGGAGAAGTCCGAGGTATTGGTGACTCCGCTGCGGTTGGCGGCGAAGAGGTTCGCCACGGCTTCCGGATTGGCGTCGAAGGCCTTGTCGAAAGTCATGTGCTCGCCCATCGACAACATGAACTCGTCGAAAACGAGCAGGCCCTTGTTGATCGAACCCCCATCGCGCTCAGTAAGGATGCAGAGCTGCGAGAGTGAGGAATAGTAGTCGCCCAGGTTGGTTAGGGAATTGTACGATTGAAATCCCAAACCGTTCTGGGCGATGATGTCCTTGAGCCGCTGGTCGATGATCTGCACGCCGTAGTTGCCCGTGAGGATGGACCCCTCCTTGGTCGAGTTATCCACCTTGGTGAGTTCCATCAACTTCGTGCGTACTTCGTTGACGGCATCAACGAAGTCGACCACGTGCTCCTTCACGGCTTCCTTGTCCATTGCGACGGTGATCGTGCCGCCGGTCGCATCGACTTTCTTCAAATTCAGGGTGACGCCGGGGATGATGTCGTCGATGCTGTTGGAAGAGCGTTTTATGACCAAGCCATTGAACTCGATCTCGGCGTCATCCGCCACCTGCGTTGCCGTTCCCGGAAACGTGAGGTCCAGGTCAGTGGGCGTGATACCGGAAATTTCGTATTTTTTGCCCTGATCCAGCGAAGTGAGCTGCAGCACAAATTGCTCTGGACTCGATTGGGTCTTCACCACACTGGCACGCACATACTGCTTGGATACGCCGTCGGCGTCTTTGTAGCGATTCTCCGCATTGGCATTGATCGCATTGGCAAGGTCATTGAGGTTCTGGCCGTCGGAGATGCTGGTCGTAACGGTTTTGCCGTCTATCGTGAAGGAGAGTTGGCCTCCACTCGCGTTCTGCACGATATCCGTGGTCGCACTGCTCAGAGCGCCGCTTGTCCAAATGCTGTTCTTGGCCAGGGCGTTCACCTTGAGGTTATAACTGCCGGAGATCGCGTCTGCTCCGGCCGTGGCAGTGAATGAGGCTTCATTGGTGGAGGCGGCATTCTTGACCAGGAATTTGCCAGGGGTGTTCATTGTCTCAAGTTTGGTCTTGAGAGACAGGAGCTTCGTATTGAGCTCCTTGAACTGTACGATTTTGTCGTCCCAGGACTTACGCCAGTTTTCAAGCTGGGTGATGCGTCGCTGCTCGACCTTCATCAGGCCATCGATGAGGGCGTTGAAATCGGTTCCGGAACCCAGGCCCGCGAAAGTTATATTTCCCGAGAGCAGTTGGTCAGACATGCAGCCTCCCTATGGGCATATTCTGCCGAGATTTTAGCTTCCTCCCTCAAGTAGCAATCCATATGCCATATATTTGTGAAAAGGCCGGACCGCACAGGGCGGTCCGGCCTTCGATGATTGGGGTTACGATCAGGCCGCTACCGCGATTAGCCGCCGATGAGCTGCATGGCCATCCTGGGCAGGGAGTTGGCCTGGGACAGCATGGCGACGGCGGACTGGGACAGGATCTGCTGACGCACGAACTCGGTCATCTCGGAGGCGACGTCCACGTCGGAGATGCGCGACTCGGCGGCCTGCAGGTTCTCGGACTGGACCTGCAGGTTGGTCACCGTGTTCTCCAGACGGTTCTGCAGGGCGCCCAGGTTGGCGCGGATGTTGTCCTTGGAGATGATGGCGTTGTTGATGGCCACCAGGGCTTCCTGGGCGTTCTGCTGCGTGGAGATGGACCGGCCGGCGGCTCCAGGGGCGGCGCTCAGGCCCACGCCCAGGGCCGAGGCCGTGGAGGTGCCGATGGAGATGTAGTAGTAGTCCTCGGCGCAGTCGTTGCCGGTGCCGAAGTGGACCTTCAGCGGGCCTTCGGACTTGAGGCCGCTGCCGTCATGGTCTCCGTTTGCACCGGACAGGTTGCCGTTCAGCAGGTAGACACCGTTGAAGTCGGTGGCGCTGGCGATACGGGTGATTTCCGAAGCCATGGCCTGGTACTCGGAGTCGATGATCAGGCGCTGGTCGGAGTTGTAGGTGCCGGTGGCGGCCTGGCTGGCGAGTTCCTTCATGCGGATGAGCTTCTCGTCGATGACCTGCAGCGCACCGTCGGCGGTCTGGATGAGGCTGATCGCGTCGTTGGCGTTACGCACGCCCTGGTTGAGGGAGGCGATGTCGGCGCGCATGAGTTCGCGGGAGGCCAAGCCGGCCGCGTCGTCGGCGGCGGAGCCCACGCGCAGACCCGAGGACAGGCGGCGGGTGGACACGGACAGGTTGGAGTACGAAGTGCTCAGGTTGCGGGCCGCATTCGTCGCCATCAGGTTGTGGTTAATGGTCAGAGACATACAGATTCCTCCTTGAATTAGGGCTTCCATGCCATGACTGCATCCATGCAGCACATGTTGAAGCTCTTATCGGAGGTCCGTGGGAATTGTTTAGGGAGCGTAAAACACTTTTACCAAGGCCATGGAAAATCAGCGCGAGTCGCGAGGCGTTTCCGTAAGCTCCTCCAGAAGCCTGCGCGCCTCCTCTGGAGCCAAGCCGCGTTGGCGGGCAAAAGTGGGCAAATTGTCTTCGGCATCCGAAGCCCGCACATACAATGGCGCCACGGGCTCGGCCGTGTAGGTCGCTTCCAGTGCCGCGGCCAGCAGAGCCTCGGCGGATGGGCGGTCCAGAACAGACGGCAGCAGTTCGCATTTCTGCGGATCAAGAAGCTCCGTCAGTTGCGGAACTCGTCGCAAGGCGCTGCCCGCGCAAAGTCTGGGGGAGGGCAGGGTTGCGATATGCGCCGCGGCCTGTTCGGGGTCAAAAACGGTAAGGTCCGACAGGGAATGGCAGGAGGGCAGGGCAAAGGATTGGGCATAGACCAGTCCTTTGCGGGCGTATGTCAACATGGTGAGAGAGCCACGGCGCAATGGAGCGGCCGAGCGTGCGAGCAGCGGCAGATAATCCAGGCCGGCCAAGGGAACTCCGCAGCCGGCCTGAAACCCCAATGCCGTGGAAAGCGCGATGCGAATGCCCGTGAAACTGCCTGGCCCGCGCACGCAGGCCAAGCCAGCCAGATCGGCGGGCGTCAGGTCCAGAAGCTTGAAGGCCTGTTCCACCGCGGGTCCTAGGATGCCCATGGTTCCGCTCGGCACTATCCATTCCTGGTGGAGCAGCAGCCCCCCACGGCCGCCGAGCGTGATTTGCAGCCGTTCCTCGCAGGTATTGAGGACCAGGATAGGCCGGCTGCCGAGGCCCCGGCTATCAGGATGCATCTCTAAAGATGCGCGTGACATCATTGTATATGGCCAGCAGCATGAGCCCCAGCAGCAGAGCCAGTCCAATGCGTATGGTAATGGCCTGCCAGCGCTCGCTGAGGGGTTTGCCGGTTATCGTTTCGATGGCGAAGAACAGGATATGGCCGCCGTCGAGAACCGGAATGGGCAACAGATTGAGGAAACCAAGGTTGATGCTGATGAGGGCGGCCAGGGCCAACACGTTGACCAGACCGTGCTCGGCCTGCTGGCTGACCATCTGCGCGATCATGATGGGGCCGCCGATGGTTTCCACCGGAATGACCCGCTCGATCATCTTGATGACGCCTTCCACCGTGAGCGCAAGAACGTTCCAGGTCTGCGCCACGGCCGCGGCGAGGGCGGAGCCGCCGCCAAGGGGCACGGCACTGGTCTTGCCCGATGCTGCCACGCCGATCATGGGCACGCGCGACTCCTCGCCAAAGATATTCGTGCGCGTCAGCAGGCGTGGAGTGAGCGTCACGGCCTGATCCTGGCCGTCGCGCTCGATGGTCAGGCTCAACTCGCGGCCTTCGGCCTCAGAAACGATCTTCAACAGCTCTTCCCAATTGTCGATGGCCTGGCCGTCCACGGAGCGGATCAGGTCTCCCTCGCGAAGACCGGCCTCCATGGCGGGACTGTCCGCCAGGATGCGGCCAACTTCTGGCACGAGTATGAGCTGACCCTGAGACCAGAAGATGCCCCAATAGATGAGGATGGCTAGGAAGAAGTTGAAGAATGGACCGGCCGCCACGATGATCATGCGCTGCCAGGCCGGACGAGAGGTGAAGCTGTCCTCGCGGCTGAAGCCCTCTGGCAGATCCTGGCCGGGCTGCTCGCCGACCATGTGCACGTAGCCGCCGAGCGGGATGGCCGATACCTTGTAGTCGGTATGATTGCGCCGCACGCCGAACAGCCTGGGCCCGAAGCCCAGGGAGAAGGTCGTCACACCCACACCGAACAGCCTGGCCATGAGGAAGTGGCCAAGTTCATGGAAGAAGATGAGGCCGCCGAGGACCACGGCCACGGCGATGATGCTTTGGATCATGATTAATCCTTAGGCTGTTATCCGGTCCCAATGGGCCAAGGTGCGTACGCGCACTTCCCGGTCCAGGGCCAGGATGGATTCCAGATCGTCCACGGCCACTGGGGTGTGGGCCGACAACTCTGCTTCTATGCAGGCCGGGATGTCCAGGAAGCCGATGCGTTCGCGCAGGAAGAGGTCCACGGCGATCTCATTGGCGGCGTTGAGAACCACGGGATGGCTCGGGCTGGCGGCAAATGCCACCTGAGCCAGACGCAGACACGGAAAGGCCTCGGTGTCCGGAGCCTCGAAGGTGAGCTGCTTTAGGGCGACAAGGTCCAGAGGCGCAAGGCCGGTGCTCAGGCGCTCCGGAAACCCCAGGCAGTAGGCTATGGCCACACGCATGTCCGGCGGGCCCATGTGGGCCAGCACTGAGCCGTCCGCGAACTCGGCCAGGGAGTGCACGATGGATTGCGGATGCACGACAACGCGCACTTCCTGAGGGGACATACCGAACAGGTGGCAGGCTTCGATGAATTCCAAGCCCTTGTTCATGAGCGTGGCCGAGTCGATGGTGATCTTGGCGCCCATGCTCCAGTTGGGATGGTTCAATGCCTGGGCCCGGGTGACGCCGCGCAGCCGTTCCCTGTCCCAGCCGCGGAATGGCCCCCCTGACGCGGTCAGGATGAGCGACCTAACGGGCTTCAACCCGTCGGCGTGCACGGCTTGGAAAAGGGCGTTGTGTTCGGAGTCCACGGGCAGGATAACGGCGCCGCTCTCGCGGCAGGCCTGCCGGATGAGGCCCCCGGCAAGCACGAGCGATTCCTTGTTGGCCAGGGCCACGATCTTACCTGCCCGGACCGCCGCCAGGGTGGGCGCGAGTCCTGCCGCGCCCACGATGCAAGACAGCACCACATCGGCCCAGTCCAGCGCGGCGATGGACGTGTAGGCGGTTTCACCCACCAGAATTGTCGGGGCGTAGCCGCTGGGCAGCAATTCGACAAGCTGGGCCGCGACGCCATCGTCGAGAACTCCAAGCCAAGCCGGTTTGAAAAGCGCGGCCTGCTCGGCCAGAAGCTTGGCATTGCGGCCTCCGGCCAGGGCGAGCACCTGGAATTTGTCCGGGTGGGCGGCGCAAATGCTCAAGGCGCTGACGCCGATCGAGCCCGTGCTGCCGAGGATGGCCACACGGCGGGGGAACGGCGCCGCGACGGGCAGTCGGGAGATGTACTCCCGACTGGCCTGGCCTGGCTTGGCGGTAGGTGCGGAATGGGAAAGATTATTCGTGTATGGTTGCATTCGCTTATGGGGCAGTTGGTAGCCCTGGCCTCGTGGGCTGTTGGCTGCTGCTCAGGAGAAGAACGGCATCAGGGCACGGCAGGCGGCATAGACCGGGACAACCAGCAGCAGCGAATCAATGCGGTCTAACAGGCCGCCATGACCGGGTAGCAGACTACCTGAATCCTTGACCGAGAGCCAGCGTTTGAGAGCTGATTCGAAGAAGTCTCCGAACTGGGCCGCGAGATTGAGGAGGGCGGCCAAGATTAGCCAGCTCCACCAGGGCGCATCGCCCCAGATCAGACCCCAGATCAGCACCGACATCATGCAGGCCAGCAAACCGCCGAAAGCGCCTTCCCAGGTTTTCTTGGGGCTGATGCTCGGCCAGAGCTTGCGGCGGCCGAAATAGGTTCCGGCATAGTATGCGCCGGTATCCGACAGAAAAGCCGCCACGAGCACGAGGAAGATTTCCGCCGGCTGGAAAAAGAGGAAGAATTGCAAGGATAAGGGCAAATAAAGCAGCCCCCCCACGAGAACCGCGGCAGTGAGGTAGTTGGCCTTGTCGGGAGAACGGCTGTAACTGAACAGAAACAGAAGTCCCCCAACCCAGAACGCGGCCAGCAGAAAGGCGAGGAGCAACTGCGGGTCCTGACTTCTGGCGGCCGCAAGAAGCGCCACGCCCAGTGAGAGGCCCAGAATTTTTTTGCCTAGTCCTTCGCGGGACCAGAACAGGCTGTAGAACTCCCACAATCCAAGGCAGCAAACGAGCAGGAGTCCGCCGAATATCCAGTTGCCACCGGCGAGAATGGTCCATAGCAGCGCCGGGAGCAGGACGAGCGAGGTGATCAGGCGTTTCGTATGCGAGCTGAGGGCCATGATGATCCGGATGATGAGGTGAAAGATTGGAGCAAATGAGAACGCCTCTGAATAAACGAAAGAGGTGCATCCGGCAAGGGCGCCTTTGCTCACGACAGTGCCGCCTGGGACCAAAGAGGAGATCCAGCGGAGCCGTCCTGGTTTTCCCAGCCTTTTGCGGCCGGACGCTAGGCCGTGGGTGTTTCGCAGCCCGCGACGGAACCCGGTCCGGCCAGAGGCTTGAAGCATTTTTTGCTCGCGCCGCACACTGGACAGCGCCAGTCCTCCGGCAGGTCATCGAAGCGCGTGCCCTTTGGAATCTTGCCCTTGCGGTCGCCTCGATCTGGGTCGTAGACATAGCCGCAGTTTACTGTCTGGCAGCGCCACATGTCTTCGGGTCGGGCCATGGTTCACCTCTTTGCTGGCTTGCTCCGCGCCGATAGGGCGCGAGGCGTCACGTTTCACTATTCGGATGCCGCCGGGCTTTGTCAACGCCGTCCTGGTCCGCCACGCCTGGCTTCATCCTGGCGCTCCCCGCTCCTTGCCTGAGGCGAGATTGTGCGCCCGACGCGTGGTTTCGGGCAGGCGATACTTGGGCGCAAGGGCCATGGCCAGTTCCAGGCTGCCCTCCAGGTCCAAGCGGTGTCCGGGCGAAACGAAGACGGGCTTTACTCCCGTGCGTGTACGCAGAACCCAGCCCACTTGCCGGCTGCGGTACATGAGCGGCGAGCTGCTGCCGCGTTCGTCGCCCGGCTCGGCGTAACGCCCCACGAGGCGGGATTTCGCCACGCCCAGGCTGGGCAGCCCGGTGAGCACCCCCAGATGGCTGGCGATACCGAATCCGAGGGGGTGGGCAATGCCCTGGCCATCGCAGGCCAGCAGGTCCGGCAACTCTTTGAGTTTGCCAAGTGCTTCCAGTACTGGCGGAATCTCTCGGAAGGACAGGAAACCCGGGACGTAGGGAAATGTCCCGGACTGTATGGCCACGGCGCTCTCCACGAACGTCAGCGCGGGAAAGTCCAGCACGGCCACGGCTGCCCGCACCATGCCCTCCCCCAGCAGTCCCACGTCGATGCCGGCAACCAGCTTCGGGGAACTCGCGAGCGGCTCAAGGCGCACCAGGGTTCGCATGCGCTCCTGCAGGGCTCGGGCTTCCTCAAACGTACCGGGCCAGGGCCAGGGCAAGGTCAGAGCGCCGGGTGCGGGACCATACATATCAACATTGTACCCTATGGGAATCAGCCTGCCCAGGGTGTTCGCATCTCAGAGCGAAATAGCAGTGCTGTCGCGGGACGAGTCTGGCGGGTATGGCCTGGGTGGAAGGCAGACCAGCCTGGACGCATTCTTCCTGATTCAGCTGGCATGCGCCAGAGTGCAGCCTTCCACGTCCCATCCGGCCAGGCCGGCGGCGGCCGTGAATACGCTGTCCAGAAAATCGAGCACGGCTTGCCTGGGATCGGACTCGGCGCGTGCATCATCGTGCATGAGCAGGGCCATGCCCTTTTCCGGCAGCCAGCGCGCCGTTTCCGGTTTGAGCGGCTGGTCATACAGCCCATCGGGCGCGGGCGCAGAGTATCCATAGAATGCCGGGGCGCGCACTTCCTTGTCGCCCGGCCACCAGCCGCAACTGATGACCTCGTGCGAATAGGCTTCCCGCTCCACCTTGCCCGCGCCTGAACGGGGTGGGGCAACGCGGCCGGAAAAGCGGGTCACGGCCAGGTCCATGTGGTGCCAGAAATAGTGCGGCGGGGTTGATTTGCCAGTGAACTTGCCGCGGTATGCCGTGAAAATATTGTCCACGGCCGTGAGTGCATCCAGAAAACGTCGCGCGTACTCCGGCACATATGCGGCATGGGCCCTATCGCGGTCGAAGGGTGTGGTGCTGATGGCGGGCACGTCGAAGGGTTTGTTGAGGAAAGGCATGTTCCTTACGCCGAGTTCGGCCAGGCACTCGAATAAGGAGGCGTGAAAATCGGCGACCGGAAGTCCGTCGTGCAGTGCCAGGCTCCTGTTTCCGATCGCGCCTGCATCCATGGTCAATGCGTGGTCGAGGAAATTGAATTCCAGTTCCAGCTTGCCTGCGCCGAGGGGGATGGGATGGGTGCTCAGCCCGCGAGGCGTGACGTAGAAGGGAACGTGCCACCAATGGTTGAGCTTCGGATGCAGCCCTAGCCGCACCTTGCCCACGATCTGCAGCCACAGGTGCAGCGTGTCGTAGGTAGGCTCCCATTCCGGCAGAGGCAGGGCCGGGAGAGTAAAATGCGTGGATTCGCTCGGCATGACGACCTCCTTGGATTGAAAGCTGGTCATGCCTATAGCACTATCCGGCCCCTGCCGCAGCTTCATCCGCTGACTTGAAAAGGTCCGGATACGAAAACAGCCTCGACCACATGGCGGTCGAGGCTGTCAAAATTACGTCAATTCGACTACTTAACCGTAGAGCATGGTCTTGCGCTTGCGGCCGCTGCGGCCGAGAACAAAGCCCACGAGCCAGGAGAAAATCACGATTCCGGCTCCGGCCGTGAACCAGCGCAGGGTGGCATCGGAGCGCAGCTCCTTGTTCATGGCCTTGAGCTGCTCGGCTTCAGAGGTCATGGCTTCCAACTGGGCATGCGTTTCCTGGTAGTTCTTCTTCAGATCCAGCACTCCCGAGGCGTCGGCGCGGAGGCTGGCATACTCCTGCTGGATGCGGGACAGCTCGCTGGTTGTCTGTTCCAAAGCCGCCTTGAGTTCTCTGTTCTCGCTGCCCAGTTTACCGGACTGGTCCGATGCTTGGCTTGTCTTCTGCTCCAGCTGCTCGGTGCGCTTCTGGAGAGTTTTGATGACCATTTCCTTGGGCAACTCCGTGGTGATGAAGCGCGTCTGCACGTACCCTTCAGTCTCGTTCCACTTGACCAGAGCCCATTCCCCGTCGTTCTGAATGACGTCCAGCCTGGAGCCCGTGGGCACCATGCGCAGGATCTTGTGCTGTAGGGTCGGGCCCGAGCGCAGGGTTATCTCGAATTTGTCCGAGACATAGTGGGCGCCCTGGGGTTGCGCATGGGCGGCCGTGGACAAGATCAAGGCGGTGGCTAACATAAGGATACGTAGATAATGGCGCATCGTGTGCTCTCAAAGCTTGCGTGGTTTGCATGGCCGGAAGCTGTGTCCGGGAAATCCTGGGCCGCGCTTACAGGCGCGGCCCATGGGCTCAGGTGCTTGGCCGGCGACGGCTTAGTACCCTGACATCTGCGCGGGGGGAACCGTCGCGCTCGCCTGCTGACTGGCGGAGCCCGTGAAGGCAATGCCTGTCAGCGCGAAAAGGAGTAGGAAAATGAAATAAAGCATGAACCGTTCCATTAAAGTACGTCCCCTTTCCTAACGATGCTGGAAGAACCCCGAGATTCGGCTCGCTGTTAGCATATGGCATGCCAGTTTCCCCATTTCCTGTATGGGTACTTTCTTGTCGATGATTGGCGGGCAGCGATACTGCGCAAATTGCGCACTAGCAGGCCGTTTTTTGCGCGGGCCCAAGGCGGAGCCGGAGGCGTGACGCCCGCTACTGCCCGCAGCAGGCCATTTTTATTGGATTCATGAATAAATACATGGATGCGCGGCCGGAACCCGGGAAGTCGTCGGACTCCGGCCGCGTTGCTCCGACTACAGGATTCGGTAATGCACCGTGGGGGCTTCGATGAAGTCCTGGGCGTCTATGCGGCGCACGGCTTCGTTCACGTCGCAGGTGCGCGCGGCGTGGGTCAGGAAGACAATGGGTACGCCGCGACCGGAGGGCGCTCCCTTCTGCACGGCCTGGGCGATGGAGATGTTCAGTTCGCCCATGACTCCGGCGATGGCGGCCATGACGCCAGGCCGGTCGGCCACGGTAAAGCGGAAGTAGTGCTCGGCGACTGCCAGGTCAGGGTCCAGAATGTCGGCATCGGGCAGGGTCTTCTCGGTGAAACCTGTGTTGTCCGGTGCGCCATGGCATTTGACCAGCGACAGGATATCGGCCAGCACCGCGCTTGCGGTGGGCAACGCGCCGGCACCCTGGCCAGAGAACATGAGGGGCCCGGCTGCGTTGGCCTCCACGCGCACCGCGTTGTAGTTGCCGCCCACGCGGGCCAGCAGGTAGGTGTACTTGACCAGGGCCGGAAAAACGCCGGCCTCGATCTTGCCGTCCACCTCACGGGCCTGGCCGATGAGTTTGAGACGGTAGCCGAACTCGTAGGCCAGACGGATATCCTCGCTGGTGACACCGGAGATGCCGGTCACCGGCAGTTGCTCAAAGGGGTAATGGGCACCGTAGGCCACGCGGATGAGCATGATGAGCTTGTGCGCTGCGTCGATGCCCTCTATGTCCAGGGTCGGATCGGCCTCGGCGTAGCCTAGCAGTTTGGCCTGTTCCAGGGCCGTATCGAACTCGAGGTTGTTCGTGGTCATCTCCGAGAGCACGTAGTTTGCCGTGCCGTTCAAGATGCCAAGGATCTTCTCGATGCGGTTGGCGGCGAGCGACTCCTTGAGCGTCTGCACGATGGGGATGCCGCCGGCCACGCTCGCCTCGTAATAGAGGCCGAGGCCTTTTTCATCCGCCAAGCGGAAGAGCGGCCGACCGCGTTCGGCCAGCAGGGCCTTGTTGGCCGTGACCACCTGCTTGCCGGCGTTCAGGGATGCCTCGATGATGTCATAGGCCGTGCCGGTTCCGCCCATGAGCTCGACCACGATGTCGATCTCCGGATCGGTCCACAGCCTGGACGGGTCGGTGGTGAACGACGTTTCCGGTCCGGGGTCGAAGGCGCGGGCCTTGTTCGGATCGCGCACGAGCACGGTTTTGATGAGCAGGCGCTTGCCTGTGCGGCGGCGTATGAGCTCGCCGTTTTCGGCGATGACCTTGGCCACTCCCGAGCCGACCGTGCCAAAGCCGGCCAGCCCCAGGCGGATGACGTCGTTCACGCTGAACCCCTATCCGAGCACGTGCTTGATGCCGCGCACGGCCTGATTGATACGATGGCGGTTCTCCACAAGGGCGAAGCGCACGTGATCGTCGCCGTAATGACCGAAGCCCAGGCCGGGCGACACGGCCACCTTGGCCTCGCGCAGCAGGAGCTTGGAGAATTCCACCGAACCCAGCTTCTTGAATTGTTCGGGAATCTCGGCCCACACGAACATGGTCGCCTTGGGCTTGGGCACATGCCAGCCGATGCGGGTCAGGCCTTCGCACAGCGCGTCGCGACGGTCCTGGTGCACGTCCATGATTTCCTTGACGCAGTCCTGGGGGCCGTTGAGGGCCACGCAGGCCGCGATCTGGATGGGCTGAAAGATGCCGTAGTCCAGGTAGCTCTTGATACGCGTCAGCGCCTGGACCATGTCCCGGTTGCCGCAGCAGAAGCCCACGCGCCAGCCGGCCATGGAATAGGACTTGGTCAACGAGAAGAATTCGACGCCCACGTCCTTGGCGCCCACGGCCTGCAGGAAGCTCGGGGCCTGGTAGCCGTCATAGGTGAAGTCGGCGTAGGCGAAGTCGTGGATGACGTAAAGCTTGTTCTCCTTGGCGAAATCCACGATGCGCTGGAAGAAGGCTATGTCCACGCACTCCGTGGTCGGGTTGTGCGGGTAGTTGATGATGAGCAGCTTGGGCTGGGGCCAAGTCTGGCGCATGGCCAGTTGCAGATCCTCGATGAAGTTGCGGCCCTTGCCGATGGGAACGCGCCGCACGTCCGCGCCCGAGATGATGGATGCGTACGGATGGATGGGGTAGGACGGGTCGGGCGCGAAGACCACGTCACCCGGCGAGAGCATGACCAGAGCCAGGTGCGACAAGCCTTCCTTGGCGCCCATGGTCACCACGACTTCCTGATCCATGTCCAGGTCCACGTCGAAACGGCGGCGGTACCAGTCCGCGATAGCTCGCCTGAGTCCCTTGATGCCCTTGGATGCGCTGTAGCGGTGGTTACAGGCCTTCTGCGATGCCTCCAGCAGCTTGTCCACGATGTGCTGAGGCGTGGGCAGATCCGGGTTGCCCATGCCGAGATCGATGATGTCCTCGCCTTCGCGGCGCATCTTCATCTTGAGCTCGGTGACCTGGGCAAAGACATAGGGTGGTAGGCGATGGACCCTGGGGAACTGATGCATAGAGGGGGCTCCTTGAAACCCCAACGGCCGGACGGGCCGTGGCGGATGAGGGATAAAGAAGAAGAAAAGCTAAAGGAAAGCACATGGCTGGTCAAGAAACATCCTATAAAGGGAACAACATGGCTTCTAGGATGCATCGCGGACCAACCTGCAGTCGCAGTGAAAGCTAGCAATGACCATGCCTTGACAAACGGCGGGAGGAGCTATCCCGGCTTTCTCGGCCAGGCTTTGATCGAGCGAAGCCCTACCGATGCGAACGGTCATTGGGCGGCCGCAGGGCCAATCCCGCCTTCGCCCTGTCTTCGAGGGGCTGTCAGCGCACGACAAGCACCGGACAAGGCGCGATGTGCAGCACGCGGTGGGTCACGCTGCCCAGGATGAGCCCCTGCAGGTCGGTCTTGCCCGTGGAGCCCATGACTATCAGGTCGGCCCGTTCGGCCTTGGCCGCATCCGCGATGGCTTCTCCGGGCGCGCCCTCCACGGCCATGTCCCGGACGCGCAGGCCCAGGCCGGAAAGATACTCGCGGATGGGCGAGATGATCTCCTCGGCCTCAGCATCGCGGTATTCCACGGCTTTTTGGAAGTTGGGCTCCCCCAGATATGCGGGTACGGGGGGTAGGCAGTGCAGGACGAAGATTTCCGCGTCCATGCCGCCAGCCAGATCCGCGGCATATTCGGCCGCGTGTCTTGAGTGCTCGGAACCGTCCACAGGCAGAAGAATGAGACGAAGGTTCATGCATTGCTCCCGGTATGCGCTTCGCATAGAATTGTACCATGCCGTGCGCGGCCAGGGCAATGCGCGCCTGCATGAGCCTGTCGCCAGACCTCGGCGAGTGGTTCGGCGTGGGTTCCGGCTTGCCGTGCGTGTGCATTTTTTTTATTGCGTGACGTAACTGATGACTTCTTTTTTCACATTCGCCACACAGGAGGATGCATGTTCACTTTTATCGCCTCTACCTGGTTTCGCCGCATCGCCATGCTGCTCGTGCTGACCATGTCCACCCTGGCTCTCGTGCCCAGGGTCGAAGCCGGTTTCGTATCCACGGAGAGATCCTTCGGTGCCACCCAGGAGATGCAGGACCTGCGCGCCAAGGATATGGCCACGGTCAAGCAGGCCCTTGAGAACAAGCTGGTGACCGAGCGCCTGGCGGCCTTGGGCTATTCCGCCGATGAGATCGACGCCCGGCTGGCCCAGCTTTCGGACACCGAAGTTCACCAGCTCGCATCCGAGATCGACACCCTGACGGTGGCCGGTGACGGCTTGGGCGTGGTCATCGCACTGCTCATTATCGTCCTCCTGGTCATCGTGATTCTCAAGCTGACAGACACGCGCATCTCCGTAGGGTAAGGCGTGCTCGCAAATCACGGCGGGCGGTGCTCCGCCCGCCTGTTTTCCCTCATCGCCTTGGCGGTCCTGATCACCTGCGCCGCCTGCGCCGGCAGGGGAGCGGAATCTCCGGCTCTTCCTGCAGACCTCCTTACGAAGGAGGAACGAGTCATTCCGGGCGTGCCGTTCCACAACCAGGGTGTCGGGCAGTGCGGCCCGGCCAGCCTGGCCGGCGTGCTCAACTTCCACGGCGATCCGGCCACACCCGAGGAGATCGCCGCCGATATCCTGCGGCCGGAGTTGCGCGGCACCCTGACCCTCGATCTGGCCTTGTGGCCGCGGGGCAGGGGCTTCGCGACACGCTGGTACGCAGGCTCGGTGCGCGATATCCTGGACAGGACGGGCCAGGGCCAGCCTCTGATAGTCATGCTGGATCAAGGCATTGGCCCGGTAAGCGCCAACCACTTCGTGGTCGTGGTGGGCCACGCGCCGGACGCGGTCATGGTCAATGATGGGGCGCGCGGGTCGGGCGTGCGTATGGCCTGGAAGCGCTTTCTGTTCCAATGGGAGCGCGCGGGCTTCTGGACATTGCTGGTGGAACCGGCCCCGGCCGGACAGGAGGGCAAGCCGTGAGAAAGATGATCATACTTTTTCTGGTCATAGGTTGCCTAGGCATGGCCGCCTGTTCTCTGCCGCGCATCACAGTGCTGCGTGATCCGCTCACGCCCGGGGAGCACCTGCAACTCGGCCTGGCCTACGAGCAGGAGGGCAAGCTGGATCTGGCACGCGAACACTACGAGGATGCGGCCGAGGAGCTGCCTGAGGCGCATTTTTACTTGGGCAACTTGGCCTTTGGCCGCGATGAGTGGAGAAAGGCGGAGCGCGAGTACAAGCGGGCCATCAAGGGTTTGCCCGATGATCCCAGGCCTCGCAATAACCTGGCTTGGTTGTATTACACCCAAGGGCGGAATCTGGAACTGGCCCAGGACTTGGCAACTCAGGCCGTGCAGTTGGCTCCGGAAGCCGAGAAGGAAGAATACGAGGACACCCTTGAGGCGATTCGACAGGCGCGTGCTGCCAAGTCGGACCGCTAGGGACTCGCATGTTCTCGGTCTTGCTCAACCGAATCGACCACGCACGAGAGAAGACGGCTGTGCGGCATCGACTGTCTGGCGCAAGTCATGGGCGTGCCGGCGGTGGTAGTAAAGAACAGCATCGCGGCGGTTATCTTACCCTTGACACGCCCATATATGGTTAATATTTAATTGAAAATTGTTTGATGTAGGCACAGATTGTAGAGTTGACGGTTGTGGGTTAATCTATGCTTTAGCGTAGGGTTGGTTATTGGCTTACACGGAAATGGCCTATCAGCTGGTCATGGCTGCCACAGGCGCTTGACTGAAGCTGATTTGGAATAACGCCGCGGTTTGGTTATCCCTTTGGTCTCGGGACAGTTACTTTTGTCCAGGGGCGATTTCTTTTGTTTATTCACAGGGAAGGAGAGCGTATGGCCGGAAGCCTGAACAAAGTCATTCTCATCGGCCGCCTTGGGCAAGACCCGAAGCTGGCCTATCTTCCTTCGGGGCAGGCCGTGGTCAACGCACGCATGGCCACGGACGAAAGCTACAAGGACCAGTCCGGGCAGCGCGTGGAGCGCGCCGAATGGCATAACGTAACTGTCTACGGACGTCAGGCCGAGTTCGTGGCGAATTATTTGCGCAAGGGAAGCCTGATCATGGTCGAAGGCTCGTTACGAACGCGCAACTACGAGAAAGAAGGCCAGAAGCATTACATCACCGAGGTCATCGCTCAGCGCGTGCAGGGGCTTGATTCCAAGCGGGAGAACCAAGGGGATTTCGCCCCCCAGCAGGGTTATCAGAACCAGAACCAGGGCTACCAGAACCAGCCCCGAGGCGGCCAGCGCCAAGCAACCCAACAACCCCAATATGATGATGACCTCGGCCCGGCTTTCCCATCTGAAGCCGGTGGCATGGATGATGTGCCCTTTTAGAAAGCAATCATTGATGCTTTAAGTGCTTGAAATTAATCAATGAGCGTTTGCATTTCGCAAGTTTGCTCCGGTTTTGATGTCATCTACTTGAGAACCAGTTTATAACAGCCTCTGGCTTACGCGATTTGCGCTTGACCATCTGCTAGCGCTTGATATACAAGCCCCTTCGCGACTTTGCCAGCGTAGCTCAGTTGGTAGAGCAGCTGATTCGTAATCAGCAGGTCCGGAGTTCAAATCTCCGCGCTGGCTCCAGAAAATCAAGGGACTTACACATCTGCCGGTAAGTCCCTTTTTCTATTTCCCTCTTTTGGCCCTACATAGTCCCTCATTATGTGCGTGCTAGTTTTATTTTAAACCTCCCTGCTTAGTGCCAATCGAAAGCTGAGATCTCGGGCGAGATTACGGTCTATGCGAAAAGGGGCGAGGCCACGATTCTGAAGCTGGTCAGGGTCGAGGGGTTTTCGGCCAGGACGTTAGAGGTGGTCCCCAAAATTTGGACAGGTGTGTAAGGTGGAGCCGACGAACGAGGGGGAACACCTTTGAAGAGCAAGCGGACACGTTATTCGGCAGAATTCAAGGCCAAGGTTGCCAAAGAGGCCA
>JAEYOJ010000103.1 GCA_023411815.1 Pseudomonadota bacterium | reverse complement strand
GGTGGAATTGGTAGACACGCTAGGTTCAGGGTCTAGTGGTCGCAAGGCCGTGGGAGTTCGAGTCTCCCCTTCGGCACCATAGAATTCAAAGGGTTATGGCTAACTGGCTGTAACCCTTTATTCTTTTGGGCGTTTTAAGCGCCTGAGCATTTCGAAAGCCGTCATCCCTGCCCCGATTCGTCCATCTTAGGGCAAAGTGCTAGGGCAAAGCCCCTGCACGCGCCCTCCAGACACAGGGGGACAGACATGACCGGCATCTCGCGTGGCGCGACCCACCTCTATCGTCAAGGAAATACCTTCTACTTCCGCTACGCCGTTCCTGCAGACCTGCGCACCACGATCGGACGCAGGGAGTTGCGCTACAGCCTTGAGACGGGCTATCTCAAGACCGCACGATGCAAGGCACGCATATTGGCAACCAAGACCACGGAAATCTTCAATGCCATTCGGTCTGGAGCGTACTCGGCAATGACCAAGAAAGAGATCAAAGTCTTCATCGACGACATCTTCCGCAGATTGCTCGAGGAGAGCGAGCAGAAGAACTACGGCGGAGCCCCACACCTTCCAGACCTTTTCACCTACCAAGCCGGAACGACCGAGCAAATCCTCGCCAGCTACAAGCAAAAGCTTATCAACAAGGATTACTTGGACTTCCTGTTTACCACTTATGGCCTGCTGCGCGGCATGGGAGAAGAGAAATACGTCAACATCAGCATAGATGACTTCAGGCACCTTGGACACGAAGTCGGAAAACACCTGATCAACTTCCTCGAAATCCAGACCAAGCGGGCTCAGGGCGACTACAACTATGAGAAATTCATCTACCCGCCCAGGCCGACTGAATACCCAGCCGCACAACAGTCCTCACCCGCACAGCAGGCGATCGGGACCGACGCCCAGATTCCGCTCTCCAAGGTTTTAGAATCCTATGTCAGTGAAAAGGTTGACACCAAGCAGTGGACGGAGCGATCCGCCTACGACATCCGCTCGACACTCGCCCAACTGGTCGAAATCCTGGGTGATATCCCCATGGGCAAGATCAACTTCGAAACAATGCGCACCTTCAAGGAAACTCTGCGCAAGATGCCGCCCAACCGAAACAAGCTGAAGGCGTACAGGGGCAAGTCCATCCAGGAAATCCTGGCGATGAAGCCGGAGAAGACCCTCTCGACCACGACGTTCAACTGCATCATGTCGAACATCTCAGGCTTCTTCAATTGGTGCGAGACGCACGGCTATCTCGACCGTAATTACGCCCAGAAGATGACGATTAAAATCAAGCAGCAGCCCCATACATTCCGAGATGCTTTCGAACAGGACGAGCTTTTAAAGCTGTTCAACACCAAAAGCTACATCAAAGATACCTTCCTACAGCCCTACATGTTCTGGTTGCCGGTCCTCGGGCTCTTCACCGGAGCCCGCCTGGAGGAGCTTTGCCAACTCTATGTGGACGACGTGCTCCTTGTCAGGGACTTATGGGTAATCGACTTCAACGAGAATCCGGACAAGAATGGGCGTCCTGACAAACACTTGAAATCCGTCCATTCCATACGCCAGACCCCCCTTCATCCCTTCATCGTCAAGGACCTGCGCTTTGTCGAATACTGTCAGCATATGAAAGCACGCGGCCATGAGCGCCTCTTCCCCGAGCTCACGAAGATCAGGGACAGCTACGGGAAAAATGCCGGCAAGTGGTTCAAGCGTCATCGCCTCAAAGCTGGAGTCATCAGCGAAAAGCTGGACTTCCACTCCTTCAGACATACGCTCGACAACCACCTGAAGCAGAAACTTGTTCCTGTTGAAATAATCAACGAAGTCTGCGGCAGGGCACATGGCGACATTGCCCTGGATCGGTACGGCAAGCCCTACATGGCGGAAATTCTCTATGAAGAAGCCATCTTGAAACTGGACTATGGCCTTGATCTATCCCATTTGACCAAGTCCAAATTCGCTCTTGGCCCCTGGCCCAAATAGCAGAAACCCCGAAATCTCGGGGCTCCTGCAATCAATAATAGCCAAGGTACTGCTTGTCGATGTCACGGTCGGCCGAGTGGCCCATCTCCTCGCGGATGGCGCAGCGGGCCAGTTCGTCCTTCTCACGCCAGTTTTCCCCGCCAAGCGTGATCGCCTGCTCAAGGAACTCCTCACGGCCCGCGCAGGCGGCTGGAGCATCGAACCCGGTCAGCAGGCGGTAGCGCTCTTGGGCGTAGGCATGCCTCAGCCCATGTGTGCTAGCCCCGCAGGCCGCGCGGCTTAAGCCAAGCGAGCTTATGACCGCGTAGACCTTGTCCCGCCACTGGCTTTCGGTCATCTCGCGCGGGATGAGCGTCTCCTTGGGTGAGGCGTAGAAGCCGCTTGCCTTGGCCCGGTCAAGCAACTCACGCTGGTTCTCGTTACAAAGCGTTAACCAGCGCGGCCTGCCACCCTTGGCCCCACGGTGGATATGCGCCTGGTCACCCAGGTCGTCGCGCAGCGGGTTGAACTTGGTGGCCTCCTCAAGGCGCATGCCGAGCACGCGCTGGTACTCGAGGGTCAGCCCGATATGCTGCCGGACACGATCAGCCGAGGCCGAAAGCGCGTGTACGACACGCGCGTAGACCTCCTGCGGCACAGCCTTGTCCGCGTTCGTGACAAGCACCCTTCGCTCGACGCCGAACGCGTCGTTGCCAGGGTGGATGCGATCGTTGCCGTAAGCCTTGCACATGTCGCGCACGGCGGTGAGATAGTTCTTAATAGTCCCAGGCAGAAGCCCTTTTTCCTGCCAACGAACCACCACCTGGGCGACATGCTTGTTGCTCAGATTAGTCCATTTTTGGACCCCGCAGCCAAGGGCTCTCAGTTCTTGCACGAACAGCTCCGCGCAACGCTTCTTGCGATGGACGCCCGAGCTTGGCCCCGTGAGCCTTGCCCGGCCGATTGCGTAGATGAGCGGATCCTTCTTTCCAGCCATGATGCTAACCTCCGTCAGGTCGTTTTGCGGGGGGAACGGCCCCCCTAGGGAGGCGGGAAAGTCCCGCCAATGGGATGCCGGCACGGTCTCCCGGACCGGGCCCACGAAA
>JAEYOJ010000113.1 GCA_023411815.1 Pseudomonadota bacterium | reverse complement strand
GCCTCAGCCAGAAAACCGTCCGATTTCTCGACCGGGCTTTTTCTCTCCCGGTCGCTGCTCTCCGGCGGGAAGGGCTGCTCGACTTCGCCGGGACGGGGTACGCACTCTACATCGGGAGCAGGCGCATCCTCGCCGAAGACCTTGATGAGCCGGTCTACTTCACCGGCAGGGAACGCTACGACGCTTTTCTTGCAAAGATGGCGGCACGGGCAGGGGCGGAAGTCCACACCGGCGCGGAAGCGGCAGAGATCGACCACGCCCGCCGGACCGTCACGACATCGGACGGCGACCGGTATTCAGCCCGGGTCATCATCGGGGCGGACGGAGTTCACAGCCGGGTCAGACGCACCCTCCCACAGAGCGTCGTCGACAGGAAGCGATGGCACAACAACCTCGGGTGGACACTGGAACTTGTAATCCCCCGCAGGGAGGCAGAGGCGCTCGTAAACCAGGACGGCCCGATCCGCCTGGATAACGGCCTCGCGACGCCCCACCTGGCCCTCGGCGCCTGCCGGTGGGGCTACGGGTGGGTCTTCCCGAACAGGGAGGCGATCATCGTGGGGATCGGGGGGCTGCTATCGGTGAACAGGAACGGTCTCCGCAGGGAACTCGAAGCGTTCCTGAAGTCAGTCGGGCTCTCCGCGTTCGCTGACCGGAAACCAGCGGGATACCTCCTGCCGCTCGGGAACTGCATCCCCTCCCCGGCGCACGGGGAGACGGTTCTCGTCGGCGACGCGGGCGGGTTTACGGGCCCGCTCCTCGGGGAGGGGATCTTCTACGCCCACCGGACGGCGGAACTCGCCGCCCACGCCGCCGACCGCCACCTTACCGCCGGAGCACCGCTCGCCGCGACCTATACCGCCCTCCTCCGCCGGCGCCTCATCCCCGAACTGCGGGCGGAGACAGCGCTCCGGAACTTCGTCTACCGCTGCCTCGACGCCCGGATGCACGCGCCGCTCGCGGCGTTCATGCGGGCGACGAACACCCTGGTCATCGACGCGGTGCAGGGCACCCGGTCGTTTCGGGGGTTTTTCCGTGACGACGACCTCCACTCCGGTGTGTGGTGAAAACGACGGGCCGCAGGGCCGGAGTTCGAGAAAACGCTTCGCGTTTTCGAAGGACGACTCCCCCGCAGGGTGCGACGGGCCGCAGGGCCGGAGCGTGAGCACCGCCAGGTGCGAGCAGCGACCTCCCCACAGGAGCGAAGTCCGGCGGATACCATTATCCATCCATACGTTCAGAACGCCGCAGTCATGAACACCCCACGCCACCCCGCCCTCTACGAGGTCAACGCCCGCGTCCTGCTCCGCCGCCTCGGCAGAGAGGCCGGGCGCCGCCTCACGCTCGACGACATCCCCGATTCCCGGCTCGCGGAACTGGCCGGGTGCGGCTTCTCCCGGGTCTACCTCATGGGGGCCTGGGAGACCGGGGAGGCCGGGCTCCGGGTCTCCCGCTCGAACGAGCAGTGGCTCGCCGGGTACCGGTGCCTGCTCCCCGATCTCGACGAGGAGGACATCTGCGGCTCCCCCTTCGCCATATCAGGCTATCTCCTCCACCCCGAACTCGGGGAGCCGGAGGCACTCCCCCGGTTCCGCGACCGCCTGCACCGGCACGGAATCCTCCTCTTGCTCGACTTCGTCCCGAACCACACCGCTCCAGACCACCCCTGGGTGCGGAATCACCCGGATTACTACGTTCACGGCACGGAGGAGGAACTCGCCCGCCGGCCGCAGGAGTTCACCCGGGTGAATCTTCCCGACGGCCCGGCCGTCTTCGCCCACGGCCGGGACCCCTACTCCGGCGGCTGGCCCGACACCCTGCAGCTCGATTACGGCAATCCGGCCTTGCAGGAGGCGATGATCGCCGAACTGCAGAGGATTGCGGGGCAGTGCGACGGTCTCCGGTGCGATATGGCGATGCTCGTCCTCCCGGTGGTCTTCCGCCGGACCTGGGGGCGGGAGATGGAACCCTTCTGGCCCCGGGCGATCGAAGGCGTCCACAGAGAGCACCCGGGCTTTCTCTTCATGGCGGAGGTCTACTGGGATCTCGAGTGGACGCTCCAGCAGCAGGGGTTCGACTACACCTACGACAAACGGCTCTACGACCGGCTCCGGAACGGAGCGGCAAGGCCGGTGCGGGAGCATTTTTGGGCTGACCCGGAGTATCAACGGAGATCCGTCCGGTTCCTCGAGAACCACGACGAGAACCGGGCGGCGGCGGTCTTTCCACCCGACCGCCATCGGGCCGCCGCCGTCCTCGCCTTCCTCTGCCCCGGCCTGCGGTTCTTTCACCGGGGGCAGCTCTCCGGGCGGCACAAGAAGATCCCCGTCCACCTCTGCCGGGAACCAAGGGAGCCGGCCGACCGGGCCATAGAAGAGTTCTACCGGGGGCTCTTGACCTGCCTGCGCCTGCCGGTATTCCGGGACGGGGAGTGGCGGCTCCTCGACTGCAATCCCGCCTGGGAAGGCAACCCCTCCCACGACGGGTATGTCGCCTTCGCCTGGGAACACAGAGGAGAGCGCTCTCTCGTCGCCGTCAACTACGCTCCCGACCGGGGGCAGTGCTACGTCCCGTTCCCATGGGCGGACCTCGCGGGGAAGGCGGTCCGGCTCCGGGACCTCATGGGGCCGGCGCAGTACATCCGGGAAGGGGGAAGCCTCCTCTCGCCCGGCCTTTTCCTCGACATCCCCGGGTGGGGCTGCCACGTCTTCGAGGTCACGGGAGAGTGACCGCTCCCTTCAGGGAGACGGGGGAAGGTCTTCCACCGGGAACTGGACCTCGGTCAGGAGGTCCTCCTCCGGCACCTCGGCAGGGTCGTTGAGGTAGAGTTCCCGCGAGGGGCCGGCCAACGCCAGGCGGCGCTCGCCCATGTAGCCAAAGAGTCGCTCGTAAGCCTTCCCCACCCCGGGGTAGGGGCCCGTGTGGAGC
>JAEYOJ010000110.1 GCA_023411815.1 Pseudomonadota bacterium | reverse complement strand
TTTAAGCCACATATGCGATTGGCTGGAGGTTTATACTTTGGTTGAAAGTTCATCTCAGGAAGCTTCAACCGAACTTCCCTCCTTTGACGAAGTTTGGAATAGGCTAAGGAAGTCAGCCGGCTTTAAGCGCCAGGCGGATTTGGCTGTGGCCCTCGGCATCACCGGCTCCAGTGTGTCCGGAGCCAAACAGCGGGGCCTCTTTCCGCTGGAGTGGGCCTATAAATTAGCCTTGAGCCATCGAATAAGCTTGGACTTCATTTTGAAGGGCGAGGCCGAGGCATCGCCGGGGACTGTTGGGTTTTCGAGCAAGGAAACCCAACCCTGCGATCCGGAAATCGTCATGGTGCCCAAAGTGGAGGCGCGGCTCTCCGCCGGCACGGGCAGCCTGGAGACGAGCGCGGAGGTCACGGGTCTGTTCGCCTTCCGCCGGAAGTGGATCCACTCGCGGGGCAATCCGGTGAGCATGGTGCTGATGGATGTCTATGGCGACTCCATGGAGCCGGAGATCAAGGCCGGCGATACCGCGCTGATCGACCAGAGCCAGATCGACGTGTACGTCGGCAGGATCTACGCCATCGGGATCGATAGCGAGGTGTTCATCAAGTACGTGGACCGTGAGCCTGGGAAGTACGTCCTGCGGAGCGCGAACAAGGAATATAAGTCGCTGGAGGTCGATCTGGGCGATGAAAGCTCCAATGTGCGCGTCATCGGCCGGGTTGTGTGGTGGTGCAGGGAGGCACGCTAGGGAGGGACAGGCATGGCATACCTGATCGCAGGGCTGTTCTCAGGCTTTATCTGCTCGGTCGTAGCGGGCTACAAGAACCGCAGCGCGATGCTGTGGTTCTTTGTCGGGGCATTTTTTCCGCTCATCTCCCTGCTGTTTCTGCTGTTCATGCCCGGCAACCCGGTGCCTGACGAACAGAGGGAGCAGGTTGCCGTCCGCAAATGCCCGGAGTGCGCCGAGAAAGTCCTGGCCGAGGCCCGGAAGTGCAAGCACTGCGGCTCAGCGCTGGAGCCGGTGGAAATTGTGTTACCGGCGCCGTCGACCAAAGCTTAATTTCCCATATTAGCTGACAAAAATAGGGCCGCAGCCGGCGATATTCCCATCTTGGATTTCGCCCGGCTGCGGCCCTGTTGACTACCACTGGACCCGCGTCAGTCGCGCGATTGTCCTATGTCTGACCCATAATATCTGGGCACTTCCTTATTCCCACCTTGGCTGACACCCCACAGCTGCCTATGTTTTACATAAACTTTTGAAATTAATTGGTTAAAAAAACACCACCAACTCTTGCTTCAGGTACTGCCTCGTGCATGATATTCAGGATTTTGACCTTTCCCCCTTCAACCCCGGCCTTGCCGGGGCAGGTGACATTGACAAGGCAGAGCGCCATGCCCGACAAGCCGACGCTTCCACGGCACTTCGAATCCCTGTCCTGGGACGATCTCGTCACCTGGGCAGGGAGCAAGATCGCTGCCCGAGGTCGAGATTACCAACGCAAGGGCAGGGTGAAGGAGTTGGCCATAACCGCTGATGGCGGCCTCATCGCCTCCGTCATCGGTTCCGAACGGTACGCGGTCCAGGTTCGCATTGATGCGGAAGGAATCCTCGAATCCCAATGTACCTGCCCATACGAATTGGATTGCAAGCATGGCGTAGCTACGGTGCTGGAATACCTGGACCGGGTCGTACAGGACAGGCCGATCCCCAAGGCGGACCCGCGGGGCGAGCTTCTGGCCTGGACATCCGGCGACGATATCGATGGCGATGACGGAGATTACGCCGACGCATGCGGGCCGGCGCTGTCCAGGGATGTCTTGGCCCAGGTGGATACGTTGCTCAGTGAGATGACGAAGGCGGACCTCGTCAAGATGGTCCAGGGGTTTGTGGAAAAATATCCCCAAGTAGCGTCTGAACTCCAGGACACTGTCCAGTTGCGCACCGGAGATGTCGCCGCGCTCACGACGCGTTTGCGCAGGGAAATCCGCGAAGCCGGCAGTGAACCAGGGTGGCAAGACCGCTGGGGCGGCGAGGGCTACACGCCTGACTACTCCGGCATACGCGACAGACTGGAAGCCTTGCTTGCCGCCGGCCATGCCGACGCGGTGCTTGACCTCGGCGAGGAGATCATCGAAAGCGGCACTAGCCAGGTTGCAACGAGCGAGGACGAAGGCGAAACGGCCATGGAGGTCTCCAGTTGCATCGCCGTGCTCCCGCGCGCCCTTTCAGCCTCCTCTCTGCCGGAAGCCGAAAGGCTTTTATGGGCCTTGGATGCCGTACTCGACGATCAGTTCGACCTTTGCGCCGCCCTTGCCGACTACCTGAGGGAAAAGCACGCAAGGGCCGCCTGGAATATCGTGGCCGACGCTCTTCTCAAACGCCTGACCACTGAGAAATTCCGCAAGAGCGAGTTCGGAAGCCGTTACTGGCGGGATCAGCTCACCGACTGGACCATTCACGCCCTGGAACAGGCCGGCAGGCAGCGGGAGATCCTCCCTTTGTGCGAGGCTGAAGCCGAGAAGACGGACAGCTATGTTCGACTGGTCATGCGCCTGATCGCCCTGGAGCGCTTTGCGGATGCGGAGCGCTGGATCCATAAAGGCGTTCAGGCCACATATAAGGATCGTCCGGGAATTGCTTCCCAACTCTGGGATGCTCTGCTGGTTGTCAGGATACGCCTGCAGGACTGGCCAGCCGTGGCGGTTCTGCGTGTAGAGGAGTTCGTTCGGACCCCTTCGGTCCAGGCTTTTGAGAACTGTAGAGAAGCAGCCCAGCGGCTTGATATCTGGGCGATAGTCCGCCGCACTCTCCTGGAATACCTCGCCGGTGGCCAGCAACCCTGGAAACAACCGGAATGGCCTTTGCCGGCCCCAGACAAGGACACCCCGCAGCCCGAGCGGAGTGACACCTTTCCCGAATTTTCCACTCTGATCGAGATAGCCATCCACGAAAAGAATCCTGAGGAAGTGCTGCGGTGGTACGACCGCCGACCACGGAGGCCTTTCTTCGGGTACAATGTCCTGGATGGTGATGTGGCCACGGCCGTTGCCTCATACGCTCCGGATCGGGCCGTTAACATCTGGAAGACCCTGGCGGAACGGGAAATAGCCAGGACCAAGCCGAGCGCCTATCATGAAGCGGCTGGCTATCTGCGGAAAGCAGCCAAGGTCATGCTCCGGGAGAAGAAGGAAGCCGACTGGGAACAGTATCTGGCCAGCTTGCGAGCAGAACATTTCCGTAAAAAGCGTCTGCTTGAGGTCCTCGATACCTTGAGCGCGCAACCAATCGTGAAAAAAAGACGTTAACGACTGCCGCTTCCACGACAACCGGCACACGTTCTGCTCGAAATTAGCGTTGGCCGGCTTGGAAGGGTTCGGGGAGGTCCACGCCATCTTTCAGCTCTTCTCTTCCCTGCCAACCCGTACGCAATCCCGAAAGGCTTGCCTCCAGTACAAAATTGTATCATTCATGTGACTTGGTCGTACCAGAAATCCCCCAACGTGGCGCTCGGCCACAGGCAGGAGGTCATGCATGAGCCAGACAGTGCAGGCAGGCAGGCTCGCGGTTTCCAAGCCGCTATACGACACCATCGCCGCCATAGCTCCCGGAACCGGCGTTTCGGCCGATGCGTTCTGGAGCGCCCTGGAGTCCATCGTCGTCGACATGGGGCCGCGCAACAGGGAGCTGCTGGACAAGCGGCAGGCCCTGCAGGACAAAATCGACGCCTGGCACCGGGAGCACAAGGCCCACGACCATGCGGCCTACAAGCAATTCCTCCTGGACATCGGCTACCTGGTGCCCGAGGGAGAAAAGTTCACCATTACAACCGCCAACGTCGATGACGAGATCGCCCGCGTGGCCGGGCCGCAGCTCGTGGTGCCCATCACCAACGAACGCTACGCCCTCAACGCGGCCAATTCCCGCTGGGGCAGCCTGTACGACGCGCTGTACGGCACGGACGTCATTCCGCAGGAAGGCGCGCCCAAGCGCGGCTACGATCCCGAACGCGGCAGGCAGGTCATGCGCCGCGCCGGCGAGTTCCTGGATTCGACCGTGCCGCTGGCCAAGGGCAGCCATGCCCAGGCCGTGCGCTACGTCCTCGAGGACGCGGGCGGCCGCAAAAGCCTCGTTGTCGAATTGCAGGGCGGCGAGCGCACGGGCCTGAAGAAGCCGGAACAGTTCGCCGGGTTTCAACAGAATGGGGGCGGCAACGAGCCCACGCTCATTTTACTCAAGAACCACGGCCTGCACATCGAGCTGCACATCGACCGCAACGACACCATCGGCAAGGACCATCCGGCCGGGGTCAAGGACGTGGTGCTGGAAGCCGCGCTGACCACCATCCTGGACTGCGAGGACTCCGTGGCCGTGGTGGACGGCACGGACAAGGCCCAGGCCTACCGCAACCTTTTCGGCCTGTTCCGGGGCGACCTCAAGGCGCGCTTCGAAAAGAGCGGCTCGTTCGTCACGCGCACCTTGAACCCGGACCGCAGCTACACCGCGCCCGACGGCTCCGCGCTGACCCTGCACGGCCGCAGCCTCATGCTCGTGCGCACGGTCGGCCTGCTCATGACCACGCCCGCCGTGCTCCTGGACAACAAGGAAATCCCCGAAAACATGCTAGACACGCTGGCCACGGCCTTCATCGGCCAGCACGACCTCAAGGCCGCGGGCAAATTTCGCAACAGCCGCGCGGGCAGCGTGTACATGGTCCGGCCCAAGATGCACGGCCCCGAGGAGGTCGCCTTCGCCTGCGAGCTGTTCACGCGCGTGGAGCAGGCCCTGGGCATCGCCAAGGGCACCCTCAAGATCGGCGTCATGGACGAGGAGCGGCGCACATCGGTCAACCTCAAGGAGTGCATCCGCCAGGCCAAGGACCGCATCATCTTCATAAACACCGGCTTCCTGGACCGCACGGGCGACGAGATCCACACGGACATGGAAGCCGGGCCCATGGTGCGCAAGAACGACATGAAGGCCCAGGCGTGGATGCCCGCGTACGAGGACCTGAACGTGGACGTCGGCCTGGGGGCGGGCTTCTCGGGCAAGGCCCAGGTCGGCAAGGGCATGTGGGCCAAGCCCGACCGCATGCGCGAGATGCTGGAGGTCAAGATCGGCCACCCGCAATCCGGCGCAAACTGCGCCTGGGTGCCCTCGCCCACCGCCGCCACGCTGCACGCCACGCACTACCATCAGGTGGACGTGTTCGCGCGCCAGAAGGAACTGGCCGGCAAGCGCCGGGGCAGCCTGGACGACCTGCTGACCCTGCCGGTCATGAAGGGCGACAGGCCGTCGGCCAAGGACGTGCAGGAAGAGCTGGACCTCAACGCGCAGTCCATCCTGGGCTACGTCGTGCGCTGGGTCGAGCAGGGCATCGGCTGCTCCAAGGTGCCGGACCTGACCAACGTCGGCCTCATGGAGGACCGCGCCACCCTGCGCATCTCCAGCCAGGCCATCGCCAACTGGCTGCACCACGGCATCTGCACGAAAGAGCAGGTGCTGGAGACGCTGAAGCGCATGGCCAAGGTCGTGGACGAGCAGAACAAGAGCGACGCCATGTATCGGCCCATGGCCAAGGACTATGAGGGCAGCGTGGCGTTCCAGGCAGCGTGCGATCTTGTGTTCAAGGGCAGGGAGCAGCCGAGCGGATATACCGAGCCGATACTGCACGCTCGGCGGCTGGAGGCCAAGCGGAAGTTCGGGATAGTTTGAGATACTGAAGGTTTCCGACAAGGACGACTTCAACGGCCGGAAGGAAAACCACCTTCCGGCCTCTTGCGTTATTGTCCCGGCCCGACATAGTCTTCTCTTGTCCATATCGGCGCGCCTGCCGCGCACGGCACAAGGCGCAGCGCGCATGAATCCTCAGCCCACAAGAGAACGATGCTTGCAGCACTCCAGCACCATCTGACCCTCAGCGTTCGCGCCGCGCCGTGGCCGAGCTGCTTCGCCGTGCTGTTCGCCCTGTCCGCCCTGCTGCTGCCCTGCCTGCTCAAGGAATACTCCTTTTGGATGAAACTGCCCGCCATGCTGACCAGCCTGGGCGGCTCCGTGCTGTCCGTGCTGGACGGCCGAGGCAGGTACTCGGAATATCGCCGGGTGCTCAAGCTGCTGCGCAGGTACGGCTTCAAACGCCAGATATTCCATTCCATGTCCCGCTCGCGCTGCCAGCGCGACGCCGCCCTGCTCGCCGCCCGCCAGACCGGTCACCTGCACAGGGCCAGGGAGTTCTACCGCAAATGCGGGTACAGGTGGTTCCACCTGCTGCCGGACGACCTGGTCGAAAACCCGAGGCGGTATTTCAGTGTCGGGTATTTGAAGGGGACGTTTTGGCCGAGGTGGAGGGGGTGATGGGAGGAAAAGGCTGGAGCTGCCGAGCGGGTATACCAGGACGGAACTGCATGCGCGGCGGTTGGAGGCGAAGAGGAAGTTCGGGATGGCGTAGGAGTAAGACGAGTACGACGAATCGAAGAGGGGCGCGAGCTTCCTTGCTTTACCAGTAAGAGAAAATATGGATCGGTCCATTTGCATTTTTAATGAAATCAAGCCCAAACTGCAAATGGGTAAAGAAAGCTCCTTGATAGTGGCGCGAATAGGGGAGCACGTCTTTACGATACCAATACTCTAGCAGTTCGACCAGGTATATACTTGTAAAAATATATTCTCCCGCTGTATGCTGATTCACCTTTTGAGTATTTAAATCGACAAAATCAAAATGCCATTTATCCTCATTTAGGAGATATCCATCAGCGTCTAGACTTTCAATTGCTTGCAGCCGTTCATAAAAACCTTCGAATAAATCAATACCAGGGAGTTTCAATAGGCTGTTTATTTTCTCCATCATGCATGACTTACTCATCATAAGCAAGTCTATGAGATAGACTCTATTTTTTTCCTTCAACTTTACTTTCAAATTGAGCAAAGATTGGTATGCACTTTTGCTTAGGTCTGTGCGTTTGATTAAATCCCTGATCTTTTCAGCTTTCTCTTTGTTGGTAGCCATGTCAGTATCAGGTCTATTAGTGTAATTTTCGGCTGGGTGGCGCAGATAGCCAATCTCAATCAGCTGTGTGTTTTTCAACGAAGTCATATCACCCATTATCTTTGCAATCCTAATGGAGATACTTCTTTTCTTAAACTCCGAAGGAAGTATAAATACGATATAGTCGAATACAGATGCCGCAAGGATAGACTGGAATATTGATTGCCAAGCAGATTTATTGACAGACCAAATAGAAACAAATGAGGCCAATAGAATTAGCAAGCTAAATCTCTTTCGGCTACTATTAGGGGTAACGGAAAGGATGAAAATGTTAGACGCAATCTTATGATAGAGTTTATTTGTGGTGTTTACCTTAAGGTAATCAATATTGCTTCTCAGCTTATAGTATCTTTGTGGATAAGATCTTAACACCTTAAAAACAAATCGATACGCTCTCAGTAAAACTATTGCCAATCTGCCTAGCACACTCTTTCTTATACTAATTAGCATTTTGAAAAGCTTGGAGTGGCCTAGGTGAACCCATCGTCCAGTGCCATCCCCATTGTCTTGGCAAATGTAGTTGATGCCCGGACGCTCTTCACTCATCAAAAGCAGCTTTGGATTCCCATTTGGTCGGGGGGAACCTGTGCAATCGACTATTGCGACGCTTTCGCCAGGCAAAGCCCATACTTTTCTGCTACTCATAATGGATAAGCCCCATGTACAGCAAATAACGATAAGAAGCCATTTGATTACCTAGCCCGTGCGCCTCTACGGCTACCAAGGAATCTACCGCTTCAATCCAGAGGCCTATCCCCGCACTTCGAAACTCGTATTCTTCAGCTGCTCTTTATTATAGAGAAATGGCTCCGTCCAATCCCATCAAGCACCCACACCTGCGCCAGCACCAGTGTATGTTCCACCGCCGCATCCCCCTGAGCCAGCCAATGCCTCTCCCGCCTCTTGGTAAAACTCCCCTCTTCTGCTATAATGTAAAGCAGTTGGAGCAACGCAGGGTTCTCACCAACCCGTTGCTCCAACCATCGAATCGCGCCCCGCGCGCACCCATAATTACAAAACGAACCCATTTGACCACTTAGCCCCTGTGGCTCTAAGGCTAACGCTCCTTTCGCCTTCCCGAATCCGGCCCTTAACGCCCGCGCTGCGAGCCCCGGATTCTTCACTTTCTCTTTACAGCTTTTCTTGCTCCCCGGCAGGCACATCCCGGCCCCATTTCGATCGTCCTTGCCCTCTTGCAGAATAATCTTTCGATTGCCCCCATTACCCATGCTATCAAGGAGGCAAGACCAAACTCCGGGCAACTCGACCAAAAGGGGCATTGCCATGAAGACTAGCGGCATACTCGATCAACTGCTCAAATCCGGCCAGGATCTGATACGCCAAAAGACAGGCGGGCAAGCCGCCGCCAGATCGGATCAAGGCGGCCAGCTGGGTAACCTGCTTTCCGGTGCCGGAGGCGGTGCGGTGGCGGCCAGCACGATAGGGCTGCTGCTGGGTAGCAAGATGGGGCGCAAGATGGGAGGCAAGGTCATTACCTACGGCGGGCTGGCCGCGCTCGGCGTCATCGCCTACAAAGCCTTCGCCAACTGGCAGCAGCAGAACGCGGCTACGGCGCCTCAGGGTCAGCCGAGAACCGTGGACCGTCTGCCCGAGTCGGAAGCCGAGTCCCACAGTAGTGCCGTTCTGCGCGCCCTCATTGGAGCCGCCAAGGCGGACGGCCATATCGATGATCGTGAACGCCAGTTGATCCATGGCGAAGTGACCAAGCTGACCGGCGACCAGGAAACGCAGAACTGGTTCGATCAGGAGCTGAACAAGCCGCTTGATCCCGCTGAGATCGCAAAGTCCGCCGCAACGCCGGAAATCGCCGCCGAGATGTATCTGGCGAGCCTGCTTATGGTGGATGAGCAGAATTACATGGAGCGCTCCTACCTGGATGAGCTTGCGCGGCAGATGAAGCTCGATCCGTCCCTCAAGGCGGAACTGGAGAAGCAGGCCGCCGAGGCGGCTGGCTGATCAGTTTATAGGGAAGCGCGGTCAAATGACGGATTGGGGGCGCCCGACCGGGCCTGTCGCCTTACGCCCGCGCCACGAACCCCGGATTCTTCAGGTTCTCTTTGTTGTAGAGGAACGGCCCCCCGTCCAGGCCCGCGAAGCTCCCGCCCGCGCCCAGCACGATGGCATGCCCGGCGGCGGTGTCCCATTCGTAGGTGGGATTGAAGCGCGGATACAGATCCGCCTTGCCTTCGGCCAGGGCGCAGAACTTGAGCGCGCTGCCCAGGTCCACGCGCTGGCGCACGTGCAGCGCGGCCAGATACGCATCCATGTCCGGGCTCTTGTGCGACACGCTCTCCAGCACGACATGCCCTTCGCCCGGCTTTGGCTTGCGCGTGCGGATGGGCGTTTCCCGGCCGTCCTCCTGGCGAAACGCGCCGATGTCCGGCCCGCCCCAGTAGAGCAGGCCCTGCACGGGCACGCCGATGACGCCGAAGACCGGGCGCTGGCGCTCAACCAGGGCGATGTTCACCGTGAACTGTCCGTTGCGCTTGACGAACTCCTTGGTGCCGTCCAGCGGGTCCACCACGAACAGGCGCGGCCAGTGCTTGCGCTCGGCGTAGGGCAGGTGGCGGCCCTCCTCGGACAGGATGGGGATGTCCGGGAAGCGCGCGGAGAGCACGGCTTTGATGGCCGCGTGGGCCGCCTTGTCCGCTTCGGTCAGCGGTGAGTCGTCGGCCTTGCGTTCCACCCCGAATTGCGTGGCATAGACGCGCAGGATCTCCCGACCCGCTGCCAGCGCGGCATCGATGAAAGCGGCCTTGAGGTCGTCGAGTCTTACTTCTCCCATGCGACCCGCACCATGACACGTCCGGGCAGGCTTTCCAAGGTCGCGGGGAGATCGGCGGGCGCGATTTCCCGGCCGTCCAGCTCGGCATGGTGCACCAGGCGCACGAGGCCGGGCTTTTCCAGGGCGCATTCATGCAGCAGCGCGGCCGCGTCCACGCTCTCCACGATGGCCCCGCGCGACAGCAGCACCGGTACGAGGTCCTCGGCCACCATGTTGAAGAGCTTGAGCGTGATCTCGCCCTCGCTGCCTTCGGGCGCGCAGGACTTGTCGCCCTTCCAGCCGATCTCGCCGCGAAAGTGGCAGAACGGGCTGGCCCGGTTAAGGGTGATGCCCACCAGACCGGGCATGCCGCCACCCAGGCTGAGCGTCTGGCCTGCGGCGAGCTTGGGCGTGTCGATATCGTCCAGAGGGCTGCCGTCCAGGAAGATGGAGCGGATGCGCTGCTCCACGTATTCCGGGTCCACGCCGAGGCCGCTGCATACGCTTTGGCGCACGCTGCAGCCCAGCCGCAGGCGGATGCCCACGCCGCGACGGAACAGCGCCCGCCACGGCAAAGCGAAGTCGTGCCCGGCCCGGAGCGTAAGGAGCGGAAAATTGCTGTCGCGCATGAGTTCCCTCTCTTTTCCGAATGGTACAGCGCTTTTTGACAAGCAATACACCGCTCCCTGGTCGAGGGAAAGTCCCAATCCCTCCAAGGCATTCATTCCGTAATTATATCTAAAATGACATAGATGCCATGCTATGTCACGTAAGACATATTTAAAACTCTTTTATTTGACACTAAACTTTCATTGCGCCTATATTCACAACATCGTGAATAGAAGCTCGTACGATGCTTCTAACATCATAAGGAGCAAACTGATGTCAAAAATTCTGCGTATCAACACTCGCACGCGCGAATATCGGCTGGAGGACATGGGCCCGTACCTTGGTCTCGGCGGTCGCGCCCTCACGTCCCGCCTGGTGCTCAACGAGGTCCCGGCGACCTGTCACCCGCTGTCCAAGGAGAACAAGCTGGTCATCGCCACGGGCATCCTGTCCGGCACCCGCGCGGCCAGCTCTGGCCGCGTCTCCGTGGGCGGCAAGTCCCCGCTGACCCTGGGCATCAAGGAAGCCAATGCCGGCGGCCAGTTCTCCCAGAAGATGGCCAAAATGGACATCATCGGCATCGTGCTGGAGGACCAGCCCGCGGCCGACGCTCCCTTGATGACCATCGCCATCACCAAGGACGGCATCGCCTTCCACGACGCTTCCAAGTTCACCTACGCCCGCACGTACGCCACGGCCGAGGCCCTGCAGCAGCAGTTCGGCGGCAAGTCCGCGGCCATGATCATCGGCCCGGCCGGCGAGACCATGCGCCTGGGCGCGTCCATCCAGTTCACTGATCCCCAGTATCGTCCGGCCCGCGCCGCCGGACGCGGCGGCCTGGGCGCGGTCATGGGCTCCAAGCGGGTCAAGGCCATCGTCATCGACGACACCGAAGCCGCGGGCGTGACCTACGCCGACGACGAGGCCTTCAAGAAGGCCTCCAAGCGCTGGGCCGAAATCCTGCGCAGCCACGCCGTCACCGGCCAGGGTCTGCCCGGCTACGGCACGGCGATCCTGGTCAACGTGATCAACGAGGCCGGCGCCCTGCCGACCAAGAACTTCCGCGACGGCCGCTTCCAGTGGGCCGCCGACGTATCCGGCGAAAAGATGACCGAGCTCATGGAGAAGCGTGGCGGCAAGGTGCGCGAAGGCTGCCACACCGGCTGCGCCATCCAGTGTTCGCAGACCTACGTGGACGAGCAGGGCAAGTACCTGACTTCCGGCCTGGAGTACGAGACCGTTTGGGCCCTGGGACCCAACTCCATGATCAAGGAGATCGACGAGATCGCCAAGATGGACCACATCTGCGATGACATCGGGCTGGACACCATCGAGATGGGCAACACCGTGGCCGTGGCCATGGACGGCGGAGTGCTGCCCTGGGGCGACGCCAAGGCCGCCCAGGAGCTGCTGAACCGCGTGGCCGACCCCAAGGACCCGCTGGGCCGCATCGTCGGCAACGGCACGGCCTTCATGGCCGAGGCCTACGGCGTGACCCGCGTGCCCGTGGTGAAGCGCCAGGCCCTGCCCGCCTACGACCCGCGCGCGGTCAAGGGCGTGGGCGTGACCTACGCCACCACCCCGATGGGCGCGGACCACACAGCCGGCTACGCCGTATGCCAGAACGTGCTCAAGTGCGGCGGCGACGTTAACCCCCACAACAAGGCCGGCCAGGTCGAGACCTCCAAGGCCCTGCAGATCGCCACGGCGGCCATCGACGCCTCGGGCCTGTGCCTGTTCGTGGCCTTCGCCGTGCTCGACACGCCCGACGGCATGCAGACCATCTGCGACATGATCACCGCCCGCACCGGCCAGAAGACCACGCCCGACGACGTGGCCGCCCTGGGCGCGAGCATCCTCAAGGACGAGTACGAGTTCAACCGCCGCGCCGGCTTTAGCGCCGTGGACGACCAGTTGCCCGACTTCTTCAAGGAGCCCCTGTCCCCGCACAACGTGAGCTGGGACTTTACCGTGGAAGAGCTGCAGGGCGCCAAGGCCTAGCACTCGACGCGTTCGCTTCATCGCTCGAATCAAAAGGCCCTTTCGCAAGAGAGGGCCTTTTTCTTGGTTCGGGCGCAAGCGCGCTCAGGCTTCTATTCGACTGAGAATCAGGCTATACGCGATCAAAAGGACACCTCCATGCACATAGAACTCAAATGCTACGCCACCCTTTCCCGCTACACGCCTCCGGGCGCGGACAGGTACGAACTGCCCGAAGGAGCCACGGTCGGCGAGATCATGGCTCGTCTGGGCCTGAACCCCGCAGACGTGAAGCTCATCTTCGTCAACGGGGTCAAAGCCGAGCTGGATACGCGCCTCAAGGACGGCGACCGGCTGGGGCTCTTCCCGGCCGTTGGCGGAGGCTAGCCGTGCAGGACATCGCCGCACGGGTGGCGGACTGCGCCCGCGATGAGCGACTGCCGGCCGGCGGCACGGGCCGAGTGCTGCCCCTGGCCGCCGAGGCCTGGCTGGCTCAGGACCTGGGCATTTCGCGCCGCGAGGTGCAGATGGCCGCCCTGCTCCAGGGCGTCATGCCCCGGCGCTACCTGCGCAACCAGGGCAACCTGAGCGTCGAGGACCAGCTGCGGCTGCTGGCTTCGCGCGCGGCTCAGGTCGGCCTTGGGGGCCTGGGCGGACATGTACTGGAGATCCTGGCGCGCATGGGCGTGGGCTGCATCCGCGCCGCCGATGCCGACGTTTTCGAGGAGCACAACCTGAACCGCCAGCTCCTGGCAACGCAGGCGACCCTGGGCATGCCCAAGGCCGAAGCCGCCGTGCTGCGCGTGCACGACATGAATCCGGCCGTGACCGTCGAGGCGCTGCAGGACTATCTGATCGAGGAAACCCTGCCCAAATTCCTGGACGGCGCGCAACTGGCCCTGGACTGCCTGGGCGGGCTGGCCAGCCGCCTGGCCCTGCAGCGCGCCGCGGCCGCCGCGAACATCCCGCTGGTCACCGGGGCCATGGCCGGCCTCACCGGCTACGTGGCCGTGGTCAGGCCGGGGCAGCCCGGCCCGGCCGAGTTCCTGGGCCAGGGTTCGTCCGCCGAGGACACCCTGGGAACTCCGGCCCAGAGCGTGGCCCTGGTCGCATCGCTTATGGCCGCCGAGGCCGTGCGGCTGCTCACGGGCCAGCTCTCGCCGCTGGCCGGCGGCATGCTGCTCATCGACCTGGCCGAGATGCGCTTCGAGAAGGTCAGCCTGGTCTGATCGAGAATGAGAGCAAGAGAATCAAGATGCCTCCGGCGGTCGGGGGAGCAACGGCTCCCCCGGACCCCCCGCATTTTTTGCGCGGGCTTGGAGCCGTTTCTGCTCCAAGCCCGCGCAAAAGTTTGGGGCGGAGAATACAGCGACGTTCGTAAAAC
>JAEYOJ010000098.1 GCA_023411815.1 Pseudomonadota bacterium | reverse complement strand
GGCTCCTGCCTACGCGCGCGGCATCAACCCGCCACGCCGCAGCACTTCTTGTATTTCTTGCCGCTGCCGCAGGGGCAGGGATCGTTTCGGCCGACCTTCGGGGCCTCGCGCTTGACCGGCTGCTTGGCCGTGGTCTTCTCGGCCCCTGAGTACTGGACGTTCTTGGGCTCTTCCTTGTGCTGGAACTCCTCCTCGCGCACTTCCTGCTTGATGCGCAGGTGGGTCAGAGCGCGCATGGTGTTTTCCTTCACGCGGTAGAGCATGTCCTGGAACAGCTCGAAGCCCTCGCGCTTATACTCCTGCTTGGGGTCCTTCTGGCCGTAGCCGCGCAGGCCGATGCCCTCGCGCAGATGGTCCATCTGCAGCAGGTGTTCCTTCCAATTGCGGTCCAAGGCCTCCAGCATGAAGAAGCGCAGTACCTCATTGTAATGGTCGCCGGCCTGGGCCTTGAGGTTGTTCAGGATGGCCTGCACCCACTCGCCGGCCTGCTCGCGGAAGGGCAGCTCCCGCTTGAATTCCTCGAAGCGGTTGAGGTCGAAGACCTCCACCAGACGGGTGCGCACGGAGCCGAGGGTCTCCTCGTCGAGCTTCTCCTTGGAGCCGCCGCCGAACACGGTGTACACGTCGTCCAGCATGTCGTCGGCGAAGGACAGGGCGTGTTCCTCCAAGTTGTCCAGGGTCATGAGCTCCCGGCGCTGGTCGTAGATGACGTGGCGCTGCTGGTTCATGACGTCGTCGTATTCGAGGAGCGTCTTGCGGATCTCGAAGTTGTGCGCCTCGACTCGCTTCTGGGCGTTCTCGATGGCCTTGGTGATCATGCGGTTCTCGATGGCCTCGCCCTCCTGCATGCCCAGGCGGTCCATGAGACCGGCGATGCGGTCGGAGCCGAACAGGCGCATGAGGTCGTCGTCCAGGGCCAGGTAGAAGCGCGAAGAACCCGGATCGCCCTGGCGGCCGGAACGGCCGCGCAGCTGATTGTCGATGCGCCGCGACTCGTGGCGCTCGGTACCCAGGATGTGCAGGCCGCCGAGGTCGGTCACGCCGTCCCCGAGCTTGATGTCCGTTCCGCGGCCGGCCATGTTCGTGGCGATGGTCACCTTGCCCTTCTGGCCCGCCTCGGCCACGATCTCGGCCTCGCGCTCATGCTGCTTGGCGTTAAGCACGTTGTGCGGGACCCCGGCCTTCTTGAGCATCTTGGACAGCAGCTCGGACTTCTCGATGGACACGGTGCCCACGAGCACGGGCTGACCCTTGCGGTTCAGCTCGGCGATGTCCTTGACGATGGCCTCGAACTTCTCTCGCTGGGTCTTGTAGACGATGTCCGCGAAGTCCTTGCGGACCATGGGCTTGTTGGTCGGGATGACCGTCACGTCCAGGTTGTAGATCTGCTTGAACTCCACGGCCTCGGTGTCGGCCGTGCCGGTCATGCCGGCCAGCTTATCGTACATGCGGAAGAAGTTCTGGAAGGTGATGGAGGCGAGCGTCTGGTTCTCGGCCTTGACCGGCACACCTTCCTTGGCCTCCAGGGCCTGGTGCAGGCCGTCGGAGTAGCGACGTCCTGGCATGAGCCGGCCCGTGAACTCGTCCACGATGACCACCTCGCCTTCCTTGACGATGTAGTCCACCTCGTTCTGGAACAGGTTGTGGGCCTTGAGGGCCTGCAGGATGTGGTGCTGGAAGGTGATGTTCTGCGGATCGTACAGGTTCTCCACGTCCAGGATCCGTTCCGCGTGGGACACGCCCTCCTCGGTGAGCGACACGGACTTGCCCTTCTCGTCCACGGTGAAGTCCTGGTCGCGCTTGAGCTGGGGCACGATGGAGTTGATGCGGCCGTACATGGCCGTGGACCTCTCGGCCTGGCCGGAGATGATGAGCGGCGTGCGCGCCTCGTCGATGAGGATGGAGTCGACCTCGTCCACGATGGCGTAGTGCAGGTCGCGCTGAACCACGTGGGCCATGGAGAAGGCCATGTTGTCGCGCAGGTAGTCGAAGCCGAACTCGTTGTTGGTGCCGTAGGTGATGTCCGCTCCGTAGGCCTGGCAACGCTCCTCGGGGCTCAGGCCGTGCAGGATGACGCCCACGGACAGGCCCAGGAAGTTGTAGATGGAGCCCATCCATCCGGCGTCGCGCCGGGCCAGGTAGTCGTTGACCGTGACCACGTGCACGCCGCGGCCCCTGAGCGCATTGAGCACCACGGGCAGCGTGGCCACCAGCGTCTTGCCTTCGCCCGTCTTCATCTCGGCGATGCGGCCGCGATGGAGCACGATGCCGCCCACGAGCTGAGTGTCGAAGTGGCGCATGTTCATGGTCCGGCGACCGGCTTCGCGCACAAGGGCGAAAACCTCGGGCAGCAGCTCGTCCAGGTCGCGGCCCTGGGCCACCTGATCGCGCCACTCCCGCACCTTGGCCGGAAAATCCTCATCCCTCAGCTCGCGCGTGGCCCCTTCCAGGGCGTTGATCTTCTCCACGTACGGGTTGAGCGATTTCAGGAACCGGTCGTTCATGGAACCGAATATCTTCTTCGTGATGAAACCGATCATGCTGTTCTCCTTGAGTCGGGATCACGTCGGGGGCAAGGCCCCCGGGCGATTATCCTGGACCCCGCGTGCGGGGAAGGAAAGCGTGCCTGCCGCGCCATCCGGCAAGCGGACGAACGCGGCCGTTCTATGCCAAAGCTCCTTACGGAGCATGGGCCCCGAGCCCGGGCGATCCGCTCGCTGCGGGCCTAGGGCCGCAAGGCCTCAAGCCAGTGGCCCACGGCAACGCCCTCGGGCGCGCTGGCCGAAAGCTGCAGCACGCAGGCGCTGCAGCCCGTGACAAGCTGCTCGCCGGGCCCGGCTTCGAAAAATTCCCAGCAGCGCGCCGCCACGGCCCGCGACAGGCCGGGATCGGCAAGCTGCATGACGCCGCCGAAGCCGCAGCAGCGTTCCAGGCCGGCCTTTTTAAGCCGGCCGCCCATGGCCCGCGACAGGAACTGCCTGTCCTGGTCGCCGCCCGAGCCATGGCAAGGCCTATGGTAATGCACCGCATCGGGCGCATTGTCCAGAATTTGAAATTCCGTATCGCCCATGAGTCCGGCCAGGGGCACTACAGCGCGCAGCCACTCCTCGCGCTCGAAGGTCTCCCAGCCCAGGTCGATGTGCGCATAGCTGCGCAAGCCGCAGCGGCATGTGGCGCAAAAGGCGATCACCTGCGGACGGCCCGCCTTGCGCCAGGCGTCCACGTTGGTGCGCTGCATGGCCCGTTGGGCGTCCTCCAGCCCCGCGTGGCCCAGGGAACAGCCGCAGCATTCGAAACGCGCATCGGGCACAAGCTCGTATCCCAGCCCCGTAACGATTTGCCGCGCGGTCTCACTCCAGTGCGGCTTGGCGTATCGCGCCGTGCAACCTTCGAAAAGTACGGCCTTTTTTCCGCTGCCGCAAGCATCGTAGCGTGCAACGGCCAGCCACGGCTGGATGGCCCTGCCGCCGTGCAAGGCCGCGAGCTGCCCGAGCGCCGCGCGCAGCGTGTCCGGGGCAAGGCCGCCGGGCACGAGCCTGGCCAGCGCCCCGGCAGTGGGCCATAGTGCGCCGGGCCTGGTCAGCCACTGTCGCCACAGCCACTCGCGCCAGCCCGGATGTTTGGCGCGCAGCCCTGCGGCCAGCTCCGGCCCGCACAATCCCTGCGGGCAAGCCTTTTCGCACCGGCCGCAGGCCAGGCACATGGCCGCCAGTCGGGCGGCCTTCTTCTCGTCGAGCCCGCCGTCCGCCTCGGCCGCCCGTTCGGCCAGGTGGAACTTGGCGCGCGGGGACAGCTCCTCGCGGCCCGTGGCCGCCACCAGCGGGCAGACCTCCAGACACTTGCCGCACAGAATGCATTTGGGCGCGAGGTGCGTGCCGTCGTGCAGGCAGAGGTAGTCCTTCCGGTGCTGCTGGACCATCAGTAGCCCTTCCCGGGATTGAGTATCCCGCTCGGGTCGAAAGCTTTTTTGACGTCGCGCATGAGCGCCCTTTCCGCCTCGCCGATCTGCCAGTGCAGATAAGGCAGCTTGGTCAGGCCCACGCCGTGCTCGCCGGACAGCGTGCCGCCCAGCTCGACGGTCGTGCGCAGCACGTCCTCCTTGGTCCGGCGGGCGCGGTCCAGCTCATCGGGGTCGGACGCGTCGTGCATGATGTTCACGTGCAGGTTGCCGTCGCCCATATGGCCGAAAAGGAGCATCTTCAGCCTGCGCTCCGTCCCGAGAGCCTGGAAGCGCCTGACCGCCTCGCCGATCTTGCCGCGCGGCACGGTCACGTCGTCGCTGATCTTGTCCGGCGCGATGCGGAAGGAGGCCGGGTTGATGCGCTTGCGCAGCTCCCACAGGGGTTCCTCGGCCTCGCCACGCCCCGTGAGCAGGCAGGCCGGATCATGCCGCTTGAAAACAGACTCCAACCGGCGCAGGTCCTCGGCCACGGCGGACTCGCTGCCGTCGATGCGCAGCAGCAGCGCGGCCTGCGTGCCCTGGGGCCAGGGCGTTTCGCCTTCACCGGCTATGGCCTCCAGCACCAGGCCGGCCATGAACTCCATGGCCGTGGGCAGCGTGCCGCAGCCGAACACCGCGCGCGCCGCGTCCAGGGCCGCGTCCAGCGTCCCGAATCCGGCCAGCAGCGAAGCCGTGGCCTCGGGCAGCGGCAGAAGCTTGAGAGTCAATTCGGTCATGACGCCCAGCGAGCCCTCGCTGCCAACGAACAGCCGCGCCAGGTCCAGCCCGGCCACGTTCTTGTGGCAGCGGCCGCCCAGGCGCATGACCCTGCCGCCCGGCAGCACGGCTTCCACGCCGAGCACGTAATCCCTGGTCACGCCGTACTTGACCGCGCGCATGCCGCCAGCACCCATGGCCACGTTGCCGCCGATGGTGGAGAAGGCCGCGCTGGCCGGGTCGGGCGGATAGAACAGCTTTCGCTGCTTCAATTCCTTCTGGAAATCACCATTGATGACGCCCGGCTCCACCACGGCCACGAAATCCTCGGCGCTGATCTCCATGATCCTGTTCATGCGCAGCATGGACACGACCACCCCGCCCTTGTCGGGCACGGTTCCGCCGACCACGTTCGTGGCCCGGCCGCGCGTGAACAGCGGGACTTTCTCGGCCTCGGCCCAGCGCAGCAGCTCCACGACCTGCTCCAGCCGCTCGGGACGCACCACGGCCCAGGGCTGGCCGCTCAGGCGGCTGGCGTCGGTGCCGAAGATGAGCTTCTCCTCGGGGGTGAACAGGCTCCCGTCGCCGGGAAACAGGTCGCGGAGGAACTTTTCGTGCCGGGAGGTGAGCATGCGGGCTCCTGAATATCCCGCGCGGAGCGCGAAAGAAGTGTTTTAGGAGGGGTTGGGGGGGGCACGGGGGAAGGGGAAGCCCTTTTTCAAAGGGCTTCCCCTTCCCCCGTTATCTCATCTTCAGTATCGCGCCAACTGCCGCGCGGTATCCTTGGCGATGTCGCGCTGCTTGATGTCCTCGCGCCGGTCGTGGAGCTTCTTGCCCCTGGCCAGGGCGATCTCCAGCTTGGCGCGGCCGTTCTTGAAGTACATGCGCACGGGCACCACGGACAGGCCCTTCTGCTCGACCTTGGCCGTCAGCCGCTCGATCTCCTCGGCGTGCAGGAGCAGCTTGCGCTCGCGCTCTGGGTCGACTTCCACGTAACCCGCGTTCGCGTACGGCGCGATGTGCACGCCCCTGAGCCAGGCCTCGCCGTTCTTGAAATCCACGTAGCCGTCCTTGAAGCTGACGTGCCCCTGGCGCAGGGATTTGACCTCCACGCCTTGCAGGGCCAGTCCGGCCTCGAACGATTCCAGCAGCTCGTAGAGGTGCCGGGCCTTCTTGTTGACGGCTATTGGCTTGACGCCGCTTTGCTTTGCCATGGGCGAGTAATAATGCCGGAACTAGTCGTTGTCGAGGAGCGAGGTGTAGAAGGTCAGTTCTTCCGGGAACGACTTGAAGATGGTTTCGCGCACGAGGCGGTTGGTGAGGGTAACGGTGGAGGACTGCAGCACGTCCTTGAGCAGCTGCTTGCAGTCCTGCAGGTTGGCGCGGCGGATGATGCGCTTGATGCCCGGAATGGCCTGCGGCCCGAGGCTGATGCAGTCGACCTGCATGCCCATGAGGATGGGCACGCAAAAGGGGTCCGCGGCCATCTCGCCGCACACGCTGACCTCGATGCCGGCCTGGTGTCCCGCGTCCACCACGTACTTGATCATGCGCACGATGGCCGGATGCAGCGGCTGGTAGAGGTGCGCGACATGGCGGTTAGTGCGATCGATGCCCAGCGAGTACTGTATGAGGTCGTTGGTGCCGATGGAGAAGAAATCGACCTCGTTGGCCAGGAACTCGGCGATCATGACCGCGCTGGGCACCTCCATCATGATGCCCACGGGCAGGTCGGGATTGAACTCCTTGCCCTCGATGGCCAGCTCCCGCTTGCATATCTGGAGCAGGTCCTTGGCGTAGCGCAGCTCCTGGGTGCCGGAAATCATGGGGAACATGAGCGAGACATTGCCCTGCACCGCGGCGCGCAGCACGGCCCGCAACTGGGTCTTGAACATCTGCGGGTAGCGCATGCAAAAGCGGATGGCCCGCAGGCCCAGGGCCGGGTTGCTCTCGTCCAGCGCGCCGTAGTGGCTGATCATCTTGTCCGCGCCCAGGTCCAGGGTGCGCAGGGTCAGCCGGCTGGGGGCCAGAATGGAGGCCAGGTCGCGGTACTCCTCGTAGAGCTCCTCCTCGGTGGGCAGCTCGGTGCGGTTCATGTAGGAGTACTCGGTGCGGTACAGGCCCACGCCCTCGCCGCCGTTGTCGATGACCTGGGCGACCTCCTCGAACAGCTCGATGTTGGCCAGCACCTTGAGCTGGAAGCCGTCACGCGTTTCGCCCGGCAGATGGCAGAAACGTATGGTCGTCTTCTGGTACTGTTCGAACTGGATCTTGAGGTCCGTGTAGTACTCGAGCTCCTCGTCGTCCGGGTCCACGAGTATCTTGCCCGAGAATCCGTCGAGAATGACCAGGTCGCCGTCGGAGACGCTCTCCTCCAGGTCGTTCACGCCGACGATGGCCGGGATCTGCAGCGAGCGGGCCAGGATGCCGGTGTGCGAGGTCTTGGCGCCCGTGGCCGTGGCGAAGCTCATGATCTTGTCCAGCTCCAGGTCCACGGTGTCCGCCGGGGACAGGTCGTGGGCCATGAGCACCACGCGGCTTTGCAGGGCGCCGATGTCGCTGACGACGCCCACGAGGCGGGCCTGCACGCGCTCGGCGACCAGGCGCACGTCCTCCATGCGCTCTCGGATGTAAGGGTCCTGCAGGGCGCTGAAGGCCTCGCGCAGCTCGGAGACGGCCTTTTCCAGGGCCCATTCGGCGTTTATTGACAGTTCGCGGATGTTCTTCTCGGCCAGGGCCCGCAATTTGGGGTCCTTGAGGATCATGACGTGGGAGTCGATGATCAGCGCGTTCTCGCGCAGCTCCTTGGGGACCTTCCTGCGGATGGCCTCGAGCTCCGTCTCCGCTTCGGAAAAGCCGCGCAGGAGCCTGGCGACCTCACCGGGGATCGCGGTGTCGAGGATGGTCTGCCGGGGCAGGTGGCGAAAGCGGTTGCGATTCAGGAAAAAGGCCTTGCCGATTGAAACGCCCGCCGAGACCGGGATGCCGGTGATGGTCTTGTGCGCCAAAGGGAATCAGCCTTCCTGGAACTTCGTGCGGAACAGGCCGGCCAGATGTTCCAGAGCCTGAGCCGCGTCCTCGCCGCTGGCCATGATTTCCAGGTTGCAGCCGCTGCGGGCCGCGAGTGTCAGGATGTCCAGGATGCTCTTGGCGTCCACTTCCTGAGGGCCGATCTTGAGCAATATCCGGCTTGAGAACTTCTGGGCCTCCTGGGCCAGCCTGGCAGCCGGTCTGGCGTGCAGGCCCAGTTCGTTGACCACGCAGACGCGTCTCTTGAGAAATTGCCGCTGTGTCTCCGACACGTTGATATGCGTATCCATAACCCCTCCCCAGGCCGGAAAGGCCTAGAGGGTTTTAAGCCATCCAAGGACATACGGCGCGGCCGCGTATCCGGCCAGCAGGAAAATGAGGGCCAGGCCTCGCGAAAGCCGCGTCTTGAGCACAAGCCAAGTCGCCAGGCACAGCGCGCCGACACCGAGCAGCCAGCCGGTCCAGCGCACAGGCTCGGGCCATACAAGATACCAGAACAGAACCGTGAGCAAGGCGTTGACAAGCTTGATGCGCCGGCCCCAGTTTATGAGGTTGAACTTCTTCAACCTGGGCAGGAACCGGAAGCCCTCGCGCAGCCCGGCAAAAAATGTCAGCGCTTTGAATGCCTGCAGGCTCAGCAGCAGGACGCCACTTGTTAGCACAGCAAGCACGCCATGACCAGTGACGATCATGCAGGCGGTCGCCAGAGCCCAAAGAACCAGGACGCCGCCGCCGAAAACGGAATCTCCAATGGCAGAAAGAGTATAGACCGTGGTCTGGCGCACGTTCTCCAGCGTGCCGGGCGGGAGCTGCTTCTTTGCTATCTTGATTTCCAGGGACAGAAAGATGCCGATGAGCAGCGGCGTCCAGAAGGGATGGGTGTTGTAGTGGCGCAGATAGCGCCTGCGGGCGTCGTGAAGATCCTTCCCCTGCCCATGGATGGCGACGAGCCCGGGGTCCATTGCGTAGCTCAGGCCAATATTCTGCATGCCCCTGGTGTTGAAGTTGGCTCCAACCAGGTACGAGCGCGCCAGACAGCGAAGCAGGACGCGAACTTCAGGCTCACCGCTAGGCCTCAACCCTGCACCATCCTGGGCTTACCCCGACTTGTCCATCAGCCGTTCGTACACGGCCTTGGCCGTCCAACCGCACACGCGCTCGGCCGTGCGCCTGGCGACCTCCTTGGGCCTGCCCCCGCGCCGGGTCTCCTCTTCGAGCACGGACGCCATCTCGGCTTCGGACGTGCGCGCCTTTTCCATGGGCGGGCCGATGATCACGGTCAGCTCCCCCAGCAGATCCAGTTGCACATCCTCACGCTTCGACAGTCGTCCCAAAATAAACTGCTCGTGTTCCTTGGTCAATTCACGCGCCACGCAGAATTCTCTATCGCCGAGGGTCTCGGCGGCCAGCTCCAAGGTCGCCGTGAGGCGGTTCTTGCGCTCGAAGAACACGAGCGTGGCCCTGGTGGATCCGTACTCTTCGAAGAGCCGGCGCACATCCAAATCCCGGCGGGGCAGGAAGCCCAGGAACACGAACGGATACGGCGGCAGGCCGCTGGCCGACAAGGCCGCCACGGGCGCGGACGGGCCGGGCACGGGCGACACGGCATGGCCCTGCTCGCGGCAGGCGCGCACCAGCCGGTAACCGGGATCGGACAGGAGCGGAGTGCCCGCGTCGGAGACCAGGGCCACCGTGCGGCCCTGGGCCAGTTCGGCCAGCACCTGGACCACGCGCCCCTCCTCGTTGTGCTCGAAAAAGCTCATGAACCGCCTGGCCTCGATGCCCAGGCGCTGGAACAGCAGCCCGGCGCGGCGAGTGTCTTCGGCCAGCACCAGGTCGGCTACGGCAAGAATCTCGCGTGCACGCGGCGACAAGTCGCCCGCATTGCCGAGCGGCGTGGCGACGACGTAAAGGCGACCCCGCCTGGGTTCGTCCATGATGCCCTCCTCTCCGGGTCTTGTCCGCGGCGGCATTGCCCCTGGCGGAAGCGCCTGCAATCGCCGCTCGGCCATGGCCCCATGAGTTCGTCTTCAGAAAAGCCGGCCCGCGTTTCATGTCACGAGATGCGCATTTCGGCAAATAATCCCAAACGGCAAACATACATGGCTCGAGCCATCCCCAGTCCTTCCTCTGACCTTGCAAAAGGAGTAGCGCTTGCCAAGGGTCTTACCGGTCCGCGCGGTTAGCGCGGCCCGCGTTCCACCAAGCAGGCCATGAATCGGGCGTTTCACCAGGTGACGGCGCGCCGAGCAAGCCTTATAGGAACAGCAGCCAGATCAAGTTGTCGCATCCACAGCAACTCGGTTCAACCGCGTGCGGTCGCCGCCGACTCCTGGAAGCACTTCCAGTCAAGGCGGTCCGCGCCTCTGTCTGCAGGAATATCGCCATATGACGCAAGACTTTCGCTCCGGCGACGTGCTGGAGCTTGATATCGAGAAGTTGACCTGCGGCGGCCGGGGACTCGCCCGGCTGGAGGGCCGCGCCGTGTTCGTCGAGCGCGGGCTGCCCGGCCAGCTCGTGCGCGCCCGGCTGTCCAAGCTCGCCAAGCGCCACGCCGAGGCCGCGACCGTCGAGGTGCTGCGCTCCTCGCCCGAGCAAATCGAGCCCTTCTGCCCGCACTACGCCGACTGCGGCGGCTGCGACTGGCAAGACCTGGATTACGCCGCGCAGTTGCGCTGGAAGCGCCAGATCGTGGCCGAGTCCCTGCGCCATATCGGCCGCCAATCCGGCGAATCCGGCCAATCAGGGCAGGACGTACAGAACTTGGTGGATGAGACCACGCCCTCGCCCCTGCTGCGCGGCTTCCGCAACAAGATGGAGTTCGCCTTCGCCGGCCAGGAGCCGCACGTGGGCCTGCGCTCCTGGCGAGACCCGCGCCGGGTGCTGGACGTGACCGACTGCGGGCTCATGGCCGAGCCGGCCATGGACGTGCTGGCCGCCGTACGCGAGTTGTCCCGCGCCAGCGGCGCGACGGCCTACGACCCCGTCAGCGGCCGGGGCGTGTGGCGCTTCCTCGTGCTGCGGGATTCCCGACCTGCCGGGGAGAAAGGCGTAAGAGCTGGAGAGGGGCGCTGCCCCTCTCCAGACCTCACCCCGCCAGGGCGTGACGACGCCCTGGACCCGCGCGGTTTGTTACCGGAATGCCAAGGCGCGGCTGAGCTGACCAGTGCGGCCGGGCTGCAGGCCATTCTGATCACGGGGCCGGGCAGCGAGGCCGTGAAGCAGGCAGAGGCCGTGGCGCAAGGGCTGCTGGTCCGTTTCCCCGGCCTGCGCGTGGCGCACGGCGTGCGGCGCGACAAGGCGGCCGTGGCCTATGCCGAGGAGATCGTGCGCTCATGGGGCGACCCGGTGCTGGAGATGTCGCTGGGGGAGCTGCGATATCGGCTCTCGCCGCAGGCTTTCTTTCAGACCAACACGGCCGGGGCCGAGCGGCTTTTCGGGCTGGTGGAGGTGATGGCCGGGCTGGCCGACTGGCCCAACGGCGCGGAAGTATTCGACTGCTACTGCGGCGTGGGGGCCATGGCCCTGCGCCTGGCGCACGCCGCCGGGCACGTTACCGGCTTCGAGCTGGTGGAAGGCGCGGTGCGCGACGCGACCGACAACGCGCGCCTGAACAACCCGGCCAACTGCTCTTTCGTGGCCGGCGACCTGCGCCACACCCTGGCCGATCGCAAGCTGCCCAAGCCGGACGTACTGGTCATCGACCCGCCCCGCGCGGGCATGCACCCGGACGTGGCGGCGCGCATCCTGGACCTCGCGCCAGCGCGCATCGTGTCCGTGTCCTGCGACCCGGCCACCTTCGCCCGCGACGCGGCCCTGCTACTGCCGGGTTATGAACTGGTCCGCGTCGTGCCTGTTGACCTGTTCCCGCACAGCCACCACGTGGAAACCGTGGCCCTGCTCGTCAGGCGATCTTAAGATATCAGCCGCTAATAAAAAGGGGTCCAGGGGGCCGCGCTCCCTGGCGGGGTGAGGTGTGGAGAGGGGCGCCGCCCCTCTCCACGAAACTTCGAGACCAGCCCTTATGCCACCCACAAGTCCAGCAGCACGCCGGCGAAAATCATGATCGCCACCACGCCGTTGACCGTGAAGAAGGCCGTGTTCACGCGGCGCAGGTCGTCGGGCCGCACGAGGGTGTGCTCGTAGGCCAGGATAGCGCCGATGAGCGCGGCCACGAGGTAGTACGGCCAGCCCGCGCCCCAGGCCCAGCCGGCCAGCAGGAAGAAGATGGCCGTGTTGGCGTGGCTGAAGGCCGCGATGGACAGGGCCGCCGGGATGCCGAAGCGTGCAGGGATCGCCTTCAGGCCCGCCTTGCGGTCGAATTCCACGTCCTGGGTGGCGTACAGGATGTCGAAGCCCGCGACCCAGAAGGTCACGCCCAGGCCCAGCAGCACCGGTGCGATGTGGAAGGAGGCCGTGACCGCCAGCCAGCCGGCGATGGGAGCCAGGCCCAGCACCGAGCCGAGCCAGTAGTGGCACAGGAAGGTGAAGCGCTTGGCGTAGCTGTAGCCACCGGCCAGGACCAGCGCCACGGGCGACAGGGACAGCGCGAGCATGTTGATCCCGGCGCAGGCCAGCACGAACACGACCGCCGTTATCAGGGCCATGCGCCGCGCCGAGGGCACGGCGACCTCGCCCGTGACCAGGGGCCGGCCCTGCGTACGCGGATTGCGGCGGTCAAAGGGCAGGTCGGCCAGGCGGTTGACGACCATGGCGAAGGAGCGCACCGCGACCATGGCCACGGTGACGAGCAGGAACACGCGCCAGCCCGGCCAGCCGCCCGCGGCCATGACCATGCCGCAATAGGCGAAGGGCAGCGCGAAGACCGAATGCTCGATCTTGACCAGCCGCGAGAACGCCGCCAGGTGGCGCCACACCCCCTTGATAACCACTTTCTTCGGTCCGCTCACGAGGCCCTCCTGGCGCTGACCACCAGCCAGGCTCCGGCGATCAGCATGAGCGTGCCCAGGATGCGGCGCAGGTTCACCGGATCAGCTCGATAGCCGAACCAGCCGAAGTGGTCGATGAGGATTGAAGCCAGCATCTGGCCCGCCACGATGAGCGCGAGCATGGCCGTGGCGCCCAGGCGCGGGGCCAGCACCACGGAGCTGCCCACGACGTATGCACCCATGAAACCGCCGATCCAGGCCCACCAGGGCGCGCGGGCCACCTCCTGCCAGTCGGGCCAGGGCGTGCGTTGCGCCAGGGCCAAAGCGGCCAGGGCCACGGTGCCCACGAGGAAGGACACGAAAGCCGCCAGCACCGGGTCGCCCAGGAAGGTGCGCAGCTTGTAGTTGATTCCGGCCTGGGCCGGCATGACCGCGCCGGCCAGCAGGCCCATGAATACGTAAACGATGAGCACGTCCGGCTACCCTACCTGCACCAGGCCGTAGTTCTTCTTGCCCTTGCGTACGAGCAGCGCCCGGCCGTGCAGGAGATCTTCGGCGGTAGGCTTCCAGGTCGGCTCGATGCGGGCGTTGTTCACGTACACGCCGCCCTGCTCCAGGTCCTTGCGGGCCTGTCCCTTGGACTTGCTCAGGCCCAGGTCCACGAGGATCTGCGGCAGGTCGGGCAGGACTTCAAGGCTGGGATAGCTCACGCTGGGGGCCTCGTTGAACACGGTGCGCAGCATGTCCGGATCGACTTCGCGCAGGTCGCCCGTGCCGAACAGGGCCGAGGTGGCCGCCTCGACCTTGCGCAGCTCCGCCTCGCCGTGCACCAGGCGGGTCATCTCGGCCGCAAGCCGCCGCTGGGGCACGCGCTGCTCGGGCCGCTCGGCCAGGGCCACTTCCAGGGCCTCGATCTCCTCGCGCGGGACGAAGGTGAAGTAGCGCAGGAAGCGGATCACGTCGCGGTCGTCGGTACGCACGAAGTACTGGTAGAAGTCGTAGACCGGCGTGAGCTTGGGGTCCAGGAAGATGGCGCCCTTCTCGGACTTGCCGAACTTCTTGCCGTCGGCTGTGGTGATGAGCGGGAAGGTCAGGGCGAAGGCTTCCTTGGAGAGCTTCTTGCGGATGAGCTCGGTGCCGGCCGTGATGTTGCCCCACTGGTCCGAGCCACCGATCTGCAGCATGCACTCCTTCCGCTCGGCCAGAACGGCGAAGTCGTAGGCCTGCAGGACCATGTAGCTGAACTCGGTGTAGGAGATGCCCACCTCGTCGCGGCTGATGCGGTTCTTGACCGACTCCTTCTGCATCATCCAATTGACCGTGAAATACTTGCCCACGTCGCGCAGCAGTTCGATGGCCGTCGTGCAGCCGATCCAGTCGTAGTTGTTCACGAAGCGCACGTCGCCGCCGAAGATGCGGCTGACCTGTGCCTTGATGCTCTCGATGGAGGCGTCGATGGTCTCCTTGGCGATGAGCTGGCGCTCCACGTCCTTGCCGCTGGGATCGCCGATGAGCGCAGTGCCGCCGCCCATGAGCGCGATGGGTTTGTGGCCGGCGCGCTGAAAGCGGTACAGCGCCAGGAGCGGCACGAGGTGCCCGATATGCAGGCTGCTGGCCGTGGGATCGAAGCCGCAATAGAGCGAGCGGCCCGGCGTGGACAGGTACTCGCGCACCTTGTTTTCGTCGGAAACCTGGTAAATGAGCCCGCGCCATTTGAGTTCGTCAATGATGTTCACGCCTGTCCTCGCTGTAATGATGGCTGAGTGCCGATGCGGCTTGTCGTTGCGCGCGCCCCGCGTTGACGGGGGCTTTCGTGACGCCGAACACGGCAGTTTTGAAGGGAACGGCTGTCCTGTCAAGGGAAATCGAGACGGCTCTCCCCGACTGCAAGCCCTGACCTTGCCGCCGAGTCTTCCATTTCCGCCCGGACATGCTATGCTGGCCGTTCCGGGCTCCGGCCCCAGCACCGACAACCCTCGCCGGGGCGATCTCCGGCGAATGTGAACGACATGGCCGAATACAGGCACTTCATCTACACCCTGCTAGCGCTGCTCGTCCTGCTTGCGGCGCTTTCCCTGGCCGACGTCTTCAATCAAGCGGCTCTGTACGTGCTCGTTTTCGCCGTGCTCGTGGCCGGGGCCTTCTGGTGGGGCGACCGCCCCCGCAGGCGCATGCTGCGCGGTCGATGACGACCGGCCGGACAGTCCGCACTTCGGCGTTTCCCGGTACGCGCCCATTCAACTAAAAGGGGCCAGACTGCGCAGGCCCTCAAGCATCCGGCAAACGGACTGCGCGGATCCAGAGCGCCTTCCCGCCCTGGTGGATGGGTCGGGGAAGGAGCGAGCCGCTCTGGCAGGCAACACCCTGCCCATTTCTTGTGCAGAACGCTTTATGTGTACTCAGATCACGCGCCGGCGGAATGTCTCGATGGACTGGGCACGGCCCGTGGTCTCGTCGATGCGCAGCAGCGCGCCTTCGAGCAGCACAGCGCCGCCGGCCACGCGGAAGCGCGTGGGCATGCCGGTCAGGAATCGGGTCAGGATGGGCGCGGCCTCCATGCCCAGGATGGACTCCTCGGGGCCGCACATGCCCAGATCGGTCAGGGCCGCTGTATGGCCCTGGCCGTGGGCGTCGCGCAGAATGCGCGCGTCGCTGGTCTGCACGTGCGTATGCGTGCCCAGCACGGCCGAAACCCGGCCGGAGAGATGATAGGCCATGGCGATCTTCTCGCTGGTGGCCTCGGCGTGGAAATCCACCAGGATGATGCGCACGCCCTCGGGCACCTGGGCAAGCAGGGCGTCCGCCGTGCGGAACGGGCAGTCCAGGGCCTCCATGTACGTGCGGCCCTGCAGGTTGAGCACGGCGTAGGAAACGTTCCCGCCAGCCGGGTACACGCCCAGGCCGGAGCCGGGCGCGCCCGGCGGATAGTTGGCCGGCCGCAGCAGACGCGGAGCCTTGGGCATGTATTCCTGGATTTCGCGGTACTTCCAGATGTGGTTGCCGGTCGTGAGCACGTCCAGGCCCGCATCCAGCAGCCGTCGGACCTCGTCCGGCTTGAGGCCCAGCCCGCCCGAGGCGTTCTCGGCGTTGGCCAGGACAAGGTCCAGGGCCAGTTCCTCGCGCAGACGCCGCACCTCGCAGGCCACGGCCTCGCGGCCCGGCCTGCCTATGATATCCCCGAGAACCAGAACGCGCATCGGATAGCCTCCAGAGCTGGCGACAGCCTAGCCGGATTCACCGGCCAGGGCAATTAGGCCGCTTCTGGTCCCGGTCCGGCGATGGGCGCCGCCGATCCGTGCGACATCGTCCGGTCGGCGATGATCCCCCGGGCCCTGTCCAGGGCCTGGTAGATGTTCTCGGTGATGTTCTCCTGTCCGAAGAGCAGGTCCGCGCCAAGCCGCTTGAGCGTGGCCATGGGCTGGGTCCTGACGCCGGAAAGCACGATGGTCACATGTCGCTTCCTGCACTTGTCGTGGAGGGCCTCCAAGGAGTTGACGGCAGTCGCGTCGATGGCCGGCACGTGGCGCATGCGCAGGATGAGCACCACGGGCGGCTTGTGCATGGCTCGGACGATGGCGTTCAAGCGATCCGCGCAGCCGAAGAAGAACGGGCCGTCGATCTCGTAGACGTCCACGCCTTCGGGCACGTCAAGCTCGCTGGTGTCCGGGTGCAATTCCTTGGGCAGGACCTCCGCGGTCCCGTCGCCCACGAGTTCGAGCGTGCGGTGGATGCCCGTGAGCTCGCTCATGCGGCGCATGAACAGCAGCGAGGCCAGGACCACGCCCACCCACACGGCCACGGTCAGGTCCACGAGCACCGTGAGGCCGAAGGTCAGCAGCATGACCACGACGTCGCTCTTGGGCGCCTTGAACAGCCGCTTGAACCTGTGCGGCTCGCTCATGTCGTAGGCCACCACCACGAGCACGCCCGCCAGGCTGGCCAGCGGGATGTAGGAGGCCAGCGGCGCGAGCAGGTAGACGAAGGCCACCAGGAACAGGGCATGGACGATGCCCGACACGGGCGAGAAGGCTCCGGCCTTGATGTTGGTGGCCGTGCGCGCGATGGCGCCCGTGGCCGGAATGCCGCCCATGGACACGGAGGCTATGTTCGCCAGGCCCTGGGCCACAAGCTCCGTGTTGGAGTTGTGGTGGTCGCCGGTCATGCCGTCGGCCACGATGGCCGACAGGAGCGATTCGATCCCGGCCAGCAGGGCTATGGTCACGGCCGCGGGAAACACCTCCCGCACAAGGTCGAGGGTGATGTGCGGCATGCTGAAGCCCGGCAGGGAGCGCGGGATTCCGCCGAAGCGTGAACCGATGGTGTCAACGGGCAGCGTGAATGCCGCGGTCAGCACCGAGGCGAGAAGCACGGCCACGAACGGAGCCGGAATGCGCGGAATCCAACGGCGCACGCAGAAGATGGTCGCGAGCGTCACGCCGCTGACGATCAGCGTGGACTGATCCACAGTGCCGATATTGGCCAGGTAAGCCTTCCAGCTGGCGAAGAACTCCGGCGAGGCCTTGTCCAGGTGCAGGCCCAGAAAGTCCTTGATCTGCTGGGTGAATATGAGCAGGCCGATGCCTGCGGTAAAGCCCGTGGTCACGGGATAGGGTATGTACTTTATGAGCGCGCCCATGCGGCACAGGCCGAAGAGCGTGAGCATGACGCCGGCGAGGATCGTGGCCACAAGCAGGCCGTCCATGCCGTACTTGGCGATGGTGCCGTAGATAATGACGACGAAGGCGCCGGTCGGTCCGCCGATCTGGTAGCGGCTGCCACCCAGGAAGGAAATGATGAAGCCGGCCACTATGGCCGTGATCAGCCCCTGCTCCGGTGACGCGCCGGAGGCGATGGCGAAGGCCATGGCCAGGGGCAGGGCCACGATGCCCACGGTGACGCCCGAGAGGAGGTCGCGGGACAACGGTCCGGGGCCGTAGCCCTGGGACAGCACGCTGAAGGTCTTTGGCGCCTCGGGCAACAGCCGGCTCAGCCGTTCGCCCCAGGCGCCTCTACTTGATGCATCCGAAGACTCGACTTGCATAAGACAGACTCCGTCAAAGAAGTTCGTGAGCCTGACGGACGCCGTCAGGCCGCCGATCGGCCAGATGTTGGACTCAATGCCGCCAGCCTTTCGGACCCAGGATCCGCCATGGAGGAAAGTGCGCCCCCCTATCATGCCTGCCCATGCTCGCCGGGAGCGTGCCCCGTCTCGCCAGGACCGGCTTGATAGCGCTCGGATTCCAAGCCAGGCATGCGATTCCCCGAATCCCCGACCCAAAGTTGGGCTCTTACGCCTCTTGGCAAGAGCATTCAATGAACTGCTTGACAAGGCTCTTCGTTTCAAAACTACCCAACATAATCTATCATACTGAATCAATTTGACACATACAATCAAATGGAGCACCTGCTCAGCATCCATTTGTAGCTGAGCCGGATAGCTTCCTTTCGAAACACCGATTCCCACCTACCTCCAGATGTTCTCTTTCCCGTGTGCAGACGGAGCAGCCGGACCAAGGGGCGTTCGTTCTTGTCAAATAATAACGTTATTCATTTGATTTTAGGAAATAACTGCAAATATCGAATGCCAGTACATTATTTTACCAGGGCTGGTTATCGATGCTTCATCAATCTTAACCAATGCGGAGGTGTATGAACATGCTTGTTACGCGCAGAAATAATTCAGCTATTATTAAGTCTAGATTAAAAAAGAGAAGCATCAAAAACCTTTACAACTTCGCACTTGCATTTCTTTTCATTGCATTTATCGCGCTTCCAGCTCCTCCATTATCTTTATCACTTGCCAATGCGGCTGATCTGCCTGGATGGCTTGTAAATGATGTTCCGACACTGCAGTCGGGTTCTGTCGGACAGAATGGTCAGGTTGCCGGCCAGCCCCGACAGAATGGTTCTGATAACGGCTCGGGCGAACCCCCGACAGGCGAGGTCTCCTCCTGGCTGGTGGAAGACGCCATGACAATCCAGCCCGTGCCGGAAGAGAACACCGTCCCACCCATCCTGCGGGACGACCTCTTCCCCGACCAATACTCTCCTGACCAATGGACATTCGAGACCTGGCCCCTGATGCGGCCCAATGGCCAAGTGGCGGTGATTGACGGTTATTACATCTTCTTCTCGCTGGCCGTGCCCGAGGAATCGGTGCAAGACCCCGAGAACCGCTACGAAGAGGCGCGCATCCGCTACTACTACAGCCAGGACGGCATGACCTGGACCGACGGCGGCGAACTCTTCCCCGAAGGCGAGGCCTTGGGAGACGCCCAGTGGGCCGGATCGGCCATAATCGAAAACTGCCGTCTGCGCATTGTCTATACCGCCGTTGGCGAGATCGAGCCTGACGGCAATGGCGACGGCGACGGGAACGGCACGGGTGCGCCGGAGTGCCCGGGCGGAGCCGCGCGCCAGAATGGAGAATGCCCGCCGGATGGTGACGGGAACGGAAACGGCGACGGCGATGGTGACGGTAACGGCGACGGAGATGTCGGCGAACCCATCACCATTTCCGCCCAACGTATCGCTCTCGCCGAGGCGGACCTGACGGTCGGACCCGACGGCCCCAGCTTCGACAACTGGTCCGAGCATGAAGTCATACTCGAACCCGACGGCGTGATGTACCAGACCGCCGAGCAGGCCGAGCAGCAGATCAACGACAATAACAACGGCAATGACGACAACGGCAATGGCGACGATAACGGCGACGACAACGGCAATGGTAACGGCGTTGGGAACGACGATTCCCTGGACGGCATAGCTCCCGATAGAACGTATGCCTTCCGCGACCCGTTCTTCTTCACCGATCCCGATACCGGCGACGACTACATCATCTTCTCCGCCAAGCTGAGCCCTGATTTCGACCTGGTCGAAGTCGACGAGAACGGCGAGACATACAATGCAGCCGTGGGCATAGCCCGCCTTGACGACAGCGACGACGACAATGGCGACAATGGCAATGGCGATGGCGGTGGCGACACCAACGGCACCGACGATAACGGTGATAACGGTGACAACGGCAACAACGGCGACAACGGCGACAACTCAGTCTCCATGCCCAACTGGACGCTTCTTCCCCCGCTCTTCCACGCCTCCGGCATCACCAAGATGCTCGATCAACCCCACCTCATCTACCGGGACAATCTCTACCACCTCTTCGCGAACGCTTACTCCGACTCCTTCGCTCCTGACATCCAGGGCTGGACCTCCTTGTACGGGTTCACCTCCGACACGCTCATAGGCCAGTACGACCCGATCAACGGAAGCGGACTGGTTATCGGCAACCCGGAGACCGCGCCCCTGCAGTGCTACGGCCGCGTGACAACGCCCGACCTCTCCGTGCTCTCCTTCGCCCTCTATCCCGAGGTCGAGGCCGAGCGAGTCGACGAACTCACGCCGCAGGAACGCTTCGACGCCTTTGGCGGCACGTTGTGCCCCACCGTGCAACTGCAGATCCCGGACAACGTCTCCGACAACACGACGCAGCTCGTCATCGGCGTAGTCTGCCAGCCGGGTTCGCTGCCCTGCCCGCCCGATCAGTCCGATGACGACAACGGCAATGGCGACGGCAATGGAGCTGACGACGATTAACCCCACGCTGCGACCATGATGTCTTAAGTCGCTTGCGTGAAATGCATTAGCAGCCTCGCCGACGCATTCCGGCGAGCCTGCCCTGTCCAGCCCGGCATGGTCGACCCCCAGCGCCGGCTGGCAGCCGCCGGATGCCGCACACCAGCCCTGTCGACGTCTGGAAATGAAAAAAGGCCCCCGGTTCAGCCGGGGGCCTCTGTCATGCGGCAGTTCGAACAGGTCCGCGCGGAGCTACTTGGCGTACTCAACGGCGCGTTTTTCGCGGATGACCGTGACCTTGATCTGGCCCGGATAGGTCAGGTTCTCCTCGATCTTGTGGGCGATGTCCTTGCAGAGGAGGTACGTGTTGTCGTCGGTGACCTTGTCCGCATCGACCATGACCCGGATCTCGCGGCCGGCCTGGATGGCGAAGGCCTTGGACACTCCGTCCACGTCCTTGGCCACGTTCTCCAGGTCCTCCAGGCGCTTGACGTAGTTCTCCAGCAGTTCCTTGCGCGCGCCGGGGCGGGCGCCGGACAGGGAGTCCGCGGCCTGCACGAGCACGGCCAGGATGGACTTGGGCGGCACGTCCTCGTGGTGCGCGGCGATGGCGTGGATGATTTCCTTGGATTCGTTGTATTTCTTGGCCAGGTCCGCGCCGATGATGGCGTGGGGGCCTTCCACTTCGTGGTCCACGGCCTTGCCGATGTCATGCAGCAGGCCGGCCCGCTTGGCCTTCTTCTCGTCCAGGCCCAGTTCAGCGGCCATGATGCCACACAACGAGGCGACCTCAAGCGAATGCTGGAGCACGTTCTGCGAAAAGCTCGTGCGGTAATGCAGCTGGCCCAGCAAGCGGATGATGTCGGGATGGATGCCGTGCACGGCCACGTCGAAGGTGGCCTGCTCGCCGATCTCGCGCAGCTTGACCTCCATCTCCTGCTCGACTTTCTTGACGATATCCTCGATGCGCGCCGGATGGATGCGGCCGTCAGTGATGAGGCGCTCCAGGGCCTGCTTGGCTATCTCGCGCCGCAGCGGGCTGTAGGCCGAAAGGATGACGGTCTCGGGCGTGTCGTCGATGATGAGGTCGACGCCCGTGGCGGCCTCCAGGGCGCGGATGTTGCGACCCTCGCGGCCGATGATGCGGCCCTTCATGTCCTCCGAGGGCAGGCTCACGGCCGTGACCGTCTGCTCGGCCACGTAGTCTCCGGCATAACGCTGTATGGAGAGCGCCAGGATCTCCTTGGCCTTCTTGTCGGCCATCTCGCGGGCTTCCATTTCGATGGTGCGGACCATCTTGGCCGCTTCGTGGCGGGTCTTGTCCTCGATCTCCTGCATGATGCGCGCGCGGGCCTCTTCCTGGGTCAGGCCGGAAATCTCCTCGAGCTTGCGGGCCTGCTCCTCCTCCCGCTGAACGATCACTTCGTCCCGGTCCGCCAGCAGACGCTCCTGCTTGGTGAGCTTCTTCTCGAACTCGATGACGCTGATTTCCTTCTGGGCCAGCTTTTCAAGCTTGCTTTCCAACCGCTCTTCCTTCTCGGCGAGCTTGACCTCCTTCTCGGCAAGCTTGCCTTCCTTGCCCTTGAGCTGCCGCTCGCGCTCCTTGTACTCGCTCTCCAGTTCCTTCTTCTGGTTGTAGATATCGTCCTGGGCCTGGAGCAGGCTTTCCTTCTTGGAGGCCTGGGCCTCCTTGCGGGCTTCGTCCAGGATTCTTTCAGCCAGGTCCTTGGCATCGCCCAGGCGTCTGGATTCAATGGTTTTGTGCAGGATATAACCAGCCGCGGCGCCGATGACGGCTCCGACCAGTATCAATACGATGGACATGAAACTCATGCGCGCCTCCTATATGGCAACAGGCATTGCCCCGCCTGCGCTGGGGTTGGAGTGATCGGTAGCGTTGGGCGGGCCATGGCCCAGCCGCTTTTCGCATATGGTCAAAGGCGACGATGTGCAGTCTAGGAGGAGCCGGGTTGAACCCGCGCGCGGGAATGGCAGACTTGGCGGAAGGCTCGCATATATAACTCAACGACTTGACGTCGTCATATGGCTACCCCAGGGAGCCGTGTCGTCAGTTCTTTTGAACCTGGCTTGCCAGGTGGGCGCCGCTGCCAGGCCGTCAGGCTTCCCGATCTCGCGGGCTGCGCACGGGCCCGGACGGGAGCAGCACCCGTTATTTCGTCATTGGCTCAGAAAGAAACATGACAATCACGCACACCCCAGGGAGACCAGAACAACTATAAAGCCGTTTTGGCGTTTGCCAAGTCTATTTTCTCCAAAAGCCGATCAATCGCTTCTTCATACTCGCGCAGCTTCTGGGTTGACTGCAGGGAATCGTCCGCTAAACTCAGTGCCAGAACAGTAAGGAGTTTCTCCTTGCTAAGGTTCTTCCCATCCTGATTCAAAAGGCTGAATTGCTTCTCAACATGATCACGGGCATCGTAAATCCTAGCGCTTCCTGCGTCAGTGACGAAGGAGATTTCCAGCCCCAGAACAGTCAAGGTATAACGGGACATGCAAGTGCATGAGTCCTACAACGTTTCTTCCTGAACACGTTGCAGGAGACCGTTGACTCTGGCCAAAATCTCCTCTTTACCGCGCCTGACTTCCTCAAGCTCGGCCTTCATCTGACGATTCTCCTGCTCAAGCTCGCGCTTGCGCTGGAGCAAAACTTCTATACGATTGGCAAGCTGCTCAATTAGTTCCATACTGAAAATTTAGCCATTTCCTCGCCGCAAATCAATAGCGGCGTCGAGCTATTTCCTGCGTTTCAGGTTCGTCTGCCGCTGACGCGCAATCGCCAACTGGCCGGGTTCCACATTCTTGGTCAAGGTGGAACCGGCGCCGACAAGAGCCTCGTCGCCAACCGTGATCGGTGCGACCAGGGCGGTGTTGCTGCCGACAAATACGTTCCGGCCGATGACGGTCTTATGCTTCAGCTTGCCGTCGTAGTTGCATGTGATCGTTCCCGCGCCGATATTCGTACCCTCGCCCACCTCGGCATCGCCGAGATAGGTCAGATGGTTGGCCTTGGCCCCCTTGCCCAGCACGGCTTTCTTCATTTCCACGAAGTTGCCCGCGTGGGAACCTTCTTCCAGCACGGCTCCGGGCCTGAGGCGCACATAAGGCCCGGCAATGCTTCCAGGGCCCAGCAGGGCTCCCTCGGCATGGCTGAAGTGGCGCAGGTGGGCCCCCGCAGCCAGTTCACTGTCACGCACTATGCAATTCGAATCCACACGCGCTCCGCACCTCACCACGCTGCGCCCGTAGAACTCGCACGGTCCGTTGATTTCTGCCCCGGGCTCCAGGATCACCCGCGGGCCGATGCGCGCCTGACCGGGATTGCGCACGAGCACGCCTTTCCGCAGCCATTGCAGGGCGATGGTGGACGCCAGGCGGTCTTCCGCGCAGACAAGCTCAAAGGGAGTGTTGATGCCCATGAGCTCTGGCTGATAGCCGCATTCCACGGCAGCAACGCCTAGACCTTGGGAGGCCGCGAGATTGACCAGGTCGGTTATGTAGAACTCGCCGCTCTTGTTCTCGTTCCTGAGCAACGGCAGCAGCGGGGCCATCAGTTGCATGTCGAGGAAGTAGATCCCCGCGTTCACCTCTCCGCGATCCGGCCCATGCGTTGCCCTATCGTAATCCTTCGCTTCGACTATAGCCGTTACCGAGCCGTCGTCGCCGCGCAGGACCCGGCCATAGGCCCCTGGATCTGGTGGAGTGATGGACAGGAAAGCCAGTGCGGCGTTGCGATCAAGCGCGGTTCGAACGAGCTGCTCCATCCGCTCCGACGGCAGCAATGGCGTATCTCCATTCACGATGGCGACATGCCGAAGGCCCAGGGACATGATGCTCTCCCAGGCTACCTGCAAGGCATGGCCGGTGCCGAGCTGTTCGGCCTGGTACACGAAGCGGCCCTGAAGCTCCGGGAAGGCGGCCCTGACCATGTCGGCTCCGCAGCCGATGACCGTATGCACCCTGTCGCCGAAAAGTTTCGCTAGGGTTTGGTGAACGTACCACAGCATTGGCTCGCCCAGGAGCGTATGCAGCACCTTGGGCAAATTGGAGCGCATGCGAGTACCCTTGCCGGCGGCAAGCACAAGTGCATGTATGGATTCAGGGAAGCTCAATTCCTTCTCCATTGAATGTCTGCGACGACCACGCAAGCCCATCTGGCGTTAAATCACGCGTCCAGCTTGTGTACGGAAGGGCGATAGCGCTTGTAAAGCAAAAAAGAAGACAGGCCCTGGAGTACTCCAGGGCCTGTCATGATCACAATCCGTTGCGGCCAGCCCGAAGCAGGCCGCAGGGGTTCAATTGTCTAGAGCGAGCAAGTGCCGGCGCCCTCGGCGGAAGTGCGGCAGCGCAGGCGAGCCAGGGACCGCTGCAGCGAAGCCTGGGCGCGTGCGAAGTTCACATCCTCGGCACGCTTTTGCAGCCGGGACTCGGCACGCTCCCTTGCCTTGCGAGCACGCTCCACATCGATCTCGGCGGCGCGCTCAGCGATCTCAGCCAATACGGTCACACGCTCCGGTCCAACTTCGGCAAACCCGCCGGCGATGAAGACGTAGTGCGTCTTGCCGCCAAGCTTGTAGTACAGGTTGCCGATGCCCAGGGCGGAGAGGAACGGGATGTGGTTCGGCAGCACGCCGAACTCGCCCACGATGCCGGGCGCACCCACGTAGTCCACCTTCTCCGAGAGCACCTTGCGGTCGGGGGTGACTATCTCAAGCTGAATCTGGTTGCTCATAGGGGGTTACCCCTGCTTCTTGGCATTCTCGACAGCCTCTTCGATTCCGCCGCACATGTAGAAGGCGGACTCAGGCAGGGTGTCGTGCTTGCCCTCGATGATCTCCTTGAAGCCGCGGATGGTGTCCTCAAGCTTCACGTACTTGCCCGGGCGGCCGGTGAAGGCCTCGGCCACGTGGAACGGCTGGGAGAGGAAGCGCTGGATGCGGCGAGCGCGCGCAACCGTGATCTTGTCCTCGTCCGAAAGCTCGTCCATGCCCAGGATGGCGATGATGTCCTGCAGGTCCTTGTACTTCTGAAGGATCTGCTGCACGGTGCGGGCCGTGCCGTAGTGCTCGACACCCAGGACGTTGGGGTCCAGGATGCGCGAGGTCGAGTCGAGCGGATCCACGGCGGGGTAGATGCCCAGCTCGGCGATCTGGCGCGAGAGAACCAGCGTTCCGTCCAAGTGCGCGAACGTCGTGGCGGGCGCCGGGTCGGTCAAGTCGTCGGCGGGCACGTACACGGCCTGAACCGACGTGATGGAGCCCTTGTTGGTCGACGTGATGCGTTCCTGCAGACCGCCAAGGTCGGTGCCCAGGGTCGGCTGATAGCCCACCGCGGAAGGCATGCGGCCGAGGAGAGCCGACACTTCGGAACCCGCCTGCGTGAAGCGGAAGATGTTGTCGACGAACAGGAGCACGTCCTCGCCGTCCACATCGCGGAAGTACTCGGCGATGGTCAGAGCGGTCAGGGCCACGCGGGCGCGGGCTCCTGGGGGCTCGTTCATCTGGCCGTAAATCAAGGCGGCCTTCGGGAGAACGCCGGCGTCCTTCATTTCGTGGTACAGGTCGTTGCCTTCACGGGTACGCTCACCCACGCCGGCGAACACGGACTTGCCGCCGTGCTGCTTGGCGATGTTGTTGATCATCTCCATGAGGATAACGGTCTTGCCCACGCCGGCGCCGCCGAACAGGCCCATCTTGCCGCCCTTGGGGAACGGGATGAGCAGGTCCACGACCTTGATGCCGGTTTCGAGCACTTCAACCTTCGTCGACTGCTCCGTAAAGGCCGGAGCCGGACGGTGGATGGGCCAGGATTCCTTGGCATCCACGGGTCCGAGCTCGTCCACGGGACGGCCGACGACGTTCATGATGCGGCCAAGGGAGGCGGTGCCGACCGGGACGGCAATGGGCTTGCCCGTGTCGATGGCGGGCATGCCGCGCACCAGACCCTCGGTGGCGTCCATGGCGATGGTGCGCACGACGTTGTCGCCGAGGTGCTGAGCAACCTCGCACACCAGCTCAGGAGCATCCTGGTTGTTAGGGTTCTTGATTTCCAGCGCGTTGAGGATGTTTGGGAGTTGCCCTTCCGGGAACTCCACGTCCACGACAGCGCCGATGACCTGCACAATCTTGCCTGTGTTAGCCATAGCGGTTTTATGCCCCCTTTTAGCCTTTGAGCGCCTCAGCGCCGCCGACAATATCCATAAGCTCCTTGGTGATGGTCGCCTGACGTGCCTTGTTGTAGGCAAGGGTCAGAGCGCCGACCATGTCGTCGCAGGCCCTGGTCGCGTTGTCCATGGCAGCCATGCGCGCGGCGTGCTCGCTTGCGGAGGTGTCAAGCAGGCCACGATAGACCTGAACGTTGACGAATCTCGGCAGAAGCTCGGCCAGCAGATCCACCACACTGGGCTCGTAGATGTACTCGCTGCGCGGGCCGCCAGCGGCCTTGCCCTCTTCGGGCTTGATGGGCAGGACGGTCAGCGCCCTGGGCGTCTGACGCGCCAGCGACTCGAGCTCGCCATAGACCAGAATGACCTCGTCCAGCGCACCGGCGATGTAGGCACCGATGATCTCCTTGCCAAGTTCGTTGGCCAGGGAGAAGTCGAAGTTCGAGCTCATCTTGTCATGGTAGGCGCGCACGGTCTCGTAATCAGACTTGCGGATCGCGTCGCGGCCCTTTTTGCCCACGCAGTAGAACTTGACCGCCTTGCCCTCGGCCACCTTGGCGGCGGCCAGTCTCTTGGCGGTGTTGATCAGGTTGACGTTGAAGCTGCCGGCCAGTCCGCGGTCGGAAGTGACCAGCAGGATACCTACCGTCTTTACCTCTTCACGCACCGACAAAAGCGGATGCGTGGAGGGATCGACACCCGAGGCCAGCTCGCCCAGCATTTCATAGAACTTCTGGGCGTAAGGCCGGAAGCGAACGATGCGATCCTGGGCCTTGCGCAGCTTGGCCGAGGACACCATGTTCATGGCCTTGGTGATCTGCTTGGTCTTCTTGACCGCAGATATCTTGATCTTGACGTCCTTCAGGGAAGGCATGTCTCAAGCCCTCCTTTGGCCCTAGGCCCTAAAGCCCTTCTTGAACTCTTCCAGGGCAGCCTTGAGCTTGCCTTCGACTTCCTGGTCCAAAGCCTTTTTCTCGCGGATGTCCTTGAGCACGTCAGCCTTGGCGTTGCGCAGGAATTCGAGGAATTCGGCCTCGAACTTGCGCACGGCGGATACGGGCACATCGTCCATGTAACCGCGGCCGCCGGCGTAGATCACGGAAACCTGTTCCTCAACCGGCAGGGGCTGGTACTGAGGCTGCTTGAGCAGCTCGACCATGCGCGCGCCGCGGTTGAGCTTCTGCTGGGTGGCCTTGTCCAGGTCGGAGCCGAAACCGGCGAATGCGGCCAGCTCGCGGTACTGGGCGAGGTCCAGACGCAGGGTGCCGGCGACCTGCTTCATGGCCTTGACCTGAGCGGCGCCGCCCACGCGGGAGACGGACAGACCGACGTTGATGGCCGGGCGGACACCGGCGTTGAACAGGTTGGGCTCCAGGTACACCTGACCGTCGGTGATGGAGATAACGTTGGTCGGGATGTACGCGGACACGTCACCGGCCTGCGTCTCGATGATGGGCAGAGCCGTCATGGAGCCGGCGCCCAGGGCGTCGGAAACCTTGGCGGCGCGCTCAAGCAAGCGGGAGTGGAGGTAGAACACGTCGCCGGGGAAAGCTTCGCGTCCCGGAGGGCGGCGCAGCAGCAGCGACATCTGGCGGTAAGCAGTGGCCTGCTTGGACAGGTCGTCATAGATGATGAGGGCGTGCTTGCCGTTGTTGCGGTAGAACTCGGCCATGGTGGCGCCGGCGTAGGCGGCGATGAACTGCAGCGGAGCAGGCTCGGAAGCCGTGGCCGAAATGATCGTCGTGTACTCCATGGCGCCGTGGCGGCGGAGCACGTCGGCGACCAGTGCGACCGAGGCCTTCTTCTGGCCGATGGCCACATAGAAGCAGTGGATGTCGGAATTCTTCTGGGCCAGGATGGCGTCCACGCAGACAGCGGTCTTGCCGGTCTGACGGTCGCCGATGATCAGTTCGCGCTGGCCGCGGCCGATGGGCGTCATGGCGTCGATGGCCTTCAGGCCGGTGTACATGGGCTCATGCACCGACTTACGGGCGACGATACCGGGAGCCTTGATCTCCACGGGGCTGGTCAGCTTGGTGTCCAGAGGGCCCATGCCGTCGATGGGCTGGCCGAGGGGGTTGAGCACGCGGCCCATGACCGCGTCACCGACCGGCACGGAGAAGATCTTGCCCGTGCGCTTGACCGGGTCGCCCTCGTTGATGCCCGTGTCGTCGCCAAGGATGGCCACGCCCACGTTGTCCTCTTCGAGGTTGAGGACCATGCCCATGACGCCGCCAGGGAACTCGAGAAGCTCCATGGCCATGGCGTTCTGCACGCCGTAGACGCGAGCGATGCCGTCACCGACCGAGAGGACGGTGCCGGTCTCGCTCATCTCGACCTGCGCCTGGTAATTCTCGATCTGTGTCTCGATAATTTGGCTGATCTCTTCTGCTTTGATCTGCATGGCCCTACTCACCCCTCTTTATGTTTTCCTTGAGCATCTGAAGCTGGGCGCGCAGGCTCGCGTCCAGCACCTGATCTCCGATCTTGAGAACCAGCCCTCCGATAATGGCGGGGTCGACACCGTAGTCGAGAACCAGCTTGCGATCGGATTTCTTTTCCAGCGAAGCCTTGAGCTGCTCCTGACGATTCTTGTCCAGGGCGATCGCGGTGGTCAGCTTGCCGCGCAGAACGCCTTGGGCCTCATCCTGGAGCTTGGCATACACGGCCTGGATCTCAGGCAGATTCGCCAGACGCTCCTTGTCTGCCAGTAGCAGGACGAAATTCTTGACCACCTGGCCAGAGCCAAGCTTGGCCATGATGCCCTCAGCAACGGCCTTCTTCTTGTCCGCGCCGAAAATCGGGTTCCTGAAAACCTTGAGCACCGTAGGTTCGGCTGCAAGGACCTCAGCCAGTTTCGCCAGATCGCTCCCGTAGGCCGCAATCTCCGCAGGGCCTTTCCTTTGGCCCAGAGCGAACAGCGCCTTGGCGTACCTGCGCGCGACGATGTTCCCGGTCAATTGAGCACCACCTTTGTAACGTAGTCATCGACGAGCTGCTGCTGCTTCTTGTCCGAGAGCTTTTCCTTGAGCATCTTCTCGGCGGCTTCCACAACCATTTCGGCCACCTCGGCGCGAAGACGCTCGGTGGCGAGCTTCATCTCCTGACTGACTGCCGTTTCAGCCTGAGCCTTGATGGCTTCGGCCTTGCGCTGGGCATCCGCAACGATGGAGTCCTTGAGAGCCTCACCCTGCTTGCGGTAGTCTGCGAGAATGGCTTTCTTTTCGGCCTCGATGTTGGAGATGGACTTCTCGACTTCCTTGAGCTTGACCTCGGCCTGCTTGCGCCGCGCGTCGAGATCCTCCAACTCGGTCTTGATCTGGTACTGGCGACCCTTGAAGAATTCCTTGATCTGCTTACCGGCGAACTTCCAGATGATGGCCACGACCAAAATGAAGTTCACGACCCGGAACAGGAAATCCTTCCAAGGCAGCCCGTGGGCCTCCCCTCCGGCCTGCTCCGCCGCATAAGCCATGCAGGCCGTAGCCAGCAGCATGAGCAGGGTCCAAAGCACCGTCTGCACGCGTTTCAAGGTCCTTACCTCCTTGCCCCTTAGGCGAGAATCTTGTCAGTGGCCTTCTTCGCCATCCTGTCCACTTCGGACTGCAGGCTCTGCATGGCCTTCTTCACTTGCGACTCGATCTCGGCCCGGGCGGCGGAGATCTTGGAAGCAGCCTCGCGACCGGCATCACCGACAATCTCGGATTCACGAGTCTGGGCTTCGACCTTCAGACGGTTGCGCTCGTCAAGCCCAACCTTGCGGGCAGCATCAAGAGCTGCTTCGTAGTCCTTGACCTTGGTCACGGCCTGGGCATTGAACTTCTCGATGGAGCCAACCTGTCCCATCATGTACTCCGAGCGCTTCTTGATGATGCCGCGGATAGGGCGATAAAGGATGAGGTTGAGCACCATCCAGATAATGAGGAAGTTCACCAGCTGGATGAAGAATGTAATATCCAGATCGATCATGACCGCCCCCAGCTCAAGGTTGTGAATTTTAGTTCAAAGTGGGATGGGCTTTATCCCTTTTTCGGGACCCTGTCAAAATCTTTTTCCGGCGGGATTCAAGGAGAAACGAGGCTGGAAACGTTGCGGCGGGCTGGTTGTGACAGCTTTCACGAGCGTAATCCCGAGCCGCTGCCGACTCGGGATTACGCCTGCGCAAGCATATTATCAGAAGCAAATACGGAATCTTTTATATCATCAGATAGTACAATATCAGATTGCTGCGTTTGCGCAATCTGCTTTTCAGTACTGAGACGGCGCGCCCTCTTCAGAACTTGCGCTCTCAGAGAATTCCGTCAGGGTCTCCGGCAGCGCCTCGGCGGGCAAGGTGCCCATGACGACTTGCCCCTCAAGCACCGCGCCTTCCTCGATGACCAGGGAGGGCGTATTGATATGGCCCACCAGATGCGCCGTGCGATGCAGGACAACCTTTTCCCTGGCTTCGATGCTGCCGCGCAGGTGTCCGGAGAGCACGAGCTGGCCGACCTGAATGACGCCCTTGACCTTGGCGTCCTGGCCGATGATCAAGGTTCCTTCGCTGGACACCTCGCCTTGAAAATCGCCGTCTATGCGCACTGAACCTTCGAAGTGCAGCTTGCCTTCGTAGCTTGTCCCGGCGCCTAGAAATGCATTGATCTCGTCCTTGGCCATGCTTCCTCCCTTGCCGTTCTTGCTGAACATATGCAATCCGTCTCGCTTATTGTTACGGTGCGATCAATTTTGCTTGAACATGAACCGACGCATGCTCACATTGAGCACCAGCCCGATAAGGCTGAAGTTGACTATTGTCGCGCTACCGCCGTAGCTGATGAAAGGTAGGGGAATGCCCACCACGGGCATGAGCCCCAAAACCATACCCATGTTGATCAGGATTTGCCAGAAGAAATAGAAGAAAACCCCGGCAGCCAGGTAGGAGCCAAAACGGTCCTTGGCGTCGCGCGCGGTAACGCAAACCTGGTACAGGAACAGGCAGAACAGCGAAAGCAGAAGCAAGCTGCCGATGAACCCCCACTCCTCTCCGAACACCGCCACGGCGAAGTCGGTGTGCTTTTCCGGCAGGAATCGAAGCTGGCTCTGGGTACCGCCCAGAAAGCCCTTGCCCCAGAGCTGCCCCGAGCCGATGGCGATGGTGGATTGGATTATGTGATAGCCGGAGCCCAGCGGATCGTTGCTGGGGTCCAGGAAGGTCAGGATGCGCTGCTTCTGGTACGGGTGGAGACAGAACCACCCCAGCGGCAGAATGGCCGGGACGACCACTAGCGCAACCTTGAGGATAATGGGTTTCATTCCGCGGTAGAGGATGATTCCGCCAAGCAGCAACAGCAGGTTCAGGGAGGATCCGAGATCGGGTTGGAGGATGATGAAGCCCGCGGGAATCATCCCGACCAGGAGTACCTGGAAAAGCCTGGTCCAGGACAGCAGGCCGGATTCGCTGGAGAGCAGCCTGGCGCCCAGGATGAGAATGCTGATCTTGGCCAGTTCGCTCGGCTGAAGATTGAAGAAGCCGAGATCTAGCCAGCGGCGCGCGCCGTACACCACCTTACCGAAGCCCAGCACGCATGCGAGCAGGATGACGGTGATCCAGAACAGGGGCCAGGCGATGATCTTCAGGTGCCTGTAATCGAAGGCCATGAACAGGAGCATGCCGAAGAAGCCCATGCCCCCCCAGATAAGCTGCTTCTGGTAGAAGGTGTTGACTTCCATGCCCTGCTCAAGCCGGAAACCGCTCGCGGAATAGAGGTTGAGCACCCCGAGGCCGAAGAGGATGAGCGTGAGTCCCACCAGGCCCCAGTTTATGTACAGGAGCATTCGACGATCAACGGGAGACACTGTCTGCATCCTCCGCCGAGTCAGCCGGCGTCATGTCCGCGGGTTCCGCCTTGGGTCGCGGGGCACTCGGTTTGCTGGCCTTGGCAGGCCTGCTCGGCTTAGCGGCCGCCTTCGGGGTGACCGGGGCCGGGAGCTCGTACTTATCCAGGGGGTTTGGATCCACGCCGGCCACATAGGGCCAGTTATCCATGGCCGTCGAGGTCCCGCCCGGCAGACCGAAGAGATAGTCGTAGATGGCGCGGGAAACCGGACCGGCCGCTTCGCCGCCACCGCCCCCGTGCTCCACCAGGCACGTGATCACCACGGATTTGCCGTCCTTCACGCCCCAGCTTACGAGCCAGGCATGGTCACGGAATTCGTAAGCGATTTCCGAGGTCTTCCTGCCCCGGTCCTCGGTCTTGAGCTTAACCACCTGGGCGGTGCCCGTCTTGCCGCCCATGCGCGCATCCGGACGCCGCAAGCGCCTGGCAGTGCCCCTGTCCATATCCACGGTGGCCACCATCGTTTCGAGCACCATCCTGATCTGCTGGGCGGAAGCAGGCAGATGGCCCTGCACCGTCGGTTCGTGCGAATCCACAAGCGAGGGTTTGAGCAGGAAGCCGCCATTGAGCAGCGCGGATACGAAGCGGGTGAGCTGCAGCGGCGAAGTCAGCGTGTAGCCCTGGCCGATGGCGAAATTAAGGTTCTCGCCGCCCTGCCAGCGCTCGCCGAAGCGCTGGAGCTTCCAATTACGGCTGGGAATGAGCCCGCCCTTCTCGTGTGGCAGGTCCACGCCCGTGACCGAACCGAACCCCGAGGCCTTGGCGAAGGCCTCCATACGGTCCACGCCAAGCTTGTTGCCCATCTCGTAGAAATACACGTCGCACGATTCCACCAGGCCGCGCTTGAAATCCACACGCCCATGGCCGTGCTTGTTCCAGCAGCGGAACACGCGCTTGCCGAGCTTCATCTCGCCGCTGCAGAAGACGGTCTCGCTCGGGTCGATGACGCCCTCGTGCAGGCCGGCCAGGGCCACCACCAGCTTGAAGGTGGAGCCGGGAGGGTATACGCCCTGGGTGGCCTTGTTCTGCAAGGGATGCCGCGGATCGTCGCGCAGGGCCGCCCACTGATCCGGCGTCAAACCGGAGGCGAACGCGTTGTTGTCGAAAGTCGGTGTGGAGACCATGGCCAGGACTTGTCCCGTGTAGGGTTCCATGACCACCACGGCGCCGGCGTGTCCCCTGCTCTCCATCTCCTGCATGGCGAAGCGCTGCAGATTCACGTCGATGGCCATGGTCACATTCTGGCCCGCGCTCGGCTTGTTGACTTGCCTCTCGTTGAGCAGGCGGCCCGAGGCGTCGACCTCCATCTGCCGCAGCCCCTTGCGGCCGCGCAGCCTGGATTCGAGCACGAATTCCAGCCCCTGCTTGCCCACGGTGTCCGCAAGCTGCAGGTCCGGATTGCGCGAGATCTCCTCGTCGTTTGCTTCGGCCACATAGCCCAGGATCTGCGAGAGCAGGGGCCCCTGGGGATAATTCCTGCGCGGCCGGACCATGATTTCAAGACCAGGCCAGCGATGCGAGCCGGCCTCGATCTTGGAGAGCAGGTCGAAGGACAGGTTCGAGGCGAGGATGATCCGGTCGAAGGGCTTCACCTTCCTGCGGCCCAGCCGGAATGCGGCGAGCAGGTCCTCGATATCCTGCCCGGTCCACTCCGAAACCTGCGCGAGGGTCTTCTCGATGTCGGACACGTCTTCGCGGATGAGGCCCAGGGCATAAGCCGGTTCGTTGACGGCGACGAGCACCCCGTTGCGATCGTAGATCAGGCCGCGTGGCGCATAGACGTATTCCTGCCTCAGGCGGTTCTCGCGGGCCTTCTGCGCGTACTGTTCGCCCTTGTGCACCTGCAGGTACCACAAGCGCAGGGCAAAAGCGCAGAACAGGGCCATGATGAGCCCCTGCAGCAGGATGAGTCCGTGGCGCGGAGGTTGCTGCCCTTCCGGATCATAGGCTACGGACACGCCTGACCACCTTTCGAGCGTAAAATCTATGGGCGATGAACCAAGCCAGGACGAAATAAAAGCTCTGTATCAGGTAATCTTCCAGCAGCGGACGGACGGGCAGGACCACATCCTGCAGTCCGGCCAGGATGTAACGGCTCAGGATCAGCACCATTCCGTATCCGAACCCGAGCAGGACCATGAAAAGAGGATTGGCCTCATCGAAGATCTTGCATCCGAGAATGAAGGCTCCGATGAGCAGCGCGTAGAGCATGAACACCCCGCCGAAAGCTTGCGAGCCGATGCCTTCCTGCACGAGTATCCAGGTCAGAAGCAGCCAGAAGGTCCGGGACCAATGCTCGCGCTGCAGGCTGATCACCAGGCCGGGGGCCAGCGCATCCAGCCCGGGCGCGAAGAACTGAATCCATATCCCGAGAATGCTGAAGACGGCCCAGAAGACCACCGCGCTCATGGCTGCTCCGCTGGTTGGGGCAAGCCGGACGGAGTTGACTGGGAAAAGGCCGGCTCGGCAGGCGGCGGCGCTTGCAGGGCAGGTGGCCAGATCGGCTGGGTCTTCGTGCCTTCAGTCTGTGACTCGCTCTTCGGCTCGGTACGCGCAGGGGGGGCCGGCGGGGTAGTCCGTGCGACGCGGGCCGCCGCTTCGGGTTCAGCCGTACGGGAAGCCGGCGCCGACATTGTCGGATCCGGAGCGGCCTGTGCGCTGCCAGGCTGGACCGGTACGACCTGGGCCAGCGGCTCCAGGTTAGCAGCCCGAGGAGTCCCGGCCTGCGGCTTGGGCTCGGGTTCGCGCACGAGCGGCTGGCGCTCCTGAGCTGGATTGGCGCGCTGTTCCCCTGCCGAGGGAAGCGGCTGAGTCTGGGGCTGGGTTTCCCGCGGCCTGGACGTCTGCACGGTCTGGGGCTTGGGGGCCTGGCCCTCCTGGGGCTTCGGCGCCTGAGCGGCCGGAGGCGTTTGGGTCCTGGCGTCCTGCGGTAACGGCGCCTGGCCTGCTTGCGGATTGGCCGGCTTTTTCTGGACATCGGGCGACCGTTCCTGCCTTGCCGGGGTGACCTGCTCGCCCTGCCTGCGGGAATCCTGGGGCTGGGCGACGGCCGTTTTGGGAGCTTGGGCATCAGCCCTGCCCGCCTTGGGCTGTACGGCGCCCGTTGCGGCGGGTTTCGTCGGGGGCGCCGCGGGTATCACGGCTTCGGTCTGGACGGTCGCGGGCTGCTCCACGGCCAGCCTGGTAAGCAGAAGAACTTCCTCCAGGTTCCGCACATCAACGAGCGGCTCGGCGAGGACCGTCTTGAACAGGGAGATGTCCGATCGGTCCACGGTCACCACGCGGGCCACGGGAATGCCTTTGGGAAACACGCGCGCCAGGCCGGAGCTGACGAGGACCTCGCCCACTTCCATGGGTTCGTTAAGCGGCACGTAGTTGACGCTGAGCAGCTCTCCCTGGCCGTGGCCCACGAGAACGCCGGTCGTGCGCGAATCTCGGCCCAGGACAGGAATGCGGCTGTTCGGATCGCTCAAGAGGAGCACGGTGGAATTGTTCGGCGAAACGCGCATGACCCGGCCCACGGCGCCATCCGCGGTAATGGCTGGCGCATCCTCGTATATGCCGTCGCCCGCGCCTTTATCCACCAGGAACGTTTCGAGATTACCGGTCGGGCCGAGACGGTGGGCGATGACCCGCGCGCCCTGGCGCTGCCACTCCTCGGGCGGATTGTACCCGAGGGAGCGCTCCAGGCGCTTGGCCTTGGCCGAATCCTCGCGCAGGCTGGCCATGTCCAGGGCCATGCGCGCGACCGCCGCCCGCAGCCGTTCGTTCTCCTGCTCGACATCGACCAGATGCACGTAGCGCCGCCAGCGCTGATTGACCTCGTCCGCGGCCCAGTTGCCAGGGCGCAGGACAGTTCCGGCGATCTCCAGGCCAGTGATCTCCGTGAGCCGATCGAGATAGCCGTAGCGCAGGTTCCAGGTGTATATGCTCAGGTACAGGAACAGGGCGACGAGCAACAGGAGGAAGATTCGTCTTGAGACGACGCCTGTGCGCATGAGCAACCGACCACGAGTTGAAGGATGAACCGCAGCTTCAATGGACCTGGAGTCAACCTACCAGTCCCAAACTATCGCCATCCCCGGCTACTGGAGCAAGGGCGTGGAAGGCCGCCCTGGGGCAGCCTCCTCCAGGCCCTTCGCCGGAAGAAGGTTCCTCCCGGCCGGGGTGAACTAATCGACGCAGACTTCCCGATATGTATCCAGATCATCGAGGGCGATGCCGGAGCCGCGCACGACGGCCTTGAGCGGCTCGTCCACCACGGTGATGGGCAACCTGGTTTCTTCGCGCAGCAGCTGGTCAAGCCCGTGCAGGAGTGCGCCGCCGCCGGTGATCACGATGCCGCGATCCACGATGTCGGCCGCCAGTTCGGGCGGGGTCTGCTCCAGGGCGATGCGCACGCCTTGCAGTATGGCGTCCACCTGCTCGGCGATGGCCTTGCGCACCTCCTCGGAGGTGATGGTGATGTTCTGGGGAATGCCGGTCACGAGGTCGCGGCCCTTGAGATCCATGCTGCCGTCTATGGCGTTGGGGAAGGCCGAACCGATGGTCTTCTTGACGATCTCGGCCGTGGACTCGCCGATGAGCATGTTGTACTTGCGCTTGACGTACTGCATGATGGCTTCGTCCATCTTGTCGCCGCCGACGCGCACGGACTTGGAGTAGACGATGCCGGCCAGCGAGATGACCGCCACTTCGGTGGTGCCGCCGCCGATGTCCACGACCATGTTGGAGGTGGGCTCGGTGATGGGCAGGCCGGCGCCGATGGCCGCGGCCATGGGCTCCTCGATGAGGTAGACCTCCCGCGCGCCGGCGCTCTGGGCCGATTCCTTCACGGCGCGCTTCTCCACCTGGGTGATGCCCGTGGGCACGCAAATGATGATGCGCGGGCGGACGAGGCGCCTGGAGTTGTGCACCTTAGAAATGAAGTGACGCAGCATGGCCTCGGTGATCTCGAAGTCGGCGATGACGCCGTCCTTCATGGGCCGGATCGCCACGATGTTACCGGGCGTGCGGCCGAGCATCTTCTTGGCCTCGTGGCCCACGGCCAGCACCTTCTTGCCTCGGCTGTCCTCCTTGACGGCGACCACCGACGGCTCATCGAGCATTATACCCTTGCCCTTGACATAAACGAGGGTATTGGCCGTGCCCAGGTCAATGGCCAGGTCGTTGGAAAAATAACCAAGGGCCTTATCGAAGACTTTCGACATATCGCCTCGCTTCCCGATACGGTGAAACTTAATGGGTCTTAGGTTTGCAAAGGCCTTCTTTTTTCAAAAGGGCCACATTGTCAACAGCCAGGAAAAATATCACCGGTCGCCGCCTCGCTCCTCAACGTCCGACCCGAATACCCCACCGGCGAAGCAGTATCGGCCATGAACAGAATCTATAGCCTCGCCACCTACTTACGGCAGCGCTTCGGCGGACGCCTGCGCAAGATTCCGCTGGACGCCGCGTCCGGCTGCCCCAATCGCGACGGAAGCGTCTCCTTTCACGGCTGCGCGTTCTGCAACGCGCAGGGTTCGGGCACGGGCATGGCCGCAAACGGCCTGTCGCTTACCCGGCAATGGGAGCGCCTCGCTTCCCGCACCGCGCACGGGCAAGCAGGGGAATCGGTCCAGCAGTCCTTCATCGCCTACCTGCAGTCCTTCTCCAACACCTACGGACCTGCCGCCCGTCTGGCCGGCCTCATGCGGGAGATCCGCGCCCTGCCGGGACTGGCTGCCGTAAGCGTTGGCACCCGGCCGGACTGCCTTGATCAGGAAAAGCTGGCCATCCTCGCCGGAACGGGCATTCCCGAAACATGGCTGGACATCGGGCTGCAGTCATCCGACGACGCGACACTCGCCCGCATCGGGCGCGGCCACGACTTCGCCTGCTTCGCTTCCGCCGTGGAGCAGGCCGACGCTCTCGGGCTCAAGGTTTGCGCCCATGTCATGGCCGGGCTTCCCGGCGAGGGCGAGACCGAGTTCCTGACCACGGTCAGGGCTGTAAGCGCTCTGCCCGCGCGCGGCATCAAATTCCACAACCTGCTCGTGTTGCGCGGAACGGCCATGGAGGCAATGTGGAGAGCCGGTAAGTACTCCCCCCTCACCCCTTCGTGTTACGTGTCCATGCTCTGCCGGGCTCTTGCGGATACCCGGCCGGACATGGTCGTCCATCGCCTCCAGGCCGATCCCGCCCCTGGCGAACTCGTCGCCCCCGACTGGGCGGGCGACAAGAATGTCCTGCTCGCGCGCATTCGCGAAGAACTTGCCGCCCGGGATCTCTGGCAGGGCCGGATGGCCGGCGCCCCGGAGAGCATCCCAAGCTGGTTCGATCCCGCCCATGACTTGCCGCCGTCGCTGCAATGACCATGCCTTGACGACCACCTCATGCATGTCAATTGTTTGCCGATAGCGGCATCCACGTTTATTAGACATTTCACCCCTGTGTCATCCATGCCCCGCTCCCGGAAAACCGATTCGCCAGATACTGGCCATGGGAAATTCAATCCCTTGACGTCCGGACCGACGGTTCTTGCGCACTTGACGCGCCGGACGCGCATCCGGCACGGTAGCCACAGGCCATAAGGAGTCAGCATGCGTATCGAAGTCATCACATCGGGCACGCTCTGCCTGTCCTTGCAGTGGGAAAACTGCAACGTCGCAGCCATCTGCCTGGAATGGGCAGGCCCCGAAGCGCCGTCCGGCCCCGGGCCCACAAGCAGCCACGGCCGCGCCCTGGCCCAGGCGCTTGCCCGCTATCTGGCGGGCGAACACGTGGACTGGCCCGAACTGCCGCTCGACCTGGAGGGGCTGACGGCCTTCCGCCGCGAGGTGCTCGAAACCTTGTCCCGCGAAGTGCGGCACGGCCAGATCATCACCTACGGCCGCCTGGCGGCACTTGTCGGCAGGCCGGGAGCGGCCAGGGCCGTGGGTCGGGTCATGGCCACCAATCCCTGGCCCCTGGTCGTGCCCTGCCACCGGGTCATCGGGACCGGCGGAATCCTGACCGGCTTCGGGCCCGGCCTCGAGATGAAAAAGTTCCTCCTTGACCTTGAACGGACTCCGCAGAGCGGTTAATCTGGCATTTTCGAGGAGGTGCAGCCATGCTGCCAGTGGATAAGGCGACGCTTAAGAATCGAATATTGGACGACATGCGGGGACTCGAAGTCCGCGTGGAGGAACTCAAGGCCCTGTCCGAGCCCGAGACGCCGGACTGCTCCGTGGGAAGGCTTGGGCGCATGGGCGGGCTGGCCAGTCGCGCGGTCAACGATGCCGCCCTGAAAACGGCCATAACCCGGCTCATCGGGCTCAGGCGCGTCATGGCCTGCATCGACAGCCCCGAGTTCGGGCTGTGCGAGGAGTGCGGGGAGAAAATCCCGGTCAAGCGGCTCATGGCCATGCCCGAGACACGCTTCTGCGTGCATTGCGCACAGAAGGTCCAAGGCTAGGCTTAGTGTAAACGGCCCCGGTCCGCGCTCGCGGGCCGGGGCCGTTTGCCGTCAAAAGAGGAATACCCAGCGTGGTGCGGCGAGTACCGAGGCCATCTCGGAAACGGCCTGCGAGGCCGGCTCGATCAGGGTGGCCGAGAGGATGCGGCGCAGCAGGCTCTTTTCCTCGACCGGGCCTTCCAGCACGGGAGCCTCCCTGGTCAGGCCGCACCGCTCGCGCAGTAGATCCATGGACTCTTCCATGCCGCCCAGCCGGTCCACCAGGCCGTTCCCCAGGGCCTGACGGCCCGTGAAGGCGCGCCCGTCGGCCAGGGCGGCCACCTGCTCGCGTTCCATGTTCCTGGCCAGGGCGATATCGCTCACGAACTGGTCATGCATGTCCATGACCACGGCCGTGAGGTACTCGCGCTCGCGCGGACTCAGCTCGCGGAACGGAGTGCCCACGCCCTTCATCTCGCCGCTGGCGATGAGCGTCTGGGACAGGCCGACCTTCTCGGCCAGCCCCCGGATGTTTAGAAGCTCCATGCGCACGCCGATGGAGCCGGTGAGTGTCGATGGATTGGCCACGATCTCCTGCGCAGCGCACGCGACGTAATAGCCGCCGCTGGCGGCCACGGCGCCCATGCTGGCCACCACGGGCTTGCGCTCGGCCAGGCGGCGCACGGCGGCATAGACCTCCTGGCTCGGGGCGACCACGCCGCCGGGAGAGTTGATGCGCAGCAGCACGCCCTTGACCGAGTCGTCGCGCTCCAGTTCAGCTATCCAGCCCACCAGGTCCTCGGAATCGGCTATGAGCCCCTCCACCCTCACCACGCCCAGGCGACTGCCGCTGAATTCGCCCACCGGGAGACGATGAAAGGCGGCCATGGCCCCTCCGAAGAGGGCCATGGCCGCCATTAAGAGCATAAGGCCGAAGAGGATCGGGTGACGCCGGCTGAAACTAGCCTTCGTCGCCGTTGGATTCGGCACTGGCGTCCTCGAGCTTCTGCTTGATCAGGTCGCCCAGGGTGCTGCCGCCGGTGTCGCCGCCGCTCGTGGTGCGGAACTCGCGCGGCTTCTTGCGCTCCTCGTCATCCTTGAGCTGCTTGATGGACAGGCCCAGCCGGCGTTCGTCCGCGCTCACGTGAATGACCTTGGCTTCGATCTCGACGCCTTCCTTGAACAGCTCGGAGGGGTTCTTGACCTTCTTGTGGCTGATCTCGGAAACGTGCACCAGACCCTCGATGCCTTCCTCGACCTCAACGAACAGGCCGAAGTCGGTGATGTTGGTCACGATGCCCTTGACCGTGGCGCCGACGGGATACTTGCCGGGAACCTCGTTCCAGGGATCCTCGTTGAGCTGCTTGACGCCCAGGGTGAACTTCTCGTTCTCCTTGTCCACGGTGAGCACCTTGGCCTGCACCGTGTCGCCGCCCTTGTACATCTCGCCGGGATGGCGAATCTTCTTGGTCCAGGAGATGTCCGAGACGTGGATCAGGCCGTCGATGCCGTCCTCGATGCCGATGAACAGGCCGAACTCGGTGATGTTCTTGATGGTGCCCTCGAGGATGGTGCCCTCGGGGTACTTCTCGGCCACCAGATCCCACGGGTTGGGCTTGATCTGCTTCATGCCGAGGCTGATGCGCTTCTTGTCCGGGTCCACGCCCAGCACGACCACCTCGACCTCGTCGCCGGGATGGACCATCTGGGAGGGATGGCGCAGCTTGCGCGTCCAGGACATCTCGGAGATGTGCACCAAGCCTTCCACGCCGGGCTCCAGCTCAACGAAGGAGCCGTAATCCACGAGATTGGTCACGCGGCCCTTGAGCCTAGCGCCCTCGGGGTACTTCTTGGTGATGTCCTCCCAGGGATCGGGCACGAGCTGCTTGAGGCCCAGGGAGACCTTCTTGTTGTCCTTGTCGAAGGACAGGACCTTGAGCTCCAGCTCGTCGCCCAGGCCGACCATCTCCTTGGGATGGCGAATGCGCCGCCAGGACATGTCGGTGATGTGCAGCAGGCCGTCCAGTCCGCCCAGGTCCACGAACACGCCGTACTCGGTGATGTTCTTGACCTTGCCCTTGACCACCTGGCCCTCGCCCAGCGTCTCCAGCAGCTCCTTGCGCATGTGCTCGCGCTGCTCCTCGAGGAGCACGCGGCGGGACACGATGACGTTGGAGCGGCGGCGGTTGATCTTCAGGACACGGAACTCGTAGTCCTTGCCAACCAGCGCGTCCATGTCGGGAACGGGGCGCAGGTCCACGTGAGAGCCGGGCAGGAAGGCCTCCACGCCGCCCAGGTCCACGGTGTAGCCGCCCTTGACCCGGCGCATGATGCGGCCGCTGATGGTCTTGTCGCCTTCCTGCACGTCCTCGAGCTTGTCGAAGAGCTTCATGCGCTGGGCGCGCTCGCGGGACAGGACGATGGTGCCTTCGACCTCGTCCTTGCGCACCACGAAGACATCGACCTTGTCGCCGACCTTCACGGTCACGTTGCCGTTGCTATCGGTGAACTCCGCGATGGGAAGTTGACCTTCGGACTTGAAGTTGACGTCCACCAGCACGTGGTCGGTGTCGATCTTGACCACCTCGCCGGAGACGATGTTGCCGTCTTCGATGGCCCCGAAGTCTTCGTTCAGGTAATTGTCCAGGGCCGAGGCGAAATCGATGTTCTCGGCAAAGTCGGCGTCGCCGCCGTGGGTTGCTGCTTTATCCATGCTTTGTGTTGCGTTTGCCATGATACCTCCAAACTCCTCTGACGAAAATTTTCGTGTCAATACCAGAACGGGATGACAATGACAACACCGGCTCCGGCCCTTGCCCATGTTTTCCGATCCGGGGCATGCGGGCGCATGCGGAGCCCGCCATCCCGTGACGCCCATGATGGAACGACGAAGCGCGGCAATGCTAAGGCGGACGCCGCTCCGGCCGGATGGGCGGGTCGCTATGCCAATGCAGAGAGGTCGTACGCGCCGGCCTCCTCCACGACGGCCCTGACCATGCGGCCAGGCTCGACGCCCGGCCCGCTCACGTAGGTCACGCCATCGACCTCCGGGGCCTGGAACCAGACCCGGCCGACGTGCAGCCCGGGCCAGTCGGGGCTGGGCTCGTCCACGAGCACGTCCAGCTCCTGTCCGACGCAGGCGGCCATGATCTCCTCGCTGACCTCCTTCTGGGCTTCCATGAGCAGGCGCACGCGCTCCTGCTTGACCGCGTCCTCGACCTGGCCGTCCATTCCGGCGGCCGCCGTGCCCTCCTCGGGCCAGTAGGGGAAGACGCCCAGATGGTGCAGGCGCGCCTTGCGCACGAAGTCCAGCAGGACCTCGAAGTGATCCCGAGTCTCGCCGGGGAAGCCGGCGATGAGGCTCGTGCGTATGGCCGCCTCGGGGAAGCTACCTCGCACGCGATCCAGCACGCGCCAGGGATCTCGGGCGAACGGTCGCCCCATGCGCGACAGGATCTCGGGATGCGCGTGCTGCAGCGGGATGTCGAAATAGGGAACCAGCGGTGCCCCGGCCGAGCGCATGAACCCGAGCAGCTCGTCGGTAAGTCCGGCTGGATAGAGGTACATGAGGCGCAGCCTGGCCAGACCCGGCAGCGGCAGCAGCTGCTCCAGCAGGGGGATAAGGCCGGGCGCCTTCGAGTCCAGGCCGTAGGCCGTCAGGTCCTGGGCCACGAGGACAAGCTCGCTTACGCCCTTGTCCAGGAGCATGCGCGCCTCGGCCAGCAGGCGTTCGGATGGCTCGCTGCGCAGCTTCCCCCGGATCGAGGGGATGGTGCAGAAGGAGCAGGCGTGGGAGCAGCCCTCGCTGATCTTCAGATAGGCATAGCTTACCGGGCCGCCGAAACGCGCGGGGCTGGCCGCCGGAACCGGCTCCCCGACCAGGCCCCGCCGCTGCAGGGCCTCGGCGACCATGGTCGGCCAATGGTCCATGGCGTCCAGGGGCAGCCACAGGTCTACCTCGGGCAGCTCCGGGGCCAGTTCGCCGGCATAGCGGCTGACCAGGCAGCCGGCCACGGCCAGCAGGGGCCTGCTGCGGGTGTCCGCCTCCCCGGCCGCGGAAGCGGCGTCGAGCACGGCCTGCAGCGATTCCTCCACCGCCGGCCGGATGAACCCGCAGGTGTTGATGAAGATGAGCTGCGCATCCTCGGGCCTGTCCACCGGGCTCACCCTGCCCAAGGCGCCGAGCAGCCGCTCGGAATCCACGCGGGTCTTGGGGCAGCCCAGGCTCACACTGTATGTTTTCAGGATCGTCATATATGGCCTGCTTGCAAAAAAATAGTTGTCTACACCATGCCCCACGGGCTGCAAAGGCTTTTCATCCGCTCCGCGGCCAACGCATGACACTTCTCCGCGACAGGGCAGCACTTGATTCATCGAGCCCTTCATTGCTAGAGTACCGCGTCTTGAACCATGATCAAGGGCGCCGGCTACCATAATCGCCGCCGACACTCTGTCCCGGAGAAGCAGTGAGACAGAATGGCCCCCTGAACATAGCGCCGGTCGGGGACTGCCGGCGAGTCGCGGAAAGCGCAACGCGGGGCGCCGGGAATGGCGGACCCTCGATCCGCGGTGTGCGGATGGCGCCTGCGGCGGATGGCGGCTTCTCCGGATCAGGCTTGCACGGCCTCACTCCCGGCCACAGCCGCAATATCCATGCCCGCAAGTCAGGCCCCATGTACGAGACCATGCCCTTCGAGCCGGTGCTAGGTACAGTCCGCACTGCTTCGGACTGTACTCTCCGCGGGCCCGTAAGGCCATGGCCTGGCAGGCTCATGCCCGAGAAATTCCTCGGCCTCGGCAAGCGCGCCCGCGCGGCAGACAAGCCAGACGAGACCCGGCCCGCGGGGGGACGAACCCCTCGCCATGCCGCTCAATGCCATGGGGCGGGAGGCCCAGGGGGCCAAGCCCGCCTTGGCCCGGCTCCAGGTCCCGAGCATGCCCGCTGCCACCGAAGCAGGCCCGGGCGCATAACGAATTTTGGGGGACAGCGTGCAAAAAATCGTACTGGCCACGCGCAATAAGGGCAAGGTCGCCGAGCTGTCGACCATGCTTGGATCGTTCGATGTCGAGGTCGTGGGCCTGGATGCCTATCCCGAGATCGGCGAGATTCCGGAGACGGGCAAGACCTTCGAGGAGAACGCGCTCATCAAGGCCCGGGCCGTTTGCCAGGCCACGGGCCTGACTGCCCTGGCCGACGACTCGGGCCTGGTGGTCGACGCCCTGGCCGGCGCGCCGGGCGTCTACTCGGCCCGCTTCGCCGGCGAACGCGCCAGCGACGCGGACAACAACGCCAAACTCCTGCGCGAAATGGCCACGGTGCCGTCCGAACGCCGCTCCGCCCGTTTCGTCTGCGTCATGGCGGCCGTGGCGCCCAATGGGGCCACGACCACCGCGCGCGGCACCTGGGAAGGCGAGATCGCCAGAAAGCCCCGAGGCCAAGGCGGTTTCGGCTACGATCCGCTCTTCCTGGACCCCGAACCCGGCCTGTCCGCGGCCGAGCTCGACCCCGAGCAAAAAAACGCGCGCAGCCACCGGGGCAAGGCCCTGCGCAAGCTCATGGAAAGTTGGCCCGATTTTTGGAAAAAGGCCGGCGACCTTCCGGGACCGGCAGGGTCCACGGAGGGCTGAGGCTTGATCACATCCGATCAGCGAACCCTATCACTCCCTGGAGTGCAGCATCATGTGCGGCATCATCGCCTATTGCGGGCATAGGCCCGCTGCTCCCGTCATCCTCGAAGGCCTCAAGCGCCTGGAATACCGCGGCTACGACTCCGCCGGCTTGGCCGTGCCGCAGGGCGGCGCCCTGCGCGTGGTGCGCAGGCCCGGCAAGCTCGCCGAGTTGGAGAAAGCCGTGCCCGAGGCAGGCAACATCCTGAACGCCACACACGGCATGGGCCACACGCGCTGGGCCACCCACGGCCATCCGGTCGAGCGCAACGCTCACCCGCACCTGGACTGCAAGGGCAACCTGGCGCTCGTGCACAACGGCATCATCGAGAACTACCAGGAGATCAAGAACGAGCTTTCGGCCAAGGGCTACACCTTTTCCTCGGACACCGACTCCGAGGTGCTGGCCAACCTCATCGCCGAGGGGCTCACGCACAAATCGAGCGTGCCCGAGGCCATCTCCTGGGCCCTGTCGCGGGCCGAGGGCGCCTACGCCATCGTCGTGCTGCACAAGGACCACCCTGGCATGGTCTGGGGCGCGCGCCAGACCAGCCCGCTAGTCATGGGCCTGGGCGTGGGCGAGAACTTCCTGGCCTCGGACATCCCGGCCTTCCTGCCCTACACGCGCGAGGTCGTCTTCCTGGAGGACGGCGAGCTCGTGCAAATGGACGCCGGCTCCTGGAAGGTCATGGACGCGGCCACGCTCGCGCCCGTGAGCAAGGACACGCACACCATCACCTGGGACGTGCAGTCGGCTCAGAAGGGCGGCTACAAGCACTTCATGCTCAAGGAGATCTTTGAACAGCCCAGGGTCATCCACGACTGCCTGCTAGGCCGCGTGGACCACGCCACCAGCGAGGTGGCCCTGCCCGAGATCGAGGCCATGCCCGTGCCCAGGCGGCTGCACATCGTGGCCTGCGGCACATCCTTCCACGCGGGCCTGTGGGGCAAGCAGCTCATCGAATCCTGGGCCAAGGTGCCCGTGAACGTCGAGATCGCCAGCGAATTCCGCTACCGCGAGCCCATCCTGGAGCCCGAGGACATGGTCCTGGCCATCAGCCAGTCGGGCGAGACCATCGACACGCTGGCCGGTCTTCGCCTGGCCAAGGCGCGGGGCGTCAAGGTCGTGGGCCTGTGCAACGTGGTGGGCTCGACCATTGCGCGCGAGTCCGACTACGTGGTCTACACCCAGGCCGGCCCTGAGATCAGCGTGGCCTCCACCAAGGCCATGTGCAGCCAGCTGACTCTTTTGACCTTGCTGGCCCTGCACTGGAGCCGGCGCAAGGGGCTTCTGGCCGACGACGTGCGCAAGAAGGCCATGCGCGGCCTGCTGGGCCTGCCCGAGGTGCTGGAGGCCAGCCTGCCGGCCATGCGCGACAAGGCCCGCTTCCTGGCTCGCACCTACTCCGAGGCCAGGAGCTTCTTCTACCTGGGCCGCGGCCTGTGCTACCCGCTGGCCCTGGAAGGCGCGCTCAAGCTCAAGGAGATCTCCTACATCCACGCCGAGGGCTACGCCTCCGGCGAGATGAAGCACGGCCCCATCGCCCTGGTGGACCCGAAATTCCCGACCTTCGCCCTGGCGCTCAACGACGCCCTCTACCCCAAGGTGAAATCCAACCTCATCGAGGTGCAGGCGCGCGGTGGCAAGATCATCGCCCTTACGCACCCCGGCCTGGACCTGAACGTGGACCATCCCTGGATGCTGCCCGAGGTCTGGGGCCCGCTGAACGCCTTCCTGGCCCTGCCCGCCCTGCAGCTCTTCGCCTACGAGGTGGCAGACTACCTGGGCAAGGACGTGGACCAGCCCCGCAACCTGGCCAAGAGCGTGACCGTGGAATAGCATGCGCATACTGGAGCCGTTCGCGTCTCGGGTCATACCGGCCGCCCTACTCTGCGTCCTGCTGACTCTGCTCACGGCCTGGCCTGGTGATGGCCGGGCCTGGGCCGCGTCGGTCGCATCGAGCTACAAGGCCGGCTGGCACGCCTTCCATGCCCTGCTCAAGGACCAGGGCAAGGCCAGCCAGCGCAGCGCGTGGTCTCCGGTCGAGGAGAACTTCCGCCGCGCCTATTCCCAGGACCCGGAAGGCTCCTACGCTCCCAAGTCCCTGTTCTATCTGGGGCGTGTCCACGAGGAGCTCGGCCTGCGCTCCAACCGCAAGGAAGACTTCATCCGGGCCGTGGACTACTTCCAGCGCATGTCCACGCGCTTTCCGAACCATGCCTGGACCGACGACGCCCTGCTGCGCAAGGCCAAGATCAACCTTGAGCGTCTGGGCGAGAAGGACCTGGCCTACGTTGACCTGCTGCTCATCGTGCACAACCACAAGAACGGCGACATGCACGCCCAGGCCCAGGCCATGCTCCTGGAGCTGGACCGCAAGAACGCCGGTCTGCCGCCGCAGGCCTCGACTTCCGCGCCGGCCCTGGCGCCGGTCACGTCCGGCCCGCCGGAGGCCAGGACCTCGGGCGTGGTACGGCCCGAAGTGAAGACCATCGGGCTAGCCAACCTGAACGACATCCGCCATCGCAGCTCCAGCGACTACACGCGCGTGGTCATCGACGTGGACGGCGAGGTCGAGTTCCGCTACCAGCTCCTGCAGCCCAACACATCCCTGGGCCTGCCGCACCGGCTGTTCATCGACCTGCAGTCCACCAAGCTCGCCGGCGGCCCGTCGCGCACCCTGAGCGTGGGCGACGGCATCCTGTCCGGCATCCGCGCAGCCCAGAACCAGCCCGACGTGGCCCGCGTGGTGCTCGATTTCCAGGACCTTCAGAACTACCACGTGTTCACACTGCCCGATCCCTACCGGGTGGTGGTGGACGTCTATGCAACCGAGCGCAAGACGCAGAGCCAAGCCAAGCCCATGCCTGCCGCGGTGACCAGTGACGTGCCCCTGGTGGCGTCCACACCCACGGGTCCGGTGGGCGAGCTCATCGAGCAGCTGGGGCTCACGGTGCATACGGTCATGATCGACGCCGGCCACGGCGGCAAGGACCCCGGAGCCGTGGCCTACGGCCTGAAGGAGAAGGACATAGTGCTCTCCCTGGCCCTCAAGGTTGGCCAGAAGCTCAAGTCCAAGGGCTTCAACGTGATATACACGCGCACCACGGACGTGTTCATCCCCTTGGAGGAGCGCACGGCCATGGCCAACGTGCAGAAGGCCGACATGTTCGTGTCCATCCACGTAAACGCCAACCGCAAGACGGAAATCCACGGCCTGGAGACCTATTCGCTGAACCTGGCCAGAACCCCGGACGCCGTACGCGTGGCCGCGCGCGAGAACGCGGTTTCCGAGAAGCGCATCTCGGACCTGCAGGTCATCCTGACCGACCTCATGCTCAACTCCAAGGTGCGCGAGTCCACGGATCTTGCCAAGTTCGTGCAAAACGCCACCGTCACCACGGTGAGCAAGTCCTACAAACTGAAGGACCACGGCACGCGCGAGGCGCCGTTCTATGTGCTCATGGGCGCCAAGATGCCCTCCATCCTCGTGGAGGCCGGCTACCTGACCAACAAAGCCGAAGCCGACAGGCTCAAGAACCCGCGCTACCAGGATCTCCTGGCCGACGGCATCGTGCAGGGCATCATGGAATACAAGAAAAAGATCGAGCGCTACGCGAGTTTGTAAGCAGCTGATGTGTACCGAGAGAGGGCGGCACCCTCTCTCGGGCTCTTTCCAACCAGGGACGCAGATCCCTGGTCCCTCTATTCGAAACGGCCGGAGGACAATAGTGCTATCCTGCACTCATGTCCTCCGGCCGTTTCGGCTACAGAGCCCACAATCATGGGCGGTTCAAATCGAACTTCCCGAATCGAGGGTGCGCGACTCAGCGCCGGCCCTGGCAGCGCCAGGCGCAGGCCAGGCGTTCCAGCAGTTCCGTCCCCTCGTAGAGCAGCACGCCCAGCAGCGACATGCCGAAGATGCCGCTGAACATGCGCAGGTAGTCCAGGCTGCCCCAGGCATCGATGATCATATAACCCAGGCCCGTCTGGGTGGCGAAGGACTCCACGAAGAACAGCACGGCCACGCTGACTCCCGTGCCCAGGCGCAGGGCCGTGAAGCCGTGCGGCAGGGCCGCCGGCAGCAGCACGTCCAGGAAAACGCGCAGCCGGCCCGCGCCCAGGGATGTCACCGAGTCGATGTACTTGTGGTGCACCCCGCGCACTCCGTCGCGAGTGGTGACCAGGATCTGGTAGGCCAGGATGAGCGCGATCATGGCGATCTTCGAGGTGTCGCCCAGGCCCAGCAGGAGCAGGAATACCGGCAGAAGCACGATCTTGGGGATGGGATAGGTCAGGGACACGAAGGGCGACAGGAGCGCGTCGGCGCGGCGGCTGCCGCCCATGAGGATGCCAAGCGGAAAGGCCGTCAGCCAGGCCAGCGACATGGCCGTGACGGCCCGGAACGCGCTGACCCCGAAGTTGTTCCAGAACGCGGCCGTGAGCGCGTCGCGGCCGAAGGCGGCCACGGCCGCCTCGGGCGGAGGCAGCACGCTGGAGCCCAGTACCTCGGCCAGAACCTTCCAGGCCAGCCCGATGAGCAGCAGCGCCGGCAGGTAGCGGCCGATCCTGGCCGCGCGGGACCAACGCGGACGCATCAGAACAGCTCCTCCATGGCCGCGCGCACCCGTCGCACCAGTCCGTAATACGCTTCGCTGTTGCGGTAGCCTTCGCGGCCGAAGCCTGGGTTGTCGAAACTCCCTGCCACGCCCGCCGGGTCGCCGGCCAGGAGCAGGATGCGGCCGCCCAGGTACGCGGCCTCCTCCACGCTGTGCGTCACGAGCACGTAAGGCACTCCGCGCCGCCGCCACATGTCCAGCAGGGTGGCCTGCAGTTTCTCGCGCGTGATGGCGTCCAGGGACGAGAACGGCTCGTCGAGCAGGAGCACGCGCGGACTCATGGCGAAGGCCCGCGCAATGGCCACGCGCTGCTGCTCGCCGCCGGACAGGCAGGCGGGCCAATCGCGCTCGCGGCCTTCGAGCCCCACCTCGGCCAGGCCGGCGCGGGCGCGCTCGATGCGCTCGGCCCGGCCCATTCCGGCGATCTTCAACCCCAGGGCCACGTTGTCCAGCACGCTCTTCCAGGGCAGGAGACCGTAGTCTTGAAGAATAATGGCGGCCTCGCCCGAGCCCTTGCGCACGGGCCGGCCGTCCAGCAGCACCTCGCCCGCGTCCGGCTTGCTCAGTCCGCAGAGCATGTACAGGAGAGTGCTCTTGCCGCAGCCCGAAGGGCCCAGCACGGCCAGGCTCTCGCCTTGGTCCAAGCGCAGGGATACGCCGCGCAGGACCTCGCGCCCGCCCGCGAAGCGTTTGCCCAGACCTCTGGCTTCCAGCATCGGCCTATTCCGCGGGCACGAGCCGCGCATAGGGGATGGATTGCGTCAGCAGGCCCTTGGCCAGCATCCAGTCCTGCACGTCCTTGATTTCCGGGGAAGTTGGCAGGCGCGGCTCCGGATAGCGGTACACGGGGAAGGAGTCCTTCAGTTCGGCCGGAATGCGCCCTGTCTCGGCCATGAGCCCGCGATATCTCTCGGGGTCGGCGGCGATGCGCTTCAGGGCTTCGCGGTAGGCGTTCAGGAATCCGTTTCGCGTGGCCGGGTCGTCGGCGAGCCTGTCGGCCAGGCAGAGCACCGTGAGGGGCATGTTCAGCTTCTGGTCCGTGGCCAGCACCGTGCCGCCCTTGGACTCGGCCACGGACAGCAGCGGCTCGGACAGCAGGGCCAGGTCGATCTCCCCGGCCAGCAGCATCTGCATGCGGATGGGGATCTTCTTGACCTCCAGCGGGACCATGGCCCCGGCCGGAATGGCGTAGGCCGTTTCCATGCGCTGCAGGAGCAGTTCGATGATTGTCGAGCGCGAGATGCTCACTGAGTTGCCGGACAGCCCGGCCAGGGTCAGTCCGGCCTTGCGCGGCGAGGTGACCAGCCCGAACATGCGCCGGTCCGGACGGGATTCGTAGGCGACGGACACGACGCGCAGCGGCGAACCGGCCTTGACCAGCAGGAGCGTGGCCACGAGGTCGCCGAAGTAGCCGTCCAGCCGGCCCGCCTGCATGGCCGTGTCCCGCTCCAGGGCACTCGTGAAGTTGACCAGCTCAACATCCAGCCCCTGGGCCGCGAACAGCCCCTCGCGCGCGGCGACCTGCAACGGCAGCGTGTCCAGCACCGGCAGCACGCCGAAGCGGATGGTCGCGGCTCCGGCCGAGGCCGAGGTCATGAACAGGGTCAGGACGATGGCGAGGGACGCCGTCAGGCTGCGCATGTGAGGACTCCTGGCTGCGGATGGGCCGTGAATACGTGCGGAAACCGTGGGTTTGCTAGCATGCCGGGCCGGACAAGGGAAGACCCGCGCGGCGTCTACGGCGGACGGAAGAGGGCCGCGGCTCATGCCTGCTCAGGATGTGGCGGACTCCCGCAAGACCCGCGCCGCCTCGTCCGCGCGACCGGAGTCGAGCTTCTGCCCGTCTCCATCGCGTACGAAGAAGATGTCCGCCACGCGTTCGCCCAGGGTGCCGATCTTGGCCAGGAACACGGACAGACCGAGGCGGTCCAGGGCCATGGCCAGCTCGTACAGCCTGCCGGGCCTGTCAGCGGCGCGCACCTCCAGCACGGTATAGAAATCCGAGATTTCGTTGTCCACGCGCACCTCGGGGCAGACCACGGAGCCGGGTCGAAAGCGGTTGAGCGGCGAACGCCGGCGCTCGGCCAGACGCTCGTCGAGCGTGAGCCTGCCGGTCAGGGCGCTTTTGACGCCCAGGCGCACGCGCTCCAAGACCTCCTCGGGCTGCAGGCGGTCCGGCGGCTCGGCCACGGTGAAAATATCCAGCACCGTGCCGTCGCTCCAGGTGAAGATCTCCGCGTGCAGGATGTTCAGGCCGTGCAGGGACAGGACCCCGGCCACGGTGGCGAAAAAGCGCGGCTGGTTCATGGCTGCGAAGGTCAGCTCCCAGGCCTTGGCCCCTTCCAGCCTCCTGGCGCGCATGGCCGCCAAGCCCAGGCCGCCACGGCCGTGGGGTACGCGGCGGCGCTCCGCGTCCAACTCCTTGCGGAATTCGAACACGAGCGGGAAATGCGAAACGATGGTCGCCGCGTCGAACACCTGCACGTAGCGCGGCGGCATGGCCGCCAGGGCGGTCTCCACGAAAGCCTGTTCATAGCCGCCCCTGGCCAGGCCGCGCACCGTGTCTCGCGTAACCAGGGCCTTGCGCATGGCGTCGGGCGTGGACAGCCAGCCGCGCTCCAGCAGCCGGCGGGCCTTGGCGTACAGCTCGCCCATGAGCGCGGCCTTCCAGTCGTTCCAGGCCCGAGGCCCCGTGGCCCTGGAATCGGCCACGGCCAGAAGGTGCAGCATGGTCAGGCGGGGAATGTCTCCGGTCGCGCGGGCCACTCCCGCCGCCACGGCCTCGTCGCCAAGGTCGGCGCGCACGGCCGTTACCGGCAGCAGCAGGTGTCGGCCCACCAGGAATTCCACGTCTTCCACAATGGACTCAGGCGCGCCCAGGCGTTCCAGCATGTCGCGCGCCAGCGCGGCACCGCGCGCCTCGTGGTCCGGCCCACCCTTGCCAGCGTCATGCAGCAGGCCGGCCAGGAACAACGCGTCGCGCCGGCCGCCGCCCAGTTCCTCCAGCAGCGCGCCCAGGCGCGGGTCGCGGGCCATCGCGCCCAGCTCGCGCACAGTCTCGATGCTGTGCCGTCCCACCGGATGCTGGTGCAGGCCGTCGAACTGCACGACATGGCCGATTCGGCCTAGCTCCGGCAGCAGCACGTTCAGGAAGCCGGTCTCCAGCATGGCGATCAGCGCGTCCGCCCCGTGCGATGCTGACAGCACGCGGCGCAGGAAGGACAAGGCCATGGGCGCGGCGGCCGCATCCGCCGATGCGCGGGCCAAGCCCCGGCGCACCATCCTCCTGGCCTCCCAGGACAGCGGCAGGCCCGAGAAGGCCTTGCGCAGGAAGAGCAGGAAGCCCAATTCCGGCCAGTCTGCAGGCAGCGCGTGCAGTCCCGGCCGCAGGACATCATGTCCCAGCAGGTCGTCCAGAAGCGTCTCGCGGGCCACGCGCAGGCTCGTCATGGCAGCATGAACCCTCGCCAGCAAGGCCTCGGCGGCCAGTCCCGGCAGGCCCTCGAAACCCAGGCGTTCCGCCACGGCCGGTTGCAGCTCCTGGTGCAGCACGTCGCCCCTGCCGCCGGTCAGGGCGTGCAGATGCACGCGCGTGGCCAGTAGGAACGCCGCATGCTCATCAAGCTCCCGCCGCTCGGCCGGCTCGAAGAACCCGTCGCTCCTCGGGAAGAGCTTGTGCAGCCAGGTCAACCGGTGCGCGTCGCGCAGGCCGCCCGGACCGCTCTTCAGGTCCGGCGCCAGGCCGGGCGCATCGCCCGCTGGCGCGTTCCGCGCCAGCCAGGCCGCGAAGCAGCCAGCGTCTATATGGAGAGGGAGCTGCCTCCGGCGGCCGGGGGGAATCATTCCCCCCGGACCTCCCGCGGCATCGCCCATGGTGGGATCAAGAGATACCCTGCCAACCAGCGCCTCCGGCTGTTCCGTAGTATGGCACACAGGGGGCTCTATCTGAACAAGGCCTCCCTGGCGGGAGGGGGTTGAAGTAGGAAAAGCCCGCCTCAAGGCCCTTTGCATGCTGCCGCGCAATTCTTGAAACAGCACTTCATCGCCGGCGACCAGGCGCATGTCCAGCAGCGAGGCCAGCACCTGCGAGTCCCCGGCGGCCAGGCCCAGGCATTCGTCCAGGGTGCGCACGCCGTGGCCCACGGACAGACGCAGGTCCCACAGAGGATGAAACAAACGGCCCGCCAGGGCTTCCATGGCGGAGGGTTCGCCGGACCCGTTCGCGGATTCTTCCCGGTGCACGAGCAGGACGTCGATATCCGAACCAGGGCAGAGCTGCTTGCGGCCGTAGCCGCCCACGGCCAGCAGAACGAAAGGCGGCGGCCGGAGGGACGCGTTGCCGCGCGCCTCCTCCAGCCGCCGCCGGAAGTAGCCGTCCATGGCCGAGGCCAGTCGGGACGGCACGTCGTCCGCCCTGCCGCCCCGGAGCAGTTCGTCCAGAATCCCCTGCCTCGCAAAGGCCAAATCAGATGCGGTTTCGGTCATGTGAGCCTTGGGATCCTGGGCCTGTTCATGGCTGATCAATCGTCTTCGAAACCGCGGGGGGTCCGGGGGAAATGATTTCCCCCGGTCGCCGAAGGCCTCTTCCTGCTATATGGCGTCCTCGCCCGTCTCTCCGGTGCGGATGCGCACGGTCTCGTCCACGGGCGAGACGAAGATCTTGCCGTCGCCTACCTGGCCCGTGCGAGCGGCCTTGCAGGCCGTATCGACCACACTGGGCACCAGTCCGTCCTCGACAACGACCTCGATCTTGGCCTTGGCCACGAAATCCACCTGATACTCGGCCCCGCGATAGACTTCCTTGTGGCCGCGCTGACGGCCGAAGCCCTTGACCTCGGTCACGGTCATGCCCTGGATGCCGATGCCGGCGAGGGCGGTTTTGACTTCCTCGAGCTTGAAAGGGCGAATGATTATCTCGATCTTTTTCATTGTGTCGCTCCGGCGTGCTGCAGGTTAGTTCTGGTATCCGGCTTCCTTGTGCTCGCTCACGTCCAGGCCGCGGACCTCGTCCTCCTCGCTTATCCTGAGGCCGATGGTGGCGTCCACGAGCTTGAAGAGGATGTAGCTCATGGTGAAGCAGAAGGCCCAGGTCGCCACGATGGACACGAACTGGATCCAGACCTGTCCGGGATTGCCGGCTATAAGCCCTTCGGCGTTCATGGTCGCGAAGATGCCAGTGGCCAGGGCGCCCCAGGTGCCGCCCACGCCGTGGATGCCCACCACGTCCAGGGAGTCGTCATACTTGAACTTGCCCTTGAGCATGACGCCGCCGTAGCACAACGCGCCGGCCACGGCTCCGATGACGATGCCGGCCATGGGGCCCACGAAGCCGGCGGCCGGGGTGATGGCCACCAGGCCCGCCACGGCGCCGGAAGCGCCGCCCAGGGTCGTGGGCTTGCCGCGATGGTACCACTCCACGAAGATCCAGCTCAGGGCCGCGGCGGCCGTGGCCAGGTGCGTGGCCACGAAGGCGCTGGCGGCGGTCTCGTTGGCGGCCAGCGCCGAGCCTGCGTTGAAGCCGAACCAACCGAACCAGAGGATGCCCGCGCCCAGGATGGTCATGGGCACATTGTGCGGAATGAACGGCTCTCGGCCGAAGCCGCGGCGCTTGCCGAGCACCAGGGCGCCGGCCAGGGCCGCCGCCGCGGAACTCATGTGCACCACCGCGCCGCCCGCGAAGTCCAGGGCGCCCATCTCGCCCATCCAGCCGCCGCCCCAGACCCAGTGGCACATGGGGCTGTAGACCAGGATGAGCCAGAGGGTCGAAAAGACAAGGAAGGCCCCGAAGCGCATGCGCTCGGCAAAGGCTCCGGTGATGAGCGCGGGCGTGATGACCGCGAACATGCACTGGAAGATCATGAAGGCCGCATGGGGGATGTTGTCCACGGGCCCGTCGGTTGCGCCGCCGACTCCGTTCAGGAACAGGTAGTCCAAGCCGCCGATGATCCCGCCGATGTCCGAGCCGAAGGACAGCGAGTAGCCGACCACGGCCCAAACAATGGAGGCCAGCCCGAGCAGGATGAAGCTCTGCATGGTGGTGCCGAGCACGTTCTTGGCCCGGACCATGCCCGCATAGAAAAGCGCCAGGCCAGGGGTCATGAACATGACCAGGGCCGCGCTGACCAGCACGAAAGAAGTATCCGCCGCATTCATTTTGTCCATCTCCCCTGTCATTTGTGTAAATGCCGACGCCGACACATAGCAACATGCAGGCCAAGTATGGACAATAATGTAACGACAACCCCAAGACCCATTGCAACGCCTATGAGAATTAACATATTTGAGTTAATCCCACGGATAGGTACGTGGATCAGCAGGCATTGGTCCAGCAAAAACGCGGACTAAGACTTATATTCACATTTTGGTTCATAATCAGACAAGGGCTTACCATGCCCGGAAGCATGGCCAGCCCAGCAACATGCCCTCTCCACCGGCTCGTGACCCGCACCTCAGGTCATGAGTCGCGCATCCTCAGGCAGTATTGCCCAAGTTCGAGGAAAGGCGTCGACAGCTTGGCCTCGGCCCCTGGCCGCCCTCGGCTTTCATGAACGGAAAGCCAGCTCAGAGAGGTGACAGGAGACTCATGGCCTGGCCATGAGAATGTAGATTCAGGAGCCGACGGGCTGTCCGTCGTGTTGGCTCATCCGATATTTACATTTTTACGATATTGAAATTTTACCCCAGCAAGCCAGCCGAGCAGCGCCGTTGCTGCCGACGGCGAAGCCAAAGCGCTTGCCTTTTGTCGCAAAGCGGGACAATTGGAAGGCGGTTTGACAGCGGCACACCGCCGTCTTCAGGAGACATCATGCAAGACAAGCCCGTATCACCCGCTGCGTCCGCGCCCTCGATCGAGCAGGACGCAACCCAGGCCTTCCTGAAAAGCCTGCCGGAGATCGGCGTCCGGGAATCATTCCGCTTCGCCTGCCATCCGGGAGTGCCCTGCTTCAACGCCTGCTGCGGAGACCTGACCCTGACCATAACGCCATATGACGCCCTGCGCCTGCGGCGCGCCTTGGGCGAGGACAGCCGGACATTCATCGGCAACCGCGCCGTGCTCGTGGTCGCCCCGGACACCGGCTTTCCCTTGCTCCAGCTCAGGATGATGCCCGGCGCCGGCAAGCCCTGCCCCTTTGTCACGGCCAAGGGCTGCTCCGTGTACGAGAACAGGCCCGCGGCCTGCCGCACATACCCCTTGGGCCGGGCCACGCGCCTGACCGCCTCGGGCCGGATCAAGCAGCAGTTCTTCCTGGTGCGCGAGGACCACTGCCGCGGCTTCGAGGAAGATCGCGACTGGACGCCCGAAACGTGGCTGTCCGACCAGGGCCTCGTGGCCTACAATCTCTCCAACGACCGCCTCACGGACATCATGGGCCGCCAGAAGAAGGCCGGCCGGCCCATGAGCGACCGGCACACGAACATGGCCTTCCTGGCCCTGTTCCAGACCGACAACTTCCGCAAGTTCATCGAGGACATGAAGGTGTTCGATCGGCTGGACCTGGACGAGGACCGCATGCGGGCCATCCTGGAGGACGAGGAGGAAACCTTGCGTTTCGCCATGGACTGGCTGGAGCTGGTGCTCTTCGGCGACTGCGCTAACCTGCGGAGGAAAGCATGAGCCCCCTGCGGCTTCCAGCCAACCCCAAGCTGCGCTCGCGCAGCGAGATCGGCGCCGTGCTGGCCCCCATGCGGCCGGTGACGAGCATCGTCTTCACCAACGGCTGCTACGACATCCTCCATCCGGGACACGTCGACCTGCTGCAGCGTGCCAGGGCCATGGGCGACATGCTCGTGCTCGGTCTCAATTCCGACGAATCCGTGCAGCGCCTCAAGGGGCCCACGCGCCCCGTGAACCGCCTGGCCGAACGGGCCTTCGTACTGGCCGGCCTGGAATGCGTGGAGTACATCGTGTCCTTCGAGGAGGATACGCCGCTGGAACTCATCAAGATCGTGCGGCCGAACGTGCTGGTCAAGGGCGGCGACTGGAGCGTGGAGAACATCGTGGGCCGCGACGTGGTGGAAGCCGCCGGCGGCAGCGTGCACAGCCTGCCGCTCCTGCCCGGCTATTCGACCACGGGGCTCATCCAGCGGCTGTGCAAGCTCGGGGAATAGGCGGCCCGCCGCTGAAGCATCGGAGGCCCAGCACTTACCGTGACTAGCCCGGATTTGGTGTGACAGAAAAAGGAAACGGGTACATCCCCCCTATCTTGATGTACCCGGTCCTTGACCCGTGCCGACAGGGACGCCCTGCCGGTCGTGGCCGGCCGCATCGGTTGCCCGTGCGGCGATATGGCCAGCCCCTACAGCTCCTTGAGGCTGAAATCGCAGCTGAATTGCTTGTCTTTTGCCTCGCGCACAAGGTCGGCGAAAGTGACCGCGTCCAGCGCGGCGAACATGGCCTCGCTGGCATCGGCCCAGACCCTGCGCATGATGCAGTCGTCCACGTGCTTGCAGCCCTTGTCTTCCTGAGCGCACATGGTCAGGGCATGATCGCCTTCCAGCAGCCGGACGACCTCGCCCACGGAAATGCCGGCAGCGTCCCGGGCGAGACCGTGCCCGCCCATGGGCCCGCGTTTGCTGTAGACGTAGCCGGCTTTCTGCAGCTCGCGCACGAGCTTTTCCAGATACTTCACCGAAACGTCGAGCCGCGTGGCCAGGTCCGAGAGCCGCACCAGACCCTCGGTGCCGTAAAGGGCCATGTCCAGGACCATTCTTGTCCCGTAACGGCTGCGAGTCGAGAGGCGCATGGAGACATCTCCTTCGAAGCCAGCTGCTTGTTCCGTCCGGCCTCTTTTCCTACCAAACTAGTATGAAATTAGCAAGCGGCTGGAGCAATCCTTCCGGCGCACATGTGCACATGGCCCGGCCCGCGCGCTTCGTGCCCCCGGCCTTTGCCGCGCGGGCCGTCACGGCGGGCGAATCGTGCATTCCCCCGCCGTGTCCACCGCCTCTAGGCCGCGGCCAGATGGGCTTCTTCCACGCGGCGGGCCACATATTCCAGCAGCTCCGGGTCAGTCCCGTCCACATCGAAACAGAGGCCGTCCTCGCCCAGCAAGCCTCCGGGCACGCGATCGCCCAGCTCACGCGGGTCGCTGACCGTATCCCCATAGAAGCAGACGGACAGCCAGCGCTCGGCCGGGTCTTCGCCCACGACGTCCATGAGCAGGAAGAGCGGCCTGGCGGACTGGTCGAGTCGCCTCACGCGCACCGAACGGCTGATGCCGGGCCTCGCAAGGTACTGGATCTCCGTGTCGCCAAGAAAGTCGATCCGCGTGAGGATCATCTGCAAGGCCTTGCGTGCTGTCCCTCCGCCCTGAACAGCCCAATCGTCCAAAAAGGCCTGCAAGTCCGCCGCGGCGGTTTGCTCGCTTGTCATGAGTAACACCTACCCTGTCGCGTAATTAGTATTCAATTCACCAGCATGGATCAATGGGTAAATCTATATGCGCGATGGAAAATCAGCGCACCGGAAAGGTCAGGCGGAAGCGGGTGCCCGGCCCCGGCAGCAGTTCGATGTTCCCGTGCAGCTGTTTGACCAGCCGGACCACGAGCTGCAGCCCCAGCGACTTGGCGGTCCGGAAATCGTATCCCTCGGGCAGCCCCCGGCCCGTGTCCGCTATTTCCAAGATCGCCGTTTCGCCCGAGCGGGAGACGCTGATTGAAATCCGCCCGTCCTCGCCCTGGCCGAATGCGTGCTTGAGGGAATTGGTGACCAGCTCGTTGACTATAAGCCCGTTGGGAATGGCCGCGTCGATGGTCAGGGCCACGGTTTCGCCGTCGACCACGCCCTGGACCCTGCGCCGGTCGCCCATGGCGCTGACCAGCCGGTCCACGAGCTTGCGCATGTAAGCCAGCAGGTCGATGGAGGCCAGGTCGTCGGAGCGGTACAGCTCTTCGTGGACCAAGGCCATGGTCAGAATGCGGTTCTGGCTCTCCACGAACAAATCCCGCTGCGCGCCGCTTTTATCCGTGGCGGCCTGAAGGTGCAACAGGCTGGAAATGATCTGGAGGTTGTTCTTGACCCTATGGTGAATCTCGCGCAGCAGGATTTCCTTTTCCTGCAGCGACTTGACGATCTGCTCCTCGTAGAGCCGACGGTTGGTCGTGTCCCGCCCCACGCATTGGAATTCGACCGTCCGGCCGTCGTCGTCCAGCAAGGCCCGGTCGCAGCGCTGCAGCCAGGTCTTGCGGCCGCTGGCGGACAGCACGCGATGCTCCAGGCAATTGCTCGGCCTATCCCGATTGAAGCCGGCCAGATAGGCGCCCAGGTCCTCCCGATCCTCCTCGGGCACAAGGTCGAGGAAACGCGAGCCCAGGAGGTCCGCCTTGCCGCAGCCGAAAAAACGGGCGAAGGCGTCGTTGACGAAGGTAAGTCGGGTGTCGGGGGTGAAACGGCAGACCAGCTCGGTCTGGTCCTCGACAATGGCCTGGTAGAGCATCTGGCTCCTGCGCAGGGCCTCCTCGGCGCGCCTCTGCCGGCTGATGTCCGTCACGCAGACCAGCACGGCCGGCTTGCCGCGCCACTCCACGGACTCGACGTGCATCAGCAGCCAGATGTCCTCTCCGGACTTGCACACTCCGCGGATGTCGTGGGAGGCGGGCCTGCTCGCCCCGCTCAGCCGCTGTTCGTGAAGCAGACGGAAGCCTTCGCGCTCGTCGGGGTGGATCAGCTCGAAAACCGACTTGTTTGCCAGCTCCTCATGAGAGTAGCCGCAGATATCCAGGAAGCGCGGATTGGCGAAACAGACGCGCTCGTCCCGGACGAGCGCTAAGCCCTCGAAGGCGTTGTCCACCAGCAGGCGGCAGGCCTGCTCGTCGTCAGGGCGCTCGCCGCGGCAGGGCGATCCCCCCGCATGTCGGGAACGGTTCGTTTCGCGAACCGCGCACAGCACGCAGGGCTCGCCGTCCAGTTCGGCGATGCGAGCGGAGATCTCCACTTCCCGGCTGTCGCCCTCCACGCAAGACAAGCTGACCCAGAAACCTTCGAGTCTGCCCGCGGCCCGCAGCGACTGCGTGAAGCGCTCGTACTGTCCCGGGTCAGCCAGGCGATCCAGGCCCGCGTAAGCGCGGCCCAGCAGTTCGCCCCGGCCGCGGCCCAGCAGTTCGGCATAGCGCTGGTTCACATCGAGACACGCGCCGTCCGACAGCCGGAGTATGCTCATGGCCTCGGGGCTCAGCTCGAAGGCCAGCCGCGAACGCTCCAAAGCTTCGACCGGGGCCTCGCGCCGCCCGGCGCCGCCGGTGGCGTTGGCCTCGCTATCAGTGTTCAAGTCCATGTGCATATGTGCCATTGCCTGCTTCTGGCGGATACCGGCCGGTCGCCGCCGGGAACGGCGGATATCGGCGACCGTCCATGACCAGTGGGCTTCCATCCACAAGTCCTCGACCCGCCGATTTGCATGCCGTGACGTCGGCATGCCCCATGTATGAAGGCGCACGCCATCATCCCACCTTGAGGCTGTCTTGGTCAACCAGCGCATGCAAGGGAGCTGCCGCAAGGCATGTTTCTTGATAGCATCGCGGAAGCAGGGTCCTCCGCCGATCCAAGACATGCACATGCAGCTCACCTCTCCACACAGGTCGGCATTCGCCTCTGCGCCATGTTCCCAATGCGAGGGCTGCAAGCCATCACTCCTCGCGTATGCATTCCGAACGCAAAGCTGGTTGAAGCAACTTAAGAGATAAAGGGATTGGAAGGACCCCCGCGCATGCATGTGAATCCAAGACAGGCGGCACCCAAGGGCGATAAGGCGCTTTTCTACATTCGGCAGCCTATCTACGACAAGAGCCTTTCGATCTGGGGCTACGATCTGCAAGCAAAGGAGATCCATGCAGGCAAGGCCTTGCAGGTGACGCCAGAGGAGGCCGCGAGCCTCCAGGAGGCTCGCGACAGGCGCAACGTGCTGCGGCGCATCCTTGACCGCGGAGCCCGGGCCGTTCTCCCCGTCCAGGAGCGGTTCCTCCTGCAGGCGGTCAGCTTCATCGCTCCGCCCGTGCAGATCGTCTTCCGCATCTCGGCCTCGAAGCCGCTGAGCGCGGCCGGACTGAAGGAGGTCGAGCGCCTCAAGGCGGAAGGCCACGTGATACTGGCCGAGGTAAGTTCCTACGATGCCGATGGAGGATTGCTGCAGGTCAGCGACATCATCAGCCTCGACGTCGCCGACCTGTCGCCGGACGAAGTGCGTCGCAGAATAAAGGGCTGGGAGCTGTTCGACGCCACATTCCTGGCCAGGGGCGTCGCCGACAGGTCGTTACTGGCCGCGTACCACGACATGGGCTTCTCCCTGTTCGCGGGCCCCTTCTTCAAGGCTCCGGAGATTATCCCAGGCAAACCCATTCCACCGCACAAGACCTCGCGGCTGCAGATATTCCAGATCATGGAGCGGAGGGATCCGGACTTCGCCGAGCTAGCCAACGCCATTCAGGCCGACGTTTCCGTCAGCCTGCGCCTGCTCGCCTACCTCAACTCGGCCATATTCTCCATGCCGGTCAAGATCACCTCCATAAAGCAGGCCATCACGCTGCTGGGCTGGAACAAGGTCCGGACGTGGCTGAGCACGGTGCTGCTGGCGGAGATGCTCAACGACGACGATGACAGCGAACTCCTTTTCGTCTCGCTGCAAAGAGCCAAGTTCCTGGAGCTGGTGACCACGCAGCATCCGGAGCTGCACTTCGACTCGGGCGAGATGTTCCTGCTCGGCGCTTTTTCCCTGCTCGAAACCCTGCTGGGAGTGCCCATGGAGCAAATCCTGGCGGACCTGCCCCTGGATGTGCGGCTCAAGGGCGCCCTGTGCCGGCGCAAGACGGAGTATCTGCCGCTGCTGCAGCTCGCCGAGCTGTTCGAGGAGCCGGACTGGACGGAGCTGGAAAACCTCCTCCAGCTCCTGCGACTGGATTTCGACAAGGTCGCCCTGGCCGTATTCACCGCTTCGATGTGGGTGGAGCAATTCGTCGAAACTCAGGAAGGTCTGCGGCGCTAGGGCATTTTGAAAATGCTCTGAAAGCCATGCGTCGGCATGGCTTTCCGCCAGCTTCGGCGCGGGCTCGATCCACTTGCGTCGGCAGCGCCGGAGCGGGCCTTTTAAAGGCAATCTGTCTATAAAGGCGCCGCGGCCAGACTTCCGTTTCTCTGGCTGGGGAGGTATGCGCCGCGGCCGGAGGGCCGCGGCGATGGCAGGCGAAATCGCCTCAGCTCGTGGTGACGGCCGTGGCCACGCGCACCTGGTAGAAAAAGTCGTTCAGGTAGCCCTTGCCCGCCAGGACATCGAACATGGCCTTGACCGAGGAGCGGTCGATGGCGCCAAGGTCCGCGACAAGCAGCGAGCGGTTCAGTTCCTGCCCGGGCGTCATGCGGAAGAAAGCGAAGGGCTTTGACTCGTCCACCTGCAGCTCGAAGGCCAGGGTGCCCTCGGGCTTGGACCAGGCCACCAGGGCCGTGTAGCGAGCGGCTTTGCGCCGATCATCCTCGCCCGCGAACCAGATGTAGACGGCCTCTTCTTCCTTGACCAGTTCAACGAGCGAAGCCAAGTCATCGTAATCGTCGTTTATGCGATCCACCAGGTGCTCGAACAGGCTTCTGACGAGCTCCTGCAGATCCATTTCCGTAGTCTGGAGCATGAAGTCTCCCTCGTGCGAGAGTTTTTCAATCGGTTAAAGGCCAAAGCGGGTTTCAGCAAGCAAAAAATAACGTCCACCGCGAGAATGGCTCGATTTCCACCCTAACCGCGTACTGCAACTTGCAATTCCCGTCGGCCTGGGCCATGAAGCCCCAAGGCCGACCGAAAACAGGGGAAGCGGCTTGAAATCCTTCCGCAAGGAACTGTGGTTCGAGACGCCCACGCGCCGGGCCTTCATCAACATCACGCCTCAGGTGGAGCAATGCCTGCGCGAGTCCGGCATCAGTGAAGGGCTTTGTCTGGTAAACGCAATGCACATCACGGCCAGCGTGTTCATCAACGATGACGAGCCCGGCCTGCACCATGATTACGACGCCTGGCTGGAGCGACTCGCGCCTCACGCGCCCGTGTCCCGGTACCGCCACAACGTGGGCGAGGACAACGCCGACGCGCACATGAAGCGCCAGATCATGGGCCGCGAGGTGGTCGTGGCCGTCACGGACAGCAGGCTCGATTTCGGCACGTGGGAGCACATCTTTTACGGCGAGTTCGACGGCAGGCGGCGCAAGCGGGTTCTCGTGAAGATCATCGGGGAGTGATACTTGCGCGCCGCGCCCGCGCGACCATTTTCGATCCGGACCGACAAGGGGGAGAACATGTCCACGCAGCACGTCATGATCCTTATCAAGCTGGCCGACATATCCGCCACAAGCGTCCCAAGACTGGACGAGGCGCTCAAGAGCTACGGGTGGGAGAAGTCCAAATTCGACGCGAACCTCTGGCGGGCGACGGTCGACAATGGGGAGGAGCCGACCAAGCTGAGCACGCAGGTCCAGAAGCAGCTCATCACGGCGGCCAACTTCGCCGAGGCCGGCGCGTTCATGGCCGTGCTGCAGGTCGGCAACAGTCAGCCCATGGGCTACGTGTTCAAGAAGGGGGACGCCCTGAAGTGGAACAGGTCCGCGGCAGCGTGGTAGCCCGCAACGCAATCTGCCCGCCTGTCCGCCGCCTTTACACCGTCCATCCATCGCCTATCCGGTATATGTATGCGGAATCGCGACGTATCGCCTCCCTTTCCGACCGGCTGTCAGCGCTCGATCGCGCTTGAGCGCATGCCTGCGCGTCGACCGTTGATCCGCGCGTACCCCAGCTTCGCGACGTTATCTGTCATCCGACCCGCACATTGACAATCCGCATTTGTTGGATAAAATAATCGGCTCTTCAGCCGAACCCCAGCCCTCCCTATCCGCGGGAGGAACACGAGTCTCCCTTATGTTTCGCTCTCGCTTTCGAGGCGTCGGCGGCTACCGCGAGGTGCTGGCCGTGAGCCTGCCCTTGATCGTCAGCATGGCCTCGAACACGCTCATGCAGTTCACGGACCGCATGTTTCTGGCCGGCTACTCCGTTGATGCCATAGCCGCGGCCATGCCCGCGGGCATGGCCGTGTTCCTGGTCATCGCCCTCTTCATGGGCACCGGCGGCTACGTCAACGTATTCGTGGCCCAGTACGTGGGCGCGGGCAGACCGCAACGCGTGGGCGCGGCGCTCTGGCAGGGCATCTGGTTCTCCCTGCTGGCTTCCGTGCTGCTGGCCCTGCTGGCCCTGCCGGCCGACCTCCTGTTCTCCCTGGCCGGACATCCCGAGGCCGTGCGCAGGCTGGAGGTGGTCTACTTCCAGATCCTGGCCCTCGGCGCGGGCTTCTCCGTGCTCGGCTCGGTCATATCCTGCTTCTACACGGGACGGGGCCAGACGCGGGTGGTCATGCTGGCCAACATGGCCGGAGCGGCGCTCAACGTGCCCCTGGACTACGCGCTCATCAACGGCGCCTGGGGCCTGCCTGAGCTGGGCATCGCAGGCGCGGGCATCGCCACCATCGTTTCGGCGGCCTTCATCTGCCTGATCCTCGCCCTGCTCATTTTCCGGCGCGCCAACGAGGCGGACTTCCGCGTACGCAGCGCCTGGAGGCCGGAGCGCGAGCTGTTCGGCCGGCTCATGCGCTTCGGACTGCCCGGCGGAGTGCAGTTCTGCATGGACATGCTGGCCATCACCTTCTTCATCTTCATGGTCGGCAGGCTGGGCCGGGCCGAGCTGGCGGCCACGAACATCGTCTTCAACATCTCCACCCTGGCCTTCATGCCCATGATCGGCGTGCATGTAGCCGTAAGCACCCTGGTGGGCCAAGCCATCGGCCGAGGCCGGCCCGAGGACGGCGCGCGGGCAACGACCAGCGCCGTGCACATCTCACTCTTGTACATGAGCCTGTTCGGACTGGCCTTCGTGTTCATGCCCGAACCGCTGCTCAACCTGTTCCGGCCCGCCGACGCCTCGGACGCCGAGTTCGCGGCCATCGTGGAGGCCGGCATCGTGCTGTTGCGCTTCGTGACCCTGTACAACTGCTTCGACGCCCTCGGCATCATCTACTCCGGCGCCATCCGGGGCGCTGGCGACACGCTGTTCGTCATGAAGGCCATCGCCGTGGTCGCCCTGCTGACCGTCTTCGCGCCGGTCACGATCCTGTCCACGCTCTACCAGGGCAGCCTTTACCAGCTCTGGGCCTGCGCCACACTGTACATCAGCGCCCTGGGCCTTGCCTTCGCCCTGCGCTACCGCCAGGGCGCCTGGCGCTCCATGCGCGTCATCGAGTCCGAACCGGCGCCCCTGGTATGATGGAAAAGAAAACGCGCGAGAACCGGGATGGTCAAAACCCATCCCGGTTCTCGCGCGATCTGCTCAATAATCGTCAATCGGTTTTGAGGAACTAGGCGAAACGGTCGTCCGAGCGGGCCTCGCCCACCCCGGCCTGGCTCTTCTCGGCCCAGCCGGCCCGGGCCTCGGGCACGGAGTCGAAGGCGGGCATGTACGGCTTGATGTCCAGAAGCGGCGTGCCGTCCAGCACGTCCACGTCCCCGATGCGCAGCACGTTGCCGGACACGCCCAGCACGCGCACAACGGACAGGCCGATGGGATTCGGGCGCTTCGGGGCGCGGGTGGAGAACAGGCCGCGCGGCGTATTGTCCAGGAACGGCGTGACCGTGAGCGCATGGCCCCGGCTGCCATGGAAATGATAGATCAGATAGGCGTGAGAGAAGCCCTGCAGGTCGGCCAGACCTTGCGCGTACTGCGGGTCGAGCACGGCCTGGCCTTCGGCGCCCCTGGCTCCGGCAGGCTGGATTGGCATGCCCTCCAGGCTGGTCCAGGGCGAACGCAGGACGCCGATGGGCCTGAGGATCAATTCGTTCATTGCTCTCCGCTCTCCTTGTGCACGCCGATCTTGTCCAGCCATTGCTCGCTGAAGCCCATGGAGATGGCCACCTCCATGCCGCCTTCCAGGGAGTAGTTCTTGAGCGACTGGATGAACTCGCCGGAGCCGCTGTTGATGAGCTGGATGGCGTAGCGGTCGGGGGTCGCCTTGACCCGTACGAGCTTGACCCGCGTGCCCGGGTGGCAGTGCTTGTCCTTGAGCGAGTACTCCCGCGGTCCGCCCTCCCATTTGGGCGCCTGGTCCTCGACCTCGACCAGCCCGGCCTTGAGCTCGATCATGCGCACCAGATGGAATACCTCTTCCGAGACCCTGCGCCGCTCCTCGGGCCCCATGGCCTCCAGCGCCCTGGAATCCGCAAGCTCCTTCCAGTGGTCAGCGGCGTTCCACAGAACATGTTCCATGAAGGCCTTGGCGAAATCGCGGGGCGACAACTCGCCGCCCTTGCCGAAGGGATGGCCGATCATCTCGCCTCTCCGGTTTGGCTTGTGTTGGGCTTGGATGCTTCCCAAGCCGCGCAAGCCTATAACACGTCCCGACATCTTGCAAAAGGGCGCCTGCGGGAAGCCTGCCGGCAAGCAGATGATGCATGGTCACGCGGTTAACCGGAAACGATGCATCGTTAAGTAATATCTGGACATTGCCAAGTACCGCTGATCCGTTGACGCACTGAACGCCTATATGAACGGCCCTGCTGGCCAGGCCCGCACTCTAGTGACATTTCAGGGCGCAAACGATAGGCTTTTTTCCGCAAGCGCGCGACATAACGTCCGCGCGTTCGCAGGATTATCCATGACTCTGAATAAGCTGCTGTACTTGCGCAAGTTCGTCGCGCCGGAATTCGTTTTCGGCGACGGCGCGGCTTGCCTGGCCGGACGATATGCCAGAAACCTCGGCGCGCGCCGCGTGCTGGTCGTCGCGGACGAGGGCGTGCTGCGACACGGCTGCGCCGGACCGGTGCTGGAGAGCCTTGCCCATGAAGGCCTGCCCAGCGTGGTGTTTCTGGACGTCTCGCCCAACCCGCGCGACAGCGAGGTCATGGCCGGAGCCGAAACCTGTCGGCGCGAGGGCTGCGACGCCATCGTGGCCGTGGGCGGAGGCAGCCCCATGGACTGCGCCAAGGGCATCGCCATCGTGGTCACCAACGAGCGGCACATCAGCTCCTTCGAGGGCGTGGACAACGTGCCGAGGCCCGGCCTGCCGCTCATATGCGTGCCCACAACCGCCGGCAGCTCGGCCGACGTGTCCCAGTTCGCCATCGTCAGCGATTCGAGGCGAAAGCTCAAGTTCGCCATCGTCAGCAAGAGCGTGGTCCCGGACGCGGCGCTCATCGATCCCCGCACCACCACGACCATGGATTCCGAGCTCACGGCCCACACGGGCCTGGATGCGCTGACTCACGCCATGGAAGCCTACGCGTCCAACGCGAGCTCGCCGGTCACGGATATGCACGCCCTGGAGGCCGTCCGCCTGGTGTCCGCCAGTCTGAAGGCTGCCATGCTCGCGCCCCAGAACATGGAAGTCAGGACGCGCATGATGCTCGGCAGCCTGTATGCCGGGCTGGCCTTCTCCAACGCCATCCTCGGAGCCGTGCACGCCATGGCCCATGGCCTGGGCGGCCTGCTGGACCTGCCGCACGGCCTGTGCAACGCCATCCTTCTCGAACACGTGGTCGCGGCCAATTACGAGACCGCGCCGGCGCGCTACCGCGACATGGGGCTGGCCCTGGGCGCGGACATGCCCGAGGCCTGCGACGTATCCGGCGGCAGGCAGGCCCTTTCGGAGGCCCTGCGCCGCCTCGCGCATGACGTCGGCGTCAACTGCCGCCTGTCGGATCTCGGCGTGCGACGCGAGGACCTGACCGAACTCGCGGCCAAGGCCCTGTGCGACCCCTGCATCGTCACCAATCCCCGCCCCCTTACCGTTGAGGACATCGTCGGCATCTATGAGAAAGCTTTATGACCAGGAGACGAAACGCCCAGAGCACCCCCAGGCCAGGCCTGATAGCCGGCTGCGCGAGAAGCTCATCGGCCTGGGCGAAACCTCCATGCGCAAGAGCTACTACCCGCAGCTCAAGGAGCGCATGGAGGACCTCGAACGCTTTCGCGCCCTGCTGGATCAGGTTTCGGACGCCATACTGCTCGTGAACCTGGATACGCTTCAGGTGGCCGACGCCAACGGCGCGGCCGGCGAGCTGCTGGGGCAGGCGCGCGACAGCTTGCTGGGCCTTCGGCTGGATAGGCTCATGCCTCCGGAAGCCACGCAGGCCATGAACGATTTTCTGCACTCGGGCCAGGTGGAGACTTTCGTTGAATCCGTGCTGCCCGCCGCCGAAGGGGGGATGCACGACGTGCCCGTGGAGATCGTGCTGCGCGTGGTGCCCTTCGGCAGCGTGCCGTACTTGGTGGCCGTGGCCCGCGACGTAAGCGAGCGCAAGCTGAACGAGGAGCGCCTGCGGGCCTCCCTGCGCGAGAAGGAAGTGCTGCTCAAGGAGGTCCACCACCGGGTCAAGAACAACCTGCAGACAATCTCCAGTCTGCTCAGCCTGCAGGCCCAGGTCCTGGACGACCCGGGCCTGGCCGAGCTGTTCCGCGAGAGCCAGAACCGCATCCAGTCCATGGCCCTGGTGCACGAGCGGCTCTATCAGGTGGACGACCTGTCCAGCGTGGACTTCGACAGCTACCTGTCCAGCGTCATCTCCTTCCTCATGCAGTCCTACCGCCAGAACACCTTTGCCGTGCGCCTGGTCAAGGACCTGGAGGATTTGGCCCTGCCCGTGACCGCGGCCATTCCCTGCGGCCTCATGGTCAACGAGTTGCTCTCCAACAGCCTCAAATACGCCTTTCCCAACGGACGCGCGGGCACCATCGAGGTCTCCTTCCGCCGCGACGGCGACCGCTATGTGCTGCGGGTGGCCGACGACGGCGTGGGCCTGCCCCCGGACATTGACCCGCTGGACACCTCCAGCCTGGGGCTCAAGCTCGTGCTGACCCTGGTGCGCCAGCTCAAGGGCGAACTGGACATCCTCCCGCCCCCCGGAGCGAGTTTCCGCATCGCCTTCCCCTGCGAGCAGGCCAAGACCTCCAGTTAGATTTCACCTCAGGCGTCCGCCATCGGACCTGCCGCACCGCAACCGGCCGGGGATATGTCATTCTCTCCGGCCGGCCTTCTCACGTCGTTCTTCCTGGTGTAAACATGGAGCATCCCCGCCCCACGGCCCTGCGTGGGGGGCAAGACACCAAGGAGGGGCGACATGCCTGATCTGACCCTGTGGACCGCCAGAGAAATCCTGCGCATGAAGCGGGATCTCGACACACTCTTCTCCAGCCTGTGCGAGGATTTCGGCACCTGCGGCCTGCCCGGCACCCTGGCCGGACCGAGCATCGACATCGTCCAGCAGGAGAGCGCCCTGATCGTCAGGGCCGAGTTGCCCGGCGTTGACCCCGAAGACCTCCGGGTCGCGGTGCAGGACGACCGTCTGCTACTGGCCCACGCGCAACGCAGCCTCACGGGCGAGAGCGGGGCCACCATCGAAAGCCGCAGCCATTTCTCGCATACGATCCGCCTGCCTTGCCGGGTGGACGCCGAAAAGGCCGAAGCCGTTTTCGAGGGCCAGACGCTAACCATCACCCTGCCCAGGTGCGAACCGAGCAGGCCCAGACCCCTGTCCATCAGGATCGGCTGAAGCCCATTCATCTTTGCGCCTGCACGCCAGCATGGAGGTCAAATACGCGATGCCGACGAAACCGACACATCCCGAGGTGCCCAGCGACAAACTGCGCTGGCGCTGCGACCCATCCCAATTGCCCTTCAAGACCACGGACGAAATCGAGCCCCTGGACAAAATCGTGGGCCAGGCCCGCGGAGTCGAGGCCTTCCGCTACGGCATGGCCATCAACAAGGCCGGCTACAACGTCTTCGTCACCGGCGAACCGCACACCGGGCGCATGGCCAGCGTGGAGAAGCTCCTGCAGGAACTCTCGCGCAAGGACGGCGCGCCAGACGACCTGGCCTATGTGAACAACTTCAAGAATACCGACGCGCCCCTCCTGCTGCGCTTCAAGTCCGGTGAGGGCAGCGAATTCCGCAAGGAAATCCATGACATGCTGGACACCCTCAAACGCGAAGCGCCCCAGATCTTCGAGAGCCAGGAATACGTGGCCCGCAAGAAGGAGATCATGGAAACCTACGAGCGGCGCACGCGGGACTTCTTCAAGGACCTGGACAAGCGGGTCAAGGAAGAGGGCTTCGCCCTGGTGCAGATCCAGACCGGTCAGATGCAGCGGCCCGAGCTCATGCCCATCGTGGACAACGAGCCCGTGCCCATGCCGCGCCTGGAGGAGATGGTCGAAAAGGGCCGCTTCCCGCGCGACGAGTTCGAGCAGATCAAGGAGAAGTACGACCGGCTGCGCGGCGAAATCGACAAGATATTCCTGGAAGTGCGCGACCTGCAGAAGGAGCTTAACGAGAAGGGCGAACAGGTCGACAAGCACATGTTTACGGCCACGGCCCAGCGGCTCATGGATCCCCTGCGCGAAAAGTACACGAGCGAGAAGATCCGCAAGTACCTGAAGGACATGCTCGAGGACATGGTCGAGAACATCGATACCTTCCGCACGGGCGGCCAGCAGCAGATCCCCGGCCTGCCGCCGGGCATGACCATGGTCATGGGCGACCCGTTCATGGCCTACCACGTCAACCTGATCGTGGATAATTCCGAGCAGGAGAGTCCGCCGGTCATCCGCGAAGGCTATCCGACCTACCGCAACCTGTTCGGCTCCATCGAGCGCGTCATCGACCGCACGGGCGTGTGGCGCACGGACTACTCCAAGATCAAGGTCGGCTCCTTCCTCAAGGCCAACGGCGGCTACCTCGTGCTCAACCTCATGGACGCCATCATGGAGCCCGGCGTGTGGCCCGCGCTCAAGCGCGCACTTAAAACCGAGCGCATGGAGATCCAGACCTTCGACCCCTACTACATGTTCATGTCCTCCAGCCTGAAGCCCGAGCCCATTCACGTGGAGGTCAAGGTTGTGGTCGTGGCCGACACCTATCTTTACCACCTGCTGCGCCAGTACGACCCGGACGTGCAGAAGATCTTCCGCGTACGCGCTGACTTCGACCGTTCCATGGATAAGAGCGAGGATGCCATCATGGCCATGGCCCGTTTCGTGCGCAAGGAAACCCAGGAGGAAAAGCTGCGCCCCTTCGACGCATCGGGAGTCGCGGCCCTGGTCGAGGAGGCCGTGCGCCTGGCCGGCAGACAGGAGAAGATCACCACGCGCTTTCCGACCATCGCCGAGATCATCCGCGAGGCCGACTACTGGGCCGGGCAGGAGCAGGCCGGGATCGTGTCCGAGCATCACGTGCAGCGGGCCATGGAATCGCGCAAGTACAGGGACAACCTCATCGAGGACAAGATCCAGGAGATGATCGACCGCGACAGCATCATGATCTCCACCACCGGCGCGGTGGTGGGCCAGGTCAACGGCCTGTCAGTCTACTCCCTGGGCGACCTGGCCTTCGGTCGGCCCGCGCGCATCACGGCCAATACGGCCCTGGGCCGCGAAGGGGTCATCAACATCGAGCGCGAGGCCCAGATGTCCGGGCCCATCCACAACAAGGGCGTATACATCCTGTCGGGCTACCTGCGCCGCGTTTTCGCCCAGAACAAGCCCCTGTCCGTGAGCGCGTCCATAGCCTTCGAGCAGTCCTATTCGGGCATCGAAGGCGACTCGGCCTCGTCCACGGAGATGTACGCCATCCTGTCCAGCCTGTCGGGCGTGCCCCTGCGCCAGGACATCGCCGTGACCGGCTCCGTGAACCAGAAGGGCGAGGTGCAGCCCATCGGCGGTGTCAACGAGAAGGTCGAGGGATTCTACGACGTGTGCAAAAGCAAGGGCCTGACCGGCGCGCAGGGCGTCATGATACCCCACTCCAACGTCCAGGACCTCATGCTGCGCAAGGACGTGGCCCAGGCCATCCGGGAAGGCAAGTTCCACCTCTGGCCGGTCAAAACCATCGCCCAGGGCGTCGAGATACTCACCGGCATGCCCGCGGGCGAGCAGCGCGAGGACTTCACCTTCCCCGAGGACACGGTCTTCGGCAAGGCCGACGCCAAGCTCAAGGAATTGGTGGAAACAATGTTGAAATTCGCCAAAGCGGGCGAGGAAGGCGGCAAGGAGCAGGACAAGCCGGGCGGCTGTAGCGACTGCGGGAAATAGGATGCCTCCAGCGGCCGGGGAAGCAACGGCTCCCCCGGCCGCCCCCGTATTTACTACATCGAAATAGTTTACGCAGAAACGTCAACCAGTTCGATGGTTTGGGATGATGAGTTTTGGTCTGCCACCACCGGCGCGGGCTGAGGCCTCAAGAGATAATGGCTGGCACATGCGCTAAGGATCACTTCTTTCACGGTCTTGAAGCCGTTTCTTATCATATATTTTAATTTCAACTATTGCCCGTATCGATATAAACATCGGTTTAGGCCCCGAGTGGCTGCTTTGGCGGCCATTTCGAAAATGCGCGACCATTTTACTTAGCTGAGACAGCCTCGTAGCAGTCTGTTGAAAGACAGACTGTGCGGCCAGAATGGCCCGCCGGATGCGCCGCATCCGCAAGCAATGCTTGAGCTTCGCTCAAGCATTGCGGAGTTGGAAAAAGCCAGGTCGTCTTTTTCAACCGTCTGTCAGGCTAAAGGCATGGAGGTAAAATGATTACTCTCACGGCGGCTGCGAAGGAGCAGATCGACAACCATTTCAAGGGCAAGACTGTCTCGCCCATACGCATCTACGTCGCTCAAGGCTGCGGCGGACCGCGCTTCGCCCTGGCTCTCGACGAGCCTGCGGATGGCGACGAGGTCATGGAAGACGGCGGTTACAAGTTCGTCATGGAGAAGGAACTGCTCAAGCAAGCCGCGCCCGTGACGGTGGACATGTCGCCCATGGGCTTCGTTGTCAGGTCCGATATGGAGCTTGGCGGCGGAGGCTGCAGCGGCTGCACGTCCTGCGGATAGATCAGTTTCACAAATTTATGCAGAGGGGCAGCGCCCCCTCTGTCCTGAACAGAGCCGGGCCAATAACAAGGGGCAA
>JAEYOJ010000085.1 GCA_023411815.1 Pseudomonadota bacterium | reverse complement strand
GCTCGGACGAGCCGCCGCGCCAGGGGCGATTTCCCGCCCCATATGACCACCTGGAGAACCATGGACCAGCGAAACGAGCCGCACGGACGCCCCGACGGGGACTGGAACGCGGCTCTCCCTTCAGCTCCCGCGGCCGAGGCAGCCGGCCGCAGGGTGCTGGCGTACCTGCGCCTGCTGCCCATGACCGAGGAACGCCGCCTGGAATTGGCCCTCGAGGTCCTGCGCGGCCTGTCCGCCGGTCTGCCGGCCGATGAGCGGACCCCGGCGCGGGCCATGAGCCTGCTGCGCGAACGCCTGCGCCAAACCGGGGCTCGGGCCGAGCCCTCGCGCGAGGCCGCTCCGCCGTGCCTGCCCCTGCTGCGCGGACACATGGTTCCCGAGGAGATGGACCGCCGCCCGTGGCTGACCCAGGCCGCCCGCCTGGCCCAGGGCTATGTCCGCCTGGCGGACCGCCTGTCCGTGCTCAAGCCCCGCGTGGTCCTGCCCCTGCTGCTGGCCGTGCTCGTTCTTCTGCATCTTTTGGCCCTGGAGCTGTCATGATCGTGCGCAAGGCCGTCCTCCAGCGCGAGTTCCTCAACGAGCCGTGGGGCAAGGTGGCCCAGCGCCGCAGGCTGATTCTGCTCCTGCTGGTGCTGACGCCCACTCTCGTGGCCGGCCCGACCATGGCCTCGCTGCTGCCGCGCGGGGGCGGAACGCCCCTGGAGGCCGCCCTGGCCGTGGTCTACGCCGTGCTCTTCGCCTGGATATCCATCGGCTTCTGGACCAGCCTGGCCGGCTTCCTCGTCCTCCTGCGCGGCTTCGACCGCTATGCCGTGACCAACGTTCGCGAACGCGACGACGCGGAGCGGCCCGACGTGCGCACGGCCATACTCTTCCCGGTCTGCAACGAGGACATGGACCGGGTGCTGGCCGGACTCGCCGCCACATACCGCTCCCTGGAGCGCACCGGCCGCCTCGCTGCCTTCGATTTCCACATCCTGAGCGACACGGCCGACCCCGACGCCTGGGCGGAGGAGGAGCTTGCCTGGCGGCGCGTCTGCGACATGCTCGACGGCCACGGCCGAGTCTTCTATCGCCGCCGGCGGGTGAACCAGAAGCGCAAGAGCGGCAACGTGGCCGACTTCTGCCGACGCTTCGGCCGACGCTACACCTATATGGCCGTGTTCGACGCCGACAGCGTCATGAGCGGCCGGACCTTGGTGCGCATGGTCGCCATCATGGAGCGTCGGCGCAACGTGGGCATCCTGCAAAGCGCGCCCACGGCCTTCGGACGCGAGACGCTCATCGCCCGCGCGGCCCAGTTCGCCGGCAAACTCTACGGCCCGCTCTTCGCCGCCGGTCTGCACTGCTGGCAACTCGGCGACGCGCCCTTCTGGGGCCATAACGCCCTCATTCGCGTGCGGCCCTTCATGCGCCACTGCGCCCTGCCCAAGCTGCCGGGCAAGCCGCCGCTGGGCGGGGACATCCTGAGCCACGACTTCGTGGAGGCCGCGCTCATGCGCCGCGCGGGCTGGTCCGTGTGGCTGGCCTACGACCTGCCCGGCAGCCACGAGGAGCTTCCGCCCACGCTGCTGGACGAACTCAAGCGCGACAGGCGCTGGTGCGTGGGCAACCTGCAGCATCTGCGCCTAGTCTTCACCCGCGGCATATTCCCGGCGCATCGCGCCCTGTTCCTCAACGGCATCATGTCCTACGGCTCGGCCCTGCTGTGGTTCGTGTTCCTGGTCCTGTCCACGATGGAGGCCATCGCCCAGTCCGTGCTGGAGCCCGTCTACTTCGGCGATACGCATTCGCTCTTCCCGGACTGGCCCGTATGGGATCCCTTGTGGGCCTTGCTGCTGCTGGCCGGCACCGGAGTCATCCTCTTCCTGCCCAAGCTCCTGGCCCTGCTGCTCGTGACGCTGCGCGGCGAGGCCCGGCTGTTCGGCGGCCTGCCCAGGCTGACGGCAAGCATCGCGGCCGAGGTGCTTCTGTCCACGCTGCTCGCGCCGGTGCGCATGCTCTTCCACAGCCGTTTCGTGTTCATGACCCTGCTGGGCCGGCAGGTAGGCTGGGGCGGCCAGACCCGCGACGACCGTGGCACGACCTGGGCCGAGGCCGTGCGCTTCCACGGCCTGTCCAGCCTGCTGGCCCTGCTCTGGGGGCTGGCCCTGGCGCTGTACAACCCGCTCTTCCTGCTGTGGATCAGCCCCATCATCCTATCCCTGGTGCTGTCCGTTCCCCTGTCCGTGCTCACCGGACGGCGCTCGGCAGGGTTGGGAGCCAGGCGCATGGGACTGTTCCTTACGCCCGACGAATCGGCTCCGCCGGCCCACATCTCCGCAGTGGAAACGTATAGGGAACGCCTGACCCGCACCCGCCTGTCGGAACCGGCCCATCGCGTAAACGGCTTCGCCCGCGTGGTGCTCGACCCCGAGGCCCTGGACCTGCATCTGGCCCTGCTGCGCGGCCCCCGGCGCATGTCTCCGAAGGTGGCGGCCAGGCGCGACGCACTGCTCGCCAAGGCCTTGCAACACGGCCCCGACGGCCTGAGCACCAGGGAACGCAAGGAATTGCTCTACGATCCGCAGCGGCTGGCCGAGTTGCACCGCAAGGTTTGGGAGCTGCCGGCCGCAGACGGCAATCCCTGGGCGCGGCTGCTGGCCGAGATCGGGGGCTGAGGCCGTCCGCTTCCGCGCGGGATACGGGGGCGCCCCCCCTGGAACTGATTGCTTTTGAGACGCCCGCCGCGGCGTTGACGGCCGAGTGAATCGCGCCCGCGCTACGCGGCGTCAGGCCATGCCGACGCATGGCTTGCCGGGCATTTTCTAAAGCAAATGTCCCGGCCAGCCCCTTTCCAGCAGAGCGGAAACGTCTCCGACAAAACCGCAGCCGATACGACTTTCGCCGATCCTCTCGCGGTATGGCTCCACCCTGCCCTTGACGCTTCCTATTTGCATACCAATTTAGTAGACAATTAATCCAGACATGCGATCCACTCTTACAACCAAGGATTTCAAATGCGCATAGCCCTTTTGGTCCTGTCCGCCCTGGTGCTGGCGGCCTGCTCCTCGGGTTCGCAATCGCTGAGCGTGGCCGACGGCGACATCAGCGTGCCGCTCGCCGAGCTCGACGGCGGCAAGGCCCTCCATTACAGCGTGGACATCGACGGCAAGCCCGTGCGCTTCTTCCTGCTCAAGACGCCCGACGGCGTGGCCCGCGCGGCCTTCGACGCCTGCGACGTGTGCTACCAGGAGAAGAAGGGCTACTCCCAGAACGGCGAGTACATGGTCTGCAACAACTGCGGACAGCGCTTCCACGCCTCGCGCATCAACGAGGTGCGCGGCGGCTGCAACCCCGCCCCGCTCGAGCGCTCCGTCGTCGGCGACAAGATCGTCCTGCGCGCCGAGGACCTGCGCCAGGGCAGCAAGTACTTCTAGGAGCGGCCGTGAACCTGCTGACCATCCCCCTGCGCAACACGCGCCGCAAGCTCCTGCGCACCCTGCTGCTGGTGAGCGTCTTCTCCGTGGGCGTCACGGCCGTGGTGGCCCTGCACTACGTGGCCGAGGCCGTGGGCGAAAGCTTCGAGCGCAAACTGGCCCGCTACGGGGCCAACATCGTGGTCTTTCCCGAGGCCGACACCCTGGCCCTGAGCTACGGCGGCGTGCAACTCGGCAGCCTGTCCTATGACGTGCGCCACCTGGAGCAGGCCGACACCGAGCGGCGCATCCGCTCCATCCACATGCACGACCGGCTGAGCGCCATCTCGCCCAAGCTCGTGGCCCTGGCCCACGTCGACGATCGCGCCGTGGGCGTCATCGGCGTGCGCATGCAGGACGAACTGGCCCTCAAGGCCCACTGGCGGACAGAGCACGCCTTTCCCAAGGCGGAAAACGAGCTGCTGGCCGGCAGTCGCGCCGCAAGCAACATGGGCCTTGCGCCCGGTTCGGCGGTGGAGATCGGCGGCCGGGAGTTCCGCGTGTCCGGCGTGCTGGCCGAGACCGGCGCCGAGGACGACGAGGTGCTCTTCGCCGACCTGACCGCGCTGCAGGCCGCCACGGGCCGCCTGGGCCAGGTCAACCTGGTGGAGATCGCGGCCCTGTGCGCCGGCTGCCCCATCGACGAAATCGTGGCCGAGCTGCGCCAGGCCCTGCCCGGCGTGGACGTCAAGGCCCTGAGCCAGGTCGTGGGTCAGCGCATGTACTCCATCGACTTCGTGAGCACCCTGGCCTGGATCGTGGGACTGGTCATCCTGCTCACGGCCTGCGCCATGATCGCCCTGTCGCTGTATGCCTCCGTGGGCGAGCGCCGCAAGGAAATCGGCCTCATGCGCGCCCTGGGCTTCTCGCGCGCCGGAGTGTTCGCGGCCTTCAGCTTCGAGGCCCTGCTGCTCGGCGTCGCGGCCGCCGTGGTCGGCTATCTGGCCGGGTGCCAGGCCAGCCTGGAGGTGCTGCGCGCCCTGGACGTGGCCGAAACCGTTGTCTGGCCGTTCAGCTTCGCGCACCTGGCCCTGACCCTGGCCATGGTCGGCCTGCTGACCGGCCTGTCCTCGGCCCTGCCGGCCTGGAAAGCCGCGCGCATTGAACCCAGCGAAGCCTTCAGCCTCGTGTAGGAAGGCAAGGAGACAACCGCATGCTGACCGCACGCGACATCTGCAAAAGCTATCGTTCGCAGGGCGTGGAAACGCCCGTGCTGCGCAACGTGAGCCTGGACATCGAGCCGGGCGGTTTCGTGGCCATCGTGGGCCGCTCGGGTTCGGGCAAATCGACCCTGCTGAGCGTCCTGTCCACCCTGCTGCGGCCCGATTCCGGGACCCTGGCCTGGCACGGCCGGGCCATCGGCCGAGCCTCCGAAAGCGTCATCAATGACTTGCGGCGCAAGGACTTCTCCGTGGTCTTCCAGCAGCACCACCTCATGCCCTATCTCACGGCCCTGGAGAACGTCCTGCTGCCCTTCATGCACGGCTTGCGGCCCGTAGGCCGCGAAGAAACCGCCAGGGCCCGCGATTGCCTGGGGCGCGTGGGACTGGCCGACAAGGGCGGACGCCTGCCGGGACAGCTCTCGGGAGGCGAGCAGCAGCGCGTGGCCATCGCCCGGGCCCTGGTCACGGGCCCGGCGATGCTCTTCGCCGACGAGCCCACAGGAAGCCTGGACAAGTCCACGGGCCAGGGCATCATGGATCTGCTGGCCGGACTCAACGCCGACGGACCGGCCGTCGTGCTGGTCACCCACGAGCCGGCCTACGCCAGGCTGGCCCGCACCGTGGCCGTAATGGAAGACGGCAGGCTGACCATACAGTCCTAGCGCCCGAACCAGGCTCCGCGCCGGGAGCGGCGCGGCGAATCGCGCCGAGCAATGCATCAGGGCCCCGCCGCGAGCGGGGCCCTTTCACGTCCTCGAACTGTTGCCTGTGGAATGGGCGCAGCCCGTGCGGGCCTTTCGGCCCCCCGGCTAGAAGGGGAACGCGCCACCGCCTCCGCCCGTGTCATCGTCACCCGTGTCATCGCCGTTGGAATCATCGCCATTGTCATCGTCGGTGCCGTTGTCGTCATCGTCTGCCGCGCCTCCGGCGGCATAGGCATCGCCGAAGATGGCGTCCATCATGACCAGCTCGGGATCGCCGGCCGGCTCCAGGACCGTCAGGTCCACCGGGATGCTGGCGATGCCGACTCCGGTTTCGGCATCCTGAATGGGCGCGAGGAAATAGAGCGACATGTCGTCCGCGCCGAAGCCGGGCCAGGCAGGCGGCAGACTCATGATCATGCCGCCGAAGGCTATTTCATCCTGACTGAGGTCGGCGACGATCAGCCCCGTGGTCATCTCCTCTTCTTCTTCGCCGCTCACGGCCTCGAAGACGAGATAATCGTCGCTTGCATGGCCGAAGGCGGGACGCCGAAGTTCCACCTCATCACTGCCCCAGCCGATTATTTCGCCCGACTCCAGATCCCATACGAAGATCGCCCGCAGAATCATCGTCTCCCCGTTTTCATCCGCAAAGGGAGCCATCGCGTCAAAGACGAACTCCATTCCGCTTTCCGAAAAATCGACCGTGTCGAAGTCCTGCAGGACGGGCTGGCCTGAGTCGTCCAGGAACTCTACGGGGAACTCCTCGCCTGTCTCGATGTCGCGGACCACGAAATAGGTTGTCGGCGTGTTGCCGGTCGACAGCGGCACATAGGCCAGAAGGCTGCCGTCCGGAGAGAGCGCCACGTCGATCGTCCCGGTGGGAGAAGCGGCCTGGCGCGCGGATCCGCCACCGGCCGATCCACCACCGGCCGTCCCGCCGTCCTCGGCGTCGTCATCCGCGCCGTTGTCCGCGGGGGTATCGTCATCGCACGTCTCTTCGCCGGTCTGCATGTCCACGAGGCAGATCAGGTCGTCCTCGGCGCGCACGAAGGCCACCAGAGAGCCGTCGGCGGTCACCGCCGGGGGCACGATCGCGGCGGGCGTCTCCGAGACCTGCATGGGCCGGCCGTCCTCGCTGAGCACGGGATCGATCAGCCCAACGTACCAGAGCACCTCCTGCTCCTGCCGGAGGCCGGACCCGCCCGACCCGCTTCCGGACGCGGAATCCGAATCGTCCGAGTCATCGGAGGATTCAGGCACGTCCGCGAAAAGAAAGACGAAAGCGGTTTCGACCGGCACGTCGTCATCGTCTGGGGGGGGACCCTGCCTGGCCTTGGCCGCCAGGGTCCGCTCGAGCGTGGAAGGCACGGACGCCTTGATGTCCTCGGCGTTCAGGAACGAGTCGACCTGGGCCATGGCCTGGGTCTGCCAGAGCAGCAATCCCAGCGCCAGCAACATGATGCGCGTGATCCCGCCTGTGACCGTTCCACTGCCTTTCAGTTTCCGCATGGCCTTTCCTCCGTTGCGTGTTGAGGTTGAAAGAACCAATCGGCGCCTATTCGAACGGCTCGCCGTACCGGACGGCCGGCCGCATCCGCCTGGTTCCTCCCCCTCCCGGACCGTCCGCGCGTGGCTGCGCGGCAGGCCCTGCATGCCGGTTGCCCGGCGTCATCGCGTACCGTCACCCCCTTGCGCCGCCCGTCTACCGGTCAATCAATTTGAAGCTGCGCAAGTCCACGCTCCGCATGTCCAGACGCATCGGCTCTTGCGCAAGCCGCGACCAGCCTCCATCGGCTCCCGGCCGCACGCCGCCGTCCGCGTCGCCGGAGGCATAGGCCTCGGCATAGAGGGCATTGGCCAGCACCAGTTCAGAATCGCCGAGAGTCTGCAGGCCGGACATGTCCATGGGTACCCTCCAGATGGCGGGCGACTGCGTCGCCGGATCCGGGGCGCTGTACAGCACGGCGCTGTCGTCGCCGTTGAAGCCGGGCGCGGCAAGCGGCGCGGCCTGCGAAACAGGGGCGAAATTCAGCAGCGACAGGTCCCCGACGGACACCAGGGACACGGCTTCCAACCCATCCAGCCCGGTCAGGGCTTCCAGGCTGATGTACTCCCGGTTCCGATTGCCCATGGCCGGGCTGGCCAAGGGCGTATCCGGTTCCATGAAGTACTGGAACGCCTGCTGGGCCTCAAAATCATGAACCAATACGACCCAAGCGACGCTCACCGTCCCGTCCTCCTGCTCCACCGGCACCAGGGCATCGAAAGCCAGGGTCAGACCCTCGTGCGCGAAATCGATCGAATTCACGGCAAGGAATACACTGTTCCCGTTTGCATCGACGTATGCGACCGGGTTCTCCCCGCCGGTCGCCAGATCGCGCAGCACGTAGTGATCGGCCGGTTCCCCGTCATCGGTCAGGGGCACATAGGCCAGCAGGCTGCCGTCCGGTGACAGGGCGATGCCGGCCACCCTGTCTTCCAGGCCAAGGCAGCTTTCCTCCAGGCTGTCCATGTCGACCGTGCAGGCGTCATGGTCCGTGCTCACGAAGGCCGCCAGCGAACCGTCATTGCTCACCGCCGGAGGGACCAGGGCCGCCGGGGTCCGGGAAATGCGCTCGCCTTGGGGGTCATCGCCCCTGGCCGGATCAAGGCGGCCGAGGGACCAGACGGCGTCCTGTCCCTGTTGCGTGACGAGAAGAAAGATCATGGCATCATCCGAGAAATCCGACGGCGGCGAGGGTTGCGGCTCGACTATGCCCACGGCGTCGAAGGCCGCTTCCATGGCGCGCGCTTGGGCCGAGCCGGTGCCGAAGATCTCCTCGGCCGAGGCCAGGCAGGCCAGGCGGGCGTCCAGGAAGCGCGAGGCCGGCAGGATGTGTCTGGTCACGGCGCGGTAGAAGATCCTCTCCGCGTCCTCGATGCCGATGGAGTCTTCCCGACCTTCGGCCAGCAGGTAGAACGCGTGCGAGACGACCGTGCAGTTCCAGTGCACGGCTCCATTGTCCGCCGCGTAATACTCGCCAAGGAGCGGATCGTCCGGGGTGACCATCTCGCTCACATGGGCCGGGTAGGGCCTTCCGGGCAGAATGTCCCTGGAGGCGGGCTCGGCCAGGCTGCGCTGATCCTTTTCCGGGAAGACGCTGCCGCCGACCCAGTCCGTGGCGCCCATGGTCCTGGCTTCCACGGCGCACCCGAAAATGTCCGCCCAGGCCTCCTGCAGGGCTCCGGACTCCCCGTAGTACAGCAGGTCCGACGCGTAATCGACCACGCCGTGCGTGAACTCGTGGGCGACCACGTCCAGGCCCGCCACGGCCCGTTGCCCCGCGCCGAAGAAAAACGACTTCAAGCCGGGATTCCAGCAGGCGTTGCTGAGGATCGAGCCGCCCACGCGCACATATGCCCGCACGGACATGCACTGATCATCGAGGGAATCCCGGCCGTGGATCTCGTAATAATAATCGTAAGCCTCGGACAAGTTGTAGGCCGCGCTCACGCCGTCCGGCAGCCAGTCGGTGTCGGGGCTTGCGGACTCCACCAGGCGGGGGTTGAAGCCCAGGAGCGGATCCTGCCTCGCGAAGTCATGCACCGGGATGGTCCCGATTTGCATGTACTCCTCGATGGACCGGAACATGGGCTTGCTCGTGTCCAGAAGGTAGTAGCGCCCTTCGTCCTCCCACACGTCGAGGGGCACGGTCTCGCCCAGCAGGTCCCGGCCCGAGCCGGGGTGGTTCTCCTCCATGACCGTGTCGTAGGCCAGCAGGGCCTGGCGCGTCGTGGCGTCCACGACCACCAGCCAGCGCGAGGCCACGGAGCGGTTCAGGATCACCTTCCAGGCCAAGCGGGGCTGCGGGCCGCGGCCCATGTGCACGATAAGTTCCGGCTCGCCCTCCAGACGCGCCGGGACGATTCCGCCCGCCAGCTTGGCCAGGACTTCGCGGGCCTTGCTTTCGGCGGCGTCGGCATTCACGAGCGGCGTCGTGCGCAGCCCCAGCGGAGTCGGAACGTACGCGCCTTCCATGAGATCGACGCGGCCCGACGGGTCCACATGCACCAGGATCTCGGCCGGCCAGACCGGCAGCCCCTTGTAGCGCTGGGCGAACCTGAGCTGGCGGCGGCCCAGTTCGTCGGTCGTGTAGGCCTTGAGCGCGAGTTCCTTGGCCGGGTCCTGCAAACCGAGGATATGCTCATGGGAAAACAGGAACTCCATGGCCGCGGCCAGATCTGCCCCTCTGTCGGGCGCAGTCCGGTGGCGCTCGGGATAGGCCTGGGGTCCCCGGTCGCCCAGGTCGACCGTGATGCGCCTGGGCGTCCCGGCGGGCGAAATGAGCGTCCCCGCAGCTCCCGAACCCGATTCCGGCTCTCCGGCCCGGACTTCCGTCACCCTCGCGCAGGCCAAGAGCATCAGGGCAATGACGAGAAAGCGCATCGGCAGGTGGCTGTTCGTGGCCGGCAGTGACATGTCTCTCTCCTTTCCGCCCGAGCGGGCGGCACGGCCCGTGGCGCGACGGCATGGTTGCGCCCAGCCGCGCGGCCAGGGGTATCCTTTCGTGGGGAACGGCAATCAGGTCGCCAAGCCGAGCCGCTGTTGCGGTCGGCTTTCAAACAACCCTTAAACGCGTGTGGCAGCAGGCGGAGCGAAGGGGCGAATCTGGATGAGGATGAGTGTCCGGCGCCATGGAGAAAAGTGCTATCGAACGATCATCGCCTCACAGCGAGGAACATGCGTTTCGTGAGCATTCTTACATACTTATTCCACCATAAGTCTCCTTGGCTGATCGTTGCCTCCGGCGAACCGTTCACCAAACCTACTCCACGGCCGCTGGCGGTTCCCCATGCATTCCTTGCTTCATAATCAGCTAGAGCAAATGCACACCACGGCGATTACCGGACCGGTCACGACGGAAACAGTATTATTTTTCAGCTAAAAATAAAGTAAGTCGATGACTTACAACCATGTCCCCCAGGGTCCGACCGGCCATGCCCCCGAGTCCTGCACCGGACGCGTGTTTCGGCCTGTTCCGGCAGCCGCCGCAAAACCTCGGCCTGCCGCCAGGCATGTCACCGCCGCCGGGTGGTTCCGCCGCGCGCCCGCCTGGCCGCCTGCGGGATTCAGATTGCCCGCGCCTCGGCTTGACTAGTTTTGCGGCCAGGTTCATTGTTTACCTAACTAATATGCTTTTCAATTTGTCGGGAGCGATCCCCATGGAAGACAGCGATTCACTATTGAAGGCGAGCAACCGACGCATCCTGCTGCACTTCTTCAGCTACCGCGCGGCGGAAACGCCCTACTCTTAGCCCTGTCCCGATTCCCTGAAGCCAGCCCGCCCAAAGCAAGGTTTCATCAGCGCACCCGCCGCCACGGCGGCATGTCGCTGCATTGCGTTTGATTCGCGGAGGCCGATGGCCGTCCCTGTGACGGCATCAACCGTCTCGGCCTGACCAGCCGAAGACAAGGAGAATCGTCAATGGAATACGCACTGCCCATCGTCCTGCTGGTGGCCGTCGCAGCCTTCATGGCCTTCAAGCTGCTGCGCAAGTAGCCACACCGAAGCAGAATGCTTTTGAACGCCCGCTCCGGCATTGACGGCGCACGTGAATCGCGCCTGCTCCGAAGCTGGCGGCAAGCCATGCCGACGCATGGCTTGGAGGGCATTATCGATAGCAAAGGCTCACAACGCGAACTTACGCCGATAGGATTTCCACGCGCATGTGCGCAGGCCTCCGCTTCCGGCCGAAGACTGTAGGCGTTCAGTCCGCGCCCTTGGCGGCCATCCGTTTCGAACATGATCGAAGCGGATGGCCGCTTCCGTTTGGATACGCGCGGGCGGCAGAAACCTGCGGATGCCCGCCGCCTGTCAGCTTGCGAAAGGGTGCGGAATGGAACGGAGAAGGATGAGACATGCCGGGGTGATCCGGCTCCTCATGCTTTGAACAGTAAAATATCAACCACGAGGCTTTCATTCATCCGTCTTTCCATCTATGTAGGCTAAGCAGAACATGAACCAAGAGGACGGCCATGAACATCCTGCTCGTAAATCCCAGCTATCCGGACACCTTTTGGAGTTTCAAGCATGTCTTGCGCTTCGTCTCCAGGAAAGCCGCCTTCCCGCCGCTCGGCCTGTTGACTGTGGCGGCCATGCTGCCTGGCGGCTGGGACAAGCGCCTCGTCGATCTCAACGTGGAGGAACTCACGGACGAGCACATCGCCTGGGCCGACATGGTCTTCATCAGCGCCATGCTCGTGCAGAAGGAGAGCGCACAAGAGGTCATCCGGCGCTGCAGGGAAGCGGGCAAACGCATCGTGGCCGGCGGTCCGGCCTTCACCTCCTCGCCGCAGATATTCCCCGGCGTGGACCATCTGGTGCTCAACGAGGCCGAGATCACGCTGCCCATGTTTCTCCGCGACCTGGCCGTGGGCGAGCCAAAGCCCCTCTACACCTCGGAGGAGAAGCCGGACATCACCCGCACTCCCGCGCCCTTGTGGTCGCTCATCAGGCTCAAGAACTACGCGACCATGTCCGTGCAGTTCTCGCGCGGCTGCCCCTTCAACTGCGAGTTCTGCGACATCATCGTCATGAACGGCCGGGTGCCGCGCACGAAGACGCCGAAACAGATGCTCCGCGAACTGACCTCGCTCAAGGCCGCGGGCTGGCGCGGGTCCGTGTTCATCGTGGACGACAACTTCATCGGCAACAAGGACAAGGTCAAGGAACTCCTGCGCGCGCTCATTGCCTGGCAGAAGCAGCACCGCTACCCCTTCAAGTTCCTCACCGAGGCCAGCCTGAACCTGGCCCAGGACGAACAGCTCATGACGCTCATGAGCATGGCCAACTTCCACAAGGTCTTCCTGGGCATCGAGAGCCCTTCGCCCGAAAGTCTCAAGGAATGCAGCAAGCACCAGAACACCGTCCTGGACCTGTCCACGGCCGTGGACGCAATCCATGCCCACGGCATGCAGGTCATGGCCGGCTTCATCGTGGGTTTCGACAGCGACACGGACAAAATTTTCGATATCCAGAAGGAATTCATTCAGAAGGTCGGCGTGGTCACGGCCATGGTCGGCGTGCTCACGGCCCTGCCCGGCACGCGCCTGTGGCACAGGCTCAAGGCCGAGAACCGGCTGCTCTGCGACACGAGCGGCGAGAACACCGACGGCTCGCTCAACTTCATCCCCAAGATGGGCGCGGACACGCTCATGCAGGGCTACAGGGAGCTCGTGAGCTCCCTGTACAGCCCCAATGTGTATTACAAGCGCATCAACATGTTCCTGAGCAAGTACAAGCCCACCGCCCGCGGCCGCCCGACAATGTCGGACATGGCGGCGTTCGTGCGCAGCCTGTGGCTCATCGGCATGCGCTCGCGCGCCAGGAGGCATTATTGGCGTCTTATCGTCAGGACCGGTTTCACGCGCTTCAGATCGTTGCCCACCGCCATTGATCTGGCCATCCAGGGCTTGCACTTCGAAAAATGCGCGCGCAAGATGCAGCAGTCCGAGAACATCGCCTGATCCCGTTCAAAGACCGCTGAAGTCTCGCTGTATGCGGAAGGCCTGCGGAAGACATCGTCCGCGGGCCTTTTCGTCTTCACCGGCGCCTTCATGCGGCGGATCCGCATGCACCATCGCGTCCCGCCGGATCGACTGCATTGCACCACCATGCGACAAGCCGCGTACCTTCCGTTCACCTCCGCGGCGACTTGGTATTCCCTCTGCATTGATCAGGGCGGAGGTGAATATGAACAAGACACCATCTCGATCCGAGCGGCAGGGGACAAACATGGTAAACTACAGGGATATCTACGTCTTCATCTGCGATCACTACCGCAAGAACGGCAAGGTGCCCACCTTGTGCGAAATTTCCATGCGCCTAGGTGTGCAAAAAGCGTATCTGGCCCGTTTCAATTCCTTCGTGAAGGCCATGGGTGTTGAGGTGGCTTCGCTGGCCGCCGGCCGTGTGCATATACCCTGGCCCGTGGAGACCCTGCACGACATGCTGGAGGCCTCGGACCTCTACGCCTGCCAGACAGGGCGACGTCCCGATTTCGGCCAGTTGGCCGAGGCGTTGAACATGGATGAGGAGCAGCTCCGGCGGATAGCGCCCCGCAAGACGTACTTCGCGCACAGCAGGTCGCTGTCGGAACGGCGCAAGACCCTGCGCACGCGCGGCAGCAGGTTCCTGGGACTGGAAGGCATGGTCGTGCGGGAATCCGAGCGGCTCATGGTCTACTTCCGGGACGGCCATCTCCTGCGCAGGCAGGCCCTGCCCCTCAACGCGGCCAGCATTTTCGACGGGCTGCGCCTGGTGGAGCCGCCCAGGTCAGCCATGTTCAGCGATGCAGACTCACCGCGCAGCATGGGCAACACGGCCTGAAGCGCCTCCCGCCGTCGTGACGCGGCAGGGCGCGCCGCGGACACGCTCGCGCATGGGCCGTTTCGGCCCCGGTTTCCCGCCTTGAGCCTATTCCGGCCTGTCTCCCGGCGAGACGTGGCTCGGCGACATATCCCAGCCTAGCCCTTGCCAGCCGCCTCCGGCCGGCGACGTCCCTTGCCGACTCGACACCTCTCCTTTTATTTCCGTCAGATCGCGAACATCAGGGCGTCAACAGCGCCAGCAGCTCCCGGCCGTACAGCACGCAGACCATGGCCCCCAGACTGAGGAAGGGGCCATAAGGCACTATGGCGGGCCGCCCCGTGCGTTTGGCGCGCAGCGTGTACACGATGCCCACGGGCAGCGCGGCCACGGAGCCTGCCAGCACGGCCATGGGCACGAGCTGCCAGCCGAGCCAGGCGCCTATGAGCAGCATGAGTTTCACGTCGCCCGTGCCCAGGCCGTCAACCCCGCGCAGGGCCTTGTAGCCGAGCTGGATGAGCTTGAACGCGCCGGCCCCGGCCACCGCGCCCCAGGCCGCGTCGCTCAGGGCCAGGTCGGGCCGCAGGGCCGCGAAACCCAGGGCCAGGGGAAAGCCTCCCAGGGTCAGCCTGTCCGGGAGGATGAAGTAGTCGAGGTCGATGCCCGAGGCCACCAGCAGCATGCCGCCCAGGACCATGTGCCCCAGCCAGTACCAGCTCGGGCCGAACTGGATCGCCAGCAGCAGCGCCCACAGCCCCGACAGCAGCTCCACCAGGGGATACCTGAGGCTGATGCGCTCTCCGCAGCCCTTGCAGCGGCCGCGCAGCAGCACCCAGCTGAGCACCGGCACAAGCTCCAGCGGCCCCAGCGTGCGCCCGCAGCGCGGGCAGTGGGACCTGGGCCGCTGGATGGACAGGCCGCTGTCGTAGCGGACGATGCACACATTGTAGAAGCTGCCCAGGACCAGGCCCAGGAGCGCGGCGATCAGGGGAAACGCGGCGTCGGGCGTCATGCTCGCTCCGGATGGCGCGCTGAGTGCGGCGCGGTCGGGAATCGTTCAGTAGGCATAGGGCTCACTGTCGCGCACATCGAAGACGTAGGGCAAGTCCTGCTCCACGGCTTCCACGCCCTCGGCCTGGAGGACAAAGCCTTCGGCCAGGGCCGTGATGAACACTCCGGCGAGCTGCGGCGCCTGGAGCTTGTTCTTGGAGGGCTGCGGCGCGAGCCGGCCATGGACCTTGAGCCACTGGCCGGTCTTGTAGCGGGTGGGGTCGTCGACCTTGACCCGCAGGCCCAGGCCCACGGCGTCGGCCAGGCAGCAGTTCACGGCCACGCGCACGAGGCCGACCTCGCCGCGGGCGTCCAGCTCCGGCGTGCGGGCCACCATGCCCCTGGTCACATAGCCCAGGGCCAGCTTGGCCGGGTTGGCCTCGACCGCCTCGAAATACAACTCCACGGCATTGATGCGCACGTATTCCCGGCCGTCCAGCTCGATCCTGGACGGTTCCGGAGCCTTCCGGTCGCGGCCCTGAACGAACGGGCCCTGGCTTCCTGGGCCGGACTGGGAAGGATACGCCAGGAAAGCGCCGTCCCTGTCCATGCCCAGGGGAGCCACGGTCATTTTCGGGTCGTGCAGGGCCAGCAGAAGCACCAGCCCGGCCATGAACAGACCACGCCAAAGGCCGGGCCTGGCGGCCGGCAGCATGAACAGGGCGAAGGCGGCCAGCGTGATTCCGCAGCCGCCCGCGGCGGTCACCCACTTGTACTTGGGGTTGAGCAGCAGCCAGTATGTGCCGCTGGTGGAAAGGGCCAGCATGTACAGGCCCACGGAGGCCAGCAGCATGGCCTCGCCCTTGGCCCACAGGCGGGTCAGGAGGTTCCGCGCGCTCACCACGAACCTCCCCCGGCCAGCAGGCCGAGCGCCACGCACAGCACGAAGACGAGCAGCGTCGGGACCACCGCCAGCGTCGTGGCCAGGCGGTGATGGAAGACTCCGTAGAACATGGCCAGCAGCTTCAGGTCCACCATGGGCCCGAGGGTCACGAAGGCCATCTGCGAGGCCCAGGGAAAGCCGGTGAAGGACACGGCCACGAAGGCGTCGGCCTCGGAGCAGACCGACAGGAGCACGGCCAGACCCATCATGGTCGCCACGGACAAGGGCAGACTGGACTGCACGGGCGTGATCAGCGACGAAGGCACGAACGTCTTGACCGCCGCGGCCGCCAGGGCTCCCAGGATGAGAAACTTGGCCATGTCCAGAAACTCCAGGGCCGTACCCCGGGCCAGGCGCAAAGGCAGGGAGCGGCCGTCCGCGCCGTGGTCATGGCCGCAGCCGCAATCAGGGCCATGCACGTGGTCGCGCACCTCGTCCATGCGCGGCAGGCCAACGGGAACGGCATTGCCGCCGCGCAGCAGGGCCGTCGAAGCGGTGCCCGCCACGGCCCAGCCCACGGTCGCGGCCGCCGCGGCCACCACGCCGACCCTGGCAGCCAGGCTCGCCCAGTCTACCTGGAAGGCCACCCAGGTGGACAGGAGCACCACGGGGTTAACGACCGGCGCGGCCAGCATGTAGGCCATGACCGTGTGCGAAGGCAGCCCCTGGCGCAGCAGCCGACGCGCCACGGGAACCACGCCGCATTCGCAGGTGGGCAGGGCCAGGCCCGCGAGCAGGCCCATGAGGATGCCCCCGCCGCGCGAGCGCGGGGATACCCGGGCCAGGCGCTGGCCAAGGGAAGTCTCCCCGGCGATGGCCGAGACGAACGAGCCGAGCAGCAGGAAAGGCGCGGCTTCCAGCACGATGGCGATGGCCACCGAAATGAAGATTTGAGTGGTGTCGGTAAAGATGCTCATGCGGGAGGGTGCTCGTACGGGTTTGCAAGGAACTCTTCTGGTTGGCAGCTTTCGGCGCGAAAGGCAAGCCGGTCTACACGAGTGCCGATATTGACAATCACGGGCAGGGCTGCATAGGTAATGCAACTCAGTTGCATTCGCAAGCCGCTTTTCATGGAGGGAAAGATGAATCGGATTCTGTCCTGCTTCCTGCTGCTGACCGTCCTCCTAGCCGCGGCTCCGGCCCAGGCCGAGCCCATCGAAGTCTTCGTGAGCATCGCGCCCCAGAAGCACTTCGTGGAACGCATCGCCGGCAGCCTGGCCGAGGTGTCGGTCATGGTCATGCCGGGAGCGAGCCCGCACACCTACGAGCCCAAGCCCAGGCAGTTGGCCGCCCTGCAGAGCGCCAAGGTCTACTTCTCCATCGGCGACAGCTTCGAGCAGGCTTGGCTGCCCAGGTTCAAGGCCGCCAACCCGGACATGCTGCTGGTAGCCACGGACAAAGGCGTAGCCAAGATCCCCATGGCCGCCCACCGCCATGAAGAGGAAGGCGAGGAGCACGGCCATGGTCACGGGGAAGAGCACGACCACGACCATGGCGAGGTGCATGACGAGGAGCATGGCCGCGCCCATGCGGATCAGCACGACCACGGCGGCCTGGACCCGCACATCTGGCTCTCGCCCAGGCTGGTCAAGATCCAGGCGGCCAACATCCTGGAAGGGCTCAAGGCCGTCGATCCCGACAACGCCGCGACCTACGAGGCGAACCATGCTTCCTTCACGAGCGAGCTGGACGCCCTGGACGGGCGCATCCGCGCCATCCTGGCCGGCGCGCGCGGCAAGGCGTTCCTCGTCTTCCATCCCTCCTGGGGCTACTTCGCCCAGGATTACGGCCTGGTGCAGATACCCATTGAGATCGAGGGCAAGGAACCCAAGCCCCAGGAGCTTGTGAAGCTGGCCGGTTTCGCCAGCAGGAACGGCATCCGGGCCATATTCGTTCAGCCGCAGTTTTCGCGGACCACGGCCAACGTCGTGGCCAAGGAGATCAAGGCCCAGGTCGTGGTGGCCGACCCCCTGGCCGGCAACTGGGACGGCAACCTGCTTCAGGTCGCCGAAAAGCTCAAACTGTCCCTGCGTTAGCGGAACGAGCCCGTGCAGTCACGGCGGCCGGGCTCACTCCTCACAAGGAGATCGCCATGTGCGTCGATTGCAACTACCCCACCCTGCTGCGCGGCTCGGGACTTTCGCCCACCCGCAACCGGCTGGCCGTGTTGTCCGTGCTCTCGCGTTCGTGCTCGCCGCTGACGGCGCGGGAGGTACTGGACGGTCTGTACGAGGACGCCGGCTTCGGCATGAACCGGGTGACCGCCTACCGTATTCTGGAGCTTCTTGCCCACAAGGGCGTGCTGACCCGCCTGGCCTGCCCTGACCGCGTGGACCGCTACTGCCTCGGCGCAAGCCCGCTACATCCGAGCCATGCCCACTTTTACTGTCAGCAGTGCGGAAGCATGCGCTGTCTGAAGCCCGAAAGCGTGCGCCTGGAAACTGGTCAGGATTTGTCCCTGGGCCAAGTGGAGGCCGCTCAGGTGCTGCTGGCCGGCACATGTTGCGCCTGTCTGTCGGAGTCCCGGCGGCAATAGCCCGTCCAAATGTCGGCCAGGCGGGCGTAGCCCTCGGCCGGCAGCCCACGGGACGCCGGTGCCCTTGCCCGTTCCAGCCCTCCGTCCGGAACGCAGGACAGCTTCAACGGCCGCGGCGGAGCCGGAATTGCCACGGAAGCCTCCGCGACGGCAAATCGATCAGCCTTGGCAGGCATGCGTCTTGCCTCTCTGCGCATCCTTCCTCTCACGCACTCCTCCACAACGCTTATCCCTCACGTTGATCCCTCTTCCAGCAAGGCCTGTTCGGCATATCTCCATCAGGCTGGATCTCTGCACAGCTAGGCCTATGCACGCGTCAGCGTCCATATCATCACTGCCGATCTTCCATTCAAGCTGTTTTGATCGACGAATCAACCCATCATTTTTACGCACAACACCAAAGGATGCCCTATTATTTTCCCAAACTTTCGATTATATCGAAGCACAACGCATTAAAGCCAAGGCTCGGATGGTCATCCGTCATGAGCGGAACAGACAAAGTGAAATCGCCCCGGCGGGAAAGAAAAGCCCTCATGATCCTGCACCGCAAAGCCAGACAGGCTGCGTTTCGTCGCAAGCGTCCGGCAATGCACGCCCATATTTTCAGCAATGCCTTGTGTTCGCGGCGTAACGGCGAGGACATATACGGCGACATCTTCCGGGCCGCCCCGGATTGCCTGTTCGCCGTGCGGCAACGGGACGGCCGCATCCTCGCGGTCAACGATGCGGCCGTGGCCCAATACGGCTACAGCCCGGAAGAGTTTCTCCGAATGCGCAACGTGGATGTCTCGGCCGAACCGGAGCAGACCGCCGAAGCGACCCGATGCATCCAGGGCCGCATCCCCATGCGTTTTCATCGCAAGAAAGACGGTACGATATTCCCCGTGGAAATCACCGTCCGCGCCATCCAGTTGGACGGCGAAACCGTGATCGTGGCCTCCGTGCGCGACATCAGCGAACGCCAGCGCATGGAGGAGGCCTTGCGCGACAGCGAGCAGCGTTTCCACGCCTTCATGGACACCATCCCGGCGCCGGCCTGGATCACGGACGAGCAACACCGCTACCTGTATGTCAACAGGCCCGGCATCGAGCAGTTGGGCGGACTGATGGAAGACTATCTGGGAAAATATCCGTGGGACGTATTTCCGCCTGGGCAGCAGCTAGCTTCATATATGGAACATGCACGCAGGGCCATGGACGCGGGGCAACCCTTGCGGGAGGAGGCGGACTATCCGCTCACGGATGGAACCATCCGGTGCTGGGTTCGTTACATCTTTCCCATCCATGCCACCGGCGGTCGCAGGCTCATCGGCGGCATGGCCTTCGACGTTACCGAGCGCAAGCGCATGGAGGACGCCCTGCGCGTCTCCGAAGAAAAATACCGCAGCATTTTCGAGAACTCCACACTCGGCATCTTCCGCTCCACGCTCGAGGGCCGTCTCCTGGAAGCCAATCCCGCCAATGCCGAGCTTCTCGGCTACGCCTCAACCGAGGAACTTGTACATGAGCTGACGGATTTAGGCCGACAGCTTTATGTCCGGCCCGAGCAACGGGGCGCTCTAATGCGTATGCTGCTTGAGGAGCGAAGGCGGAATGTCGCCACCGAAATCCAAGTCAGGCACAAAAGCGGACGCATTCTGACCTTGCGCATGAACATGCGGGTAGTGCGGGACAAGCATGGCCAGCCCCTCTTCGTGGAGGGTTTTGTCGAGGACATGACCGAGCGGGTGCGCATGGAACAGGAACTCCGGTCCGCCAAGACCGCCGCCGAGGCCGCCAACAGGGCCAAGAGCGATTTCCTGGCCACCATGAGCCACGAAATACGCACGCCCATGAACGGCATCCTGGGCATGATCGAGGTCGCCCTGCGCCAAAATCCGCCGACCGAGATGGCCCGAAACCTGCGGCTCGCGCGGCAGTCGGCAAGGGCCTTGCTGGACATCATCGGCGATATCCTCGACTTCTCCAGAATCGAGGCCGGCAAGGTCGAGCACAAGGAGCAGCCTTTCCGGCTGCGCGACCTGCTGCGCCCCACCCTGGATCTGCTGGCCCAGACCGCCGAGGACAAGGGGCTGCGCCTGCTCCGGCTTATCGACCCGGCCGCGCCCGAGGCTCTTGTGGGCGACGCGGCGCACCTGCGCCAAGTGCTCGTCAACCTCATCGGCAACGCGATCAAGTTCACGCAGGCCGGCGATGTGTCCCTGAATGTGGAGGCGGCGGAATCCTTGCCCAAGGACGCGGAACGAACGCGGCTGCGCTTCACGGTCAGCGACTCCGGCATAGGCATCCCCGCGAACAAGCTGCAATCCATCTTCGAGCCCTTCGGGCAATTGGATGACGCGCGTTTCGCCGGCACCGGCCTGGGGCTGTCCATCTCCAGGAAGCTGGTGGAGCTGCTGGGCGGCAGGCTTGACGTGCAGAGCACGCTCGGCAAGGGCAGCCGTTTTTCCTTCGAGGCCGAATTCAGGCTGGACACGGACAAGCGGGAATGCGCGCGCGAAGAGCGCGCCCCGAGAGCCGCACTCCCCCTGCGCATCCTAGTGGCCGAGGACAACGACATCAACAGACTGGTCGCCGAGGAACTGCTGCGCAACATGGGCCACCATGTGCTTGCCGTGGTCGACGGCAGGCAGGCGGTGGAGGCCCTGTCCCGCGAGCGTTTCGACGTGGTGCTCATGGACGTGCGCATGCCGGGCATGGACGGCCTGGAGGCCACGCGCATCATCCGTAACGAGCCTCCACCGGGCGTGGACCCGCGGGTGCCCATCGTGGCCCTGACCGCGCAAGCCCTGGCCGGGGACCGCGAAAGGCTGCTGGAGGCCGGCATGGACGGCTACCTGCCCAAGCCCTTCGATCCCGCGGCGCTGGAGGCGGCCTTGAGCAGCCTGGATCGAACTCGCCCTGCCGGGGGAACGAGCCGGAAGAAACAGAACCGCCTTCCGACCGACCCGACGGTTTGAACTGCGGCCCGATTCCTGCTAGGACCTTTCCACCGCTTCAAGCGGTTTCCCGACAGTATTCACGATCTCATGGGGAGAACAATGGCCGAGGAGAACTGGCTTCCCCTGGCTGAGTTGGCCCGGCGAAGCGACATACCCGAGACCTCCGCGCGGCGCTATGCCAGGCTTTTCATGGACGCCCTGCCGCACAGGCGCGAGGGACGGGCCGTGCTCTACGCGCCGCAGGCCGGCACGGTCCTGGTCCGTATCGGCCACTTGTTCGCCGAGGGCCATACCGCCAGCCAGGTGCGCGAGGCACTGCGCGCCGAGTTCCAGTGCATCGAGGTGAACGCAATGAGAGACAGGGCAGACAGTCCCGCCCCTGCCGACCGCCGCCCAAGCCTTCAGGGGGAGGACCTCCGCAGCAGACTGGCCGAGTTCCTGCGCCATGTGGTCGATCAGAAACGGGCCATTACCTCCCTGCGCGACGACTTCGGTCAGGTGCGACGCGAGTTGGTCGAGGAGCGCGCACGCCGCCAGGCCCTGGAGGACGAGAACCGCAAGATCAAGAAGATCCTGCTTGCGCTCATGCGCCAGCGCAAGGCGGCCATCCCGGCGGAGCCGCGACGCGAGGAGACCCAGGACCTGCGTGACAAGCTGGGCGTGCTCGAACAGGAGCTCGTCAGGCTGCGCAAGGACCGCCGAGAACTGGAGCGTTATCTCTTGGAGAAGATCGGCAAGGGAGGGTAGGCCTCGATGTCACGGTCCGATTCCATCCGGACGGGCCGGCCCCTGGCTGGATAGCCGAAACGGCATCCGCCGGACGTGCGACGGCCCATGGTCCGCGCGACTTCATCTCACGAACCATCCCGAGCGTACGGCTGCAAGACGATATTCCGGCGAGAACCGACCGGGAGGCGGAGCCCGTCGGGGCTCGGCGCCAGGATTTAGAGAAGATAGCTTTGAAGACGCCGCTCAAGCGTTTACGGCGCAAGTGAATCTCGCCTACGCCGAAGCTGCGGCAAGCCATGCCGACGCACGGCATGCAGAGCATTCTCAAGAGCAAATGTTCTAGAATTTCCTCAAGAACTTTGGTGCGGCCTGGACTTTCCGCGCAGAACCCATGGGGCCAGACTTCAGGGCGAAGACTTCCTTCTTGAAGATGCGGTTGAAGAACGTCTTCTCACGGGCGTTCAGGATGCGATTAGCATCGATGAGTCCGTTGTGCTGCATTCCCGCGTGGCGGTTCATGGTTACCCCCAAAAAACGCACAAATACCGTGCGACATATTTCCTGTGCGGTCTTTCTTACCTCTGGTCGATGACTATTTCAACACAAATATGTTTCACGCCGTACCAGAATACATGAAAAGCATCATGTTTCATGACCGGCTGCAAGGCATGGCATGCGTTTCACGGAATATTCCTTTCCATTCAGGACCTTGGACATTTGTGAAACATAGGCCAAGTGCATACCGTTCACCAGCGCGGAGGATATCAGTCGGGTTGTCCGTGGAATCCCCGGCCATCTCATGCCGCCACTCGATGGGGAGAAAGGCCTTCCACCTCATCGGCAATGGGCGTATGCTTTGGCCAGCACCGGCAATAGAGCCATCATTGCAGGAGGCATCGTCATGAGCAGGCAGAACCCGCAACTATCCATTCTCCCCCCCCGCTCCCCCTTGGGCCGCCTGGAGGTGGAAGTGACCATGCGGCTGTCCCATTCGGTCCTGCGCCTGGGCCGCGCCCGTCTGCGCCTGCTCCTGGCCTACCAGCCCACCGTTCCCAGCCTTAACTGACCGACCGCCTGCTTCGACTCCCTGTTCCGCCGCCCCCCCGCGCCATCCGAGTTGACATAACCCGTTCAACCCGGAAGACTCACCATGATGCCAGCCCCGCGGTTTCGCCTGGCCGCGGGGAATCCTGACCAGGCACTTTCGGCACCGCGCTAACGATACGGAGTCCAAGTTGCCACTATTGAGCAACATGAGGCGGGCGCCACAGGTCCTGCGCCCGGCACGGAGGAAGTCCAAGCGCGATGCGCACGGCGAATGCGGCGTGACTAGCGCCGAACGGCTGGCCAGCGACCGGAACATGCACCGCACGCGGCAATTGCCGCGCCATGCGGCGGCATCGTTCGTGCTGCTTGCGCTGCTGACATGGAGCCCGGTGGTCTGGGGGCAGGTCACGCTTCAGGCTCCTCGCGCCCCTGCCGAGCCCGCCAGGATCATTCCCCTGGAATCCGTGCCCGATGACAAACTGGAGGCGCGCATCCGCCAAACCTTTGCGCACATCGAGGCATTCCGGGGCATCCAGATCGACGTCGCCGACGGGGTCGTGCGGCTGTCCGGCGCGGCCGAGCGAGCCCTCGCGGCCCAGAAGGCCGAGGAACTGGCCGCCAGGTTCGAAGGCGTGGCCCATGTGATCAACGACATACAGGCCCAGGCCGAGCTGGAACGGCGGCTGGCCCCGGCCCTGCGCCGCCTGGGCGAGCTGGGGGACAGCCTGGTGGCATCCCTGCCCGTCCTGGCCGTGGCCCTGGCCGTTCTGCTGGCCTTTGCCGCGCTGTCCCGCCTGCTGCTGCACTGGGGATGGCTCTGGGAACGCCTGGGCGCTGGCCTGCTCCTGCGCAACATCCTGCGCAACCTGACGGCCACGCTCGTGCTGGTCGCCGGAGTGCTCCTCGCCTTGCAGATCCTGGACCTGACGGCCCTGGTGGGCGCGGTCATCGGCGCGGCGGGCCTGTTCGGTCTGGCCCTGGGCTTCGCCTTCCGCGACGTGGCCGAGAACTACCTGTCAGGCATGCTGCTCGGCCTGCGCAGCCCCTTCGGGATCGGCGACTATGTGTCCGTGGGCGATCTGGAGGGCGGCGTGCTGCGCCTGACCTCGCGCGAGCTGATCCTGATCACCCTGGACGGCAACCACGTGCGCATCCCCAACGCCGAGGTATTCAAGAACACCATCGTCAACTACACGCGCAACCCGCGCAGACGCTTCGGCATCGAAGTGGGCGTGGGTACCGGCGAAAACCTGAGGCGCGTGCAGGAGGTGGGCTGCGCTGCCCTGGCCGCCATGAAGGGCGTGATGGAGGATCCGCCGCCGGTCATGTTCGTGGAGGAACTCGGCGAATACAACGTCATCGTGCGCTTCCACGGCTGGGTGGACCAGCGCCAATACGATTTCCTCAAGGTGCGCAGCGAGGCCAAGCGCATCCTCAAGGACGCCCTGGACGAGGAAGGCGTGGTCATGCCCATGCCCATGCGCGACATCCTCATGCGTCAACCGGAGCCGACCCGGGCACCGAACACAGCGCCCCACGCGGCCGGCCCCGGGGGCAAGCCCCCGCTCCAGGAGGAAGCGCGCCAGGCCAACGTGAGCCGCGAAGAGCACATCGACAAGCAGATAAAGGAAGAACTGGCCGTCTCCGACGAGGAAAACCTGTTGCAGGACAGGAACAAACCAGGAAAACGCCGGCATTGATCCCGCCGCCTCGCCGCTTGACTGACGCACGCCCAGGCGGCTAGTTCAGGGCCAGTTTCGCGGACCATCTTTCACCGCGACAGCAAGCGAACTTTTTTCCATACATCAATTAGCTGATTCGGCATCGCGCCGGGCACCGGTTCGAAGGCGATTCCGATACCGCTGCAAGCTTCAGGGGGAACGACGACCATGACCATGGAACCATTGACCGGCGACGTGCTCGGCGCGCACCTGACCACGGTGGCCGACTGGCTGCTTTCGAGCGGCCTGCGCATCGCGCTCGTAGCCTTCATCATGTACGTGGCCCTGCGCGCCGCTCGCATCGTGGCCCTGCGCCTGTTCACGCTCTTGGCGGACAAGGACGACATCGAGATGAAGAAGCGGGCCGACACGCTGGCCTCGGTGGTGCGCGTGGGCCTGACCATAGCCATCATGGCCGTGGGCCTGGTGAGCATTCTGGGCGAGTTGGGCGTGCAGATCGGCCCGGTGCTGGCCGCGGCCGGCGTCGTCGGCCTAGCCGTGGGCTTCGGCGCCCAGCAGCTCGTGCAGGACGTCATAAGCGGCTTCTTCATCCTGCTGGAGGATCAGATCCGCGTGGGCGACGTGGTGGAGATCGCCGGCAAGAGCGGACTGGTGGAGCGCGTGACACTGCGCACCGTGGTCCTGCGCGACGCGTCCGGACACGTGCACTACGTTCGCAACGGCCAGATCGGCACCGTGACGAACATGACCAAGGAGTTTTCGTACTATCTCATGGACATGGGAGTGGCCTACCGCGAGGACGTGGACCAGGTCATGGCGGTCATGCGCGAGGTGGACGCGGACCTGCGAGCCGACGCGAAGTTCGGCCCGGACATCCTGGAGCCCATCGATATCCTTGGTCTGGACAGGTTCGCGGACTCGGCCGTGATCGTCAAGGCCCGGCTCAAGACCAAGCCAATCCGGCAGTGGGCCATTGGCCGCGAATACAACCGCAGGCTCAAGAAGCGCTTCGACGCCGAAGGCATCGAGATACCCTTCCCGCACATGACGCTGTACATGGGCCAGGACAAGCAGGGCGGAGCGCCGTCGCTGAACGTGAGCCTTCCCGGGAAACAGGCCGAGTAGCACGTCTTGCGGTTCAGCCGGGAGAGGGCAGCGCCCCCAGGGCGGCGCGCCTCTCCCGGACTGCCTGTCCGGCAAGACCCGGCAGGACTCGACAATTCCCCGCAAAGCCCGGCAAGGTCTCGGAGCCCAGCAAAACGCCGCTATGATGCGGTAGCAGTATGTGAGCCGTCAGCGGATGAAGTAGCCCGCCACTCGCCACTGGCCGCCTTCGCGGCACAGGGTCAGGGTCTCGGTGGTGTAGGGTATTTTTTTGTAGCCCGCGCCGAAGAGGATCACGATACACCCGCCGGTCGAGCCGTCCGGTTTTGTCTGGCGCGCATCGATGGGCCTGCGGCTGGTGTTCGCGCCGAGCGCGGCCCGCGCGGCGGCCATGCGCTTCGCCCATTCGGCCTTGCCGAGGCCCTGGCGAAACTCCTTCCCGGCCCGTTCCCAGCTCTCGGCGTACCTGCCGGCATCCAGCAGCGCCAGCCACGCCTCGGCCGCCCCCAGGGCCGCCGCGGGCACTCCGGGCCGGGCAGCGGATGCGGGGCCGGCCTGCGCCGAAAAAAAAGACATGAGCAGGAGGACGAGGCACGCTCCGGCAGCTCGCAGGATACGTTCCCGGCCGGGCCTGTCGGCGGCCGGCCGGGAAACGGTCGCACGCCCTGCGCCCAAGGCCATCAGGCCGTGGCGATCTCCACGAGCTTGAGGTCGAACACGAGAGCCCGGCCGGCCAGGGGATGGTTGGCGTCCAGGGTCACGGTGTCGTCGGTCATGTGCGTCACGGTGACGGTGGTCGCGCCGCCGTCCTCGCCGCGCAGCTGGAGCATCTGGCCGACCTCGGGCTGGATGTTCTCGGGAATCTGCGCCTTCTGGATCTCAATGCGCATTTCCTCGTTGTATTCGCCGTAGGCCTCGTCCGAAGGGATGGTGACTTCCTTGCTCTCGCCTTCCTGCATGCCGACCACGGCGCTCTCGAAACCGGGGATGACCATGCCCCCGCCCAGAGTGAACTCCAGGGGATCACGCTCGAGGGAAGAATCGAAAACCGTGCCGTCTTCGAGCTTGCCGGTGTAATGGACCTTGACGGTGTCGCCGTTCTTCGCCTGCGCCATATGTTTCCTCCGCTGCGCCGGGGACTTTCCCCAGACGGTTGTTTGATTGGCAGACAGAGGCAGCTGCGGCCGCCGGCCTGCAAATCAGGGCAGACTACTCCAGGGCAATAAGCGGAGCAAACGTTTTCCTGGATGGGCTGCCAGCCCGCCCGCGCGGCAAGGCCCGGCCTCCGCGCGGAGGCCGCGTCCCGATGAGATGCGTCCGTGCGCTCAGCTCGCCTTGTCCGTGCGCTCGCCCTTGTGCAGGGCCAGGAACTGCCCGGCGGCCTCGGATCCCATGTATTTGGCCAAGGTCCTGGCGTCGGTCCGCAGCAAGTCCACCAGGATGAGCCCGTCCAGCGCGTCTGAAAACTCCGGGTCCACGTTGAAGGCCAGGATCTTGCCGCCGAGCTTCAGGTACTGGCGCAGGAGCACGGGCACGCCCTTGCGATCCTTCTCGACCTCGCTGATGAAGTCGCCCAGGTCCTCGATGCTGCAGCACAGCCGCCGCAGTTCGCGCCAGTCCGGGCCGGCCTTGACCCTGGGCGGCAGCTTGGCCTTGACCATGTCGCCCGCACCCTCGCGGGCATGGGTGTTCAGGAACTTGACCAGCAGGGCCTTGGAGAACGGCGTATAGCTGTTGGAGATGCTCACCGGGCCGAACAGGTAGCGGTACTGCATGTTGCGGCCAAGGAAGATGCCGATGCCCTTCCACAATGTAAGCAGCGGCAAGTAGCTCTTCTGGTACTTTCTGCGCACGAAGGAGCGGCCCAGTTCCAGGGCCGGGCTGATCTGCTCCAGGAACTCGCGCCTGTAGCGGAAGAGCGTGTTGGTGTAGAGCCCGTCCGGTCCCACACGCTTCAGGATGTCGTCCGTGGGGCCCAGGCGGTAGGATCCGGCGATCTCGCGATCCTGGCGGTGCCACAAGCACAGGTGCCAGTAATAGTCATCGTAGCGGTCCAGGTCGCGGGCCTTGCCCGTGCCCTCGCCCACCTCGCGGAAGGTCTCCTCGCGCAGCCGGCCGAGCTCCAGGACCGTATTGGGCAGTTCGTCGCGCTTGCCCAGGAACAGGACGTATTCGCCGTTCTCCCACAGGACGGACTCCCTGGGCAGTCCGGCAATTTCGGCCTCGACCAGGTTCGGGTCCACGGCCGGGGCGATGGGCTCGCCCGCCGCCGCCTTGCGCACTAGCCCGGCAGCCGGAGCGGTTTCGTGCTTGCGATGCTTGAGTATGTAGGTGCGCTGGCGCAGGAAGTCCGCAAGGTGCTCGTCCGTTTCGTAGCTCTCGAACTTGGAGGGCTGGATGAGGCTGCCAATGCGCACGTCGATGACGCCCTCGCGGCGGTTGAGCAGTTCGCGCGGGAGCATGGCCGTACGCAAGCGCGGGTGGATTAGGCCGAGCATCTGGAAGATCGGGCCGTTGCAGCCGCCGAAGTACACGGGCAGCACGGGCACCCCGGCCTTGCGGGCCATGCGCGCGATGCTCGCGCTCCAGCGCGGGTCCTCCACGCTGCGCTTGCGCACGTTGAGCGAAGAGACCTCGCCTGCCGGGAACACGCCGAGCATGCCGCCGGACTTGAGCCAGCGCAGGCTCTCCTTGAGCGGGCCGATGTTTTTCTTGAGGGAGCCGCCGGACCCGAAGGGGTCCACCTGGATGAGCAGCTCGCGCATCTCCGGGATGACGGACAGCATGTAGTTGGCCATGAGTTTCACGTCCGACCTCGCCGCGCGCAGCACCGAGCCGAGCACCATGCCCTCGATGGCCCCGAAGGGATGGTTGGCCACCACGAGCACCGGCCCCTGGGCCGGAATGCGCTCGGCGTCATCGAAGGAAAGGTTGACGCGTACGCCCAGGTGCCGGAGCGAGTCGTCCAGGAACGTGGGCAGATCGCGTTTGTCCACGGCGGAATAGATGTCGTTGAGCTTGGGCAGGCAGAGCAGCCTGCTGAGAGACGGTTTGGCCAGATGGAAAAGCCGCTTCTTGATGTTTCCCTGGATCGGGACGTCGAGACGCAGCAACGTTTCCTGACGTGCCTGTGGCATGGAATCCCCTGCAAGACGGTTATGGTTCGCCTATGAATCAGGTCTTCGGCCAGGCATATGCCGTCATGGGTGTTACGGTTACGTCGCGATCAACCTACTTTTGCATTATGTTGTGCGATCTCCATCACCGATGCGCCGCCTGGCCCGAGACGCCGCTCCGGGAACCGCAACGCATAATCGGGCGAGCTTGACCCCCGACAACCTCCGGCCAGCCATTACCACCAAAATGCATACGTTTGTCTCATGCTTACGGCAACTCCGCCGTCAGGGCTGCGCGAGGCACTGCTTCACGCCCCGGGGCCGAGGCGACCTCTCCCTCCGCCGCACGCGAAGACATTGATTTTCGCGGCCAAAAACGACATAGTACCCGCACGTCCATGCGGACGACACGGAGGAAATCGTGAAGGACAAAGCCTTGCGCGCCTTGATCGTTGACGATGATTTCTACTGCCGCAGCTACCTGCAGGAAATCCTGCATCCACATGCATACTGCGATATCGCCGTGAACGGCGACGAAGCCATCTTCGCCTACCGGAGGGCCTGGTCCGAGAACAAGCCCTATGATCTCATCTGCCTGGACTTGGTCATGCCCGAGATAGACGGCCACAAGGCCCTGCGCGAGATCAGGGCCATCGAGAAGGAGATGGGCGTGGCCAAGGACAAGCAGGTCAAGATCATCATCACCACCGTGCTCGACAACAGCAAGGAGACCCACGACGCCTTTTTCCTGGGCGGCGCCACATCCTTTCTGGTCAAGCCGATCGACGAAAACATGCTGCTTGCGGAGCTGCGCAAGCTCGGCCTCATCGAGGCCAACGCCCAAACCACCTGATCGAACCGCATCTCTTCGGATGAACACCCAACCCGGCCAAGGCCGGGTTTTTCTTTGGCTTTCCGCCCCCAGGCGCTGCCTGGTCGACGCGCCGACAGCAAAGAACAGCACGCCGCGATGCACTCCTGCGCCATCATCATGCGAAACGGCTATATCCATCAGGCAAACAGGATGAAATTCGATGCAGAGCACGCAACATAACATACACAGGCGATCTATTAACTGTTTTGTTATGATTTGCAGAGACGCTTTATCAGCGCCACGATTTCTTCCAACTCGACCGACTTGAAATCTGCAATTCGCAATGCGTTTACCTCATGGATAGATTTAATGTCCCGGTCCTCCTAATTCTCATACGCCTCGTTTGATCTTTATCCAGTTCTGCGCTAGACTTACAACTCCATTTCCACAAAAGCGATTTCAACCCATGGGCAAAATGCATGCTCAAACCGAGGCATCACGCTCTCGTCATTGCCCTGGCCTGCGTTCTGGCCTGCGGGCGGTGGCTTCCGCCGTGCGCGGACCAGGCCCTGGCCAGTGAGCTCTTCGGCGACGCCTCCGGGCAGCCGGTGCAGGGGGAAGCCCAGTCAGGAACCGGCGCGGGAGCGGCGGCGGAACTCGTCGATTCCCTCGGCCTGGTCGGACTCGGCGCGGGCCTGGCCCTGGTGCCCCTGGCCTATCCCATAGCCCAGATCGCCTCCACCGCCGCCGGCGCAGGCAGCCACGACCAGGACCACGGACTGGGACATGGCCAGGGCCACGGGAATTAGCATGCCGGGCGTGCGTTTCGCCTTCCGGCTGACCGTCCTGGCCTGCCTCTGGCTGTCTTTCGTTCTGCCCATGCCCGCTCCCGTCGACGCCGCCGCGGACGAAACGGCCCTGATCCGGGAAGCGGCACAGGCCGTCGGCATGGGGACTCGACAGCCATCGGGCGTTCCGTCCTCGGATATCCAGCTCCCTTTGCCTGGTGCGTTACGGTACAACCCGACCTTGCCCCAGGCTGTCCAGCCCGGCTCGTATCCACCATCCATGCTTGCCGCGCCCCACTCCGTGCCGCACATCGAAAACGGGCAGCTCCGGCCGGATGATCCCGGCCTCGCCGAGGACCTGGAGGTCCCAAAGCTCACAAGCCCGGCCGAGGTGCGGGAGCCCACGGCTGAGACCCGGAATCCGCACACATTCGAAAACGATTCCTACGCTCCTTCGGACCTGGAGTGCATCTACCGCGAACGCTATGCCAGCAGCCTTTCGGCCCGGCTCACCCAGTTCGGTTACGAGTTCTTCGCCTCGCGGCCCGATCTTCGCCGGCCGCAGGCTCCCGCCGATCCCGGCTACGTGCTGGGCCCCGGCGACGTGCTCGGCGTGCGGATCACGAGCGCGGCCCTGGACAAGGATGTTCTGGCCACGGTGGACCGCGAGGGCACTCTCGATCTGTCGGGCATGGGCCTGCTGGAGGTTGCCGGCCTGTCCCTGGCCGAAGCGGAAAAGGCCGTGGAATCCTTTGCCGGGCGGTATGCCCCCGGAGCGCAAGCCAGGCTGCGCGTGGCGCGCGTGCGCGACGTGGAGGTCTATGTGGCGGGCGAGGTCCGCAACCCCGGACTCGTGCGGGTGCCGGGCAGGGCCACGGCGCTCGCGGCCGTGATGGCGGCCGGCGGAGTCAAGAAGAGCGGCTCCCTGCGCGCCATCCGCGTCACGCGCGGCGGCAAGCCCCTGACCGGTCTGGATCTCTACGGCCTGCTCCTGCGCGGAGACCTGGGCGGTGACGTGTCTCTGGCCAGCGGCGACGTGGTCTTCGTGCCGCGCATCGGCCCCACCGTGGCCGTGGCCGGCGCGGTGTCCGACCCGCGCATCTACGAGCTGTCCGGCGAACGCACGCTGGCCGAGGTCCTGGCCCTGGCCGGCGGAAGCCTGCCCCAGGCCCAGGCCAGGCGGATCCTGCTGCGCTCTTTTTCAACCGACGGCGGCTACGCGGTCCGCGACCTCGATGCGGGCGGACCTGGCATCCTTGAAGCCCAGCCCGTCTCGGACGGCGACCTCCTGGAGTTGCGTTTCCTGCCCTCGGACTGGCCGAGGGACGTACGGCTGGAGGGTCACGTGCGCCAGCCCGAGGTGCTCGCCTGGCGCGAGGGGCTGCTCCTGTCGGACCTGCTCGCCGGGCAGGATCGGCTCAAGCCCGGGGCCGTCACGGATTTCGGCCTGCTCCGGCGCTGGGACCGGCAGGCGGGCCGCTGGGCCGTGCGCGCCTTCCCCCTGGCCCAGGCTCTGTCCGGCGGCTACGACATGGCCATGGAGCCGCACGACGTGGTCGAGATCCTATCCCGCGAGGCCTATGGCGTGAGCGAGCCCGTCTCCCTGCGCGGCGCGGTCTGGCGGGAGGGCGACTTCGAGCACACGTCCGGGCTGACCCTGGTGGATCTGTTGGCCCTGGGCGGCGGGCTGCGCTTCGGCGCGGAGGCCTCGCGCATCGAGGTCAGCCGCAAGCGCCTGGAGAACGGCGGGGCCAGCACCGAAACCATGCTCATCGACCTGGCCTCGGCCAGGAGCTTCGCGCTGCAGCCGCACGACACGGTGCTCGTGCCCAGCCTCAAGGACGCGGCGACCTTTCGCCAGGCTACCATCCTGGGCCAGGTGCGCTATCCGGGCGTCTACCGCATCCACACGGGCGAGCCGCTCTCCTCGCTTATCCGCCGGGCCGGCGGGTTCACTCCGGAAGCCTATTTCCACGGGGCCAGATTCACCTCGGCCAAGGCCCGCGAAATCCAGCAGCAGAGCCTGGACCGGCTGGTGCGCGATCTGGAGATGTGGGCCGACAAGACGCTGGCCGAGCAGGCCCAGACCACGACCGATCCCGAGGAGACCGCGGGCGCGCGCGAGGCCCGGTTGGGCATCGAGAAGCTGCTGTCCCGGCTGAGCGAGGTCAAGGCCGAGGGCCGTGTGGCCATCGTGCTGGCCAACCTGGAGGACTTCGCAGGCTCCGAATACGACTTCGCCCTGGAGGACGGCGACGCGCTCGAAGTGCCGTCCAAGCCGAGCTTCATCTCGGTGGTGGGCAGCGTCTACACGCCAAGCTCCTTCCTCTATCGCCCCGAGGCCAGCGTGCAGGACTACCTGTCCAGGAGCGGCGGGCCCACGCAGACCGCCGACACGCGCCACATGTACCTGCTCAAGGCCAATGGCGAGGTGCTGGCCATGGGCCAGTCCGGCATGGGCTCCTACCGTTTCAAGGGTCTGCGGCTCATGCCCGGCGACACCCTCGTGGTGCCCGAGGACCTGGAGCGCGTGCCCTATTTCCGTCTGTTCCGGGGCATCACCGACAGCCTGTTCAAGATCGCCACCACGGCCGGCATCGCCTTGGCCATCCTCTGAGTCGCCCATGCAGGCTCCCGGCGACCGTCCCTTGTCCTGCCCGCTGCGACTTTCCGCGCGGACCGACGAACACGGCGGCGCGGCGCTGCCGCGTATCCTGGCCGTAGTGAACAGGCACCGCCGCTTCCTCCTGGCCGCGCCCCTCGCCACCGGAACGCTGACGCTCCTGGTCTGCCTGCTCATCGTCCCCACGACCTACCTGTCCCAGGCCGGCCTGCTGCCCGCCGAAAGCGACCGGCCGAAGAACCGGCTTCCGGCGGCATTGTCCGAGAAGCTGCCCGTCACCTTCGATCTCACGGAGCGCAAGGAAGAGCGGGTCATCCTGGCCTTCCTGCGCAGCCGCACGCTGCGGGAGCGCCTCCTGGCCGATCCCGAACTGCTGCGGCGGCTCTACGCCGGCCCCTGGGACAGGCTGCTGGCCCTGCTGAATCCGCGGGACATCCCCAGCCCGGCGCGAGCCATCCAGGAAAAACGGCTGGAGGATGTCTTCGGCGTGCGGCACAAGACCGGCGACGCCGTCATCACCCTGACCTGGGAAGCGCGCGACCCTGATTTCGCCGCTGGCATGCTCGGCCAGGTCATTGAGGAGCTCCGCCGCTATCTGGAACGCGAGCATGTGGGCGACGCATCCCGCCAGCGCCGCTTCATCGAGGTTCAGGCCGCCCAGGCCGAAGCCGAACTGGCAGCATGGGAGTCCAGCTCGCCCGGTCCGGGCCTGAGCCTGCCGCGCATCCAGCGCGAGATCATGGCGGCCGCCGCACTGCACGCCGAGCTGAAATCCAGGCTGGCCATGGCCCGGCTCGACGAAGCCCGCGAGGTGGTCACCTTTTCTGTGCTGGACGACCCGTTTCGGCCGGTCAAGAAACACTGGCCCAGGACCGGCTGGCTGACCGCCGGAGCCATGGTCCTGGGGGAACTGCTCGCCCTGCTGCTTGTCTTCCTGCGCCAGGCCCTGGACGATTTACGGAAGGTGCATGCGGAGAGCTGAACCGGGTTTTTCCCAGGTTCTCGCGCAATCGATCCTGACCTGGGTCATGGCGGCCATCGTGTTCCTGGACTGGCTCGCGCCCGGCCAGGCCCCGGCCCGAAGCCTGTTTCCCTCTCCCAGCTCCGCCGCGCCCGACTTCGACGAAAACCCGCTGGCCCAGCCTTCGCTGCACGGCTACAGCGGCCTGTGGGATACACCCTCGGCCCGCGCCCTGCCCGACTGGCGACTGCGCCTGGCCTGGAGCCAGGCCTATCCCCACCGCATCTGGAGCGCGGCCCTGGGCGCGTTCGACTTCCTGGAGGTCCACGGCCAGCTCAGCGAGGTCACCACGCGCGAGGGCTTTCCGGGCGAGCCCTACGGCACCTACAAGGACCGCTCGCTGGGCCTCAAGGCCGTGCTCGCGCGGGAAGACCGGCATCTGCCGCAGGTCGCCCTCGGCTTCCAGGACGTATTCGGCACCGGCCTGTTCGCCTCGCGCTACCTCGTGCTCTCGCGTTCCGTGTTCCTGGGCGGTCTCGATGCGGATCTGCACCTGGGCCTTGGACAGGGCGTGCTGGGCGGCGAATCCTTTTTCGACGAACCCGAGGAAGGCGACGGCAGTCCGCGCATCGCCGGCGGCTTCCACACCTCCTCGCCCTGGCGGGCCACGCGGCCCTTCGGCGGTCTGAGCCTTGCCCTGGCCGACGGCCTGCGACTGCGCCTGGAGTACACGAGCATAGACCACGACGACCTCTTCGGCCGGGACCGCGAGGCCGGCCCGCCGCTCAACGTCGGACTCGCCTGGCGCGTGGCCGACGCCGTGACCGTGCAGACCGCTGTCCTGGGCGGACGCGAGCTGGGCCTCGGTCTGGCCGCCGACCTGCCCTTGCGGGCAGAAGGTCTGTTCGCCTGGAAACCGCTGCCCGAGGTCGAGGAGCGCGAACGCCTGCGCTGGGAAGCCTTGACGGCCGACGACGCGGAGCTGGCGGCCATCATGGCCCGCGAGTTGGACCGCGACGGCTTCGGCGAAGTACGCTGCCGCGTGGCCGCCGGGGCCATGTGGATAGAGGCCGATGACGACCGCTTCCTGTCCCCGGCGCGCTCCCTGGCGCGCATGGGGCGCGTGGCCCTGGCCGCGAGCCCGCCGCGTATCCGACGTCTGTACCTAAACCTGGTATCCGGGGGCCGCGTAAGCCAGAGCTTGGCCTCGGGCAGGCGGAATCTGGCCGACTTCCTGGACAGCCGCATCGACCGGGAGGCGTTCCTGACCTTCGCCAGCCTGCACGCAGGCGCATCAGAACACCGCCGCGAGTTCGACGCCTTCGGTCCGGCAGCCAGCGCCGACGGTCCCAGGGATCAGTGGGACTTCTCCTTCGAACCCAAGGCGCGCGCCTTTCTCAATAACCGGGGCGGCTTCCTCAAGCAAAAGGCCTTCCTGCGCAGCGCGGCCCGCTGGCGACCATGGCCCGCGACTCTGGCCGTGGGCGAGTTGGAGACCGTGCTCTACAATGAATACGGCGACCTGCGTATGGAGCCGCTGGAAGACGCAGCCGTGCGTACCGACCTGCTGCGCTACGAGAGCCGCCGGGGTACCTGGGCGTCCATGCTCGCCGTGGACCAGATCGTCTCCCTGCCCGGCGACGTGCTCGGCCGCGCGTCCGTGGGCTGGTTCGAGCCGGCCTTCGCCGGAGCCGGGGCCGAGCTGTTCCGCTTCTTTCACGACGGGCTGTGGGGACTGGGGCTGGAAGCCGAGGTCGTACGCAAGCGCAGTCCGGACTCGCAGCTCGGACTGGACCGCGACGGCAGGCTCTACCGCACGGGCTTCCTGAACCTCTACCTGCAGCTCTGGCCCGAGCAGGGCCTGGACGCAGGCCTCAAGCTCGGCCGTTTCCTGGCCGGCGACACGGGCGGCCGCCTGGAGCTGCGGCGCACCCGCGACCACTGGACCATCGGCGTCTGGTGCGGCCTGACCGACACGCACCGCTTCGAGTCCGCCGAAAACCGCCAGGCGCGCGACATGGGCCTGTTCGTCAGCCTGCCCCTGGCCCTCTTCCACGACCGGGAACTGTCCGGCCGCTTCACCTACGCCGTGGTCAACAGCCTCACGGACGCGGGGCAGACCGTGCGCCAGCCGCGCAGCCTGTTTCCTCTCTCGCCGGGCGAAACAGCGCACGAAACCCTGCGCGACATCGAAGAGATGCGCCGATGAACGGCATACGCGCCGGGAAGAATGTGGAGAGGGGCGCCGCCCCTCTCCACACCTCACCCCGCCAGGGGCGTACGCGCCCCTGGACCCGCGTAGTTTTGGGCGCGGCCAGCTTGGCAGTCATTTTGACAAGCCAAGCCTGTACGCCCAAGGAACCCAGCTGGAGTCAGCCCGGGGCAAGCTCCATGGCCCTGGACCTGGACCGGGCCGATTGCCGGGCCACGGCCGAAGCCCTGGCCCGCGAAGCCTCCGCGCTGGGGCGGCGGCCGCTCCCCGACACGGCTTGGCGCGTCTACCTGCGCTGCATGGCCGCCAAGGGCTGGTTGGCCGACAACATGGATGCCCCCGATGCCCTTTCGCTCTCCAACACCGAACATCGCGGGCCCAGGGGCGCGCCCGCCCCAATTCCCACCCAGGCATCCGGTTGCGCCGATGCGCCTTTCCTGGCCGCTCGCGCGATACGGCCGCCAGATGGCTTTGTTCTGATGGGCCGCGCGCATCACGCAATTGGGCCGGCCACGGCCTGTTCGTACAGCTATCATGGACCCCGGGGCGCGGTCCTGCGCCTGGAGGTCCAGCACAACGCGGGCGGGTTCCTGGCGGCGGCCGCGCCCGTGGAGCCGGGCTTCCTGCTCGTGGATCGCGGGCGCGATGCGGTCGGGGAAATGGAACTGGCCTGGGCCGTCGCTGCCGGCAAGCGCAACGGGGTCGATATGCTGACCTTCACCGCCTTTGCGCTGAACGGCCATGGCAGGGAACGCCTGGCCGTGACTGTCGCGGTTCCGACGGCTCGAGACCGCGAGCCTGTCCCGCCGGGCCTGCGCATGCCGCACGGGCGGCGCGAGGCCGCGCTGGGGATGGCCAGCGGCTGGCGGGAGTGGCTTGCAAGGACCTTGGACGGACGGTAAGCCGAATAAAATTATGGAGGCACGCATGAACATCGTGGTCTTGGACGGGCATACCCTGAACCCCGGCGACAATCCCTGGGACGAACTGGCCGGACTCGGCAAGCTGACGGTGCACGCGCGCACCGCGCCGTCCGAGGTCGTGGAGCGCGCCCGCGAGGCCGACATCCTGCTGACCAACAAGACGCGCCTGCCTGCCGAGGTCATCGGCAATCTGCCGCGGCTGAAGTTCGTCGCTGTGCTGGCCACTGGCTACGACGTGGTGGACGTGGCGGCTTGCGCCGGACGCGGTATTCCCGTTTCCAACGTGCCTGGCTACGGCACGGCCTCGGTGGCCCAGCACGTCTTCGCTCTCGTCCTGGAGCTGGCCAACGAGGCGGGCTCGCACGACGCGGCGGTCAGGGCCGGCGAGTGGCGCGGCCCGGACTGGTGTTTCTGGAAGCGCCCGGTGCTCGAGCTGTCCGGCAGGACCATGGGCATCGTGGGCCTGGGCTCCATCGGCCGCGCCGTGGCGCATCTGGCCCATGCCTTCGGCATGCGCGTGGCGGCTCACTCGCGCAGCCGCCGCGAGCCGCTGCCCTACCCCGGCTTCGCCTGGCTCGATCTGCCCGAACTGTTCGCCGAGTCCGACGTGATCTCCCTGCACTGTCCCCAGACCAGGGACAATGCCGGTTTCGTGGACAAGAGTCTGATCGCGCGCATGAAACCCGAGGCCATGCTCATCAACACCGCCCGCGGCGGGCTCGTCAACGAGGCCGACCTGGCCGCGGCGCTCAACGCCGGAGCCATTCGCGGCGCGGGCCTGGACGTGGTCTCGGTCGAGCCCATACGCCCGGACAACCCGCTGCTCACGGCCCGCAACTGCGTCATCACGCCGCACATGGCCTGGGCCTCGCGCGAGGCGCGCAAGCGACTCATGGACGCCAGCGCCGGCAACGTGCGCGCCTTCCTCGCCGGCAGGCCGGTCAACGTGGTCGACGCTGTAAAGGCATAGCGGCCTTTTCAAAGCCGGGCGAAAGGGCTAAGCATGGGCTATCGGCTGGAGAACCGCAATCTTGCGGCCCGCACCTGGCTTTGGAGGGGAAAGCATGGACCAGCAGCAGCCCCAGGACCGCGTCGTGATCATCGACGAGGACACATCTTCCTGCTCGCTGGTCAGCACGTTGCTGATGGCCCTGGACTATGCGTCGCCCGACTGCTTCTCGCCCGAGTCCGCCGGCGAGATGATCAATCGGGCCGGTTATGACCTTGCCCTCATCGACATCACGGCCTCGCGCCGGGGCGGGATAGAGCTGGCCCGCCGGCTGCGCGGCAAGCTGCCCCAATGCGCCACCATTCTCATGTCCTGCCAGGCGAGTTTCGACGATGCCGTCGAGGCCATGCGCAGCGGAGCCCACGACATACTGCGCAAGCCCGTGGACGGCCACGAGCTGGCCCTGGCCCTGAACCGCTACCAGGAGCAGAAGCGCCTGCGGGCCCGCGTCCTGCAGGCCGAAAGGCAGTACATGCGCCTGGTGCAGAACATTCCCGTGCTGGTCTTCTCCCTGCGGCCGGACATGTCCCTGGCCTTCGTGAACCAGGCCAGCCAGGAGCTGCTCGGCTACCAGCCCTTCGAGGCGGTCATCGAGCCGCTCTGGCTGCCCGGTCGGCTGCATCCGGACGACAGCGAGCGCATGCTGATCCAACTCGCGGCCGCCATGGACTGCCGCTCCCCCTTCACCGCCCAGTGCAGACTCATCCACCGCTCGGGCCAGATCATCCACACGCTCATCAAGAGCATCTCCTGCTCCGCCACCGAGGACGAGGGCCCGCTTCTCCAGGGCGTTATCCTGGACATCACCGACCGCGTGCTCCTGGAGCAGGCCCTCATCCAGGAGGAGAAGCTCAAGACGCTGCAGCTCATCTCCGAGGAGGTGGCCCACGAGGTGCGCAATCCGCTCATCTCCATCGCCGGGTTCGCCACGCGCCTGGGCCGCAAGCACCCCGAGTCGGGAGAGACGGCCGAAATCATCCTCATGGAAGCCAGGCGGCTGGAAAAGCTCCTGAACCGCATCCGCAACTATCTGAGCCCCGTGCGGGTGACGCAGCAGGCCTGCTCCATGAACGCCCTGCTGACCGAGTGCGTGCACCTGCTCTTCACGGACCTCCAGAAGCAGGGCGTATGGTGCGTGCTCGACCTGGCCCCGGAGCTGCCGCAGGTCTACGCCGACCCGGACCTGCTCAGCCAGGTCTGCATCAATCTCATGCTCAACAGCCTGCGCGAGATGCCGAGCGGCCAGGTCCTGACCATCCGCAGCTTCTCCTCTGGCGGCGCCGTGCAGGTCCAGTTCCGCTACAAGGCCGCGGCCGGCTCGGGCTCGCCGGATCCGGAAAAGCTGTTCATGCCCTTCGACCAGGGCGGCCAAAGCCTCGGCCTGGCGCTGGCCTATCGTCTGGTGCAGAACATGGGCGGGCTGTTGACCTTCTCCATGGAGTCCGGGCAATCCGTGTTCACCGCCTCCCTGCCGCGCCTCTCGCGCGAGGGCGGCATGCTTTTCTCCGAACGCAGGCTGGCCCCGTCGACCTCCAACGTCATCCGCGAAGCTCCGCGCGCATCCGTGGGCGAATGCTCCTTCGAGGAGCTGCTGGATCGGGAATGGATACTCGCGGTGCGAAAGCGCGAACCCATTGCGCTCATCCTGGCCGACGTGGACTATTTCGAGCCCTATCTCACCATGTACGGGCGCAAGCATGCCGAGGAAGCCCTGCAGCGCATCTTCGAGGCGCTCACGAGTTCCCTGCGCCGACCGGCGGATTTCGCGACCAGGCTCTCGGAGCAGCAGTTCGCCGCGGTCCTTCCGGACACCAACGAACTCGGGGCCATCATCGTGGCCGAGACCCTGCGCCAGTCCGTGGCCGACCAGGCCATCCTGCACGAAGGGGCGCGGATTGCCGGCAAGCTGACCGTCAGCGTGGGCGTGGCCTCGCTCGTCCCGAGCGAGGGCATGAACTCGCTGGACCTGCTGGCCGAGGCCTCGCGGTCGCTCTACCAGGCCAAGCTCAAGGGCAGGAACAGGGTGCATGCCCTTGGAATGAAGACCGATGATGTTTCGGCCGACAAGGCCAGGACCGGATAAGCTCCGGCATGAGGTTTGGAGAGCGGCTTGCCCGCCGGAAGGCGGGACGTCAGCCGCGGCCGGGCAGGTCCATGGCCGAGCAGACCAGGGCCGGCCTGCCCTCGAACAAGATGGAGGCCGCGCTCAGGTCACACCACGTTTCCCTGCCGTGACCATCCACCAGCAGAAGGGTTTTGCGCCACTGGCGCGGGTCGCGGTGTTCCTCCGGAGACTCGGGCTTCGGGTCCGGTGATGCGCTCAGGGCCAGCAGATCGAGGAGGGCCGCCCGGTAATCCGCATGGATCAGGCCAAGGAGGCCCGGCGCCGGCAATTGGACGGGATCGCAACCGCACAGCCGTCGGCAGGCGGTATTGGCCAGCAGGCAGACACCATCCCGCAGCACGAACACGGCGCACGGCGCGTGGTCCAGTACGGCCTGCAGCCTTGCCCGCTCCCGGCGCGCCGTCCGCTCCGAGTCGTACCGGCACAGGGCGATCTCCAGGGCTATGCCCAACTCGGCGTGCTCGAAGGGTTTGACCAGATAGCCCGCGGGCTCGACGGCCAGGGCTTGGCGCAGCATGTCCATGTCCGTGACCACGGAGAGGAAGATGATGGGGATGTCCCGGCGCCGACGGATGGCCGCCGCGGCCTCGATGCCGTTCATGCCCCCGTCCAGGCGGATGTCCATGAGCACCGCGTCGGGTTTGTCCGCGGGGCCGTCCGAAAGGGCCACGGCCTCCTCGCCGCTGGGCACGACGGCCAGCACCCGGTAGCCCAGGTGCCCCAGGCTGTTCCGCAGGTCCATGGCCGTGATGCGGTCGTCCTCGACCACCAGGACGGATCGGCTGCCCATGCAAGTCCTCCCCGGCTTCCCGGGACTATCGGCCCGGCTCGCGGCGCGGCTTTCCAGGCTAAATCGTGACCACCCTGTTCTTGCCCCTGCGCTTGGCCAGGTACAAGGCCTCGTCGGCGCGCCGCAGGAGGTCGGTCCCGGTATCGTCCGGAGAAAAATCCGTCACGCCGAAGCTGCAGGTGACCCGCCCTATCCCGCCGGGCTGCCCCGACTCGATGAGGGCCCTCAGCTTCTCGCTCAGCTTGGCCATTTCCTCTGGGCCGCAACCGGGAGCCAGCAGCATGAACTCTTCCCCGCCCCACCTGGCCAGCCGATCATGCTCGCGGATGTTGGCCGCCACGAGCTTGACCAGCTCCGTGAGCACCCTGTCGCCGGCGTCATGCCCCAACCTGTCATTAATGCTTTTGAAATCGTCGATGTCGAACATGGCCACGGCCAGATGCGAACCGTAACGGGTCGCACGCTTCATCTCTTCCGACAGGAATTCCTGGAAGCTCATGCGGTTCATGGCTCCGGTCAGGTGATCGATGCTGGCCTTGTAGATGAGGCCGCGCTTTTCGCTTTCCAGGCGGGTCACATCCGTGAAGCAGAGCACATGCTTTGGGGAATCCGGGAACCGGTTGGAGGTGGCCAGGAAGGCCCGGCTCTCCATGTCCGCATCTCCGCTGCCGAAGGTGACCAGGATATCCCTGTCCTGGCCGTCGATGATGATGTCCTGCCAGTTCCTCAAGGCCTCGGGGTCCTGAATGCCGTCCACGCTGAGCATCCATTCGTGCAGTTGCCGGCCCGAACCCGAAAGCTCCTCCATGGAGGCGAAGCCGATGAATTCCAGGAACGTCTTGTTGACGTACTCGATGCGCCCGGACTCGAAGGTGACCATGAAATTAGGATTGATGTCGAGCAGGAAGCGGTTGTAGCGATTGGTCTCCTCCACCTGTCGCCGCTGGCGCAAACCTTCGGCGCAGCGTTCGACGCACTGCAGCAGCTGCCCGCGCTCGATGGGCTTGACCACATACTTGTCTATGCCGAGATCGATGGCCTGCAGCAGGTTGTCCGTCTCGTTGTAGGCGGTGGTGACGATGATCGGCACGTCCCTGTCGCGCTTGCGGATGGCCTCGACCATCTCCAGGCCGGACATGCCGGGCACGCGGATGTCGGTGATCACTATGTCGGGCCGCTTCTCGAGAAAGATGTTCAACCCTTCCTGACCGTCACTGGCCGTGTACAGCTTGCCGATTTTCCTATCCAGCAGGCTGGATACGGAAAACTGGATGATGGCGTCGTCCTCGACGTAGAGAACCGCCTGTCTTGCAAGAAATTCCTTGAGACCAGGGGGCTGCATAAGCAATTCTTCTAGGGTGATACAGGTGAGCGATCTTCAGACTTCAATACCTTTTAGCATGACGCGTCGGGCAAAGTAAAGATCGCCCCCCCGACCGGCCGACTGCGGCAGCGGTTGGCTTGCGGCGCAGTTCATGATAGTAGCGCCTTATCACAAGTCCGTTTCACATACCGGATCGAAACCGAGGACAACGAACAGCCGCGCCGCGACTGGGTAAACCACGGCGTCGGCAGCCAAGGAGCGCACCAGGTGGATATCAATCTGGCGAAGCCTTTCATCAAGGCGACAGTTGACGTGCTTTCGACCATGGCCATGATCACCCCCACGCCGGGCAAACCCTACGTGAAGAAGGATGCCGTGGCCCAGGGAGACGTCTCGGGCGTCATCGGCATAACCGGCGAGCACAATGGAACCATTTCGGTGACCTTCTCCAAGAAATGCGCCCTGGCCATCGTGAAGAACATGCTCGGCGACGACATCCAGGACGTGCTCAACGACGTCAAGGACGCCGTGGGCGAGATCACCAACATGATCTCCGGCCAGGCCCGCCGCGGACTGTCGGAGATGGGCTACGTGTTCCAGGCCGCGACGCCCTCCGTGATCATGGGCAACAACCATACCATCTCCCATATCACCGGCGGTCCCATCATGGCCGTTCCGTTCACGACCGAACACGGCGACTTTACCGTGGAAGTCAGCTTCGACGGCGATTGATCAGCGGGTCGGCACGGCCATGCGCTTCAGGGAGCAGCTCAAGGAGACGGGATACAAACTCTTCCTCGGCACGGTTGATGCAGCCGTGTACGAGGAGTTCCATTGCAGAACCCCGCGCAAGGCTGTCTGGTGGCATAAGGAAGGCAGCTTCCAGTGCACTGGCTGCAAGGAACAGTGTGAAACGGACTCCCCCAGGGGCTTCCAGATCTTCCTCGACCTAAAATGAGCCGACAATGCAGCAATTCCTAAGCTTCATGGCCCGCCTCTCGTATCGTGCGGTTCTGGCCGCGGCCTTGTGCCTCGCGCCCGGTCTCGGGCAGGCCCAGGAGTTCTCGCCGCCCCCGGGGGATACCCCCTTCGCGCCAAGTCCGGCACTGCAAGGATCCGATCCCTTTCTTTTCGGCATCAACCTCTTCGACCCGGCTCCGCTCATGGAGGAGCTGTGCCGCCAGGCGCTGGCCGCCGCGACCTGCAAGCCCGAAGGAAACTACAACTTCGTGCGCGAGCAGGAGCAGACCCCGCTCAAGCCCAAGCCGGGAACGCAGGCCCGTGCCGCCGCACGCCCCAAGGAACGCATCCTGGTCTTCAGCGGTTTTTACGGGTCGTCGAATGTGCTGTTCTACTGCCAGACCGATGACAGGCGCGTCAGCATTTCCAGCGATGCCTGGGGAAGCAAGCGGATCACAGTGCCCTATGAACAGGACCAGGAGAAGCGTTGCCTGAAGGCCGTGGTTTCCACCGAGGCCTGCGGGGGAAGAAAGACGGTGCGCGTCTGCGAGCAACAGCCCTAGCGGCTGTCAGAAGACCGTCTCCTCAAGGGGCCGTCATCACGATCAAGACGTGCTTGCGGACGGCATGGGCCTCTCGCGGGAATCCAGCCGTTTGCGCAAAAGAAACCATGGCGAGCCTTGGCGGGCAGGCCCCGACCGGCCGCCGGAAGCCCTTCAGAACTTGCGCCGCCAGAGCACGAAGCCTAGCACCGGCACGACGACATACAAGGGCCAGTACACCCCATTGCGGCCGCACCACAGGCTCACGATCAGCAGGGCCAAGGCGTAGGCCCAGGCCTCAAGGAACTTCACGATCGCCAGCCTGCTCAGTCCCAGCATCTCCAGACGCAGCCGCGTGACCTCGGGGCCACCCTCCTCCTCATCCATGTCGGGGATGGTGAAGGCGGATTGAAGCTTCCGGCCGCACCGGTTGCAGAAACGCTGATCATCGCTGTTTTCCAGCCCGCAGCTCGTGCATATCATCCCATATCCCCCGTATGCTCAGGCCCAGCCTTGACCGGAAAGGCCTCTTGCTCCATTATTCATGATTCCACGAGGAATGCATGGATCGCACCAAAACAAGCCCGGCAGGCACCATGGCCCGCAAGAAACTGCAAGGCGAGGCGGCAAAACCGGCCAGCCCCTTCGATGACGTGGGCTCCAGCCTGCTCGACGCCATGCCGTTCATGGTGCTCATCCTGGACTCCAAACGCCGCATCGTTCACACCAACGCGAGTGCGCTCCGCTTCCTTGATATACTGCACTCCGAGGACGTACGCGGCATGCTGGTCGGCGAGGCCTTCGACTGCGCACGCCTGGGGGAAAGCGACATCCCCTGCGGTTCGAGCGAGGCCTGCCAGCTGTGCGGAGCCCACCAGGCCCTGATCGCCTGCCACAAGGGGCTGGGCGGCATGCGCGAATGCCGCCTGACCACGCGCCACGACGGCCTGCACCGCACCCTGGACCTCATGATCTGGACAAGCCCGCTGGAAATCAAGAGCCGGAGATACTTCATGCTCTCCTTCCGGGACGTCAGCCGGGAAAACAGGGCCCGCATGCTCGAACGCATCTTCTTTCACGACGTGGCCAACACCCTCTCGGGCATCCAGAACCTCGTCGGGCTCATGGTCGACGACGGCGGTACCATTTCCCCCGAGGACCTGACGCTGCTGTGCACCGCCGTCGATCACCTGTCGGAGGAGATCACCTCCCAGCGCGACCTGGCCGCCGCCGAACGCGGCGAACTGGTCGTGCGCTCGGCCCGCATCTCTTCCCGCGAGATGCTGGACTGGCTCAAGGAAAACTACAGCCTGCGCAACGCCGCCAGGGAAAAGACGCTGGCCGTCGACGAATCCGCCGTCGACGTGACCTTCGAGAGCGATCCGGTGCTGCTCAAGCGCGTGCTGGGCAACATGATCCTCAACGCCCTGGAAGCCTCCCACCCGGGCCAGACCGTGACCCTGGGCTGCGATCAACGTACGAACGGCAAGGGAGCTGGGCCGGTTTTCTGGGTTCACGATTCCGAGCCCATGACCCCGGAGGTCGCCACGCAGATATTTCAGCACTCCTTCAGCACCAAGGGCGAGGGACGCGGCCTGGGCACCTACAGTCTCAAACTGCTGGGCGAAGGGTATCTGGGCGGCACGGTCAGCTTCGTCAACTCCCCCGAAGTGGGCACGATCTTCCGCATCGCCCTGCCCCTGAGGCCCGAACCCAAGGAGGAGCCCCCCTTATGAGCCGACAACTTCTCGACGAGCTGCGCCAGGCCGCCAGGCGCATCCGCCAGGTCGAATCCGAAGCCCGCGCGGCCATCGACGGAGGCGATGAAGCACGCTACCGCCGACTCTACGCCGAAAAGGTCGATATCCTCCTGGACCTGCCCGATCTGGCGGAGCCCCATCTGGCCGACCTGCCGGAACCCTTGGCCGAACAGGCGGCCGACGAGGTCGAGGGCTTCGCCGTCCGCGCCGGCCGCGCCAAATCCCTGAACAGCATCTTCTACATGTACGCCCTGCTCTACCCCGACGACTACAGCGAAGGCGACCCGAACGACCTGGAGCGCTTCATCGACCGGCTGGAGAGCCGGATCGGGTAGGCGGCATAAGAGCCGAGAAGGGCCTTGCCCTCCCCGGACCCCACCCACCAGGACCTTATCCGAAGCTGGGCGCGCCCCTGGATCCGCGCGGTTCAATTGCGGAATTCCATGAACATGAGGGGTGCAGGGGAATCATTCCCCTGCCGGGAGAGAGTCCGAGAGAGGGCGGCGCCCTCTCTCGGTTGGTTCACGAATGGCCTATTCCGGCGCGGCGCGCAGGAAGATGCCCGGCCGCAGCAGGTCCGTGTCGCAGCGCAGCACGGCAGTCAGGCCGGGGTTGAGCACGTCCAGCCTGCCTCCGCTCTCGTTTTCCAGGGCATAGGCCGGAAGCTCCGGCCTGCGCAGGCCCGGCAGCATGGCCTGCACGCTCCGTCCCGCCTGCCAGCGTCCGCGGCAGCCGATGCGCCAGGAGTCCGGGCCGATGCGCTCCAGCACCTTACCGACCACGTGGCTGAACAGGGCCGGAACGCCCTCGAAGTAACGCGCCCGGCGGCCGGTCCTGCGCGCTCCGGGCAGGAACAGGCCAGAGCCCATGGCCCGAGTGGAGGCCAGGGCCAACTCGGCTAGGTAGAGTCCGGGCCGGAAGCGGCCCGCGCCGAAATCGTCCAGGGCCGTGCGGTACACGTCCGCGACCTGCGCCACGTAGAGCGGACTTTTCATGCGCCCCTCGATCTTGAGCGCGGCCACGCCCAGGCGGGCCAGGGCAGGAACATACTTGACCAGACACAGGTCCTCGGGCGCGAACATCATGGAGTAGCCTTGCTGCTCCTCGACCTCCCAGGTCGTCTCGCCGGGGCGCAGCTTCTCCTCGACATCCAGGCGCAGGGACGCGCCGGGCGCGGGGCGGTACTCGAAACGGCAGGGATGGCAACAGGTGCCCTGGTTGCCCGAGCGGCCAGTGAGCCAGGCGCTAAGCAGACAGCGGCCCGAGACGGCCAGACACATGGCACCGTGCACGAAGACCTCGGTCTCCAGCTCCGGGCACTCATCGCGCAGGGTGCGCATGAGGGCGCGCATGTCGCCCAGCTCCAGCTCGCGGGCCAGGTTCACGCGGCTCGCGCCCATGTCGTGCCAGGCCATGGCCGCGGCCGGGTTCATGGTGCTTGCCTGGGTGCTCACGTGCAGGGGCACATGGGGCAATCGCCGCCTGGCCATGGACATGACGCCCGGATCGGCGGCTATGAGTCCGTCCACTCGGTGGGGCATGTCCGCCAACCGCTCCAGGTGCTCGGTCACGCGCGGCAGTTCGCCGGGCAGGGGCAGCGCGTTGAGGCAGTAGTAGACCCGCGCGCCCGCGGCATGGGCTTGGGACACGGCCTGGGCGACCTGCTCCCAGCTCATGTGCGCGTTCGCGGCGCGCAGGTTGAGCCCAGGGCCGCCCAGGTACACGGCGTCCGCGCCGTAGGTCAGGGCCGCGGCGAGCTTCTCCAGGTTGCCGGCCGGAGCCAGCAGCTCGGGCAAGGCAGGCTTGATTGAGTTCCGCATGCTATGCGGGCAGCCCTTGGGTACGGCGCAGGGCCTTCATGGCTTCCAGTACGGAATAGGGCACGTACAGGTCGCCCCGGCCCTTGCCCAGGCGCAGGTGCGGCTTGTTGGCCCCATGGAAATCCGAGCCCCCGCTGACAATCAGCCCGAGGCGTGCGGCCAGGTTCTCGTAGGCCCGCGTGTCCTCGGGCGAATGCTCGGAGTAGCGCGCCTCCAGCCCATCCAGGCCCTGAGGCTTCATGCGGGCCAGAAAGTCCTCCAGGGCCGCAGGGCCGACCTTCCGGTACATCTTGGGATGCGCCAGGCAGACCGTGGCGCCCTCGGCCTTGAGCATGGCCACGGCCTTTTCGGGCGAGAGCACGACCTTGGGCGCGTAGGCCTTGCCGCCCGAGGCCAGGTATCTGTCGAAGGCGTCCCGCAGGGTCTTCACGTAGCCCTTGTCCTGCAGGACCTGGGCGATGTGCGGCCGGCCGATGGTGCCGCCGGCGGCCTTGGCCGCGATCTCCTCGTAGGTCACGTCCAGTCCCTGCTGCCGCAGCCGCGCGGCGATCTCCCGGTTGCGCTCCGCGCGCTGGCGGTTCAGGTATTCCAATGCCTCGGTCAGGCCGCTCGGCCCCGTTGGCACCCAGTAGCCGAGGATGTCCATGGTCCCGAGGTCCGAGCGCACCGAAAGCTCCACGCCGGGGATGACCTCGATGCCGTGATCCCGGCCGGCCTCCATGAACTCGCCAAGCCCCTGGACCGTGTCATGGTCCGTGAGTGCCAGGGCCTCCAGGCCGGCGGCCTTGGCCATCGCGACGATCTCCGCCGGAGCCAGCGTGCCGTCGGAGGCCGTGGAATGTATGTGCAGATCGATGCCGGGCATGTGTTCCTTTCTGGAAGAGTTGTCGGAAGGCCCGAAAGCCGGAGCCAAGACAGATTTGCTAGGCCAATGGCGGGCCGGCGTCAATGTTCCGTCTCCCCTGCCCCTGGCCGAAGCGTTCCGGCGCATTGCGCGGCCGGCCGAAGACGTTTAGTATTCCCGACCTGTCGAACGCCGCATACGAGGAGACGAACATGGCGCTGAACAAGGACCTGCTGGACATTCTGGCCTGCCCCAAGTGCAAGGGCGACCTCAGGCTGACGCCCGAGGAGGACGGCCTGATCTGCGAGAAGTGCGGCGTGGCCTATCCCATCCGCGAGGAAATCCCCATCATGCTCGTGGAGGAGGCCATCCCCCTGGCTTCCTGGGAGGAACGCCGCCCCGCCCGCGAATCCTGATCGGCCTCGCGGGCCGTCCCGGCCCGTGTGATGCCCTTAGTCACGGAAGATACTTGACTATCTCTCCTCCGGTTTTAATGTGCAGGGTGCAAGATCAACCTCTTCGCCCTCAGGAGGAGCATACTCATGGTCATCGACTTCAGCACCTTCTACGATTTCCCGAGGCAGTTCGACCGGCTCATCGAGGAGTTCACCCGACCCTACGCGCTGAGCGAACGCCGCCTGGCCTACCCGCCCCTGAACATCACCGAGGATGACCGGAACCTCTATGTCAGCGCCGAGATTCCCGGCGTGTCCATGGAGGATCTCGAGCTGACCCTTACGGACAAGAGCCTGGTCATCAAGGGCGAGCGCAAGGGCGAGCAGGGCAAGTACTTCCGCCAGGAGCGGCCCGTGGGCGCCTTCCAGCGCGTCATCAGCCTGGGCATTCCGGTGAATCGCGAGGCCATCAAGGCCAAGCTCGTCAGCGGCATCCTGGAGATCACCCTGCCCAAGGCCGAGGAAGCCCAACCCAAGAAGATCAGCATCGACGTGGCGTAAGGAGGCGGACATGAGCAACGACGTGAAGAAGAGCGAACAGCCCCGGCAGGCCGAACAGGAGAAGCGCTATCCCCTCGTGCGTCCGGCCACGGACATCATCGAGCGCGAGGACGGCTTCCACATCTTCATGGATCTGCCCGGCGTGCGCAGGGAAGACCTGGTCATCGACCTGCACGACAACGAGCTCAAGGTCTCGGGCAAGGCCGTGCACCCGACGCAGGTCAAGGGAGAAACCCTGGCCATGGAGTTCACCAGCGGCGAGTACACGCGCACCTTCACCCTGTCCGACGCCGTGAACCGCGAGAACATCAAGGCCAACATGAAGAACGGCGTGCTGGAGCTGCACCTGCCCAAGGCGGAGAAAATGCAGCCCAAGCGCATCGAGATCCAGGCCGGATAGAGCGGCCCGCTGGATCGTCCAGTTCGGGAGCCCGCGAGGGCTCCTTTTTTTTCCTCTCCGAATGCGCTAGGTAGCCAACACCGGCCGGACGGCCCAATCTCCAACCGCCTTACCTTTAAGCATGCACGATCAGCCCACTGTTTCGGCCATCATTTCGGCCTTCAAATGCTCGCGTTTCCTGCGCGGCTGCCTGGACGACCTGCTGGCCCAAAGCCTCATGCCGGGCCTGGAGATCATCATCGTCGACTCGGGCTCGCCCGAGAACGAGAGGGAGATCGTGTCCGCCTACCGCGAGCGCTGGCCGGACAACGTCGTCTACCTGCGCACGGACCAGACCGAGACGATCTACGGCGCCTGGAACCGCGGAATCCGAGCGGCGCGCGGGCGTTATGTGACGAACGCCAACGCCGACGATCGCCACGCGCCCGAGGCCCTGGCGCGCATGGCCCGCGAGCTCGACTCCGCGCCGGAACTGGCCCTGGTATACGCCAACGCCCTGATCACCATGACCGAGAACGCCACCTGGCATGAGCCGCACGCCGTGGGCCGCACGGATTGGCCGGTGTTCGACGCGCGCACGCTCGCTACATATTGTTATCTTGGCCCCCAGCCCATGTGGCGAAAGAGCCTGCACGAACGCTATGGTTGGTTCGACCGCGACTTCACTTCGGCCGGCGACTACGACTTCTGGCTGCGCCTGGCCGCAGGCGGCGAACGCTTCAGGCTCATCCCCGAATGCCTAGGATTGTACTACATGCATGCGGGATCGCTGGAACGCCGCGACAAGCCCAGGGCCCGCCAGGAAACCCTTCTGGCCCGCAGGCGTAACGTGCTGCCCAGATCCATGACCAAGCTGGCCACATGAACGCACCGCGCACCTTCATCTTCATCCCGCCGGTCAGGCAGGCCACGGGCGGCGTGGCCGTGCTCTGCGCCCTGGCCGCGCACCTGCACGCCGCCCGCTTCCCGGTACGGCTCGTGCTGCGCGAGCAGGGCTGGCGGCCCCAAGGCCTGGCCGAACATGTGCCGCTGCTGCCCTGGCAGGAGCTAAACCTCAAGCCGGACGACATCTGGCTCACGCCCGAGGGCTGGGCCAACGCCCTGCTGCCGGGCATTTCGGCCGGAGCGCGCTGCCTGGTCTACTGCCAGAACCAGGCCTATCTGTTTTCCTCCCTGCCCGCCGGAGTCGATTGGCGCAGGCTGCCCGTAAGCATGCTGGCCGTGTCGCAGCCCGTGGCCTGGTTCATCGGGCAGGCGCTGGGCCTGGACTGTCCTGTGCTGCGGCCCGGCATCGACCTGAGTCTGTTTTACCCGGCTGAGGCCAAACCGTCGGGCCCGCTGCGCATCGCCTGCATGCCGCGCAAGAACAAGGCCGTGCTGGACCGCGTGCGCGAGGTCTTCGCCGCACGCACGGCCGGTCGCCTGAACGTGGAGTGGCTGCCCATCGCCGGGCTGGACGCTCGCGGCGTGGCCGAGGCCCTGCGCTCGACGCATCTTTTCCTGGCCACCGGCTTTCCCGAGGGGCTGGGCCTGCCGCCCCTGGAGGCCATGGCCTGCGGCTGCCTGCCCGTGGGCTTCGCCGGTTTCGGCGGCTTCGACTACATGCGCCAGGCAACCGATTTCCCCGGTTCGTACGCGCCCTGGTTCCCCCTGCGCGAAGTCGTCTGGGGCGGCAACGGCCTGTGGTGCGCCGACGGCGACGTGCTGGCCGCGGCCCTGGCCCTGGAGACGGCGGCGCACTGGTGGCTCGCGGATGATCCGCGCTTGCGCGCGGCCCTGGAAGCCGGCCGGCGTACTGTCCAGGACTACTCACTGGAGCGCCAGCGCGAGGCCGTCACGGCCTTGTGGGCTACCTTCGGCCAACCGGCCTGAAGCATCGGAAGGGATGCCCGAAATACGGCCCATGCTCCGCCGTTGTCTTGCGCCCGTGGCGGAGGTCGGCCACGGACTTGGGGCCTGGTTGGTTTTCTGATATACTATCAAATCGCCGGCTGGGGTTCTTGAAGAGGACCTGACCTGCCGCGCAACGGAAATCACGAAACAAAGCCAATCGCCCGCAAGCCCTTGGGCACGAGAGCCGCGCGGGGTATCGATCATGCCCGCGCGACCAATCACCCCGCTGTCGGCGCCGGGCCAGGGAGGCAATGCTCCTCCCCAAAGCGATCAGGAACGACCATGTCGAAGAAGAAACCGGAGCGCACGCCCCCCGAAAGCCTGCATTTGCCGCGCGTCGGCGTGGAAACGCACGCCCACCTGGACAGCAGGGAATTCCGCGACGACCTGACGCAGGTCCTGGACCGCGCTGCTGCCTCGGGCATCGCGGCCGTGGGCCAGGTGTTCCTGGGCCCGGACGCCTATCGGGCCAACAAGACTCTGTTCGACGGCCGGCCCGAGGTCTTTTTCCTGCTCGGCGTGCATCCCACCGATGCGGACAAGTGCTCGGACGCTACCCTGGCGGCCCTGGACGCGGCCTTTGCCTCGGATGATCGGATCAGGGCCATGGGCGAGATCGGCCTGGACTTCTATTGGAAGGACGTGCCGCCCGAGAAGCAATACCCGGCCCTGCGCGCGCAGCTGGCCCTGGCCCGCGAGCGGGACCTGCGCGTGGTGGTGCACAGCCGCGACGCCTTCGCCGAGACGCTGGCCGTGCTCGACGACATGGGTTTCAGGGACCGCCCCCTGCTCTGGCACTGCTTCGGCGGCGACGAGGCCATGGCCCGCGAGCTGCTCGCGCGCGGCTGGCTGCTGTCCATTCCGGGCCCGGTGACCTATTCCAAGAACGTGGAGCTGGCCCGTGCCGTGGCCGCCGCGGACATGGACCGGCTGGTGGTGGAGACCGACTGCCCCTACCTGACGCCCGAGCCCTGGCGCGGCAAGCGCAACGAGCCGGCCCTGGCCGTGTTCACCGCCGCGCGCATCGCGCAGCTCAAGGGCCTGCCCATCGAGGAGGCCTGGAGGCGCATGGGCCGCACGGCCGCCGCGTTCTTCGGGCTGGAGCTGCCTGAATAGAGGCTACGGCGCATCGCAAACGGAATGAAAACATGAGTGCAGGGAGCGGCGCTCCCTGCCGGGAGGGATTCCGAGAGAGGGGCGAACCGCCCTGGCGGGCTGCCCCCTCTCTCGGGTCAACTGCTTCAAGAAGCGGCCTTCAGCCCCTCGGCCCTGGTCAGCTCGGCATTGAAGTGCCCCACCGCGACCTTGCCGCGTATCTTGACCGGTATGCGGTGCGCGTCGTCCGTGACCCAGATCTGCAGCACGGCGTCGTCGCTCTGTTTGAACACGCCGCCCAGGTGCTTGAGATCCGGCTCCACCAGAAATGTATCGAACGTGCCGGCCTCCACGTTCACGGTCTCGCGGCGGATGACCCTGGCCTCGCCCACGACGAACTTCTTGCCGTCCGTGACCGGGCTGGTCAGGGTCTGGCCGGCCTTCAGCTCCGGGATGAGCCGGAAGAAGTAGTACACGGCCAGTTCGTCCAGGGTCCGGCCGGGCATGATCTCCGTGACCTCCTTGTTGCCGCTGGAGCTCTCGTAGAAGGCCTTGCCCTCCTGCTGATCGAACCGCACCGTGTAGTTGCGGCGGTAGCCGCCCTCGCGCTGTTTCTTGGCCAGCAGGAGCGAACTGCGCGCGTCCGGGGCCACGTAGGAATCTATGCGGTCGCGCACCTTGTAGAAGAAGTCGAAGAACGGCCGAGTCTGGGCGGTCATGGAGATGTGCAGCGCCGGGCGGCCCTCCAGCTCCATGAATTTCTCCACGGCCAGGACCGCGTCGGCCACGGTGATGCGCTCCCACTTGAGCGCGAAGTGCAGGCGCTCGCCGGGTTCAAAGGGCAATGCTGCTGATTCGGGAGGGGGCTGGATAGGGGCGGCGGACAGGGCCGGGGCCGGGGCGAGCAGCAGGCAGGCCGCGGCAAGCAAAAAGAGGTTTCTTTTAAGTCTCATGCTCGGAAGGCGCGGGAATGGCCGCGCGCAATGTTAGAAGTCCATCTTCGCCGCGCCCGGCGACGAGCGCGAAGTCGAAACGGTCCAGGGCCGTGCACAGCTCGAAGTCGCGCTCCGGGGCGTATTCGGCCTTGGGGTCGAAGAACTTTCGGGCCGATTCGATGGTCGCCAGATAGCCCTTGATTGCCTCGAACCTGTTGGGCACGCCCTGCAGTTCGTTCTTCATGTACATGGCGCACAGGTCGTCCTCGCCGCTACGCTCCCGGCCTGCCGTGCCCATGGCCACGAACGTGACCGCCTCGGGAGCGCGGCGCCTGATGTACGCGATCGTGGCTCCCAGGTTGACGAAGCTGCCGGTCAGCACCTCGCTGACCTCGGGGGCGGACATGGCCGCGGCCAAGCCCTGCGTGCCCGCGCTCGTGGTGTGCACCACCGTACGGCCCGAGAGGTCCGCGGCCTCGACTTCCGTGGGCGAGTTGCCGAAGTCGAAACCCGGCTGCTTGATGCCCCCGCGCTCGCCCATGAGCAGCCAATCGGGATGCTCGCGCTTGAGGGCGTAGGCCTGCTCCAGTTCGGCCACGGGTATGATGCACGCCGCCCCGGCCTTGAGCGTGTAGCAGGCCGTGGAAAAGGCCCGGAACACGTCGATGACGACGGTCAGGCCCTTGGCGTGGTGCGCGCCCCCCAGCAGGGCGTGGATGGATATCTGCATGACGATTCTCCCGCACGGGTCTCGCTGACTGTTGCACTCGCTGATTTGGCCGGGTTCTCGAAACCGGCCGCAATCGTCCAGCGTCGGTGAGCCGGCTGAATCAGGTCCTTACCGCCGGGAGTGCGTCGAGTAAAGCCTGGAGGCCTCAGCTTGTTAATTGCCAGAGTGCGGAGTATCCTGCAAGCGGAGGTGACCGTATGCGAGAGTCTGCGAACAGCAACGTCCGGCAGGTCCAAAGCGTCGACTGGGCGGCCATACGGCGCGAAGTCGAACTGGCCAAGAGTCGCCTGCACTACGCCGAGACATTCAGCCAGCGCAACTCGCCGCGGCCGCCCGTCAACGAGGAGTTGCGCGGCACCCTGCTTGCCGTCCGGACGTAGCTCCATTCCCCAACCGCCTTCCGCTTGGCCTGTTTAATGCACATGGGCTGGTGTAGAACGCCGGGCGTCAAAATTCCGCCCGGAAACCGGAGAACGCAAGCGGGGAGGCGTGGATGATATTCGGCGGCAGCAAAAAATACAAAAACGACAGTGAAGACGAGAGCCGCGAGCAGCTGCATGACCATGCGCGCGATGCCTATCTGAGCGGCAAGTTCAAGATCGTGACCACGGATGCCATCGATGGCCGGGACGTGAAGCTTGTCTTCGGGCTGGTGGTAGCCCGCGGCTACAACTTCGACACGGCCTTCTACGGTCTCATCGCCCGCGCCATGGACGCCGGGGCCGAGGCGGTTCTCGCCTACCGCGAGAACGTGGCCTTCCATCCCGAGGGCGACCGCTTCTACAGCTGCTACGGCACTGCCGTCATGCTCCAGCCAAAGAAATAGCGGGCTCCGCCCGGAACCCGCCGGCAGGCTGCGGCCTCCTGGAACCGAGATTTCTTGACGGACGGTCCGGCAAAGCTGCCGGATCGTCCGTTTTGCCCTTCAGGGCGGTGATAGCGCTTCCGGCTTTCCTTCGGCCATTTATCCGGACGGCTCAAAAAAAGAGGGGCCTGGCCTGTTATCTCCGGCCAGACCTGTTCACATCCGATTTCCGCCCGGACCCTGGATTGCGTGTTTGCGCATCCTGACCAGCATGGCCCCGCCGGCCAGCAGCAGCCACTCCAGGCCATAATCGGCGCCGGGACCCAGCGAGCATCCGCCCGCTGAGCCGCCGCTACCCGGCGAGGTGGAGCCGCCATCCGAGGAATACGGGTCCTGCACCACGACCTCGACCGAGGTGGACTGCTCGCTTCCCTGCGCATCCACGGTCAGGGTCACCGGATAGACACCGGCTTCGGTGAAGGTGTGGCTGGGGGCGCTCTCCTTGCTCGTGGCGCCATCGCCGAAGCTCCACTTCTTGAGGGTGGCCGCCGAGGAGTGGAAGGCCTTGAACCAGGTCGTATGAGGCTTGTCGCCTGTGGAGCCATGCGGGATGATATAGAGGGTCAGATCAAGGAAACCCAAACTGTCCGGCCCCTTGACCCGCACCGGCGAGCCCCTGTCCGCTGTCGTTCCGTCGCCCAACTGGCCCCAATGGTTCCTTCCCCAGGCCCAGACCGAACCGTCGTTCCCCACAGCCAGTGAGTGCTCCCCACAAGAGGAGATGGCCTTGATGCCGCCAAGCGAGTCTGTGCCGGAGCCGTACTTGACCTGAACCGGCTTACACCTGTCGTCGATAGTCTCATCGTCCAAAGTCTCATCGCCCGAAGTCTCGTCGTCCAACTGGCCGTGCTCGTTGTTTCCCCAGGCCCAAACTGACCCGTCGTCTCCCAGGGCCAGAGAATGATACACGCCGGCGGAGACGGATTTGATGCCGCCAAGCTGGCTCCCGCTTGGGCTGTCCTTGACCTGCACCGGCTTACTCCTATCTTCGGTAGTCCAGTCGCCCAGCTGGCCATAATCGTTCCTTCCCCAGGCCCAGACAAACCCGTCATTCCCCACGGCCAGGGAATGATAGAAGCCGGCGGAGACGCCTTTGATGCCGCCAAGCTGGCTCCCACCTGAGCTGTCCTTAACCTGCATAGGCTTACTCCTGTCGTCAGTAGTCTCGTCGCCCAACTGGCCATGGTTGTTGGCTCCCCAGGCCCAGACCGTGCCGTCGTTCGACAGGGCCAGGGAGTGGACGTCACCGGCGCTGATGGCGACTATGCCCTCAAGCTTGCCCTCGCCTGAGCTGTCCTTGACCTGCACCGGCAAGGTCCTGTCCGTAGCCGTTTTGTCGCCCAGTTGGCCTGAGGTGTTGCTGCCCCAGGCCCAGACCGTGCCGTCGTTCGCCAGGGCCAGGGAGTGGCTGAAGCCGGCGGAAACGGCCACAATGCCCTCAAGCCTGCCTTTTCCGGAGCTGTCCTTGACCTGCACCGGAACGTGGCTGTCCTTGGCCGTCCCGTTGCCCAACTGCCCTTGATCGTTCCATCCCCAGGCCCAGACCGTGCCGTCGTTCCCCACGGCCAAGGAGTGGCACAAGCCGGCGGAGACGGCCTTGATGCCGCCAAGCCATTTCTTGCCGGTGCCGCCCTTGACCTGCTTCGGCAGGCTCGCGGGCTTGAGCGTACCGTCGCCGAGTTGGCCGTGGTCGTTGTTTCCCCAGGCCCAGACCGTGCCGTCGGCGCGCACGGTCAAGGAATGGTTGCTGTTCGCGGAGATGGCCTGGGTGGCTGGCAGGAGCAGAAGCGCGGCGAGCAGGAGGGCGGACGTGGACGCGGCGCGCAGGAAGCTGGCGCGGCTATCGGTGGTGTGGCGAATGTGCATGGTGGTCCTCGGGATGTTGAGAGCGCGGTGTTGCAGGCGAAAAGAGCCGTATGCGACGCCGGCAGGGTTGCCGTCGGATGCGATGAGTTGAATGCTTGATGGCTGAATGACGTCCAGCCGACAGGCCTCCATGTGCGTCTGGTCTGCAAACTGGCCGCACCGTTGGACCGGAGGAATTTCCGCAACCCATACGCTGCGCGCCGGCCATAAAAAGCCAGACATACTCTCGAATATACACCGGCTGGCGCATTTTTCACAAGTTTTTATCAATCCTCGGTAGAATTAATCGGCTCTTGCCGCGTTTAGGGCATTTTGCTTTTGATAATGCTCTGCTAGCCGTGCGTCGGCATGGCTTGCCGCTAGCTTCGACGTAGGCGCAATTCACTTGCGCCGTAAGCGCCGGAGCGGGCGTCTTAAAAGCAATCTGCGCTAGTTGCGTCGGGACGCGCTCACAGGCCAACAAAAAAGGCCTGGCCGGTTCGCACCGGCCAGGCCTTGCCAACTCGCCACGGGGCGGGCGAGATCAGACCTTCTTAACGCTGATGAAGTGCTCCTGCAGGGCCAGGGAGCCGCCGGCCAGGCAGTCCTTGTCCAGGCCGCCGGGCATGAGGCGCTGGTCGGCCGCGCCGCGCTCGCCGGCGCGGGACTCGGGACGCAGCTTATGGCCGAAGCCGTGGACCATGAAGGCCGCCTCGGGATGGATCAGATCCGTCACCGTGGCCTTGATCCTGGCCGAGTAGCCGTTGTTGGAGACCTCCACCAGATCGCCGTCGGCGATGCCCAGGCTCTTTGCGACCTTGGTGTTCAGCCAGACGGTGTTCTCGGGCATCTGCTCGTTGAGCAGCGGGTTGTTCACGGTATGACCCTGCGTGTGCACGCCCACGCGCGCGAACACGATGCGGAACCTGCCCTCGGGCGGGCGCTCAGGGCTCTCGTAGAGCTTGAGCGAGCTGAAGCCCATTTCCTCCCAGACCGGGTTGATGATCTCGATCTTGCCCGAAGGCGTCTTGAACTTGATCTCCGAGCGGGGCTTGTAAATGGGCTTGGCGCTCAATTCCACGAAGCCGCACGCATCGAAGTCCTCGATCTTCACGCCCGTGTCCTGCAACTGGAAGTTCCAGATGTCCTCGATGGAGTCGAAGGCCAGCTTGTCGATGCCCAACCTCTTGGCCAGGCCGCACAGGATCTCCCACTCGGCCTTGGTTTCGTAGCGCGGCGAAATTGCGCGCTTGCGCACGAAGAACATGGGCTTGAGGCCGCCCTTGTGCGCGATGATCGACTCGCGCTCAAGGTAGGGCGACAGCGGCAGCACCACGTCGGAATGCCAGGCCGTCTCGGACCAGGAAAAGGTCACGGACACGAGCAGGTCGAGCTTCTCCCACTTCTTCTTGATGGCCTCGGGGTCCGGCAAGGCCATGAGCGGGTCGTGGCGGAAGCAGAGGTAGGCCCGCACGGGATACGGGTCGTCGCTCTCGATGGCGTTATAGGCCTTGTCGATCATGCCGGGGCCGGCGTCGATGTGCTTGTACTTCCACCCGGCTCCGTCCGCGCGCTTGGCCGCAGGCTTGTCGAACTGGGCGGCCAGGCTCTTGAGGCCCTTGCGGCCCGCGTCGGCGGCCTTCATGGTCAGGGGCAGGCCGCCCTTGGAGCCGATGGAGCCGAGCAGGGCGTTGATGATGTAGGCCGTGCGGCAGACCCAGAAGGAATCCTTGTAGCGGGCGGCCATCCAGCCCGGATGCCAGATCACGCTCGGAGCGGCCTCGGCCAGCTCCTTGACGAAGTGCACGATGCGGCCTGCCGGGATGCCGGTCTCGGCCTCGGCCCACTCGGGAGTGTAGGGCCGCACGAAGGCCTTGAGCTGCTCCAGGCCGTTGATCTGCGTGGCCGCGAACTCCTTGTCGTACAGCCCGCGCTCCAGGATGACGTTGATGACGGCCAGGTTGAAGGCGTAGTCCGTGCCGGGCCGGATCATGAAGAAGTTGTCGGCCTTGCCGGCGGTGACCGTGCCGCGCACGTCGATGACCGTCAGCTTGCAGCCGCTCTCCAGCGCGTCGAGGGTGTTGTTGACTTCGCTGACGTTGATGGCCTCGAAGATGTTGCGCGTCTGCAGCACGATGTGCCTGGCGTTCTTGAGGTCATAGGTGAATTCCTTGCGGCCCATGCCCGTGACGGACTTGGCGGCGTGCTGGACGTTGCGCGCGCAGGACACGTCGTGGTTGCAGTAGTTGGGCGAGCCGAAGCCCTTGACGAAGGCTTGATGCAGGTCCGGGAACGGGCCTCCGCGATCGGACCAGAGCAGCGTCTCGGGGCCGTGCTTGGCCTTGAGATCCTTGAGTTTGTCCGCCACGTAATCCAGCGCTTCATCCCAGCTGACCCTGCGCCACTTGCCCTCGCCGCGCGCGCCCTCGCGGATGAGCGGGTACTGCGGGCGCTCCGTATCCTGGCTGAGCGCATAGCCGGCGCCGCCGCGGGCGCACAGCGCGCCCTTGAGATTCCTGGGGTTCCCCTGCAGGAAAAGGCACTCGTCGTTCTCCACGTCCGCCTGGATCAGGCAACGGACAGTGCACATGCCGCAGACGCTGTACACCTTTTTTTGGGTCATCTGAAGTCCTCCGGATAACGTAAGGGATTACCCTCTGTATCTGATCGGGTTCTTTATAGTAAACCGCTAGCAACCCTTGAGACTCATGGCAAGGGAAAGTTCTTTATTGTGAAGAAATGGGCAAACTGATTACCTGATTTTCGAAGCTTGTCCCAAAATGAACGTATGGAAATAGCCTTGACATTACCAAAGGTCTATGGTGCTTACGTACAGCTAAAGAAACTTCGGGCTGAAAGAAGTCCGAACTCCTTACGCCAGATAGTCCGAGGAGGGTACACGATGGTATTCACATGGCTGCACGCAGCGATCATCGTTTTCTTCATCGCCGGATTGGCCTTCGCCGGCGGCCCTCTTCTCGGATCAGTGCTGCTTGCGCCCAAGGCCCGCGGCGGCGACCTCGCGCTCCCCTACGAGTGCGGCATGGTCCCGCACGGCGCCTCCTGGATGCGCTTCGGCATTAATTATTACGTATACGCCCTGCTGTTCCTGGCCTTCGATGTCGACGTGCTCTACCTGTTCCCGGTGGCGGCCTACTACCCGCACGCCGAGGGGCTGGTACCCGTGATCAAGGTCTTCATATTCCTGGCCGTGCTGGCCCTGGGCGTGCTCTACTTCTGGCGAAAAGGAGTCTTCACATGGCCGAAACGCGTGCGCTGAGGCCCGCTGTCACGGACCTCGAGCCGCCTCTCGTACAGTTCCCCCTGTCGCAGAAGATCCTGGACGTCTGCAGGGCCATGTCCCTGTGGCCCATGACCTTCGGCTTGGCCTGCTGCGCCATCGAGATGATGGCCATGACCATGCCGCGCTTCGACGCATCACGCTTCGGAGCCGAGGTTTTCCGCCCTTCCCCGCGCCAGAGCGACCTCATGCTCGTCGCCGGCACCGTCTCCAACAAGATGGCCCAGGCCGTGGTACGGCTCTACGAACAGATGCCCGCTCCCAAGTACGTCATCGCCATAGGCAACTGCGCGATCTCGGGCGGCCCTTTCTACTTCAAGGGTCAGTACGGCATCGTCGAGGGCATCGACAAGCTCATCCCGGTGGACGTTTACGTGCCCGGCTGCCCGCCGCGCCCCGAGGCCTTCCTGGAAGGACTGTTCAAGCTCCAGGAGAAGATCACCGGCCGCCGCTGGTGGCCGGAGCAGCCCGAGCAGCCCGAAGGAGAGCACAAATGAAAGGCCTGCAATGCCTGCTGGGCTCCGCCAACGCCTGCCGCAAGCCCAGGGACCATGCCCGCGCAGGCAGCGTCGCGAGCATATATCTGATCAGCGAGCAACTCCTGCCGGCCATGCGCGAGGCCTGGGAAGACGGCTATTTCCTTGAGGACGTGTCCGGCCTGGACACGCTCGAAGGCTTCGAGGTCGTCTACCACCTGGACCACTGGGAACAGCCTGGCCGCCTCACCTTGAGGATCGTGGTCCCGCACGACAAGCCCGAGGCGCCGTCCGTCGCCTCGATCTTTCCCGCCGCCGACTGGCACGAGCGCGAGACCTTCGACATGTACGGCATCGTTTTCACCGGCCATCCCGGCCTCAAGCCGCTCCTGCTGCCCGAGGACTCGAACATCCACCCGCTGCTCAAGGAGCCGGCGGATCGCGTGTCCATATACCACCTGTTCCCGGACTACGACATCATCGACTGTCGGCCGCAGTTCCTCAAGGACGCCAAGCCGCCGGCTCCGCAGGACAAACCTCGGAAGGCGGGCCCGGCGGAAACCGGCCCGGACAAGCCGGGCAAGGCCGACAAAACCGAGGACGCATAGGAAACGGTAGGACGAAAGGGCGATCAGTCAAGGCCGAGAGGTGGATAAAGACATGACCGAACAATTGTCTGGCGACTTCTACACGCAGCGTTTTTCGCCCGGGCCCACCGAGGACACGCTCATACTCAACCTGGGCCCGCAGCATCCCTCCACCCACGGAGTCCTGCGCATCATCGTGGAGCTGGACGGAGAGTACGTGCTGCGCGCCGAGCCCGTGCTGGGCTACGTGCACCGCATGCACGAGAAGATGGGCGAGGTGAAGACCTGGGCTCAATACTACCCCAACCTCGGGCGGGTGGACTACCTGCACCCCCTGGCCTGGAACTGGGGCTATGTGGGCGCGGTGGAGAAGCTGGCCGGCATCGAGGTTCCCGAGCGCGCCGAGTTCATCCGCGTCATCGTCACCGAGCTCAACCGCGTCAAGTCGCACCTGCTCTGGTGGGGCGCGTACCTGCTCGACCTGGGCGCCGTCACGCCCATCATGTACGCGTTCATGGACATCGAGCACATCAACGACATCCTGCAGCGGCCCACGGGCTCGCGGCTGACCTACTGCTACTTCCGCTTCGGCGGCCTGACCGCCGACCTGGACGACACCACGCTCGGAATGCTCCGCGACTTCGTGCCCTACATGCGCTCGCGGCTGCCCATGTACAAGGACCTGGTCACGGACAACGTCATCCTGCGCAACCGCCTGGAACGCGTGGGCGAATTCAGCCTGGACCTGTGCCGGCGCTACGGCGTGACCGGCCCCTGCCTGCGCGGCTCGGGCAAGGCCTACGACGTGCGCAGGGCCGAACCCTACGGGGTCTACGACCGCCTGGACTTCGAGATCCCGACCTATCCGCAGACCGACTGCATGGGCCGCTACCTCGTGCGCATGGACGAAATCGAGCAGTCACTGCGCATCATCGAGCAGGCCATGGCCATGATGCCGGCCGGCGACTTCATCCACCCCAAGGCGCCCAAGGCCAAGTGGAGCGCGCCCTGCGGCGAGGTCTACTTCGCGGTGGAGAGCGCGCGGGGCAAGGTCGGCTTCTGGATCGTCTCGGACGGCAAGGGTCGCAATCCCTACCGGGTCAAGCTGCGCTCGCCGTGCTTCTGCAACCTGAGCTGCTTCGCCGAGGCGGCCCAGGGCACGCTGCTGGCCGACGCCGTCGCCACGTTGGGCAGCCTGGACTTGGTCATCCCGGAACTCGACCGTTAGGAGGGCGAGCATGCACATACCGATGCTGGGAGAAGTATCAATCGAGCTCGTCCGCCTGGTGCTCGGCCTGGTCTTCCTGGCCGCCTTCGTGGGCGGCAACGGCGTGGTGCTCGTCTGGCTGGAGCGCAAGGTCGCCGGACACATCCAGCGCCGGCCCGGTCCCTTCGAGGTCGGCCCGCACGGCCTGCTGCAAACCCTGGCCGACGCGGCCAAGATGGTCGGCAAGCAGCTCGTGACTCCGGCCGGTGCGGACAAGCTCCTGTTCTGGTTAGCCCCTCTCCTGGCCTTCCTGCCCGTGTTCGTGCTCTTCCTGCCCATCTCCTGGGGCGAAGGCCTCTACGCCCTGGACACCAACCTCGGGCTCGTGCTCATCCTGGCCTTCGCGGGCATCAACGTCGTGGCCCTGCTGGTGGGCGGCTGGGCCTCCAACAACAAGTACGGCGTGCTCGGCGCGGCGCGTGCCGTGGCCCAGTCCGTGGCCTACGAGATTCCGCTCCTGCTGTCCGTGCTGGCCATCAGTTTCATGACCGGCAGCCTGGACCTGAACCGCATCGTGGAGCTGCAGGGCAACTGGCCCTGGCAGTGGAACGTGCTGCTGCAGCCCGTGGCCTTCGTCGTCTACTTCATCTGCGGCCTGGCCGAGACCAACCGCGCGCCCTTCGACCTGCCCGAGGGCGAAAGCGAGCTGACCGCCGGCTTCCACACCGAGTATTCGGGCATGGGCTTCGGCCTATTCATGCTGGCCGAGTACGCCAACATGCTCGTGGTCTGCGCCGTGGCCAGCATCCTGTTCCTCGGCGGCTGGAAGGGCCCGTTCCTGCCCGGCCCGTGGTGGCTGCTGGTCAAGATCTACGCGCTCATGGCCATCATCATGTGGTGCCGCTGGACCTTCCCGCGGGTGCGCTTCGACCAGCTCCTGAACTTCAACTGGAAGTGGCTCATCCCCATCACCCTCGCGAACCTGTTCCTCACGGCCGTGCTGGTGAAGGTTTTCTAGCCCGGGAGCCAAGGAGAGCCCATGAGCGTCGTGCACGACATCGCCAGGAAGGTCGCCTCCATGTGGAGCCTCATCGTCGGGCTCAAGGTGACCACCAAGAACTTCTTCCAGCCCCAGGTCACGGTGCACTACCCGCGCCAGAGTGTGGACACCCTGTCCACCTTCAGGGGCCACATTGAACTGGTCGGGCAGCCCAAGGACCCGGCCACGCCGCGCTGCATCACCTGCATGCTGTGCGCCACGGTCTGTCCGTCGCAGTGCATCACCATCACCAAGGCCAAGGCGCCGCCCCCGGAGCCGGCCAAGAAGCTGCCGGACCATAACGGCGGCCCCATGGTGCCGCCCGAAAAGGCCCCGCCGCCCAAAGCCAAGGTGGTCAAGACGCCGGGCTCCTTCGAGCTGAACTTCAACACATGCAGCCTGTGCGGGCTGTGCGTGCAGAACTGCCCGGTCTCTTCGCTGCGCTTCTCCACCGACTCCTATGCCGCTGGCTTCAGCCGCCAGGAGTTCGAGTACGATCTCATGGCCCGGCTGCGGTTGCAGGCAGCCGTACTGGGCGCGGCGGCCGCGCAGCTCAACAGCCCGGCCCGCGAGGACACCCTGGAGCGTGTCGACCCGGTGAAATTCCGTGAGGCCAGGGAAGCGCTGACCCAGGCCGAGGCCGTGACCAAAGGCAAGCGCGGACAGGCCGCATAGGGAGGGGCGTATGGAATTCCTGGCCAAGGCGGCATTCGTCTTCTACGTGCTCATCATCGCCGGCGGCTCCCTGGCCGCGGCCCTTTCGCACAACATGGTGCGGGCCCTGCTGGGCCTGATCCTGACCATGTTCGGCGTGGCCGGCATGTACCTGCTGCTCAACGCGCCCTTCGTGGCGCTCATGCAGGTGCTGGTCTACGTGGGCGCCGTGGCGGTGCTCGTGTTCTTTGCCATCATGCTCACGCGCACGCCCTCGGGCGGCGAGGAGAGCGAGCCCAACCCGTCGCGCAAGTATCCCCTGGCCCTGCTGGCGGCCATGCTTCCGGGCGCGGTCATCGGCTGGGTCTGGCTCAAGCACCCGGTGCTCACCGACCAGGTCCCGCTCGAGGCGCCCATCGAGGCCCTGGGCCAGGGGCTCATGGAACCCTACATCCTGGCCTTCGAGCTCATTTCCGTGGTGCTTTTCGTGGCCATGTCCGGCGCGGTTATCCTGGCCTTCAAGAAGAGGGGGTCCTAGATGCACCTGCTGTTACTCTCGGGCGGAGCTCCGGACGGAGGGCAGACGCTGCTCCTCTACCAGCTCGTGGCCCTGTTCATGCTCCTCGTGGGCCTCTACGGAGTCATCTGGCGCAGGAGCCTGGTGGGCATGCTCATCTGCGTGGAGCTCATGCTCAACGGAGCGGGGCTGGCCATCGTCTCGGCCGCCCAGCTCACGCCCGCCGACGACGTGCTGGGCCAGCTCATCTCCCTGCTGATCATGGGCCTGGCGGCCGCCGAGGCCACGCTGGTGCTGGCCATCATCTACGTGGTGGCCAAGCGCTTCGGCAGCGCGGCAAGCGACAAGATCTCACTTCTGAAAGGATAGGGGCGGGACATGACCATCGAAAGCATGCGGGTGCTCACGCCGATCATCATCACCATGGTCGCGCCGCTGTTCGTCTGGCTCATGCGCCATGACGAGAACAAGCGCGAGGCCGTGTCCTTCCTGGCCGCGGCCGCCGCCTTCCTGGCCACGCTGAGCATGGTGCCGAGGGTGCTGGACGGGGCCATCTGGACCTACACCCTCTCGGAGATCCTGCCGGGCATCAAGATCGCCTTCGCCGTGGACGGCCTGTCCTGCATCTTCGCCATCGTGGCCACCTTCCTGTGGTTCTTCGCCACGAGCTACAACATAGGCTACATGCGCTCCCTCAAGGAGCACGCCCAGACGCGCTACTACTTCTGCTTCGCCGTGGCCATCTTCGGGGCCGTGGGCGTGGCCTTCGCGGCCAACGTGTTCACCCTGTACCTCTTCTACGAGGTCATCACGGTCTTCACCTACCCGCTGGTCGCCCACCACCAGGACGAGGAGGCCTACACGGGCGCGCGCAAGTACCTGGTCTACCTCATGGGCACGTCCAAGCTCTTCCTTCTCACGGCCATGGTCATGACCTACGTGCTGTGCGGCACCCTGGACTTCCACCTGGGCGACGTGCTCACGGGCATGCCTTTCCCGGTGCAGGAGCACCCGGTGGCCGTGAGCGTGACCTACTTCCTGTTCCTGTTCGGCCTGGCCAAGGCGGCCATCATGCCGCTGCACAACTGGCTGCCCTCGGCCATGGTCGCGCCCACCCCGGTCTCGGCCCTGCTGCACGCCGTGGCCGTGGTCAAGGCGGGCGTGTTCTCCATCAGCCGCATCATTCTCTCGGGGTTCGGCCTGGAGACCATGCAGACGCTCAACCTGGGCCTGCCCACGGCCTACCTGGCGGCCTTCACCGTCGTGGTGGCCTCGATCATCGCCCTGACCAAGAACGACCTCAAGGCGCGGCTGGCCTACTCCACGGTCAGCCAGCTGTCCTACGTCATCCTGGGCGTGTCGTTGCTCACGCCGCTGGCCGTCACGGGCGGCGTGGCGCACATCGCGCACCACGCCTTCTCCAAGATCACGCTCTTCTTCGCCGCCGGAGCCATATACGTGGCCACCCACGAGAAGAAGATCGACCGCATGAACGGCTTCGGACGGCGCATGCCATGGACCTTCGGTGCCTTCGCCCTGGCCTCCCTGTCCATGATCGGCATGCCGCCGGTGTGCGGCTTCGTGTCCAAGTGGTTCCTCATCACCGGGAGCATGCAGGCCGGCCAGACGGCCATCCTCGTGGCCCTGCTCGGCAGCACCATCCTCAACGCGGGCTACTTCGGCCCCATCGTCTACCGGGCCTTCTTCAAGAAGCCCGAGAACGAAGCCGCCCTGTCCCACATCGGCGAGGCGCCCATGAGCATGGTCGTGCCGCTCTTCGCCACGGGCATCATATCGGTGCTGCTGGGCCTGTTCCCCGGCACGTTCCTTAGCTTCATCCAGGTCTTCGGCAAGTTTTGAGGAGGCAAGCATGCGCGACACGCTTGGAGCATTCATCAGCGGCCTGCGAGGCAAGACCCGCCTGTTCAAATGGCTGTTCTTCGCCATCCTGGCCCTGCTCGTGGCGCTGAACGTCTTTCTCCGGCCGCATCACCCGCACGTCGGCGCCGAGGCCCTGCCGGGTTTCTGGGCGGTCTTCGGCCTGGTGCTGGCCGTGGCCATGGCCGCGCTCATGAAGGGCATCGTCGCCCAGCTCATCGGCTTCTCCGAGGACATCTATGACCGAGACAAGTAGCTTCTTCCTCCATCCGGCCATCGGCTTCTTCGTCCTGGGCCTGCTGCTGCCGTTCCTGCCCGGCCCGCGCCAAGGCGCCATCCCCGGCTTCCGGGGAGACGGAGACGCGAGCCCCTGGTGGCGCTGGCTGCTGCCCCTGCCCGCCGCGCTGGCCATCTTCGCCGTGTTCTCCTACGAGCCCGGCAATTACGGCGGTTTCCAGTATCTCGGCCTGGATCTCCAGCTCGGCCGCCTGGACCGGCTGTCGCTCATCTTCGCCAACGTCTTCGCCATCCAGGCCCTCATCGGCTTCATCTACGCCTTCCACGTGCGCGACAGGCGGCTGCACGTGGCCGCCTGCTTTTACGTCGGCGGCGCCTTCGGCTGCGTCTTTTGCGCCGACTACCTGAGCCTGTTCGTCTTCTGGGAAATCATGAGCATCGCCTCGACCATGCTCATCTGGCTCAACGCGCGCGACAACGGCCGCGCCCCCGGCGCTGGCCTGCGCTACTTCCTGGTGCACACCCTGGGCGGCCTGCTGCTGCTGGGCGGCGTGCTCCTGCGCTATCAGGCCGTCGGCCACTTCGACTTCGTGCACGTGGGCCTGGAGGCCGCGCGCTACTACGACTGGCTGATCATGCTCGGCTTCGGCGTCAACGCGGCCTTCGTGGCCCTGCACGCCTGGCTGCCCGACGCCTATCCCGAGGCGACCATCACCGGCGCGGTGTTCATGAGCGCCTTCACCACCAAGACCGCTGTGTACGTGCTCGCGCGCGGATTCGCGGGCTGGGACTTCCTGGCCTACATGGGCACGGCCATGGCTCTGTACGGCGTGCTGTACGCCTCCATGGAGAACAACGCCCGGCGCATCCTGTCCTACCACATCATGTCGCAGGTCGGTTACATGGTGGCCGGCATCGGCATCGGCACGGCCCTGACCATCAACGGCGCCACGGCCCACGCCTACGCGCACATCCTGTACAAGGGCCTGCTGTTCATGAGCGTGGGCGCGATCCTGCACTCCGCGGGCACGGCAAGCCTGGAAAAGCTCGGCGGCCTGGCCGGGCGGCTGCCGCTGGTCATGCTGGCCTACATGGTCGCTGGCCTGTCCATCTCGGGCATGCCGATCTTCAACGGCTTCGTGTCCAAGACCATGACCATCGCCGGAGCCTTCGAGGACCATCACGTCATCCTGGGCATCCTGCTGGAGGTCGCGGCCGTCGGCACGTTCCTGTCCGTGGGCCTCAAGCTGCCCTACTTCGCCTTCTGGGGCGGCAAGCCCGAGAACACCGTGGGCGAGCTGAAGCCAATACCGGGCAACATGTACCTGGCCATGGGCCTGGCCTCGGCCCTGTGCATCCTGCAGGGCGTGTTCCCGCAACTGCTCTACGTCTTCCTGCCCTTCCAGCCCGTGGATTACGTGCCCTGGACGCCCTGGCACGTACTGCAGACCTTGCTCCTGCTGGGCTTCACGGGCCTGGGCTTCATGCTCATGCGCAAGGTCCTCAAGCCGCACGCCCAGCGCAACGTTGATTTCGAATTCCTGTACATGCTCATCGGCCGGGGCTTCGTCGCGCTGGTCAGCAGGCCCGCGGCCTTCTTCGACTCCCTGTGGAGCGAGGTGTGGCGGGTGCTGGGCCTGCGCGGGCTCATGGGCGGGGCCAAGGGCGCGTCCGTCTTCGACCGCAAGGGCATCGACACGGTGGTGGACGGCGCGGCCTACACCACCCGCGCGCTGGGCCTTGCGGCGGCGCGCATGCAGTCCGGCAGGCTGCAGGACTACCTGGCCGGCGCGGCGGCCATCGCCGGCGCGGCCATGATCCTGGTCTGGATGCTGAGCTAGGCGCAAACACGAGGAGCGAGACGGCAATGATCGAAGCTGGCTACCCGGTCCTTTCGAGCTTGATATTCTTCCCGCTCATCATGTGCCTCGTGCTGGTCTTCGTACGCAGCGAGGACATGGTGCGGGTCATCACCCTGGCCGCATCCGGAGCCGAGGTGCTGCTGGCCCTGCCGCTGTTCGCCTTCGACCCGGCCCAGGGCTTCCAGTTCACGGAGCGCCTGTCCTGGGTGCCGCAGTGGGGCTTGTCCTACTACCTGGGCGTGGACGGCATCAGCCTGCTCATGGTCCTGCTCACGGTGGGCATCCTGCCCCTGTGCGTGCTCTGTTCCTGGACCTACATCGGCAAGCGCATCAAGGAATTCCACATCTGCCTGCTGCTCATGACCGGGGCCTGCATAGGCGTGTTCTGCGCCCTGGACTTCGTGCTGTTCTACGTCTTCTGGGAGGCCATGCTCGTCCCCATGTACCTGCTCATCGCGGTCTGGGGCGGCCCGGAGCGGCGCTACGCATCCATCAAGTTCTTCCTGTACACCCTGGCCGGCTCCACGCTGCTGCTGGTGGCCATGGTGGCCTTCTTCCGCGCGGGCGGAACCTTCAGCATCCCGGAACTCATGGAGCAAAGCTACTCCTTCCGCTTCCAGTTCTGGGCCTTCCTGGCCATGGCCCTGGCCTTCGCCATCAAGGTGCCCATGTTCCCGTTCCACACCTGGCTGCCCGCGGCCCACGTGCAGGCCCCATCGGCCGGCTCGGTCATCCTGGCCTCGGTGCTGCTCAAGATGGGCACCTACGGCTTCCTGCGCTTCTGCCTGCCCCTGACGCCCGAGGCCAGCGCCTACTTCGCGCCGGTCATGATAGCCTTCGCCATCGCCTCCATCATCTACGGCGGCTTCGTGGCCCTGGGCCAGAACGACATCAAGAAGCTCATCGCCTACTCGTCCGTGGGCCACATGGGCTTCGCCATGCTGGGCATCTTCCTGTTCAACCTGCGCGGCGTGGAAGGCACGCTGCTGGTCATGCTCAACCACGGCATCGTCACCGGCGCGCTGTTCATGATGATCGGACTCATCTACGAACGCAGCCACAGCCGCGAAATATCGGCCAACCAGGGCCTGGGCAAATTCCTGCCCGCCTACATGGGCTTCTGGGGCCTGTTCGCCCTGTCCAGCTTCGGCTTCCCAGGCCTGAACAGCTTCGTGGGCGAGGCCGCGGTCATGACCGGTGCCTTCCAGCACAGCTGGCTGGTGGGCGCCCTGGTGGTCCCTGGCGCCATGCTCGCCGCGGCCTACATGCTGCGCCTGTCCCTGCGCATGGCCTGGGGCGGGCCGGCCTCGCCCAAGGGCAAGGGCTGGCGGGACCTGAACTCCCGCGAGTGGGTCTATCTCGCGCCCCTGGCGGTGCTGACCATCTGGCTGGGCGTCGCGCCGGGCATGGTCCTGCGCACCATCGATCCGGCCATCGAGCGGCTGCTGGCCGATTTCCAGGCCAAAAACCAAGCGGCCGCGGCCCAGGCGGAGCAGACCGACCGACCGCTGCCCCTGGAGTTGGCTGTCGCCGAAATTGACAAGGCCGACGCGGCGGATGCGCCGCGAGCCGAATAGACCCGCATGACACGGCACGTCGCGATCCCGAGAACTAAGGAGAACGCACGGTGAACCTGAGACTAGATCTCATCGCCCCGGAACTGGTGCTCGGCCTGGCCTTGCTGGCCTTGTTCGTGCAAACCCTTCAGTCGCGGAAGACTGCCGGTCCCGGTGTCGGTACGGGAACCCTCGAAGGCGGCTGGCTGGCGTACGCCGCCGTGGCCTCGGCCGTGGCCTCGGCCGCCACGCTGGGCCTGTCCGGGCTCATGTTCTACGGGGCGTACCAGATCGACGCCCTGTCGCAATTCTTCAAGCTGATCGTGTCCGTGGGCCTGGCCATCGCCACGCACAACGCATCCGCCGGCGGCACGCCCGAACTGGCCACGGACAAGCGCTCGGACTACTACCTGTTCCTGGCCCTGAGCGCCTTCGGCCTCATGCTGCTGGCCTCCAGCGTCGAGCTCATCACCATCATCATCTCGCTGGAAATATCCTCCTTCAGCCTCTACGCCCTTGTGCCCCTGCGCGCGGAAAAGCCCGAGTCGGCCGAAGCGGGCATCAAGTACATCATGTTCGGAGCCGTGGCCACGGCCCTGGCCCTGTTCGGCCTGGCCTACATCCTTGCCGCGCACCAGACGACGTACATCACCGCCCTCGTCGGCCGAGATTTCGGTTTCGCCGGTGCTCCCCTGGCGGCCCTGGGCCTGATCCTCTTCGCCATCGGCTTCTTCTACAAGCTGGCCCTTTTCCCGTTCCACTTCTGGGCCCCGGACGTGTATGACGGCGCGAGCAACGAGACCGCTGCCTACATCGCCACGCTGCCCAAGCTGGGCGCGGTGGTCGTACTCGTGCGCCTGGCCGCGCTGCTCGGACCAGGGCAGGAAGTGGCCTCGGTGCTGGCCGTGCTCGGCGCGCTGTCCATGACGCTCGGCAACCTCATGGCCCTGGCCCAGAAGGACATCAAGCGGCTGCTCGGCTTCTCCAGCGTGGCCCATGCTGGCTACATCATGCTCGGCCTCGTGGCGGGCACCTCCGAAGGTTTTGCCGCCGCTTCCTTTTACGCCCTTGTCTACCTCGTGATGAACCTTACTATCTTCTGGGTCGTTTGCCGCACCTCGCCCAGCGGCCGCAACCTGGTTCTGGACGACCTGACCGGCATGCACCGCCGGGCGCCCGTATTGGCCTTCGTGCTGGCCGTGGCCGCCTTCGCCCTGGTGGGCCTGCCGCCGACGGCCGGCTTCACGGGCAAGCTGTTCCTGCTCTCGGCGGCCTGGGGACGGGGCTTCGACTGGCTTGTGATCGTCGCCGCGGTGAACACGGCCATCTCCATCTTCTACTACCTGAACCTCGTGCGCTACGCCTACACCGCTGAACCTGATGCGTCCGCCGATACCCAAGGCGGCCTCGCGCTGCCCGCCAGGCCCACCGCCTGGGCCAATGTCTTCGGTCTGGTGCTTGCCGCCGCAGTATTGGCCCTGGGCATGCTGCCCGGCCCGATGTTCAACCTGGCCGCAGCAGCAGGGCAGCAATTGATGCCATGATGGTCCTTGCGCTTTAATGAACTATCTCGGCCTCAATGTGAAAAAAGGAATTACCTCCGATTTCTTTGACGGACTCGGCGGGATTACGTAATGCTTTATCTAATTTTGGTTCCATAATCGCAATTGAGGGTACGTCCCTGGCTATAAGGCAGGAGGTTTTGTCATGAGCATGTACTATATCCGCACGAACCAGGCCCGTTGCATATCCTGCAAGGCTTGCGAAGTGCACTGTAAAGCCAAGAACCGTGTTCCCAAGGGCGCCAAGCTTGGCATCCTCGTTTCCACCAACCCCGTCAAGGAAGGGGAAAACCCCAAGATCCTCAACCTGTTCATGCCCTGCTTCCATTGCGAGCAGCCATGGTGCGTGGCGGCCTGCCCCACCGGGGCCATGGCCAGACGCGAGAAGGACGGCATCGTGTACGTCAACGCCGAGCTGTGCGTCGGCTGCAAGGCCTGCATCGTGTCCTGCCCGTGGAAGATCCCCCAATGGGACGAGACTTCCGGCCGGGCCATCAAGTGCGACTTCTGCCGCGACAGGCTCGACCAGGGCCTCAAGCCGGCCTGCGTCACGGCCTGCACGGCCCGGGCGCTGGAGTTCGTGGAGCCCAACACCGAAAGCGAGAAGACCCGCAAGGCCATCGGCCTGAAAATGCTGGAGCGTTGATACGCGGGGCGTAAAGCCCTGGCCGCCATATAAACCGCTGCGCAGCCCGTCTGAAGCACAGGGCCGACGAAGCGATTGACGGCCTGCATCCTTGATAGCTGTACCGACCATAGCAGACCTCCGCCGCTGCGGCTTTACGGGCCCGGCGGCGGAGGCAAGGCCGTAACTGAACGGTCTGCTTTGAATACGCTGTTGAACTGGATTCAGATCAAGGAGGAAGGAGTCGTGAGAATCGGTAGGCATGCATTTCTCATCGCGGCGCTTGTGCTCGTGGCGGCAGTGATGGTTGCCCAACCTGCCTGGGCCGACAAGCTGGCTAACGCCATCCAGGAAGGAATTGCAGCGGGCAAGGTAGATCCCGCGGCAGAGACCGGCTATCTGGGCATCCCTGGCGCCCCCAATGTGAACCTCATCCTGGCCTTTGCTTGGGCGATCTGGGTCGGCTGGATCTTCTCCACCGTCGGCGCCTTTGGCGGCGTCATGGCCGGCGTGGGCCACATCACGGTTTTTGGCTTGGGCAACTATGGCAAGAGCTTTGGAAAGGACGCCACGCTCAACAAGATGATCACGGATTCCATCCGCGTATCCAACCAGTTCCTAGTTGGTACCTCGGCGCTGATCACATCCTTCAACTATTACAAGATGGGTCGCCTTGTGCTGCCTCTGGGCGTGGCCCTGGCCATCGGCTCCATCTTGGGCTCCTGGCTTGTCCCGTTCCTGACCGCGGGCAAGGTGAGCTTCTCCCAATACCAGGGCTGGTTCGGCGTGTTCGTCCTTGCGCTGGGCGTATTCCTCTTCTACCAGACCACTCCGGCCGGCTCAGCCAGCCAGAAGAAGGCCAAGGCAGCCGCCAAGGCCTTCCAGGACAGCGTGAAGCAGCAGAAGGAAGGCGGTAAGGTCGATTTGGCCTCCCAAGGCGTGCGCGTAGTCAGCTTTTCGCCGTCCAAGGTCGTATTCACCTTCTTCGGTGTCGAATTCTCCTTCAACCCGATCATTCCTATCTTGGGCGGCTTCGTCATCGCATCTGTAGCGGCTTTCCTCGGTGTGGGCGGCGGCTTCCTGCTCGTGCCCTTCCTGACTTCCGTGGCCGGCCTGCCCATGTATCTGGTCGCCGGCACATCGGCCCTTGCAGTGCTGATCGGCATGATCACTTCAATCATCACCTATATCACCCAGGGCGCCCTTGTGGACTGGGGTCTGGTGGGCGTCGAGATCATCGGCATCGTCATCGGCTCCGTGATCGGTCCCAAAACCTCCAAGTACATCCCTGACCGCTGGCTCAAGATCCTGTTCATTATCCTGGCCTTCTACGTTGGCCTTCGTTACATCGGCCGCGGCTTCGACATCGGCTTCCTGAAGATCATTCCTTAAGCCTTGGAACGTTGTAACCATTTGGGGCAAGGCTCGACTTTCGAGCCTTGCCCCTTTTCTTTCCAAACCTTACCATTTGCTAAAAACAGAGGACGAAACGCCGATGTTCGAATCAGTCACCGGCTTCGCCGACCCGCTGCTCATATTGCCTTACAAGGCCATGCTGGCCATGGGTGGCGGCTCCCTGCTGGCTTTCTTCGCCGGTACCCTCGTGCTGGTCCTGGCCTCCACGGTCGTTGGAGAACTGACAATGGCGGGAATTTACTGGATCAACCGCCGCCATTTCGCGGAGTTGCGGAGAGAAATGGTCATGCACAACAACCTGAGCGTTCGGGCTCTCGTCCAAAAGGACAAACCCAGCTATTCTGCCTGCAACAAGATGGCCAACGAGTACTTCGGCCGAAATCTCTTCTCCGGCTTCACCCTGTTCGCCTCCTCACTTTGGCCAGCCTTCTTCGCCATGGCCTGGATGAACACGCGATTCGGAGCTCTGGCCCTGCCTGTGTGGGGCTTCGAACTGCGCTACCACAGCGTGTTCATCTGCCTTTATGTCCCGGCCCGCATCATCTTCGGGTTGAACAAGAAGCGCATCTGGCCCTTCAACCACATCAAGGCCTTCATCGCTCGCAATGAGGATTGCGGCGAAAAGCTGCTTACCTTGTCCGACTTTATGCCCAAGCAACCAGACCAGAAAGGCAAGTCTGAAAAGACCGGCGACATTCCGGCCTGATACGCACCGGGAGAGCCTGCAATGCATGAAGTCAGCCTCGGCGGAACCCTGCTCGACTACCTGACCGGCGAACAGGTCGAGCGCACCACCTACGAGGACCTGCGCCAGGCCCTGGCGCGCATGCTCGTGGAAGAGAAAGGCTATCCGGCCGCCAGCCTGCGCCCGCGTGTCGAAATCCCCTATACAATCGACGGCGAACGGCAGTGCCGAACGGCCGATCTGGCCGCATATGACGAATCCGGCCATCCGCTGCTGCTGATCATCTTCTGCGCCGGCGCGCCCGGCACCTACGAACGCGAGTCCGTGGCCGCCGCCCGCCTTGCGCCCGATGGCCCCGCGCCGCTCGTGGCCGTAACCGACACCCGCGACGCCGTGCTGCTGGAGACCGTGCGCGGCGGAACCCTGGCCAACGGCATGGCCGCCCTGCCGGCCTGGGGCGACCTGTGCGCCAAGGCCGACTCAGTGGAGCGGCGTGACCTGTCTCCCGAAGCCCGCCGGCGCGAAGAGCGCATCCTGCACGCCTACACCGGCTTCCTCAAGACCTGCTGCGGCGAGTCCTGCGACCTGGAATAGGATATTTTGCTTTTGAAATAGCTCTGCAATTAGTGCGTCGGCATGGCTTGCCGTCCGCTTCGGCGTGGGCGCAATTCACCTGGGCCGCCATTTCCGAAGCTGGAGTCTCAAACGCGATACGCGGACACGCCATCAGTGCCCCGTCCTGCCTCATTTCTGGAACCTATCGGCTTGATTAACGAAAAATCCTGTGCGATATGAGAGACAAACGGCCCCACGGCGGCGCCGGCCGCGTTAAAGAAGGAGCTTCCCTATGCTGATCAAAGACTGGATGAGCACTCCGGTTATCACCGTTGGTCCCGACGAATCCATGATGAAGGCCTCCAAGCTCTTGAAGGACAAGAACATCCGCCGCCTGCCCGTGGTGGACGACAAGGGCAAGCTCATAGGCATCCTCTCGGACCGCGACATCAAGGAGGCCTCGCCCTCCAAGGCCACCACGCTGGACGTGCACGAGCTGTACTACTTGCTCTCGGAGATCAAGGTCAAAGACATCATGACCAAGAATCCCGTGCGCCTGAAGCCCGAGGACAGCGTGGAAAAGGCCGCGGTGCTCCTGTCCGAGAAGTCGCTGGGCGCATTGCCCATCGTGGACGAGGACGACTCGGTGGTCGGCATCATCACTGAGAAGGACATGTACGACATCCTCATCGAGATCACCCGCGTGCGTGACGGCGGCGTGCAGATGGGCTTCCAGCTCCCGCGCACTCCCGGCGCGCTCAAGCCGATCCTGGAGGATCTCGCCAACAGCGGAGCCAAGATCCTGTCCATCATCACGGTCTACCCCAAGGGCCAGCCGGACCGCAGGGCCTTCATCCGCATCGACGAGATGGAGAAGTCCGAGCTGAACAAGATCAGGGACACCCTGGCAACGCGCTACAACCTGCTCTTCTTCCTCCGCGACAACCTGCATTCGCTCATCTAAGCAGGCCGGACGCATATGAACCGAGAGAGGGCCCCGCCCTCTCTCGGACTCTCACCCGGCAGGGGAATAATTCCCCTGCACCCCTCATCCTGGAACAAGATCGTTCAACTTTTCCAACTCAATGCGAACTGCGTCAGGCACGCTGCTGCTTAAGCCTGCCTGCGGGCGCGTAGTCACGCAGGAAACAGCGCTCGGCCTCGGCGGTGCCTATGATGATGATCTCGTCGAACTGCCCTAGGCGCAGGCTCGGGTCAGGGTTGACCTGCAGCCCGTCCTGCGTATGCACGGCGATGATGCTGCAGCCCGTGCGGGCGCGTATGTCTGTCTCGGCCAGGGCCTTGCCGGCCAGGGAAGGCGGCACTCCCGTGCGGATTACGTTCAGCCCTTCGGCCAGCATGAGCAGGTTGTCGGGCCGAAGCAAGTTGATGAGCGTATTCGCGCCGAGCGAGGCCTCGGACATGACCAGGTCCGCGCCTGCGGCGTGCAGCGTGCCCACGTTGCGGTCCAGGGTGGCCCTGCTGACGATCTGGATGTCCGGCCGCAGCTTGCGGCAGTAGATGGTCAGGTAGATGTTCAGGTCGTCGTTGTGCGTGGAGATGAACACCGACGGCGCTTCGCGGATGCCGGCGGCCAGCAGCGTATCCAGGTCCGCGGCGCTGCCCAGCACGTACTTGGCGGCATCCCCGACGACCTTGGGATTCTTCTCCACGATTCGGTAGGATATGCCTCGCTCGTCGAGCACCTGGGCTGCGGCCTGCCCGACCCTGCCGCCGCCCAGGATGATCACAGGCGCGGAGCGGGACAGGTCCTTGCCCATGGCCGCATCGTACTGCGCGAGCTGTTCGTCGGTCCCGGCCAGCACGAGGACCGTATTCTGCCCTATGAGTGTATCCGGGCCGGGGATACGGAAATTGCCGCGCTCCCAGACGCCCACCACGCTAACCCCCGTGGTCTCGCGCAGGCGGCTGTCGCGCAGCAGCTTGCCCTGCAAGGGCGTGCGCATGGCCGGAGCCTCGGCGATGAGCAGGCCGTTCATGCGGCCTATTACGTTGGCGCGGATGCTGGAGCCGATGAGCCGCCGGGCCAGGGCCTGCCCCAGGAGCTTGGTGAACTGGAAAACATGGTTGCTGCCGGCCAAGGCCAGGATGTCCAGGGAGTCGTCCACGTCGGCGGTGGTGATGACGCTCACGTTCGCCGTGAGTTCGCGCACCGTGAAAGCGATGTTGGAATTGCGCATGTCGTCGTTGTTGACGAAGACCATGGCAGCATTCTCCACGCGCAATCGGCGGTAGGTCTCGGGATCGTCCAACTCTCCCACCACGACCTTGTAGCCCTGGTCGTACAGCTCCAGGGCGCGATTCAGGTCGGACTGGAGCAGGACGTAGTCGTAGCCGTACTGCGTCAGGCGCGCCGCGAAACTCGCGCTGACCGGATCGAGGCCGGTCAGGATGACATGACCAACCTTGCTCGACGGCAGCTCGCGCGGGGCACGGGCCTTGGCCTGGGCCTCCAGCCATGGGGCGTAGAAAAACTGGATGAAGGAAAAGGGCAGCATGACCAGCAGGTAGATGACGCCCGTGAGCAGCACGAGAATGGAAAAGGCCCTGCCAAGGTCCGTGGTGAAGGTGATGTCGCCGAAACCCAGGGTGCTCATGACCGTGAGTGTCCAGTAGATCCCGGTGAGCCAGGTATGCTCGTGGCCCTCCAGGCGCATGATGAAATGAAAGGCCACGCTGTACATGGCGACCAGCACGGCGATGACCGCCAGATACTGGAGGAGCTTGTTCGCGTTGCGCCGCGCGGTCCTGCTCTGGAAGAAGTACATGAGCTGCGAAGGCATGTATTTCATCGCGACATCGCTCCCGGTCGTGACACGTTAACGCGGCTCGGCTTCCGCGGCGCATAATGGCCTAAACCGGAGATGGAGAAAAGGCTCTCAGGCCTACGGCGTCGTTTTTTCGATCAAGGCAGGCTTGTTGCGCACGACTTCGGCTGCCTTCGGGGCCATTTCGACCCGGCGGGAATGAACCCTGAGGGACCAGGCAGCAGACAACTCAAGAGGGGCCGGGGTTTACCCGGCAGGGTCGATCCGGGAGAGGAGCGGGCTGCTCTGGGCAGGCGACGCCCTCTCCCGGATCAATCCGATCAGGGCGATCAATTCCCTCCGGCTGCAACGGCAAGTTCGGGCGCAGCGGCAGGCATCGGCAGGCAGGCCCTTCCCGGCCGCCGGGTTTCCGGCAGGAGCGGCCGGGTGCTGGCTACGCTCACGGCCACGGTGGTCAGGTTGTGCAGCGTGGCTGACAGGGCGGGCTGCACGCGGCCTGCGATGCCCAGGAGGATCAGCGCCGTGTTCACGCCCACGATGGCCGAGAAGTTGGCCCTTACGCGGGACATAAGACGGTGCGAGAGGCGCAGGGCCGTGACGAGGCTGCCAAGGTCTCCGGCCAGCAGCAGGATGTCGCAGGCCTCCTGGGCCACTTCCGCGCCATGGCGCATGGACACGCCCACGTCGGCCTGGGCCAGGGCCGCGGAGTCGTTCATGCCGTCGCCGACCATGACCACTCGGCTTCCCCTGCTCTGCAGCTGGCGCACGATGTTCGTCTTGTCGTCGGGCAGAACCTGGCTGTGGTACTCGTCGATGCCCAGTTCGCGGGCCACCTTGCGCGCGCTGCGCTCGTGATCGCCGGTGAGCATGACCACGCGCAGGCCCAGGGCTTTGAGATCGCGCACGAAACGCGGGGCCTGCGCCAGCAGCGTGTCCTCGATGAGCAGCACACCGGCCAGCCGTCCGCCCACGGCCATGTAGAGCAGGGACCGGCCGTCGTCCTCGCCGTTCCACAGGCCGTCGGCCTCGGCCACGTCAACGCCCTCGTCCTCGTGCACGAAATGGCGGCTGCCGAGCAGCAGGCGCTCGCCGTCGAGCCGGGAGGCGATGCCGTGGGCCGCGATGTACTCGACCTTGGCATGGCGCTCCTCGTGCAGCAGCCCCTCCTCCTCGGCCTTCTTGATAACCGCCGTGGCCACGGGATGCGGAAAGTGCTCCTCCAGGCAGGCCGCGTTGCACAGCACGAAGTCGCGCGCGAAGCCGTTGAACGGACGCACGTCCACAACGCGCGGCTTGGCCGCGGTCAGGGTGCCCGTCTTGTCCAGGACCACGGTGTCAGCCTCGGCCAGGAGCTGCATGTACTTGCCGCCCTTGACCAGCATGCCGTGGCGGGCCGCCTCGCTCATGGCCGACTTGACGGCCAGCGGAGTGGCCAACTTAAGGGCGCAGGAATAGTCCACCAACAGCACCGAGGCAGCCTTGCGCACGTTCCTGGTCAGCAGCAGGACCGCGGAGCTCAGGCAGAAGGTCAGCGGCACGATGCGCTCGGCCAGCCGCTCGGCCTGGCCGTGCAGCGCGGCCTTGCGCTCCTCCGAGGTCTCGATGAGCCTGATGATCTTGGCCAGGCGGGTCTGGCCCGACACGCCCGTGGCCTCCACCACCAGCCTGCCCTCCTCCACGGCCGTGCCCGCGTAGACCGTCGCGCCTGGCTTCTTGGGCGCGGCCAGGGCCTCGCCCGTCAGGGAGGATTGGTTGACCGTGGCATGGCCCTCCTGCACCAGTCCGTCCACCGGAATGCGCGAGCCGGCCTCCACCACCACGAGATCGCCCGGACGCAACTGCCCGGCCGGCACCTGCTCCATGCGTCCTTCGCGCAGTATCCAGGCCGGCCGGTCCTCGCCGAGCAGCAAAGGCGCGACGCTGGCCCTGGTCTTTTCGCGCGTCCACTGTTCCACGTCCTCGCCCAGGCTGAGCAGAAAAGAGATGGATTGGGCCGTGCGCGTGTCGCGCAGCAGCAGCGATACGCCAACGGCCGCAGCGTCCAGCACGTCCACGTTCACGCGCAGCCCTCCCAGCGAGCGCAGGCCCCGGCCCAGGACCGGGCCGACAAGCCGCCAGAGCGTGAACGGCCGCAAGAAGGGCGGAGTCAGGCGGCGCATGGCCAGGAAGCGCACCGTCTTGAACAGCAGGTCGAGTAGCAGGGAAGGTTCGCCCCTGCACACTCCCGCCCTCACCCGGACGGCTCGCGCCGGCCGTTCCTTTCGGACGATCGAGCGTGCAGGCGTGCGGCGCACGGGAACCGGCGCGGCGGCAGCCGGAAGACCTGGGCACGCTCTCCCGCCCTGTCCGGCTGCCGCTCGCGCCGAGCCGTGGCATCCCAGCAGACGCAGCAGCGTACGCCTCGTTTCCGGCTTCCCGTCATAGAGAGCCAGATACCTGCGGGTACGCGGATTGTAGCTCAGGGACAAAAAGGCCTTCCCATGCGGGAAGGCCTCGCGCACCCTGGCAAATACCTGTCGAGCAGGCTCGCATCCGTCCAGGCAAAAGCGCATGCGGCCGGGTATTTCATGGACGATCTGCATCGGCGCTCCGGGCTGCCCTAGCAAGCCTTGCCTTCGGCCAGATCGGCCTTGGGCTCCCCGGCCTTGGTCTGCTCGTCCTGTAGCGGCTTACCGGCACGGCCTTGCTTGGCCTCGGCCACCAGATCCTCCATGTCCTCCTTGATCGTCTCGACACGGTCCAGAACCGCATCCTTGGCGTCGAGTACGCCGCGCACCGCTCCGGTGAGGGCCGGACGCACCCGGTCGCTGTTGAGGACCAGCGCGCCCACGGCGCCCACAAGGACGCCAGCTCCGAACAGAATGCCGCGATTGAATGCCATGTGAAACTCCTTCGGTATGCAATGGATGATTGTGAGCTTCAAGATGTGACGCTTGAGACAAACCTAGACAAGCAGCACTCGTGAGAACCATTCCTTGGCAAGACCTTCGCGGTCATGCGCAAGAGCCTGGCGCATTTCACGCAAGAACTGGGAAGGGCTTTACCCTCCCGGGCCTTCCCACCAGGGAATTGATTTCCCTGTACCATTATTTCATTGGCAAACGTCTCTAGCGCATGAGTGTCCTGCGGTTCTGGCGCAAGTGCGCGGCGGCAAGAAGCACGAACGCCCCGCCGAGAACGGCGTGCGCACGGTTCGAAACGGCCAGGACCGCCAGGGCGCCTGAGATGGCCAGGAGCATGCCCCGTTTGACCAGTCTGCGCTGCTCCTGCCGCTGCCCGACCAGCCGGCTGAGACAGTCTCCCAGACCCACGGACTGAGCCGCGGCGTCGCGCGCGTCCGCCGGCTTCACAGGCGGGAGCATCCGCTCCAGTTCTTCGGCCAGCTCCTCGATGCGCAACGCTTCCGGCTCGAAATGCACCAGCAAGCCGCCGGTGCGCGGATTGGCCGTTACGCCCGTGATTCCTGGCCGAGTCCGCAACATGGCCGCTATCTCTTCAGCGCGCTCGCCCTTGAAGGCGGCATGGCGCAACCTGGCCCTGCCGTCCGTGACATGTGTCAGCATGAGCACCCTCTCCACTGTTCAAGACTTGGCGCAGTCAGCAACGGTCAGAATCAGCCAGACGCAGGGGGCTACGCGCAACGGGCGCGGGCGTATCCCGTAAGCCCTGCATCGGCATCGTCCGCCCGGCAGTCCGCTTGAGGCTTGGCGTAGAGCAGCAGCTTGCCGCCCTTGCTGTCCAGCAGCTGCTCCGTGACGTATTCGGCGAGAGTCTGGAAGCGCTCGTCATGGAGCATCTCGCCGCCCTCGCCCGGCTCGTAGTAGACGGCCCAGACCGGCTCGGTCAGGGATGTCGGTGCGTCCACACCTGCCAAGCTTGCCGGGCCTTCCTGGCCGCCCTGGCCGGGAACGCCCATGAGCAGCACCTTGACCGGCTCGCCTCGCAGTCGCGCCTCGCCCTGCCAAACGGACAAGCCCGCCGGCGTTCTGCCCAAGGAATATCCGAGCCTGGCCAGGATGCGCTCGGCCGGTATCTTTTCCATGCGTGTGGTATTTTGTGCCGTATTCATATGGAACCTCCTTCGGCGGGCGATCTCCCGCCGTATTGGTGGAGC
>JAEYOJ010000068.1 GCA_023411815.1 Pseudomonadota bacterium | reverse complement strand
CCCCCCCCCCCACCCGCCCGGCCATAAAAAAGGGGCCGGGAGAGGGGCGGCGCCCCTCTCCCGGCTCTTGTCTCTTATCTCAATAGGTCGTGTCGGACAGACTGGCGGGCCTGGCAAAGAGGAAGCCTTGGCCCAGGCTGCAGCCCAGCGAGGTCAGGCGGCTCACGTGTTTCGATGTTTCCACGCCTTCGGCCACAACTTCCAGGCCCAGGCTGTTGCCCAGGGAGATGATGGTCTGGACCAAGCGCACCGCCGTGGGCGAGGACTGTTCCAGCGGTGCCACGAAGGCCTTGTCGATCTTGAGCACGTCGATGGGGAAGCGGCTCAGGTAAGACAGCGAAGAATAGCCCGTGCCGAAGTCGTCCACGCTGATCTTGATGCCAAGGTTCTTGAGCCGGCCCAGGATGCGCGAAACGTTCTCCGGGTCCTGCATGAGCATGCTCTCGGTGATCTCCAGGCGAAGCCGCTCGGCCGGCATGCCGGTCAGGCGCAGGATGGACTTGACCCGCGCATATATCTCGGGGTCGCGGAACTGCTTGCCCGAGATGTTCACTGACAGGCTCAAGCCGTCGCCATCATGGGCGCACAATCGGCTGAAGTCCGTGCAGGCGCGCTCCAAGGCCCAGTAGCCGATGGGCACGATGAGACCGGTCTCCTCGGCCAGGGGGATGAATTCGTCGGGCGGGACGATGCCCTCGCCTTTGCGATTCCAGCGGATGAGCGCCTCGTAGCCGCGCTTTTCGCCATTGGCCAGCTCGACGATGGGCTGGTAGTGCAGCACGAATTCCTGGTTGTCCAGGGCAGTGCGCAGGCTCGACTCCAGGAGCATGCGGCGCATGGCCTGGTCGTGCATGCGGCCGTCGAAGACCTGGCAACTCTCGTTGGTCTCGGACTTGGCGCGCTGCATGGCCAGGCTTGCGTCACGCAGGTAGTCCTCGGCCCGGGCGTACTCCGCGCGGCCGAAAACCACGCCCACGCTGGCCGAGGTCGTCACCTGGCGGCCCATGACCTGAAAAGGCGTGCGCAAGCGCTCCTGCACCCGGCGCACGAAGCCGCGCACGAAATCCTCCACCTGCGGGTGCTCCACCAGCACGCCGAAGTCGTCGCCGCCCAGCCTGGCCACCACGCCGTTGTCGCCCAGGCTGTCCTGGAGCATGCGTGCGATGATGATGAGCATGGCGTCGCCGAACAGATGGCCCAGGCTGTCGTTGACCACCTTGAATCGGTTCAGGTCCAGGAAGAGCACGGCGAAATCATAGCGGTCGACGTGCTTGCCCCTGCGGATGGCGTCGCCGATGCGCGTGAGGAGCCTGCGCCGGTTGGACAGGCCCGTGAGGTGGTCGTGGTTGGCCTGGTACACGAGCTGTTGGCGCGTGCGGTTCTGCTCGGTGATGTCCTGGTAGATGCCGAACACGGCCTCCTGCCGCTGGCCAACGTAGACAGGCGTGCCGATGATGGACACGTCGAGCGTGCGGCCGTCAGAGGTGCGCCGCTTGGACTCGGCGAAAACCAGTTGCCCGTCCTGGGTCTGCCTGGAAATGCCCGTAGCCTCGTTCGCCAGTTCCGGAGGCACGATGAGCGAATTGATGCTCCGACCCAGAGACTCGTCGCGGCTGAAGCCGAACATCCGCTCGAAGGCGTTGTTAACGGCCAGGACTCGATCCTGCGGATCGACGAGCACGGTAGCCAGGGGAATTTTCTCGAAGAGCTGCTCGAAATATGCCTTCTGCAAATCGCGCTGGAAAAGGGCATCCCTGAGCGCGGATACGTCGAGCATGGACACTATGCTGAGGCTGGTGCCGGGAATGAGGCTCGCGGTGACCGTGACATGACGCACCTCGCCGGCGGAATCCACCAGCCTCGTCTCATAGTTGCGAGGCGACGGGGAATTCCGGAGACGGCGGGCACGATGATAATCCGCAATGCGCTCCAGATCGTCGGGATGGCAGAAGTCCATCCAGCTCATGCGCCCTTGGACCTCTTCCCTGGGCAGGCGCACGAGCCTCTCGAGCTCGGCGTTGACATGCACGATGGTCCTGTCGGCCGCGACGATCATGGCCGCGGTGCCGGTGTTCTCCAGAATAGCGCGCAAACCGCCATCGACACCAGACACAGGCAAATCCTCTGGATCCGCATGCGGTCCCCGGGCCGGGGTATCGTCCGGGCAGGCTTCGGCCCTGTCGCTCCCCCGTTGCAGGGCAAAGCAGATCATGTCGGACACGACATCCGCAAAATGGCACTGCTCGCCCTCGAAGTCGGGGCCATGCCGCCGGGCCGCGCAGAGCAGACCGAGCACCTGACCTTGGCAGACGAGCGGAGCGCACAGAAGCGGACCGGAGGGTTCGGCCCCCATGAGGCCGGCAAGCAGTCCATAATATCCATCCGCGGCAGGAACGGCCCGACATCCGGGCTTGGAGAAACGAGCCAGCATATTCCTGGATGCAGCAGTGGGCAGCGGTTCGCGTGCATCGTCCGAGCCTGGATGCCTGTAGGTGGCGCACAGGCTCCCGGCCTCGTCCAATAGACAGACCGCGGACCAGTCCGCATGAAGGAACGCGGCCACGCGCGCCAGGAGGCCTTCGAGCAGGTGGGCGCAATCCGCGCCATTATGTGGATCGTTTGGCAGAATTTCGTCCAGAAGGCTCATGACATCGCGATGGTTCCGGCCAGGGGCCTCCATCGGTTTCTGCATATCAGGCTTTGCGCTGCTACGTGTCATGACGACTTATCGATAAAGAGGCGAACAGTACGAACAGCACAAACGCTGCCCACAGGCCTTAGCTGCCGCTGCCTCGAAGTCGGTTCCGAGGTCGCATGCCAGTTACCCCAATCCGCAGCCGGAGAAAAGGGCTTTCTGGCCCTAGCCACGGTCGGCTCTTATCCGGCCGGCCTCCAGCCGAAGCCGGCCGTCGAGCCTGCGTGGCAGGTCCTGTTCATGGTGCGAGACGATGACCAGGGCCACGCCAGCCGCACGCAGGCCTTCCAGAAAAATGAGCACTTCCTCGCGCGAGGCAAGGTCCAGCCCGCTCAACGGCTCGTCCAGGAGCAGGGCGCAGGGGCGATGGATCATGGCCCTCAGTATCATCAGCTTGCGCCGCTGGCCAAAGGACATGCGCTCCAGACGCCGGTCGGCAAGCACGCGCATGCCGGCTCCGCTCAGCAAATTCAGGCCCGCTGTCGCCTCGTCCTGTGCGGGCGGCGCATACAGCCCCACTGAGCCTCGCATCCCGGAGATCACCGCTTCCAGGGCAGTTGCGGCAGGCTCGTAGCAGGCCTGCAGTTCGGCGGAGACATAGCCGATCTCGCGTCGCACCTGCCACAAGTCATGAGGTCCGGGCTGCCCATGGCGAAGCACCTCGCCGCCGGGCATGGGATGCAGATCACCGGCCAGCAGCTTGAGCAAAGTGGACTTGCCTGCTCCGTTTGGTCCGATCAGGCCCCATTGCTCACCCGGCCGCAGGGCGAAATTCACGTTACGCAGGACAAGCCGCCCCGCGATGGTGACAGATACGTTGCGCAGTTCAACGATGGGCGCGGCTGGCTTGGCGGCGGATGCAACCGACTGGGCCGCCTCGCCGTCAGCCACGCGTGGCCAGGAGGAATCACGACCGGCATACGCGTCCAGGGCCTCAGACAGTTCGCCTGCAAAAGCGACCCGTCCATGCTCAAGCAAAAGCCCCATGCCCAGTCCCGCCACGATCTCATCCGGCCGGTGAGTGGCCTGCACGACGCATACGCCCTGCTCCGCAAGCTCGGCTACGAGCCGCATGGCCAGGACGCGCCGCGCTGCGTCCAATCCGTCGAAAGCCTCGTCCAGGAACAGGATACGCGGCTTGGCCATGAGGCCTCGCACGAGCAACACCGCCTTGGCCTGTCCCTCGGACATGTCCGACATGGGACGCTCCAGGAGTTCGTCCAAGCCCAGGACTCGAAACAGTGATTCAGCACGGGCCAGATGATCCGCGCTCACGTTTCCGGCCAGGAAACGGCTGCCCCACAGACCCGTGAGTGCGCATTCGCGCCCGCTCAGCGGAAATTCCAGCCGCCGGTACTCCTCGGTCAGTTCGGCCGAGACGATGGCCGTGCGCTCGCGGAACCCGATGGGACTGGAGCATGGGCCATCCTCGCCGAAGAACAGGCGGCAATCCGGATTCACCGGCCACAGATCGCCGCGCAGGAGCTTGAGCAGAGTGGACTTGCCCGCGCCGTTGCCGCCAAGGATCGCCCATCCTTGCCCCTGCCGCAGGATCAGGCTCACGTCAGCCAGGATGTCGCTACCACCACTGCGTACCGTACAGCCGTCGAGGCGGACGAGAGGCGAACCGGAGTGATCGGCAAGGCACGACGCAGTTTGATGCGGCTTATAGGGTTTCATTGTGATCCTCAAGCAGTGTCAGTAAAGCAATATCACTAATCATAGCGCCCAGGCAGCTGAGGCACGAGCGCTGCGGTTTGGGAGTGCTGGTAACAATGTCTGGCGAGCCCGCCCAGCCCTTATAGGTTCCGGAGCAGGCGCGGTCCAGGCTTGAGCGCAGGCGTTTACGGCTGCGGACAGCAGGCGGAGGAGCTGAGCATGGACGACGCCGGATCTCTCGGCGTCCGGATTCCTGCTTCAGCCGCCTGTTCTGGTCTTGGACCGGGCGGATTCCTGAGAGGGGCCGCATTCTCCGGTCTGTTTTTCCTCTCCTGAACGCAGCAAGGCCCCGAAGCGGTATGCTTCGGGGCCTTGCTGGAAGAAAAAACCTGGCGACGACCTACTTTCCCAGGAGTGGACTCCAAGTATCATCGGCGAGGGTGGTCTT
>JAEYOJ010000087.1 GCA_023411815.1 Pseudomonadota bacterium | reverse complement strand
CTGCCCGAACAGTGCGAGCTGGTTGAGGAGCGCGTGCTGAACAGGCTTGATCTCGCGTTTGAGGGAGCTTTGCGCGACGCGGGCAAGGACTTCGTCCCTGAGCCCGCGGCCAGCCAGTGCCGAGAACGCATTTCTCTCGAGCGCACCGAGGGGCAGCGTATGCCCGCATTGCGTTATTGGCTGCAGGTCGGTTCGTGCATCCCCGCGGACTATCTGCTCGTGCCTCAGCTCATATTTTATAGCGAGCGCAGAGGCGGTGACTGGGGAGCCGAAGAGCCGGCCAGCGTGATCATGGATTTTTTCCTGTTGGATGTGCGCAACAGGACCATTCTGCGCAGGTACAGATTCGAGGAAACCCAGCAGCCGCTCAGTGAGAATCTGCTGGAAGTGGGCAAGTTCGTCAGCCGGGGCGGCAAATGGGTTTCCGCCGAGGAACTGGCCTTGGAAGGCATTGAGCAGGCAATAAAGGAGCTCGGACTGTGATTCTTTTTCCGGCGGTGGATATCAAGGACGGCCAATGCGTTCGCCTGCGCCAGGGGCGCAAGGATGAGGTGACCGTTTTTTCAGCCGATCCGCTCTCCATGGCCAGCCATTGGGCTTCGCTGGGCGCCCGCTGGCTGCACGTCATCGATCTCGACGGAGCCTTCGACGGCCGGCCCAAGAATTTCGACCTCGTCGCTTCGATCTGCTCCACGTTGTCCATCCCTGTGCAGCTCGGTGGCGGCGTACGCGACCTGGAAACCGCCAAGGCCTATATCGGTGCTGGCGTACAGCGACTCATCATCGGCACCATGGCCCTGGAGGATCCTCAAGGCTTCGGCAGGCTTTGCGCCGAGCTTCCCGGCCGCATCGGCGTGTCCCTGGATGCCGTGGACGGACGGCTCAAGACCAAAGGCTGGGTCCAGGACGCCGGCCTGACGGCTGCCGACGTGCTGCCCAGGCTCGCGGATCAGGGCACATCCTTTATTATCTATACCGATATCGGCCGCGACGGCATGCAGAGCGGAGTCAACCTGGAAGCCTTGAGGCACCTGCTCGCGCACACGGACCTGCCGGTCATCGTGGCAGGTGGTGTGGCTACCCTGGAGGATGTGCAGGCGCTTGCTCCCCTTGAGAGCCAGGGGCTTGAAGGCATTATCACCGGCAAAGCCATTTACGCCGGCAGTCTCGACTTTGCGGCCGCCGTGAGGTGGCTTGATAATAGATAGACCGGATCAAGACCAAGCCGGTGCATATTGGAGGACAGACATGGCCATGGAGCGCATCACCGTCAAGGGCATGAGATGCCAGCATTGCGTCAAATCGGTCACCCAGGCCCTGGAGGCATTGGACGGAGTCGGTAACGTCAAGGTGGATTTGGCCAGCGGCGTGGTCACATACGAGACCGGCAAGCCCGTGGACAAAGCGACTGTCGGCAAGGCCATAACGGATGTGGGCTTCGAGGTGGCGAATTCATAAGGCGTTAGATTTACTGCATTTCTACGGGCCGGCTTCTGAAAAGAAGCCGGCCCGTTTGCTTTTTGGGCGTGAGGAGTGGCCTACGCTTCAGCCTTGGTGACCTGTCGGCCGTTGGGCTTTCCGTTCCGGCCGATTTCCTTGGCCAGGATGGACCAGGCTTCTTCGGCCGTTTCCACATACTGGAAGAGCTTCAGGTCGTGTGCCGCAATGGTGCCGGCTTCCACCAGGGCCTCGAAGTTGATGACCTTGGTCCAGAATTCGCGTCCGAAAAGAAGCACTGGAATGGGATCAACCTTGCCGGTCTGGATCAGGGTCAGGGTTTCGAACAACTCGTCCATGGTGCCGAATCCGCCGGGGAAGGCCACCAGCCCCTTTGCACGCATGAGCAGATGCATTTTGCGAATGGCGAAGTAGTGGAACTGGAACGACAGATCCGGAGTTATGTAGGGGTTGGGCGCTTGCTCGAAGGGAAGGACGATGTTCAGGCCGATCGTCTGAGCGTTTACATCATGAGCCCCCCGATTGGCCGCCTCCATGATGCCGGGTCCGCCGCCTGTCATCACCACCAGATTCTGCTCGCACTCCAACTGGCAATTGGTCGAGATGAGCCGACCGAGGGTGCGCGCTTCCTCGTAATAGCGGCTGAAGTACACCGCATTGCGGGCGGCAGCCGCACGTTGCTGCAGCTTGGAGTTGTCCGGGGCTTTCTCCAGTTCGGCCTCGGCAGCGCAGAGCATCTCTTGCGCCACTGCCGGCTCCGGAACACGCGCGCTGCCGTAGATCACGACGGTGGCGTCAATATTCTGCTCGCGCATGAGCAGTTCGGGCTTGAGCAGCTCCAACTGCAACCGCACGGGACGCAACTCATCCCTGAGCAGGAATTCGTCATCCTGGAAAGCCAGTTTGTATGAAGGGGTTCGGGTTTGGGGCGTTTCCTTGCGCAGTTGCGCAGCAAACGCATCTTCATCCGCAGAAGGAAATGGGCCGCGTTTGAATGGACCGAAGATCATGGAAGCACAGACTCCTTTGCTAGACAGCTCAACTATTCGTGCAGCGTAGCCCTTGGGCTTGCTCACCTGACTGAACCGGCTTCTCCTTGCATGAACGCCGGATCAATTACTAGCTGCTTGTGTGAGATCGTACAAGAATCGGACCATGCAAATCAGGATTTGATGATCCAGAAAAAACTCAGGCTTCCGCCAGGTGAGACAAAAGCCATCCAGATGAGGCGCGCGGAGGGATGACGGGAGCTGGTTCGGGGAGAGATATCGAGGCGGGGTCCGCTGACAACGGTTGCCGGATGCAAAGAAGGGGAGGAGCGGCGCTCCTCCCCGATGCGGAAGACTACTCGCGTCCGCCTGGCAGCAGGAGGTTGAGCAGCACGCCGACCAAGCCGGCCAAGCCGATGCCGCCCAGATTGAACTTGCCTACGCCCACGCTCATGCCACCGATGCCGATGACCAGAATGAGAGCGGTAATTGCCAGATTGCGCGGTTTCGTGAGGTCCTCGCCGGCGCGTACGAGGGTGTTCATGCCCACGACGGTGATGGCGCCGAACAGGAGCACCATGATGCCGCCCATGACCGGCACGGGAATCGTGGACAATATGGCTCCAAGCTTGCCCACAAAGGCCAGCAGGACGGCCGTGATGGCGGCCCAGGTCATGATTGCCGGATTGAAGGCCTTCGTCAGGGCCACCGCGCCGGTGACTTCGGAGTAGGTTGTATTGGGCGGACCGCCGAGGAAGGAGGCCATGGAGGTGGCCAGGCCGTCACCCAGCAGGGTGCGGTGCAGGCCGGGAGTTTCCAGGTAGTTCTTACGTGCGACAGAGCTGATGGCCAGCACGTCACCTACGTGTTCGATGGCCGGAGCGATGGCCACGGGCAGGATGAACAAAATCGCTTCGAGGTTCCACTGCGGAGCGACGAAAGAAGGCAGGGCGATCCATTCCGCCTGGGCTACCTTGGAAAAATCAACCAGGCCGAGGATGAGGCTCGTGGTATAGCCGGCGGCGATGCCGCACAGGATAGGCACCAGCTTGAGCATGCCTCTGGCGATGAGCGAGACGAAAACGGTCGTGCCCAGGGATATACCGGCCACAAGGAGGGCTGTCCCATACGGCACGAGCTGCACGGCGCCGTCGCCGGTGCGGCCCGAGGCCATATGCACGGCCACCGGCGCCAGGATGAGGCCGATGACCATGATGACTGGTCCGGTGACGATGGGAGGCAGCACGCGGTTGACGATGCCAGTGCCGTAGACGCGCACGAGCAGGCTGAGCAGCACATAGACCGCGCCCGCCGAGGCCAAGCCGCACATGGTCGCGGGAATGCCCCAGGTCTGTACGCCATACATGATGGGCGCGATGAAAGCAAAGGAGGAGGCCAGGAAAACCGGCACCTTGCCCTTGGTCACGATCTGGAAGAGGAGTGTGCCCGCGCCCGCGGTGAAGAGGGCGACATTTGGGTCCAATCCGGTAAGCAAAGGCACAAGGACCAGGGCGCCGAAGGCGACGAACAGCATTTGCGCGCCCAGCAGGCAGTCGCGGAGGCGGAATGAGTAATCGGTGGCTGCGCTCATGAAGTCTCCTGTGACGTGGTTCGCGGAAGCGGAATCGCCGGATCTACTTGGTTCCGAATATCTTGTCGCCCGCATCGCCAAGGCCGGGGATGATGTAGCCGACCTCGTTGAGGTGCGAATCGATGGCGGCCGTGTATATTTCCACGTCCGGGTGGGTTGCCTCCAGGCGCTTGAGTCCTTCGGGAGCGGCCACGAGGAACAGGCCCCTGATCTTTGAACAGCCGGCCCTCTTGAGCAGATCGATGGTGGCGATGAGCGTGCCGCCCGTAGCCAGCATGGGATCCAGGATGAGCGCCATGCGCTCCTCCAGGTTCTTGGTCAGCTTTACGTAATACTCCACGGGCTCCAGGGTCTCTTCATTGCGGTAGAAGCCCACCACGCTGACCTTGGCTCCCGGTATCATGTCCAGCACGCCGTCCATCATGCCCAGTCCCGCGCGCAGGATCGGGACGACGGTGATCTTCTTGCCTTTTATCTGCTCCACCTCGACTTCGCCGGCCCAGCCTTGGACAGTGGTCTTCTCGGTCTCCAGATCCTTGGTGGCCTCATAAGTCAAAAGGCGGCCGATCTCGGAGGCGATGTCCCTGAATTTCTGGGTGGAAATATCGTGCTGGCGCAGTACGCCCAGCTTATGCCTGACCAGGGGATGATCAACGACGTGTACCGGCACGTCTGCCTCCTGTTGTTTGAGGTTGCGGGCGCGGCCGAATGGAGCCGCGGGGCCAGTGTCGAGCTTGCGCGGAGTATGCGATTGGGCTACGGCCCTACGTGCATCAGGGGAAATGCGGCTGGAGGAGGAAGGCCCGCAGCCAAAATCGAACCTTTCTAAAGATGTCCTCCGCAAGGGTCAAGAGCAAGAATAAGGTTGATGACGAGCCAGTCGCTGGCTGTCGGGCAGGGGAGCACATGGACGAGGAAGAGGGACTCACTGAGCTTTATGAGGGCTTGTCCGAGCCGGATGCGGCAGGCAAGCGTCTGGATGTTTTCCTGGGCGAGCAGGTCGGCGACGAAGTCTCCCGAGCCAAGGTTCAGGATTGGATCAAGGCAGGGCTGGCCAGTGTTGACGGCAAGTCCTGGACCAAGCCGAGTCAGCGCCTGCGCGGAGGCGAGAGCGTGCGTCTGCTCGGGCGTGTCGAAAGGAGCTGTCTGACTCCCGAGCAGGGTGATCTTGCCGTGCTTTATCGTGACGACTGGCTGCTCGTGCTGGAAAAGCCCGCAGGCCTGACCACGCATCCCGCTCCGAGTTGTCCCGAGGGCACATTGGTGCACCGGCTGCTGCATCACTTTCCGGGATTGGCGGTTCTGGACAGCGAACGGCCCGGCATAGTGCATCGGCTGGACAAGGACACTTCGGGTTTGCTGGTGGTGGCCTTGACGGAGCGGGCGCGCCTGGCGCTCGCCGAGGATTTTGCCGAGCGTCGGGTGGACAAGGTGTACCTGGCTCTGGTTCATGGCCGAACTCAGGATCGTGGGGACATTGATTTGCCCATGGGCCGGCATCCCACGATCAAGACCCGGATGGCCGTGCTGAAGAAAGGGGGGCGGCCGGCTCGCTCGGCGTATGAACGGCTGTGGTCTTCGCACGACGACCGCTTTTCCCTCCTGCGCGTGCGTATCTTCACCGGCCGCACGCACCAGATCCGCGTGCATCTGGCCGCCGTCGGCCACCCCATCGTCGGCGACTCGGTGTACGGTCCCGGCCCGTACGCCGGCTGGGATAAGGAACTGCCTTGGGCAAATCGACTGGCCAAGCGACAGATGCTCCATGCGCACAGATTGCGCCTGGCTCATCCGGCCGATGGCCGCGAACTGGCCTTTGTCTCCGTACCGCCCAAGGACTTTCGCCGCCTGCCGCTCCTGCTGGATCGCCGGGTGCAGCGCGTGGGACTCACGGGCATGCCCGGCAGCGGTAAATCCACTTTGCTGCGGCTCCTGGCGGAGCAGGGCGTACCGACTTTCAGCGCGGACAAGACCGTGGCCGATCTGTATGCGCCAGGCGGAGACGGGACTGCTCTCCTGACCCGGCGCTACGGCGAACGTTTTTTGGCCGAGGCCGGCGGGGTGGACAAGCGGGCTCTCTTCCGGGCAATGCTGGAAAATCCGGCCTTGCGCCGTGAAGTGGAAGATCTCGTGCATCCGCTGGTCAAGCACCGTATGGAGTTGTTCTTTCTGGCCAACCGACGGAAGCGCATGGCCGTGGCCGAAATCCCGCTGCTCGTGGAAGCGGGCTGGGAGCAGGGAAAAGAATTCGATGTGGTTGTCGGTATCGCGGTCCCGGCATATAAACGGAAAGAATGGCTGCGTACGGAACGAGGGCTGTCCGACCAGGCCGCGGCCGCGTTGGAAAGCTGGCAGTGGCCCGAGGAGCGCAAGCTGAGCCGGTGCGATCTGGTGGTGCACAATCCCGGCGATCTGTCCGGATTGCGGAGCGAGACGCGAACACTGCTGGCAAGTCTGTGCGGGAGAAGGGCCCAGGAAGTGCGCGCGCTCATGGAAAAGCTGGATAGGCTCTGGAGAGCCTCGGCATCGGTCCCAAGCCGGGAGGAGGGCATATCATCGCGTGATACCTTTGCGTGACAGCATCCCCAATGTACACAAGCCCAAGGCTGTCTGGTTTTTTATTATCCTCAACGCCGCCGTCTTCCTCTATGGATTGAGTCTGGGCCAGCGTCAGCTCGTGGAGTTCTTCTTCACCTGGGGCATGGTGCCGGCTCGCCATTTCAGTTCCGCCTGGGGCGAGGAACTTGCCTTGGCGGGCCATGCCGCGCCTTTTATCACCTATATGTTCCTGCATAGCGGTTGGGCCCATTTCCTATTGAATATGTGGGTGCTGTGGATCTTCGCCGACAACATAGAAGATGTCATGGGGCCGCTCCGGTTCGCCATATTCTATCTCCTGTGCGGTGTGGCGGCCCTCGCGGTGCACGTGCTCTTCAATCCCTACTCGGACATACCGGTGGTCGGAGCTTCCGGGGCCATAGCCGGTATCATGGGCGCCTACATGATGCTTTATCCCCACGGCAAGGTCCTGACTTTCATCCCCATCTTTATCATTCCCTATTTTATCGAGATCCCCGCCGTTGTTTTCCTGGCAGTTTGGTTCTTCATTCAGCTCGCCACGGGTTTGGCCACTGTAGCCCAAGGCCAGGAGGGCGGCGTGGCCTGGCTGGCGCATGTGGGCGGGTTCATCGCCGGCATCTTGTTTCTACCAATTTTTCGACGCCGCGACCGTTGCTACTACTGCTATGACATCAAGGCCGGCCGATCCAGACATTGAAATAACCCGTTGGGCCCTTTTTTCTTGAATTCCCTACCGGAACAAGCTTACAACATGCCGCTGCGGGACGGTTCCCCCATCCTCCCGCTCTGCCAATCATTCCAGGATATAATCGAGGAAACGCATGCTCAAGATCGATGATCTGCACGTCAGCATTGGCGACAAGGAGGTCCTCAAGGGGATCAATCTGGAAATCGCCGAGGGGGAGACATTCATCCTCTTCGGCCCCAACGGCTCGGGCAAGACCAGCCTGCTCATGACGCTCATGGGCTTCGACGGCTATACCGTGACCCAGGGCCGCATATACTTCAAGGGGCAGGACATCACCGAAGCGCCCACCTACGAGCGCGCCCGCCTCGGCATGGGTATGTCCTTTCAGCGCCCGCCCACTATCCACGGCCTGCCCACGCGCACGCTCATCACGCTCTGCGCCCGTGGCCGCGAAGTTAGTCCCGAAGCCCTGGCCAAGCAGGTCAACGCCACGCAGTTCCTGGACCGAGACATCAACGACGGGTTTTCCGGCGGCGAGATCAAGCGTTGCGAACTCCTGCAGCTCATGGCCCAGGACCCCGACTTCATTCTCTTTGACGAGCCCGAGTCCGGCGTGGACCTGGAGAACATGGCCCTCATCGGCTCCACGGCGGCCAAGCTTCTTGGGGGGGGCATCGAACCCCGCGTGGACATGAGCATCAAGGAACAGAAGCGTCGCCGCCGCAAGTCAGGGCTCATCATTACGCATACGGGCTACATCCTCGACTACGTCACGGCGGACCGCGCCCAGGTGCTCTACAACGGCCACCTGTGCTGCGAGGACCGGCCAAGGACCATCCTGGAACACATCCGCAAGTATGGCTACCAGGAATGCGTGCGCTGCCTGCAGAAATCGGAAACTACTCTGACGGAGTTAAGATAAGCCATGTGCGCCCAAGACATCGACCTTTCCAAATACGCCTTCGAGGGCATTGAAGCTCCAAAACTTGGAGACCTGCGCGCCCTGGATGCCGACGACCGCGAGCAACTGCTCATGTCCGGCATCGACGTGGAGGAGCATGGCCGCAGCGGTAGCTTCCTGCATGTGAATCATGCCAGCGCATACTGCCACACCGCACATCCCGGCGTGGAGATCCTGGATATCAAGGACGCCCTGGCCAAGTACGACGGGCTGAAGGACTATTTCTGGAAGCTCGTGGACAAGGACAAGGACGAATACACCCGCGCGGCGGCGGAACACCTGCAGGGCGGCTATTTCGTGCGAGTCAAGAAGGGCGTCAAGGTACCCGAGCCCGTGCAGTCCTGCCTGTTCATAAAGGCCAATAGGACAGGCCAGAGCGTGCATAACATCGTGATCCTGGAAGAGGACGCGGAACTGCACATGATAACGGGTTGTGCCGTGTCCAAGCATTCCAAGACCGGCCTGCACCTGGGTATCTCCGAGTTCTTCGTGGGCAAGAATGCCAAGCTGACCTTCTCCATGGTGCACAACTGGGGCGAGGATACCGAGGTGCGGCCGCGCTCGGCGGGCATCGTGGACGAGGGCGGCGTGTTCCTCAACAACTACATTCTGCTCAAGCCGGTCAAATCCGTGCAGATGTATCCGTCCATCACTCTGGCCGGACGCGGAGCCGTGGCCCGCTTCAACTCTGTCATGGTCGCGCCCAAGGGGTCTTTCATCGACTCGGGCAGCCGCGTGATCATGGCCGCTCCCGACTGCAAGGCCGAAATCATCGCCCGCACCATCACCACCGGCGGCACGATCATCAACCGTGGAGACATCCAGGGTAAGGCCGTGCCTGGTCGCGGGCATCTGGAATGCAAGGGGCTCATCCTCGGCGATGGTATCATCCACGCCATTCCGGAACTGTACGCTTCCGTGGAGGGCGTGGAACTGTCCCATGAGGCTGCCGTGGGCAAGATCGCCCAGGAAGAGATCGAATATCTCATGGCCCGCGGCATGGACGAGGAGGAAGCGACCTCGACCATCGTGCGAGGCTTCCTCAACGTGGATATCATGGGCCTGCCTGCCAAACTCAAGGAGGCTGTGGACCAGACCATTCAGGAAACCGAAAAGGACATGTTTTAGACAGGCGGGACGCTTCGGCGTTCCGCTTATTTTCCATGCCAGGCAACACGGGACATCTGCTTGGCGGCGTGGCCTTCGCGGTGGGAGGCGTTGCCGCCGGCTACTGGACTGGGTTCTACCAGCCCGATCTGGTTACGGCCGGCGTACTCGTGGCCGTGGCCATCATGGCTGCGATCTTTCCCGACGTGGACACAGATTCGCATGGCCAGCGCCTCTACTACAGCATGCTCGTGACAGCGGACTTGCTGCTGATCATATTCAGCCAGTACCGCTGGGCAGCCCTCTTGGGCCTTTTCGCCATGTTCCCTGCAGTCGGACAGCATCGGGGCTGGACACACACGTGGTGGGCCATGCTCGTGACTCCATTGCCCATGCTCATCGTCCCAAGCCTCTTTTTCGGCGTTCCTTTGCGTCCGCTCATCCCTTTCTATGCCGCCGCAGTGCTCGGGTATTTTTCACACTTGGCGCTGGACAGGAAGTTTTGAATTTCAGGGGCATGCGTAAGAAATCAGGTTCTCTTGATTCAATGCTTGACCTTTATCTCAGGCCTGGATAGAAGGCTCATCCGCTGAACGGGAAGCTCCCGTGAGGCGAATCCTGAAAGGTGAGTGCGACTGATACTTCGGCAACGGCCGGAGGGTAGGCTTCGAGAGCCCGGCGGCCGATCCGCGGCAGGGGAGCAAAGCTCCCGGTGGGTTGGCGATCACGCCGCGTCATTTTGGCGGAAAGCGATCCGTCTTCTTGACGAGAAGGGCAAGAAGGCCTAGATAGCTCGTCCGCCGCGAGGGTGGGCCGGATCCCCGCAAGGGGAGCCGGCGGTTCTCTGAAAGCTGAATAGATCTTGGACCTTTACTTCCTGGTCGTAGGGGCCGCCCGGCAGGGCGGTGCGAA
>JAEYOJ010000083.1 GCA_023411815.1 Pseudomonadota bacterium | reverse complement strand
GTCCAGGGGGCCGGGCTCCCTGGTGGGTGGGGTCCGGGGAGGGCGACGCCCTTCCCGGCTCTTACGCCTTAAATGACCTTGTTCAGCGCGTACTCTATGATGCCCTGGGCGCCGGCTTCGAACAGGGACGGGATGAGGTCGCGCACGACGCCTTCCTCGACCACGATCTCCACCGACAGCCAGTCCGAGTTGTAGAGATGGGCCACGGTGGGCGAGTTCAGTGCGGGCAGGAGCTTCATGACCGCGTCGACCTTATCCTGGGGCACGTTCATCTTGAGGCCCACGAGGCGCTCGGCGCGCAGGGCGCCTTTGAGGAGCATGTCGATCTGCTCGATCTTCCTGCGCTTCCAGGGGTCCTGCCAGGCGGCCTTGTTGGCGATGAGCTGCGTGTTCGAGTGCATGAGGTCGGCGATGATGCGCAGGCCGTGGGCCTTGATGGTCGTGCCGGTCTCGGTGACCTCGACGATTGCGTCGCACAGGCCCTCGACGACCTTGGCCTCGGTGGCGCCCCAGGAAAACTCGACCTCCACGGGGATGCCGGCCTCGGCGAAGTACCGCCTGGTGAAGCCCACGAGTTCGGTGGCGATCTTCTTGCCGGCCAGGTCCTCGGGCCGCTTGTAGGGCGAGTCGCCGGGCACGGCGAGCACCCAGCGCACGGGCCGGTCAGAGGCCTTGGAGTAGATCAGGTCCGAGACGACGTGCACTTCGGACTGGTTCTCCATGATCCAGTCCTTGCCGGTCAGGCCCACGTCGAAGGTGCCGTTCTCGACGTAGCGGGCCATCTCCTGGGCGCGGCAGAGGGAGCAGGCGATGTTCTGGTCGTTGATGGCCGGGAAGTAGTTGCGGTGATGCTCGCGGATCTTCCAGCCGGCCCTGGCGAAGAGCTTGAAGGTTGCTTCCTGCAGGGAGCCCTTGGGAATGCCGAGCTTGAGAACCTTGTCGTTGCCGTTCACGGGGGGCATCAGCGGTAGACCTCCTTGGGATCGAAGACCATGGGCGAGCACTCGCGCACCTGGCCGTCCTTGAGTTCGCGGAAGAAGCAGCTCCTGTAGCCTTTGTGGCAGGCCGCTCCGCCCACCTGCTCGATGAGCAGGAGCACGGTGTCCGAATCGCAGTCCAGGCGGATGGACTTGACCTTCTGCACATGGCCCGAAGTGCCGCCCTTGTGCCACAGCTCCTGGCGGCTGCGGCTCCAGTAATGGGCCTCGCCGGTCTCCAGGGTGGCGTTCCAGGCCTGCTCGTTCATGTAGGCGAGCATGAGCACCTCGCCGCTGGCGGCGTCCTGGGCAATGGCGGGCACGAGTTCCATTTTCTTGAAATCAGGCTTGAACATGAAATTGTCCTTGGGGATTCGTCGATCCAGGCAGATGGTCAAGACAGCCCGCGCGCAGGGCTCGCGAAGCGCATGGAGCCCGCGACGAGCCTACGGGCGAGCCACATTATAGATTTCGCCACCAAGGCGCAAGCATTGCGCTGGCATGTCAATAAGAAAACGCCTTATCATACGGACATGGCGGGACGAAGACGCGCGATGCGCGGGCAGGCCCGGACGGTTAACAGAACCTGCTTCCACGTCCGTCCGCTTTGAGTTGAGTGGACAATCCAAAGTCCGCAAAGGACTGTTTCGGACCTGTGAGCCGGTTCTCGACTGATCACGCGGCTTGTCTTAAGGAATCCGTATGCCAGCGATATTCACTTTGAAAATGGTATGCTTTGGGCGTTCTGGAGCGGCTCAAGTCTTCAGGGACCTGTCCCTGGACATCGCCTCGGGCTTGTTCGTTCTGGTGCGAGGTCCATCCGGGGCCGGTAAATCGACGCTTCTGCGCCTGCTCTGCCGGCTGGAAGATCCGACCTCAGGCGAAGTGCTCTTCGACGGCAGGCCCGTCACGGAGCTTTCTCCGGAGCTTCTGCGGCGTCAGGTCCCCTATACGCAGCAGCAGCCCGTGCTCCTGCCGGGCAGCGTGCGGGAGAACCTGCTCCTGCCTTTTTCCATCAAAGCCAACAGGGATTTGCCCAGGCCTGACGACGCCGCCCTCGAGGCGCATATCAGGAGCTTCCATCTGCGGGGAGTGAGCCTCGAACAGCAGGCCTTGGCCTTGTCCGTGGGTCAGCGCCAGCGGCTTTGCCTCATCCGGGCCATGCTCCTCTCCCCGCGGGCGCTGCTTTTGGACGAACCCACGGCGGCTTTGGACCCGGAAAGCGCGGCCGCCGTGCACGGAGATCTGGAGCGGCTCCATTCCCAGGGGCTGACCATGATCATGGTCAGCCATGGCGAGTGGCGACCATCCGTGAGGCATACAGTCCTGACCGTGAATGACGGCCGCGTGGAGACAGCATGAACCAGGCGATTCCCGACATCGGCCCGTGGGAGCTGGCCCTGGGCCTGGTGTTCATCCTCATGGCCGGTCTGGCCTCGCTCGCCTTCGGGCTGCGCCTGGGCCGTGATCTGGCCATCGGCACGGCGCGCACCTTCATCCAGCTGTTCATCATGGGCTACGTGCTGAGCATCGTCTTCGGCCTCGGCTCCCCCTGGCCCACGCTGGCCATATTCCTGGTCATGATCGTTTCCGCCGCGCGCATAGTAAAAGGCCGGGTGGGCAAAGCCTCGGCGGCCTACGGCATGCCGGTGCTCCTGTCCATGCTCGCGAGCTACTCGCTCGTCTCTGTGCTTGCCGTAGGGGTCATCGTCGGGGCCAAACCATGGTGGGAACCGCGCTACTTCCTGCCCATCGCGGGCATGGTCATCGGCAACTCCATGACTGCCCTGGCGGTATCCCTGGAGCGGCTTTTTTCGGAACTGCGCTCGGGCCGGGACGCCGTGGAGATGCGCCTGACACTCGGGGCCGACGTGGACGAGGCCAGCCGCGACGCCGTGGCCGCCGCCGTGCGCGCGGGCATGATGCCGTCCATCGTATCGCTCATGGGCGTCGGGCTCGTGTTTTTGCCCGGCATGATGACGGGTCAGATTCTTGCGGGAGCCGATCCCATGACGGCCATCCGCTATCAGATCGTGGTCATGCTCATGCTCGTGGGCTCCACGGCCCTGTGTTCGGTGGCCGCGGTGCTCTGGGTCCGCCGTCGCTGCTTCGGCTCGGGCCATAGGCTGATCATCTGACAGTCGCAAAGTCATCGGCCCGGATTGTCGCCGCGCCGGCTACACGATTTGCTGACGCTTTTTGCGCTGCAACCGAGAGAGGGCGCCGCCCTCTCTCGGACTCTCTCCCGGCAGGGAGCGGCGCTCCCTGCCCCCCATTTGCGAACTGCGTTAGTCGCACGGCGTTATCCACCCGATCACGGCCACGCTTTCGACCCTGAGCATTTGCTATTGAAAACGCTCTGCAAGCCATGTGCGGCATGGTTTGCAGAGCGCAGGCATGTTACAGCGATCTGCGCTGATGGATGGCTTGGGGAGAAAAGAAGCCCTTCTCTGTACGCACTGGCCGGTAATCAATGGTCTTGCGTGATCATTCCCAGGACAGGGGCTTCGATGAAAAAAGAAAAGGCCGAAAGGAACAGGTTTGGCGGATCCTGGGCTGGGTGCCCGGAGGAGGGTGTTCCTTTCGGCCGGTATGAATTCGTGGGAGAAAATGCTTGTATCCTTCTCCCGATGGAAAGGCAAGCAATGTATAAGCCTTGCGCAAAAGGGGCCGTGAAAGCCCCGGCGGGCTTAACTGGTCTGCATCTCCCCGATGATATGCTTGAGATCATGGGCCAGCCGCGCAAGATCCTGGATTGCGGAGGCCGACTGGTTCATGGCCGAAGCCGTTTCGCCCGCAATACGGTTGATGGCGTCCGTTGATCGGTTGATCTGCTCGCTGGCCGCGGACTGCTCTTCGCTGGCGGTGGCGATGGAGCGAACCTGGTCGGCGGTCCCTTCCACCATGCGCACGATCTCGCGCAGGGCCTGCCCCGAGAGGTTTGCCTTCTCGGCGCTGAGGGCGATGGCCGCCACGGCCTCCTCGGTGTTGTGCACGCTCTTGCGCGTGCTCTCCTGGATGGAGGCGATGTAGTCTCCGACCTCCTTGGTGGCCGCCATGGTCTTCTCGGCCAGCTTGCGCACCTCGTCGGCCACCACCGCGAAGCCGCGTCCGGCCTCGCCGGCCCTGGCGGCCTCGATGGCCGCGTTGAGCGCCAGCAGGTTGGTCTGGTCCGCGATGTCCTCGATGACCGTGATGATCTTGCCGATGCCCTCGGCCTGCTGGCCCAGTTCGGTCATGTCCTTCTTCAGCCCGTCCGTCTGCCCGGCCACGCGATTGATGAGCGCCATGGCCTCCTCGACCACGTCCTCGCCCTGCTGGGCCTTGCTCTTGGTCTGCTCGGCCAGTTCCGAGGCCATGGAGGCCGTCTTGGCCACCTCCAGCACCGAGGCGTTCATCTGCTCCATGGCCGTGGCCGCCTCGCCGGTCATGGTCTGCTGGGAATCCGCGCCGCGGCTGGACTGCTCTATCTGCGCCGCCAGCTCCTCGCTGGCCGAGGAAACCTGGTCGGCCACGCTGTCGGCCTGCTGCGCCGCCGTGGCGATGCGCGCGTTCTGGTCCTCGATGAGCTTTTGCTGGCCGCGGATGTCCGTCAGGTCGGAGTACAGGGTGAACGCGCCGATGAGCTTGCCGTCCAGGTCCAGGAGCGGGGCCACGTCGGCCCGCGCGTACTTCCGTTCGCCGGCCTGGTTGGTGAACTCGAGGCTGTGGTTCTGGATCGCTTTCCTCTCTCGCAGGGCGCGGCCAGTGGACGTGCTGCGCTTGGGGTCGTTGTGGAAGAATTCGCCGATGACCATGCCGTAGTAGTCCTCGGGCTTGCCCTTGCGGCCTATGAGCTTCAGCGCCGCCGGCGTGGCGAAGGTGACGCGCTCGCTGGTGTCCGTGACCACGCAGGGCAGGGTCATGCCGCTCAGGATGCCTCGGGAGAAACCGAGCTGCTCCTTGAGCTTGGAGACCATGCCGGCCAGGTTGGTGGAAAGCTGGCCCAGCTCGTCGCTGTTCCTGATATTGAAGGATGCGGAGAAATCGCCGTCGGCGACCTGGTGGGCGGCGGCGTTTATGGACTGCAGGGGCCTGATGACCACGCGCTGCACGAAGTACAGGGCCGCGCCCACGAGGATGGCCAGTCCGGCCAGGGAGATGGCGGCTGTTTCGAGGGCGTTGGCGTTGATGGTGGAGATGGTCGGGGTCACATCCTGCATGACCACCAGCTCGCCCAGGATGGGCTCGCTGGCGCCGTGACAGTGGTGGCAGGCCGGCTCGTTGGGGATGGACATTGTCCGGGCGAACCAGTTGCGGCCATCCATTTCGAGCAGGCGGCCCTGCTCGGTGGGCGTCTTGAGGGAAGTCTTGACCATTTCCGCCAGCTCGGGGTCGGCGTGCACGCCCAGCAGGTCCTTGCGCAGAACGGACTGGTCCGTGGAATAGGTCACGTTGCCCTTGTAGTTGGTCAGGTAGGCGCGCACATCCGGATATTTCTTGGACAGGAAGGCGAACTCGGCGGTGGTGGCCTCGTCGTCGCCCACGACCATGGGTTTTTCCACGGCCATCCGGATCAGCTCGGAAGCCCTGGTCACGGAGGCGTCGAGTTGCTCGACCATGCCGTCCCGCTGCAGGTAGGTGGTCACGCCGATGAGACAGAGGAACACGGCAAGGGAAATGCTGCTGATGAGCAACGAGATGCGGACATTGAGGTGGTGTCGGACGTAATCTAGCATTCCGGCCTCCTAATGCGCGCCGCTGTGCACCAGCGGCTTGAAATTGAAAGACCCTACACGCTCGGAGTTATGGCAGACTTCGCAGTCCTTGATGGTGATCTTGCGGCGGATGTTGGTCGGGTCGCCCGTCTCGGCGTGCTCCTTGCCCGGGCCGTGGCACGTTTCACAGCCCACGTCCGCCAGGTGGGGCGTCTGCTCGATGCTTACGAATCCGCCCTGGCCGTAGCCGGTGGTGTGGCATGCGTAGCACGTCTGCAATTCGTGAGGCTTTAGGTCGGAGGCCATCTTGGTCACGGCTTTCCAGGAGCAAGCCTTCTTGGAGTACTGGCTGTAGGCAGCGTATTCGGTCTCATGGCATTGCGCGCAGGCCTTGCTGCCCACAAAGGAGTTTCCAAGAGCCATGTCCGGAAACAGGAAAAGGGAAAGAGGAAAGAGAATCAGGGCGATTCGCCTATGGCTTAACCATCTCAACGCGTGCATGCAATGTATCCTCTTCTCTGCCATCGTGCGTGTATTTAGAAAAACCGTGAGTGAACTGCATGGGTGCGGGTGGAATCCATTCCAAATGGATGGGCCGTGAGTAAAGCTAATATTCCGTTGTAAGTTATTTATTTTGCCTTGAGTCAAAGAGCACACACAAAATTTAGGATGCATTACATACAATTTTGAAGGATGTCAAAAAAGAGCATCCACTTTGGCTGTACTTTGTTTAGTAACGAGGCGGGCGTAGAGAGGCTGGATTGCGTTTATCGTAGATCAGGCTTGTGTGCTGCAGGCATTATCGGGCCAGGATCATGGCTTCCGCATTCTCTTCCACGTTCACCGGTAAGCCTGGAATTCTGGAGGGATCGAAGGAGGCCAGCATTTCAGAGGCCGTTGCGGGTCGCAACTCGGACAGGAGCCCGGCCTTCCAGCCCAGATAGCCCAGAACGGCCTCGGGGCGAGCACCGTTCGCGCGCAGGCGCCGGATCTCCAGGCTGCCGTGGCGCTTGGACAGACGTATGCCCGAGAGGTCCACCAGAAGCGGAACATGCATGAAAACCGGCGGAGCGTACCCGAGTAAGCGGAACAGGGCGACCTGGGCCGGAGTGGATGAGAGCAGGTCGTCGCCGCGCACCACCAGGTTGATGCCCATGGCGCCGTCGTCCACCACCACGGCCAACTGGTAGGCGTGCACCCCGTCGGAGCGGCGCAGGGCGAAATCGCCCGCCGACAGGGCCGGATCCACGGTGATACGGCCGCGCAGCAGGTCCGTGAAGCTCACCGCCCCGGCCGGGCAGCGCAGGCGCAGGGCCGGGCTGCGTCCGGCGCGCTCCCGCTCCCGGCGCTCCTCGATGCCGAGCAGCCGGCATGCGCCGCCGTAGACCGGGGCCTCCTCGCCCGCGTGCGGTGCGGAGGCCGCCGTGCGCAGCTCCTTGCGCGTGCAGTAGCAGGGATAGACCAGCCCGCGTTCAGCCAGATCCCGCAGCGCCCCGTCGTACAGGACCAGACGCTGGGATTGCACATAGGGCGCGTAGGGCCCGCCCTTGTCCGGGCCTTCGTCCCAATCAAGGCCCAGCCAGGCCAGGTCCTGCAGCAGGCTGGCCGCGTATTCGGGCCGGGAGCGCTCCGGGTCCAGATCCTCGATGCGCAGGACCATGCGCCCGCCCCGGGAGCGCACGGCCAGCCAGCCCAGCAGCGCGGCCCAGGCGTTGCCGAGGTGCATGCTGCCCGTGGGGCTTGGGGCGAAACGTCCGCGAATGGCCTGCATGGAAATCCTGCGATTCTGGTGATTTGAGCGCCAGCGGCGCGTGTCCGGCCGGCATTCAAACGCCGGGCGCGGCGAATGTCAACGACAGCCGCGAAGCAGGGCGGAAAAGACGACGGCCGCGGCCGAAATCCTGCTGGCCGCGGCCGTCGCCTCGGGGAGACCTCGAACGAGCGCGCGGCGGCCCTGGCCCGGTGGGCCGTGATTCCTCGCGTCAGGTTCGCGTCAAACGTGTGTTGCGGACAGCCCGGCGTGCGCCCTTCAGCGTCTAGAGGCCGAGACAGTCCGGATTGATTCGCCGATCAATCCTGTCTCACCCATACCCGTCGCCGGATTTTTCCGCAATGGTTCCCGCGAGGTCTTCAGGGGCACGGCGTCCGCCGCTTCTCGACAGGGACTTGCCCTCTCTGCTAATTTGCAGGCCTACTTCTCAATCAGCGAGGCTCAAGCGCATGTTGGATACCCTCGGGCAGCAGATGCCCTTCGTGAAGATGCAAGGCAGCGGCAACGACTTCGTGGTCATCGACAACCGCGACAAGCGCGTACCCATGGAGGCCATGGCCGACTGGGCCAGGGCCGTGTGCCGCAGGGCCTTCGGCGTGGGCGCCGACGGCATTTTCTTCCTGGAGAATCCTCCGGCCGACCGGCCTGGCGTGGATTTCATCTGGCACTTCTACAACGCCGACGGCTCGCGGGCCGAGATGTGCGGCAACGGCTCACGCTGCGCCGCACGCCTGGCCTACCTGCTGGGCATCGCCCCGGCGCGCCACGCCATCGGCACGGACGCCGGCCCGGTGCGCGCCGAGGTGCTCGACTCCGGCCGGGTCAAGGTGCAGCTCACCCCGGCCAAGGACGCCCGCCTGGACATCGCCCTGCCCGCGGCGGACCATACCTGGCGCGCCCACTTCGTGAACACCGGCGTGCCGCACACGGTCATCTTCGTGGATGATGTGGCCAAGGTGGACCTGCCCGGCCTGGGCCGTGCCGTGCGCTACCACGAGACCTTCCGGCCCAAGGGCACCAACGCCAACTTCGCCCAGGTCGTGGACAGGAAGACCATGCTCCTGCGCACCTACGAGCGCGGCGTGGAGGCCGAGACCTACGCCTGCGGCACCGGAGCCTCCGCAGCCGTGTACCTGGCCCACAAGCTCGGGCTGACCGGCCCGGAGGTCGACGTGACCACCAGCGGCGGCGAGCGGCTGACCATCAGCGTGGACGGCAACAACGTCTTCCTGGCCGGAGCCGCCACGGTTACGTTTACCGGGAATCTGTTGTTGGAAAGCGTCGGGCTCAAGCTGTAAGATTTCGGCTGTAGCTGGAGAGGGGTTTTACCCCTCTCCAGACCTCTCCCCACCAGGGCGTGACGACGCCCTGGACCCGCGTATTTTTGGGGAAAAAGGCCCATGCGGGCCGCTGCCGCCTGTTCCGCGTCGGCGTTTCCAACCCCGGAGCTTTGCTGTATGGCTTCAGCCCATGCGCAAGCTCTACCTAGATCCGCCTCTGCAGCTCGTGTTCGGCATCACCCTCATGGTCGTGCTGGGCGTGTCCACGATCTTTCCCGTCATCCCGGACATGATGCGCGATTTCGACCTCGACCCCACGGCCGTGGGTCTTATCATCACGGTCTTCACCCTGCCTGGCATCGTGCTGGCTCCGCTGGTGGGCATTCTGGCGGACAGGTACGGTCGCCGGGCAGTCCTGCTCCCGTCCCTGGTGATCTTCGGAGTCTTCGGCGGCCTGTGCGCGCTGGCGCCGGATTTTCATTTCCTGCTGGCGCTGCGCTTCGTGCAGGGGGTGGGTGCGGCGGCCTTGGGCATGCTGGCCACCACGCTCATCGGCGACATGTACCACGGCCGAGACCTGGCCACGGCCATGGGCTACAACGCGGCGGTACTGAGCATCGGCACGGCCTCCTATCCGGCCCTGGGCGGCCTGCTCGGCATGCTCGGCTGGCGCGCGCCGTTCCTCCTGCATCTTTCGGCCCTGCCTCTGGCTTGGCTCCTGGCGCGCAAGCTCCAGGTCAAGCCCATGGAAAAGGGCGAGCCGTTCATGACCTACATCCGCTCGGCCTGCCGGCACATGAACACGCCGGCCACCCTGGGCCTGCTGGCCACGACCTTCGCCGCCTTCATCCTGCTCTACGGTCCGGTCATCACCTTCTATCCCATCCTGCTGGACCAGCGCTTCGAGGCCTCGCCCGTGGCCATCGGGCTGATCATCTCCTCGGCCTCGGTCTTCGCCGGCATGGGCGCCTCGCAACTCGGGCGCATCACCGTCGTAGTCTCCGAGGCCTGGCTCATCCGCCTGGGCTGCGTGCTCTACGCCGCCTGTTTCGCGCTCACGCCGTTTCTGGGCGACAAGTGGCTGCTCATCCTGCCCATGTGTCTGTTCGGCCTGGCCCAGGGCGCGACCCTGCCCAGCATGACCACGCTGCTCAGCCGCATGGCCCCGAATCGCTATCGCGCGGGCTACATGGCCATGTACGGCACCCTGCTCCGCCTGGGCCAGACCGTGGGCCCGCTTCTGGCCGGCGGCGTGCACGCCTGGCTGAGCCTGGACAGCGTGTTCCTGGCCGCCAGCCTGCTGGCCCTGGCCATGCTCGCCACGGCTATGGCCTTCGTGCCGCCGGCTGCCTGCCGGATCAGGACGGAAGACCATCAGTAAACCTGTCCTGCGGAATGATCCCTCCCTCCGGAGCGGCTCTCTTCCTTCACGACATATCTCGCCAGAATATGAATTGTTGAGCTCTTCAAGATATAGCGGATTGCATGGCAACTGAGAGAGGGCTGGGCCCTTTTCCCGGTTACGCCTTGTCGGTCCTAGGCATCAGGAAGGGAGCGTGGGCGGGCGTGAGCGCTCAGCGCGAGACGGCCACCCAGCTGCTCAGCACGCACACGCCCGTGAGCACGGCGGCCAGGGACAGGATCGTGGTCTGAGGCAGGAATTGGACATGGATGAGCAGCGGCGGGACGTTCAGCAGGGAATCGGCCGTGAGCTGCAGCAGCTTGAGCAGCCCGAGGGCCAGGAAGCTGCCGGTGCCCCCCAGCAGGGCGCCTTCGACCAGGAGCGGCATGCGGATGTAACCCTCGGTCGCGCCCACCAGGTGCAGTATTTCGAGTTCGTTCTTCCGCGAGTAGAGGGAAAGCTTGATGGTGTTGCCCACGGACAGCCCGGCCACGACGGCCAGGAAGCCCACCAGCAGCCAGACCATCCGGTTGCTCAGCCGGCTCCAGGTGCGCGCCATGTCGTATTGCAGCGGATTGTAGTGCACCGAGTCCAGGCCTTGCAGCTTCCGGAGCCTGTCCAGCATGGCCCTGGCCCAATCGGAGTTCTCCGCCGGCACGCTGAAGTTCAGCAGGGCCGTGGCGGGCAGGAGCTTGTCCGCGTCCTTCATCCAGCCGAAGCGTCCGCCGGAACCGCCCTGGCCCCTCGGGCCGCCGGCGTCCAGGGACGCCGCCAGGTGATCGAGGGCCTGCCTGGGCGTATAGGTCTGCATGGACTCCAGCCCCTCCAGGCCGCGCAGCTCCCGCCATTGGGCCTCGACCTGGCTCTGGACGGCGTCGGCCCGCCAGTAGAGATGGAATTCCACATGGCCTTGCGTGGCGGCGATGCGCTGCTCCAGGTTGTGCAGGAAGAGCAGGAACAGCCCGGCCAGGAAGGCCACCAGCGTCACGGCGGCCAAGGTCAGCAGCTGGGCCCAGGGGTGCAGGGCCATCTCCTCCACGCCGCGCCAGATGAGACGCAAGAGTGTGCGCATTACAGCCACTCCTCGGGCACGCCCTCGACCTCGTCCAGGGGAAAGCTCGCCGCCGCGATGGTGCCGTGCTCCAGGTGCAGGACCTTGGCCTCGGGCTGGGAGTGCACGATGTCCGGGCTGTGCGTGGCCATGATGATGGTCGTGCCGAAGGTGTGGAACTGCTTGAACACGTCCATGAGCCGCGTGGAAAGCTCCGGGTCCAGGTTGCCCGTGGGCTCGTCGGCCAGGATGAGCTGCGGGTTGATGACCACCGAACGGGCGATGGCCACTCGCTGCTGCTCTCCGCCCGAGAGCTTCTCGCACTGCGCGTGGGCCTTGTCCTCCAGCTCCAGGGCGCGCAACACGGCGCGCACCCGGCGTTCGATGAGCTGCGGGGGCGTGCCGCGCACCTCCAGGGCCAGGGCCACGTTGTCGAAGGCCGTGCGCAGGGGCAGGATCTTGAAGTCCTGGAAGACCACGCCGATCTGCCGGCGCAGGAGCGGCAATTGCTTGCGCCTGAGCCCCTTGAGCTGGAAGCCGGCCACCTGCGCCAGTCCGCGCGTGAGCGGCAATGCTCCGTACAGAAGGCGCAGCAGCGTGGTCTTGCCCGCGCCGGAAGGGCCGGTGAGAAAGAGAAAGTCGCCTTTCTGCAGGGAGAAGGAGATGTTCTTCAAGGCCCAGTTGGACCCAAAGTTGTAGGATACCTTTGTCAGCCGAAGCATGGAGGCGAGCCTAAATCGGATCGCCCCCGGAGTCCAGACGGGAAGCAGGGGTCATGCAACCGCCCTTGGCAATACCGCATTATGGTTTCCTCCGGTTGCACTGCGAGACTCACTATGAGGCAACGAGTCCGCCCCAATGTCTGGAAGCCAGCCTGCCGCCGCTGTCGCCGACGATCAGGCATTCGTTTGCGGGCATGCTGTCGATGAAGCTGAGTCCGTCCCTGGGGGGCATGACGAACACGGACGTGGCCAGGGCGTCGGCCGCCATGACGGTCCGCGCGGTCACGGACACGCTGAGGCTCTTGCCCGGCGAGCGGGCCGTCCTCGGGTCGACCACATGGTGGCGCGTTCGCCCGGCGTCGTAGAAAAGCTCATAGCCGCCGGACGTGGCGACGGCGGCGTCCCTGAGGTGCAGGATAGCCGGGTAGTCGCCTTGCTTGGCCGGGTCCTCGATGGCCACGGTCCAGGGCTGTCCGTCGGCGCGTCCGCCCCTGGCGCGGATGTCGCCGCCCGCGTTGATCAGGTGGTCGGCGACGCCGTTGGCGGCCAGCACGTCCGAAGCGCGGTCCACGATGAAGCCCTTGGCGATGCCGTCCAGGGTCACGCCCATGCCCTGTCTGCCGAAGCTGATTCCGGAGTGGGAGAGGCGTACGGCGTCGGAACCGACCAGATCGAGAGCCGCGCGCAGATCCTTCTCCGAGGGGGTCTTGCCGCCGCGGCCCTTCAGGACTTGGACCACGGGCAGGACGGTGGCGTCGAAGGCCCCGGCGCTGAGTCTGTTGAAGTCCAGGGCCTCGCGCATGACCGCGAAAAGCTCGGGCTCGACGTCGGACAGGCGTCCGCTGATGTTCAGATGCGCCAGCGGGGCGCTCGCGTCGTGGCGGTCGAGGATGGCCCGGAGGCGCTCCATCTCGGCGAAGGCCAGGCCGATGGCGTTCTCGGCGGCCTGTCTGGACTCGTGCACCGCGGTGATGGCCACGTAGGTGCCCATGAGGAAGCGGTTTTCGCTGACCTTGTAGACGTTTCCGATCTTCAGGGCCTCGGTCAGGCGAATGGCGGCCATGACGGGCGTGGTGGATGCGGCCGCGCCCAGGCCCAGGACGCCCAGGGCGCACAGGAAGGCCCTTCTGGAAAGATGCGTGCCTCTCATGCCGTCAGCTCCTTTCGGCTCTCGCCTCGCTTCCTGACATCAACGTCGGCGGCGTATTCAGCTCCGGCGCAGTGATCGTAGCAGGTCAGGCCGCAGCGCAAACAACGGCTGGCTTCCTTGCGGGCGGCCTCGTGCGATACGGCTCCCTCGACCTCCTTGAACGTGCACAGGCGCTCTTCGACGCTGATCTCCGGAACCGTGACGCGAGGAATACTGTAGAGGACGTCCATGTTCTTGAGGATGGACTCGGGAATCACGCCGAGCTGGAGGTTGGTCGGCCTCGGAATGGCCTTACCGGTCACGAAGTGATGGATCGAGCGTGCCGCGCGGCGGCCGTCGGCGATGGCCTGGATGAGGGTGTTGCGCCCGGTGTGCGCTTCGCCGCCTACGAATACGTGGGCGAGGCCGGTTTGCAGGGTGACGGCGTCGGCCTTGACGCCGCCGGTCTGCCTGTCCAGTTCGAGGTTCTCGCCGGCGAAGGGGGCGGGGTCCACGAAGCGGCCGGTGGCCGCGACGATGAGGTCGGCCGGCATGGTCTCCTCGCTGCCCTCGACGGGCTTGGGCTTGCCCGCTGCCTTCTCGGGATCGTCGTATTGCAGCCGGCGGTATGCGATGCCGGTGACTTTGCCGTTCTCGGTCAGGACCCGCACCGGCTCGGTCAGGAACATGAGCCCGCAGCCAAGCTCGGCCGCGCGGGTGACGTCGTTCTTGTTCGCGGACATCTTGCGCCGGATGCAGGGGATGAGCGCCTGGGTCACCGCGCCCAGGCGGGCGGCGCAGCGCAGGACGTCCATGGCGGTGTTGGTGTCGCCGACGACCACGACCCGCTTGCCCTTGAGATCGACGCCGGATTTCTTGAGACCGGACAGGAAGCTGATCGCGTCGGTCACGCCCTCGGCGTGCGCGTTCTCGATCTCCAGGCCGGGTACCCTCCAGGCACCGGTGGCGATGAACACGGCCTCGAAGCCTTGGGTTTCCAGATCCTTGAAGGTGATGTCCCTGCCGAACTCCACGCCGGCGCGCACCTCGACGCCGAGGTCGAGGATGGCCTGAATGTCCCAGCCGACGGCCTTTCGGGGCAGTCGGAATTCCGGGATGACGCCGGTGAGCATGCCGCCGACCTCTTGGCGCTTCTCGAAGATGACCGGCTCGTGGCCGACGCGGCGCAGGAAGTAGGCGCAGGCCAGGCCGGCCGGGCCGCCGCCGATGACGGCCACGCGGTGGCCCGTGGGCGGGTTGCAGGCAAGCGTGACGCGCTGGCCGCTCTGCATTTCCCAGTCGGCGAGGAAGCGGTGCAGGGTATGGATGGCCACGCCCTCGTCCACGATGTTGCGGCGGCAGATGGTCTCGCAGGGCGCGGGACAGATGCGGCCCACGGCCGAGGGCAGCGGGTTGCGTTCCTTGAGGGTCAGCAGGGCCCCGCGCAGATCGCCCTGCTTCAGCTGCTGGATGTAGGCGCGCACGTCGATCTGGGCCGGGCATTTCTGCATGCAGGGCGCCAGGCAGTCGTCGATGCCGTTCAGGTGCAGGAGGTCCGCGCTCAAGCCCGAGACGCGGATGGCCCCGGTGGGGCAGACCTCGGCGCACTTGCCGCAGGAGCGGCAGGCGTGCGTGTCCACCACGGGCAGGCCGTCGCCGTTCAGGCGGATGGCCTGGAAGCCGCAGACCTTCACGCAGGAGCCCAGGCCGATGCAGCCCAGGCCGCAGGACTTGTCGCCGCCGTACAGCAGGGCCTCGGCCCGGCAGTCCCGGATTCCCTCGTAATCAAAGAGCAGGGAGGCGCGGGATCCGCCGGTGCAGACGCCGTGCACGACCCTGGGCTCCTTGAAGGAGGCCTTCAGGCCCATCACGGCCGCGACGTTCTCGGCGATGTCCGGCCCTCCGGCCACGCAGATCTCCGGGGCAGCCTGGCCCTTGACCACGGCCGCCGCGGCGGCGGCGCAGCCGGGATAGCCGCAGCCGCCGCAGTTCGCGCCAGGGAAGCAGGCCTCGACTGCGGCGATGCGCGGGTCTTCCTCGACCCGCAGGAACCTCGATGCAACGGCCAGGACCGCCGCGGACATCAGGCCCAGCAGGAAGAGCATCAGGATGGAGGATGTTGCCATGTCTCGATCGCCTCCCTCGCTTGCGGGGTTACGCGGCCATGCCTTGGAAGGCGAAGAACGCCAGGGACATGATGCCGGCCATGATCAGCGCGATGGGCACGCCCCTGAAGGCCGCCGGGACCGGGGATATCTCCAGCCGCTCGCGGATGGCGGAAATGACGACCAGGGCGAGCAGGAAGCCGATGCCCGAAGCCAGGGCGAACATCAGGGACTTGAAGAAGGAGTAGCCGTTGCGCTGCACCATGATAGCCACGCCCAGCACCGCGCAGTTGGTCGTGATGAGCGGCAGGAACAGGCCGAGCGACCTGTACAGAGGCGGCAGGACCTTCTTCAGGAACATCTCGACGAACTGCACCAGGGACGCGATGACCAGGATGAAGAAGATGGTCTGCAGGTAATCTATCTCATAGGGAATGAGCACGTACTGCCGCAGGGGCCAGGTGAGCGCCGTGGCCATGACCGTGACGAAGATGACCGCGCCGCCCATGCCCAGCGCCACGTCCGTGGACTTGGAGGTGCCCATGAAGGGGCAGGTGCCCAGGTACTGCACCAGGACGATGTTGTTGATGAAGATCGCGGAGATGAACAGCAGGAAGTAGTCCATGCGTTTCCAGCCTCCCTTCAGTTGATTCCGCAGGTGCCGCGCGCACCGCAGGAGGCGCAGGTCGAGCCCGTCACCACCGGTTTTATCTCGCCCTTCTTCCGGCTCCTGCGGCGGTTGAAGGCGTTCATGCCGGCCAGGATCAGGCCCAGGCAGACGAACGCTCCCGGAGCCTTGACCATGAAGGCCATGGGCTCGAAGGTGCCCCACATGACGGCATGGCCGAAGACCGTGCCGGAGCCGAGCATCTCGCGCACGGCCCCCAGGAAGGTCAGGGAGAGCATGAAGCCCAGGCCCATGCCCAGGGCGTCGGCGATGGACGGGAGCACGCCGTTCCTGGAGGCGAAGGCCTCGGCGCGGCCCAGGATCAGGCAGTTGACGACGATGAGCGGGACGAAGATGCCGAGCTGCCGGTAGAGCGGGTAGGTCCAGGCCTGCATGAGCAGCTCCACGGCCACGACCAGCGAGGCCGCGATGACGATGAAGCAGGCGATACGGACCTTGGACGGAATTATTTTTCTGATGGAGGAGATGATCAGGTTGGACATGGTCAGCACGAAGAGGACCGCCATGCCCATGCCCAGGCCGTTTTCCGCCGTGGACGTGACCGCCAGGGTCGGACACAGGCCCAGGAGCACTCTGAACGGGGGAAGTTCGGTCCACAGTCCCTTGACGAATTCAGCTCCGAGGCGGTTCATGCCGGTCCCTCCACTGATCCCTTGCCCTGTGCATCCTGGGAGCGTTTCCAGGTCTTCTCGATTTCGGGCTTGATGTCCTGGTAGATTTCCACGGCCCTGCGCACGGCGTTCACGGTGCCGACGGACGAGAAGGACGCACCGGAAACCGCGTCGATGTCGCCGCCCCTGGACTTCACGTTAAGGCTTTCCAGGCCGTGGGCCTTGAACTGCGCGGTGAAGGCCGGCTCCATGACGCGGGTGCCGAGGCCAGGAGTCTCTGTCTGGGTGGTGATGCCGATGCCGATGAGCGCGTCCCTTTCCACGTCGATGCCGACCATGACGCCGATGTCGCCGGAGTAGCCGGGGGCGAAGGCCTCGAAGGCCACGCCGACGAGCCTGCCGCCCAGCATGGCCGGGAAGACGTTCACGCCGCCGATCCTCGCGCGTTCGGCGATGGGGTCGTTGTCGCGGGACTCCAGCACGGACAGGAGCGCGGGGCCCTGTACGTAGGTCAGGACCTGCTGCTCGATGCGCTCCCTGGTGGCCTGCTTGATGTTGACCAGGATCGCGCCCGAGGCCGCGCAGATCAGGGAAAGGACGACCAGCATATGCACGGTTTCGCGCATGTCCTACCTGCCTCCGAAAGGTTTGGGGCGGACCCTGTCCAGGAGCGGGCTGAGCAGGTTCGCCACCATGATGGCGAAGGGCACGCCGTCGGAATGCACGCCGTAGACGCGGATCGTGATGACCAGCATGCCCGCGGTCAGGCCGAAGAGGATCTGGGGCAGCCTGCCCACGGGGGAGGAGGCCGTGTCCGTGGCCAGGAAGAACGCGCCGAAGACGGTGCTGCCGGCCAGCAGGTGGAAGAGCGGGTCGGCGTGGGCGCCTGGATCGATCAGCCAGAGGATGCCGGACAGGACCGCGACGCCTGCGATGAACGCGGCCGGGATGTAGGCCCTGGTCCAGCCCGTGGCGAGCAAGTAGGCGCCGCCCGCGAGAAGCGCGAGGGCCTGGGACGCGCCGAGGCCGCCGAGCTGGCTGCCCAGCAGCATGTCGACGTAATCGAATTGGGACAGGGCCTGCGGGCCGAAGTGCTTCAGCTGGTCCGGCGGGTAGTTCAGCAGCGAGTGGGCCATGTTCAGATCGATGTCCATGGCCGCGGGCCAGGACAGCCAGCACACGGCCCAGGCGACCAGCGGCGCGCAGACCGGGTTGGAGCCGAAGCCGCCGAACACGCTGCGCCCGAGCGCGATGGTCGTCGCCGCGCCCACGGCCACGACCCACCAGGCCGCTCCGGCCGGGAGCAGGAAGGCGAAGAGCAGGCCGGCGTACAGGGCCGTGAAGTCGTCGACGCCGATGTCCCTGCCCATGAGCCTGCGGCAGGCGGCCTCGGTCAGGACCGCGACGGCGCCGGACAGGGCCATGACCCGCGCAGCCTCGGGTCCGAAGCGCATGATGCCCATGATCGCGGCGGGCAGCAGCGCGAGCAGATGATGGGTCATCATGCCCCGCACCGTGCGTCCGCTGCGCCAGTGCGGCGGAGGCGCGACCTTGAGCCTGACCGAGATGTCGGACATCGCCTTTACGATGATGGGAGCGGTGGTCATGGCGTCGTCATCCTCTTGGTCCTCGGGGCTTCAATCGTTTCCATGCGGCTCCTGGTCCCTTCCGCCCCTGGCCCTGAGCTGGGCCTTGGCGAAGCGGATGTACTGCAGGAGCGGCTTGCGCGCGATACAGTTGAAGGCGCACAGCCCGCATTCGAAACACCTGTACAGGCCGTGTTTCTCGGCCATCTCGAACATCTCGTGCTCGGCGTAGCGGGCGATCAGGTTGACCTGGATGCGGGCGGGGCAGAACAGCACGCACTCCCCGCAGTTGATGCAGGGGGCGTCCTCCACCGGAGGGAACGATTCGGCCGGGATCACGAACAGGCCGTGATCGCCCTTGTTCACGCCCTCGTCCAGGCTATAGACGGCCTCGCCGCGGAAAGGACCGCCGAGGACAACCTTGTCGTCATGCTTCACGGCCATCTTCAGATGGGCCAGGACGTGGGCGATGGGAGTGCCCAGCGGCACGCGGTAGTTGCCGCCGCCGATGGTCATGATCGTGTCGGTCACGGGCAGTCCGGATACGACGACCCGGCCGAGGTCGTAGAGGTCCGTCACGCTCATGACCCTGACGTTTTCGGGATATTCCATGCCGGTCACGGCCTTGACCACGAGCGCGCCGAGGGAATTGGGATAGCTGGGCTTGACGGCCCTGGTCTCGCTGCCGGCCAGCCTGTAGGGCGCGCCTTCGGCCACGGCCAGCACGGTCCTGAGCGGGCCGATCAGCTTCCTGGCCAGCTTCAATCCCTCTTCCAGGGTCTCGTGTTCGTCCCTGAGGAGCTGTTCGGCCACCGATACGCCGGGTTCGGGATTGAGACCATTGACGACCAGGACCTCGGCCCTGGACAGGGGGGCGATATCGATGCCCAGGTCCTGCAGGCTGTCCAGCAGCTCCCTGCCGATCCCCATGGAGGCGACGTTCACGGGCTCGACAGCCTCGTTGCCGCCGTCGCACCTGATGCTCAGACAGTGATAATTGACCTTGGCGACCTTGCCCGCGAACGGCGTATGGCACGCGCCGCCGAGCCTGGACGGGTGCTCGGCGATCATCTCGCCGGCGGCCAGCTTCTTCCCCTTGGCGGTTTTCACGACAAGGTTGCGCACCCGCACGTTCAGCTCCGCCGGCGCGGGAATCTGGGCGATCCCGCTATCCAGCCCGGCTCTCAGGGAATAGTGAATCCTCTGCATCCAATCTACCTCGCGTGACATGCGTGGCAGGAACCCTCGCCGTAAGGTCCGCCGCTTTCCTCGTGGCAGTTCATGCACTGGCGGTGAAAGGCCTCGGCCCTGACGGGGATGCTCCCTGTATCGGGCCTGTCCTCGGCGGCGAGCGGGCCTTGCGGGGTTTCGTAATGGCAGCGCAGACAGGCCTCGTCATCGGGGAAGGCCTTGCCGTGCCCGGCCCTGAACTTCTCGTCGAACGCCGGGGGATGGCAGGAGCCGCAAGCCAGCGGCTGCTCCCGGCCAAGGCCGTCGTGGTGGCAGTCGGCGCACTCGAAGCCGTAGTCCCGGGCGTGCGCCTGGTGGCTGAAGATGACCCTGCCGCCGTTGTTGTCCATGACGACGCGGGCCGGAACGTCCTGTCCTGTCCGGGGCATGAGGTATCCGGCCCCGGCGACAAGAAGCATGGCGGCCACGATGGCGGTAATGGGGATGTATCGCTTATCCAATGTACCGCTCCTTGAAGGAAGGAGTCCTTGCATCATTCCAGGTCGGCCTTGGGGCCTGCCCCCGTGCTGCCGAGGTTAAGTCCATTGCATACGGCAGGCCAGAAGCTTACGAGGCTGGTTACCGGCTGAATTCATATGGGGCAGCAGCACTAGACATGCACTGGGAATGATGAGTGAACCCGGACAGATGCGGGAAGTGAAGGAGTTCGGCTCTGACGGGTGGACGGGATTATTCTACAGGCGATTACGCTGCAGGGAGCTTCCGGCAAGGGATACGGCTATGGAGCGATATGATTTTTAGCACTCAGGGTTCGGAAGGCTGCCGGCAACAGCCCGATACGGCCATCAGCATGAATGCGAATGTCAGTCTGGTTTATTGGAATACGGAATGCGGCAATACGCATCACGCAGGCCTATCGCGCAGCGGACTTATGGGCTTTGCTAACGGCGAACATGGCCTGGGATATGCGCGGTCGTGGCCTTTTGGGCAGGTGGCGAAACGTGCCCGTGAAGGCCCGGCGGGTCAGTACCCACCCAGCGCCTCCAGCCTGCGGCGGAAGCGGCGCGCCTCGGGCGAATCGATCTGCGGGCAGGCCAGCCAGAGGTGCTGCAGGAAATCCTGCCGCACCTTGGGCGAGATGTGCACATGGCCCCTGCGGCCGTCCTTGTGCCGGTAGTCTATGCGCAGCCGCTCCAGTGACCAGGCCGGCGCGCTCACGGGGCTGTTGGAAGGCTCCGCGCCGTCGATGCGCGCCAGAGAGATCTCCCGGCGCAGGAAGCCGAAGCGGACGATGAGGGCCGAGTCCGTGATCTCGTAGCGGATGGGCACCCCGATGGCCAGCAGGCCCAGGCCGGCCATGAGCGGCGGCAGGAGGATGATGAGCGCAGAGGCCTTCTCGCCGGCCGGCGCGGCGTACAGGTGCCAGGCTCCGGCCATCAGCGGAAGCGCGAAGGCCGTGCAGACGGTGACGGCTATCCAGGCGTCGACTTTGCTGGGATACGTTCTGGACTCGTGCATGCGTGCCTCCTGCTGGCCGCCATCGCCTGATCGGTGCCTGATCGGCGCCTGATCAGCTCGGGCTGTCCGGCGGCATATAGCCCTCGGGCCAGTCCGGCAAAAGGGTGAATTCCCTGTCGGGCAACTTGAGCTTCCAGGCGTGCAGGAGCAGGGGCGTCGCATGCGGGCGGCGTCCGTACTTGCGGTCGCCCAGCACGGGATGGCCGCGGCTGGCCAGCTGGATGCGTATCTGGTGCGTGCGGCCGGTCAGCAGCTCCACGGCCAGCAGGGTCGCGTCGGGCCGGCGGGCGATGGGCCGCACGCGGGCCAGGGCCAGCTTGCCCTGGGCGCCGTCCTGCTCGTTTCCCGAACCGACGCGCACGCGGGCGCGGCCGTCCTTGACGACATGATCCCTCAGCAGAACCTGGCCCCGCTCGGGCCACTCCCCCTGGACCCAGGCCAGGTAGGTCTTGTCCACGCCGCCGGTGGCGAACAGGTCGCCCAGGCGGCGCAGGCTCTGGTAGGTCTTGCCGGCCACCAGCAGGCCGGAGGTGTCCATGTCCAGGCGGTGGGCGCAGGACGGCACGAAATCGGCCCCGGCGTACAGGGCCTTGAGCCGCGTCTGCACCGAGTCGGTCACGCCCGAGCCGGGCTGGCTGGCGAGGCCCGGGGGCTTGGCGATGACCAGCAGCTCGCCGTCCTCGTGGACTATGGGCAGGGGCCGCGCGGGCGCGGGCCGTTCCTCGGATTCGGGGGCCGCTTCATAGGGCGGCACGCGTACGGTCTGGCTGGCCTCCAGGCGGTCGAAAGGCTTGGCGCGGCGGCCGTCCACGCGCACCTGCCCCGTGCGCAGCCATTTCATGACCAGTGCGCGCGGCACGGCCTTGCCGAGCCTGCGCTCCAGGAACTGGAGCAGCTTGTGGCCCGCTTCGGCCGGGGTGACTTCAATGTGGCTGACGGACGGCATGGTTGGAACCGGAAAGCGCCGGGAGGGATCGCCTCCCGGCGCCCTGATTTATCTGGCCTGGGTGAACTTCCCGTTCTTCACCACCAGCACGGCCAGCGAATCGGTGTCCAGGCCGTTGTGGTCCTCGGGGCCGGTAGTGAACACGCCGGAGATGCCCACCACGCCCTTGGAGCTTTCCAGGGCCTGGCGCAGGGCCTCGCGGTCGGCCTTGCCCGCCCTGGTGAGGGCGTCCTTGAGCAGGAGCACGGCGTCATAGGCGTAGCCAGAGTGCGTGTTGATGGGGAACTTCCTGTCCAGGCCGCGGCGGGAGTACTCCGCCAGGAACCTGGTGATGAGCGCCTTCTGCGGGTCGCTGTCGGGCAGCTCGCCGGGAATCATGATCTTGGTGCCGGGCATGAGCACGCCCTCGGCCGCCGGGCCGGCAAGCTCGATGAACTTGGGGTCGGGCTGGCCGTGGGATTGGACGATGAGCGGCTTCTGGCCGAGCAGGGCGTGGAAGTTCTTGCTGGCGATGGCTCCGGCCGGGCCGATGGTCCAGACGATGACCGCCTCGGGCTTGGTCACGGCGAGCTTGAAGGCCTGGGCCGAGAAGTCGTTGCCCTTGGCGTCTATCACCTCGGAGGCCAGCACGGTCAGCCCGAATTCGGGAGCCAGCTTTTGCAAGTGCTCTGCGCCGTCCTTGCCGAAGCCGTCGGTGGCCGTGAGCAGGGAGATGCGCTTCACGCCCTGGGCCTGGAGATGGGCGTAGACCTTGCGCACGGCCGTGGAGGTGCGCTGGGGCACCTTGAAGGTCCACTTGAACGGCCCGAAGCGGCCTCCGGCGATGACCGGATCGCCGCCCACGGTCATGAGCACGGGCACGCCGCGGTCCTCGATGTACTGCTTCATGGCCATGCCCGAGCCGGTGCTGGTGGGGCCGATGATGGCCAGCACCCTGTCCTGCTCCACGAGCCTGCGGGCATTGCGCAGGGCCAGGTTCGCGTCGGACTCCGTATCGTAGGTCACGAGCTTGAGCTTCTTGCCGAGCACGCCGCCGGCGGCGTTGATCTCCTCCACGGCCATCTCGGCCACCAAGCGGCTGGGCGTGCCCACGAAGGCCGCCGGGCCGGATTCGGCGAAAAGCCCGCCTACGAGGATGACATCCTCGGCCAGGGCGGAGACAGGCGCGGCGAACAGGAACAGGACCAGGACGAGCAGCGCTCTATGCAGCATGTGAATTATCTCCCGTTTCGGCCACCAAATACGACAGAGCCTTCAAGCGTCAAGCAAAATGTCGTGCCCGCTCCATGAAACGGCCGCGCCCGCGCGGACCATCGCCACGGCCGGGCTGGTCTCCGCCGCCCGGTATTTTACCCGCCCCCTTTCCATAGACCGCAAGCCTGCTATGCTGACCAGAAAAATCAGGAGGCGGCAGCCATGCCTGACAAGCGACAGGTCGAGCGCGAGGCCGGGCAGGCCAACAAAGATTTGCGCGACAAGCGCGGTTCGGCGGAAGGCTACGAGGATGCTCCCGGCATGGAGATCGAACGCATGCGCATCACCCAGGGCGCGGGTGTTGGGACGTGGAGCGAGCAGAAAGCCAAGGAGCGCAAGTCGGCTGACGGCAAGGTGGAAAAGGAGATGGAGGAACTCAAGCGCCAGCGCGGGGAGGAAGGGGAGCCATGACCAATAAGAAAACCGCCGTGGAAGCCGCGGACGAAATACGCCGCGAGCAGGGCCGTGAACCGGGCGAGGAGATCGAGGCACGGACCGAAGCCCAGGACCCGGAGGAGCGGCTGGGTCACCTAGGCCCGTTGGAGGATCGGGAAACCTTTGAGCGGACCAGGCGGCGCAAAGGCTGCGGGGAACGGCGCTGAAAAGGAGGCTCCATGTCCAAGCTTGCCCTTTTCCTGCTCGTGCTGCTGGCCCTGGCTCTGATCTTCTGGATCTTGGAAGCCATCCATATCGGGCCGCAAAGCCTGCGCATCGCCGCCTACTCGGTGCTTGCCCTGGTAGCCGTGGGCCTGCTGGCACGTCTGGCCATCCGCAAGTAGCGCGGCATCACGCGTTTTCGTGTCCATGCGCGATCCAAGCAGGTTAATGAACGGCCATTCCGGTCGCATGGAATCCGAGCGGCGTCCTCGTACGCTGCATTGAGCTTTTGCGATGAACAAATCATTTCACGCCAGGGCGCGTGGACGTAACCTGCTTTCAACGAGGTGGCATAGCCAAGAGGAAGGCGGGGGGTCTGCAACACTCCCTTGGTTTGGTTCAACTCCAAATGCCACCTCCACTCCCGATTCCTACAGCGGCCGGCGCAATGCCGGCCGTTTGCTTTCGCGCAAACGCACAAGAGCCGAGAGAGGGCGCGGCCCTCTTTCGGGCTCTCACCCGGCAGGGGAATAATTCCCCTGCACCCCTCATCTTGGGGCGGGAGAATTCAGCTTTTCCAGTTCAATTGCACTACAGCCGCAGCCAGGTCAGCTCGTGCTTGTTGTGGTGCAGGTGCAGCAGGCGCGAGCCGGGAACGGCCCGGAAGCGTTCGAGGACCTCGAAGTCGGTCTCGCTCTGCAGCTTGACCGTGCAGACGAAGCGTTTGCACTCTCCCAGCTCCAGCCATCGCTCGACCATGGCCAGCAGGCGGTCCGGATAGCAGATCACGTCCGAGAAGAGCCAGTCCGCCGCGCCGACCATGCGCGGGTCCAGGCCGAAGGCCGAGCCCCGGCAATGCTCCACGTTCGGCATGGCCGCGACGTTGGCGGCCAGGTCGGCCTTGTCCACGGCGAACACGCGCGCACCGAGCCCTGCCAGCACCCAGCTCCAGCCGCCCGGCGACGCGCCGAGGTCCAGGCACAGTTCGCCCGGCGCAGGCTTAACGCCCAGGCGCGTGAACAGCTCCCACAGCTTGAGGTAGGCCCGGCCCGGCGGCTCGGTCTTGTTCTCCTCGAACTCGGCCTCGCCGTGAGGCCAGGGGCTGGCGCAGGCCGGCGAGGCCAGCAGCAGGTTCTCCTCCCACAAAGTCCACGATCCCAGCGGGGCGGACGGCGGCGGCTCGCCGAAGACCTGCCGCCGCGCCGAGACCTTGGGCAGCTTGTCCTGGATGAGCGTGGCCCGGCGATGCAGGCCCGTGGAGTACAAGGCCCACTTGCGCTGCAAGCCTTTCAGCTTGTGCGCCGCATCGCCGATGGATTCGATTGGGATCCAGCGCGGATCGAGCCAGACGTTCTGGGCCCAGGCCACGTCGCGCGGCGAGCCCGAGGCGAGCACGAGCCTGTCGCGCACGGCCAGGACGGAATCGCCCAGCTCGCGCAGCAATTCTGCCTCGAAGCCGCGCGGAGCCAGGTAGGCGGTGATTACGTCGGGAAAAGAAAGAGTATTGTTGTTCACGGGCCTCACCTACCTTTTTCCGAGCCAAAGGAAAAGAAAGCGGGCGCTCCGGCCAGGAGCGCCCGCTGTGAACATAAGCTTCGCATTCTCCCACGCCCCATGGCGATCCGCCGCAGGACTGCGCGGGTCCAGGGGGTCGCCTTTCCTCGGATAGGGCCCTGGTGGGTGGGGTTCGGGGAGGGCCACGCCCTTCCCGATTCACGTTCGAACGGCCTAGTCGCTGGCCTTCTGGCTTATCCTGGCTCCGGCGGGCACGTCCTCGGTCACCCACACGTTGCCGCCGATGACCGCGCCCTTGCCGACCGTCACCCGACCCAGGATGGTCGCGCCGGCGTAGATGATGACGTCGTCCTCCACGATGGGGTGGCGGGCGATGCCCTTGATGAGCTTGCCGGAGTCGTCCTTGGGGAAGCTTTTGGCTCCCAGGGTCACGCCCTGGTACAGTCGCACGTTGCGGCCGATGACGCTCGTCTCGCCGATGACCACGCCCGTGCCGTGGTCGATGAAGAAGTGCGGGCCGATCTCCGCGCCGGGGTGGATGTCGATGCCGGTCTTGGAGTGGGCCAGCTCGGTGATGATGCGCGGGATGAGCCGCACGTCCAGGTGGTGCAGCTCGTGGGCGATGCGGTAGTGGGTCAGGGCCGTGAGGGACGGGTAGCAGAAGATGGTCTCGCCGGGGCTTCTGGCCGCCGGGTCGCCAATGTAGGCGGCCTGAGCGTCCGAGGCCAGCAGCTCGCGGATGCGCGGCAAGGCCGACAGGAAGCGCATGGTCTTTTCCTGGGCCAGCTTTTCGCAATCCTTGCAGCTTTCCCTGTCGGTTTTCGTACAGGAAAAACAGTGGCCGCGCATGATCTGCTCGGCGAGCAGCCGGGCCACGTGGTCCAGGCCCGCGCCCATGTGGTAGGCCATTGTTTCGGGCCGTATCTCCGAATTGCCGTAGTAGCCCGGAAAGAGCAGCGCGCGAAGCCGCTCCATGATGTCGGCCAGGGCCGTCACCGAAGGCATGGGCTTGTCGTGCATGGGCCGGTGGTAGACCCCGGCGTAGGAGGCCGGATCGCACAGTCGCCTGGTGATCTCTTCCAGGCTAAGGGGCTGCTTGCCCGCGTCGTACTGCATCATGGTTGACGTTCCTGGGCTAGGGGGCTGTGAAGTAAGGACTGTCGGAAGGCACGACCTGCCTAGGCCTTTCCGCTCTCGGTGAACAGGGGCGTGGACAGGTAGCGTTCGCCCGTGTCGCAGACCACGAAGACGATGGTCTTTCCCTCGTTCTGGGGCCTGCGGGCGATCTCCAGGGCAGCGTGGGCGATGGCGCCCGAGGATATGCCGCACAGTATGCCTTCCTCGCGCAGCAGCCGCCGGGCCATGGTCATGGACTGTTCGCCCGTGACGCGCATGACCTCGTCCACGACCGAGGCGTCGTAGTTCTTGGGCACGAAGCCCGCGCCGATGCCCTGTATGGGGTGCGGGGATGGCTTGCCGCCCGAGAGCACCGGCGAGGCGTCGGGCTCCACGGCCACGATGCGCAGCTCGGGCTTGCGCGGCTTGAGCGTGCGGCCCACGCCGGTGATGGTCCCGCCCGTGCCCACGCCGGCCACGAAGATGTCCATTGTCCCGTCCGTGTCGTTCCAGAGCTCCTCGGCCGTGGTCAGCGCATGGATTTCCGGGTTGGCCGGGTTGTCGAACTGCTGGGGTATGAAGGCCTTGGGCGCGCCGGCCGCGATCTCCTCGGCCTTGGCGATGGCGCCTTTCATGCCCTCGGCCGCCGGAGTGAGCACGAGCTTGGCCCCGAAGCCCTGGAGCAGCGTGCGGCGCTCCCGGCTCATGGACTCGGGCATGGTCAGCACCAGGCAATAGCCGCGCACGGCGCACATGAAGGCCAGGGCGATGCCCGTGTTGCCGCTGGTGGGCTCCACGATGAGCGTGTCCTTGTCGATGCGCCCGTCGCGCTCGGCGGCCAGGATCATGCTCATGCCGATGCGGTCCTTGACTGAGTAGCAGGGGTTGCGCGACTCCAGCTTGGCCAGGACAGTGGCGTTGAGGCCCTCGGTGACGCGGTTCAGGCGCACGAGAGGCGTCGCGCCCACCAGGGCGATCATGTCGTCATATATCTTCACCAGCGTCTCCCGTTATTCAGTGCTGCGCTCGACGGCGCAGGCCGCGCACTCGGTTTCGCTCTCGGCGGAGAACGGCGACATGGCCCGCAGCCGCTCCACGATCCTGGGCAGCTCGCGCACGACCGTGTCGATCTCCGCCTCCGTCGTGTAGCGCGACAATGAGAAGCGCAGGGAGCCGTGGGCATAGGTGAAGGGCACGCCCATGGCCCGCAGCACGTGCGAAGGCTCCAGGCTGCCCGAGGTGCAGGCCGAACCCGAGCTGGCGCAGATGCCGAACTGGTCGAGCAGCAGCAGCATGGCCTCGCCCTCGATGTATTTGAAGGCGATGGACAGGGTATTGGGCAGCCGGTTGACCGGGTCGCCGTTGATCAGGGCGTCCGGGATGGCCGCCAGCAGCCCTTTCTCCAGGCGGTCGCGCAGGGCCTTGACCCTGGTGTTCTCGTCCTGGATGCCCGCGGCGGCCAGCTCCATGGCCTTGCCCAGGCCGATGATGGAGGCGGCGTTCTCGGTGCCGCCGCGCCGGCCGCGCTCCTGGTGTCCGCCGATCATGAAGGGCTTGAAGAGCATGCCCTTGCGCACATAGAGCGCGCCCACGCCCTTGGGTGCGTGGATCTTGTGGCCCGACAGGGCCAGGTAGTCGCAGGGGAATTCCTTGAGGTTGACCGGGATCTTGCCCACGGCCTGCACCGCGTCGGTATGGAAGGGCACGCCCTTCTCGCGGCACATGGCCCCGATCTCGCGCACCGGGAAGACTGTGCCGCTCTCGTTGTTGGCCCACATGACCGAGACCACGGCCGTGTCCGCACGGATGGCCTCGCGCGCGTGGTCCAGGTCCAGACGGCCCTGCTTGTCCACGGGCAGCCAGGTCACGGAGTAGCCCTGCTGCTCCAGGTGCTTCACGAAGTTGAGTACGGCCGGGTGCTCCACGCGGGTGGTCACGATGTGGCGCTTGTCGGGCCTGGCGCTTACGGCCGAGTGCAGGGCCGTGTTGTCGCTCTCGGTGCCGCAGGAGGTGAACACGATCTCGCGCGGGTCGCAGCCAAGGGCCGCGGCCACGCGCTCGCGGGCCTGGTTTATCTTGGTGCCGACCTGGCCGCCGAAGGAGTGCATGCTGGAGGGGTTGCCGTAATGCTCCGTGAGGAACGGCAGCATCTCCTCCAGCACCTCGGGAGCCACGCGCGTGGTGGCGTTGTTGTCCAGATAGATGACCTGAGCTGGTTCTTGAGCCATGGCGGGGTCTCCTGTTGCGCTGTCCTACTGGGCTTCCTTGATGACGATATCAGGCTCCACGGTCTCGCGCAGGCGGCGCTCCACGAGCTGCTTGAGGGTCAGCTGCGCCGATGGGCAGCCCACGCAGGCCCCGCGCAGGGAGACGACCACGTTCAGGCCGTCGATGTCGACGAGCTCGATGTCGCCGCCGTCCTTCTTGAGGCTCGGGCGGATCTCCTCGTCGATGACCTTGGACACGAGCTGCATGCGCTGGATGTTGGTCAGCCGCTTGGGCTTCTTCTCCTCGGCCGGCGCGACGCCCTCGGCCGGAGCCTGCTCGCCGCGCACCTCCATGAGCAGCCGCTCGATGTCCAGGATGCACTCGCCGCAGCCGCCGCCGGCCTTGGTGTACTGGGTGACCTCCTCGGCGGTCTTGAGGTCGTTCTCGCGGATGGCCCGGCGGATCTGCTCGTCGGTCACGCCGAAGCAGCGGCAGATCAACTCGCCCTCGGCCTCTGGCGCAACGTAGCGTTCGCCCCAGTAGTTCTTGAGCGCGGCCTCCAGGGCCTCCTGGCCCATGACCGAACAGTGCATCTTCTCCTTGGGCAGTCCGCCCAGGAAGCCGGCGATGTCCTTGTTGGTCAGCGCGCGGGCTTCCTCCACGGTCTTGCCCTTGACCAGCTCCGTGAGCACCGAGCTGGAGGCGATGGCGCTGGCGCAGCCGAAGGTCTGGAACCTGGCGTCCCGGATGACGCCCTTGTCGTCGATCTTGAGGTAGAGCTTGAGCGCGTCGCCGCAGGCCAGGCTGCCCACCTCGCCCACGGCGTTGGCATCGTCCAATTTGCCCACGTTTCGGGGGTTCAGGAAGTGGTCCTTGACCTTGTCGGTATACTCCCACATGGCGGCCTCCACGGTTTGGCAGGGGGAAGGTTGCAGCCTGAAAGGTAAAGCTTAGCACCGAAAGATCAAGGGATAAAGATGGCCTAGTGTCGCGTTCGGCGACACTAGGCGCTGACCCGTCAGCGTCAGCGCGCCGCCACGGGCGGCGTGAGCCGGGCAATAAGCGCTATTTTGCCCGGCGATCTTCACGTCGAACCGACAGGTGAGACGTGACATGAGACCTGCGCGTAAAACCGTTCCGCTGAATATCGCCGTTGCCATAAATGGAGCCAAGGGCGGGATGCATGGCGCATGGCGTGATGCGTCCATGCCCTTGTCCGGTCCGCAAACATCGTCGACATACGCGGCACCGGCGGCCTTGCGCGATTGCGCAATGGCGGCTGGTACGAGGGTTGCTCATATCCCCCCATGCATCGGCATCGCGCAACGCCTCGGCCGTGCATCGCAGCAGGCGCGGGCATTGCCGGTGCTTCACGTTCACGCAACAGGGCAACTGGGGGTCGGCCATGTCGGTCAAGGCAAGACTGCTTCTCGTGTTGGGCGTCAGCGTACTCGGTTTCGTGCTCATCTTCGCGACCGACCGCTTGTCCCACATGACCATCGGGCGCATGAACAGGCTGGAAAGCCATGCCATGGAGTCTTACGAACAGACCATGCAGGCCAGACGGCAGGAGAAGAACTTCTTCATCCGCAAGGAGGAGGAATGGTCCGCCAGAACCCGGCAGCACATGGACGAGGCCGAGAAGCACATCCAGGCCATCGGAAGTCTTGATCCGGAAGCCGAGGCCATGTGCGGGCGGGCGCTCAAACTGCTCGCCGCCTACAGGCAGAGCTTCGCTGCGGTGGTGGAAGCCCAGAAGGCCATGGGCCTGAAATGGGACCAGGGCCTGCAAGGCGAGTTCGTCATGGCAGCCCGCGTCCTGGAGAAAGCCCTGGCCAATCCGCATGACACGGCCATAGGCAGCATGCACGACGGGAAAACGGTTTACCTGGAAAAGGCCCTGGAGAACCGGTACTATAACGACATACTCATCATGGTCCTGCAGATGCGCCGCCAGGAAAAGAACTACCTGGACCGCGACGAGGACAGGCCGCTCGCGATGGTGCGTGACTACGTGGCCTCCATACGCCGCTCCATTCAGGGCTCCGGCCTGTCCGCCGGGGATATCGGAACCCAGCTCAAGGCCCTCGACGATTATGCTACCGCCTTCGAGGCGCTGGTACGCCAGCGCGCGGTGTTCAAGGCCGCCGACGCGGCCATGGTCAATTCGTCTCGCGAGATGGAACCGGCAATCCAGGCCATCCGCGACCACTACGAGCAGCGGGCGCAGGTGCTGGGAAGCCGCTTCGCCGTGATCACGCTGCTTGTGGAGCTGGCGGCCGGCGCGGGCATAGTGCTGCTCTGCCTGTGGACGCTCATGGCCGTGACGCGGCCATTGCGGGCCTTGCAGGAGTTTTCGCGGGGCGTGGCTTCGGGTCGGCTGGATGCCGAGCCCAAGGGCGTGGTGGGCAAGGAATTCAAGGCCCTTGCCGCCGACCTTTCGGCCATGGTCGGCGAGATGCGCAAGCGGCTGGATGAGGTGCGCGGCAAGAGCGAGGAGGCCGCGGCCCAGGCCCGGCGCGCCGAGGAGGCCATGCACGAGGCCAGGCGGCAGGAAACCAAGGCCACGGAGCTGTGGCGGCGCATGGCCGGGCTGGCCCAGCAGGCGGAAGGGTTCTCGAACCAGCTGGCCACTGCCTCGGAGCAGCTTGCGGCCATGGTGGCCCAGGTCAAGCAGGGAGCTTTCCAGCAGAGTTCGCGCATGGCCGAGACCGCCACGGCCGTGGACCAGATGAGCGCGTCCATCGTGGAGGTCGCCAGGGGCGCGGCGAGCGCCTCGCAAAGCTCCCGCGAGGTGCGCGCCAAGGCCCGCACCGGCGCGGACATGGTCTACCAGGCCGTGGAATCCATCGGCAGCGTGCGCGACAGGGCCGTGAAGATGCAGTCCGGCATGGACACGCTCAATCAACAGGTCGAGGCCATCGGACAGGTCATGGACGTCATCAGCGAGATCGCCGACCAGACCAACCTGCTGGCCCTCAACGCGGCCATCGAGGCCGCCCGCGCAGGGGACGCGGGGCGCGGTTTCGCCGTGGTGGCCGACGAGGTGCGCAAGCTGGCCGAGAAGACCATGAGCGCCACCAAGGAGGTGGGCGAGAGCATCAAGGCCATCCAGGAGTCGTCCCGGACGAACATGCGGCGCATGCGCGAGTCCGTGGAGGCCATCGAGCGCAGCACGGAGCTGGCCCGCGCCTCGGGCACGTCCCAGGAAGAGATCGTCACGCTGGTGGAGACCAACGGCAGCCAGGTCGAGACCATAGCTTCGGCCTCGGAGGAGCAGTCCGCTGTCTCGGAGCAGATCAACCGCGCCGTGATCGAGGTCAACCGCATCGCCGAGGAGTCGGCCAACGGCATGGCCACGTCGCATCAGGCCGTGCAGAGCCTGAGCCAGCTGGCCGTGTCGCTGCGCGGCATGATGCGCGAGATGCTGGCGGTCGAGGGCCGAGAGGCCGAGGGAGCGGCCGGCCAGCGGCGGAATTAGGCAATCCGGCCCCCAGGCAAGGGCCGTTTATATACAAATGCAAGGCCTCCTTCCCCTGGAAGCGCCGGGCCGCCCCCTGCCCGGCGCTTTTTCCGTATGCCACGCGCCTGCCGCGTGGGGATCGGACGCATCGGGCGCTTTGCATTCGCCCCATACTCGGATAAGCTATGATTACTGCTGCATGAGGCGAGCGTGCCCGAATCCGGACGATCTTTCCCGGCCGCCGTGCCCCTGGTCATGGTCTATGTGATCTACCCCCTGTCCATGACCGTGGCGCGCCTGGCCGATTGGCCGCTTCCGCGCAACTGGATCGACGGCCTCTGGCTGCTGTGGCTGCTGGCCAGCCTGCTCGCCCTGCCGGTTAGCAGCCCGCGTTTCCCGCATTCCCGGGTCGTGCTTGCGCTCCTTTCGGCCGTGGCCGTCCTGCTGCGTTTCGGACCCATCTGGCTGCAGGAAGGGCCGGTGCTGGCCGCTTGGCTCATGGAATTGAAGCCTTTCTTTTATCTGATCCTGGTCGGATCGGCTCTGGCCGCCGGCGGAACGCCCACGCCCAACCATTTTCTGCGCGCGGCGGCCGCGCTGGCGGTGCTGATACTGCTGGACCTCGGCTTGTCCAGCCTGGCCGCCGGGACCGTCGTGCGGCCGCAGGGCTCGGGAGAGATCAACTACGACGCCGCCCTGATGCTCGTCGGCCTGTGCATGGGCCTGTGCCTGCGGGCGCCCGTGCTCAAGGCACTGATCCTGGCGGGCATCGCGGCCAGCATGTCCCGGACGACGCTGCTGGCCACCGGTCTGGTGGTCCTGGCCTGCTGGCCCGGCTTTTCCCTTTCCCGCCGGCTCGCGCTGTGCGTGGCCATGCTCGCCGGCATCGCCCTGGCCTTCAGCCTGCGCGGCCTGTCCATGGGCGGGCTTGGCGAACTGGACCGCTACTGGATGTGGAGTGCGGGAGTGGATCTGCTGCAGGACCGGCCGATGCAGGCCCTCGTCGGCTTCGCCCCCGGCAGGCCGCTGCCCGTGGACGCCCCGGTCGCCTTATGGGAGCTGTGGCGGGATCAGTCCCTGGAGACGGGCGCTCCTGGAGTGCACGCCTACAATTTCCATTCTTTCTGGTTGCGGCTGGCCGTGAGCTGGGGCCTGGCGGCAATGCTCGGGATGTTGGCCTTGTGCCTCGCGTTGCTCCGTCGCGGTCCTGTTGGCCGTGGCCTGGGCCTGCTGCTGATCGTGCAGGGGCTGACCATGGGCCTGTTCTACCTCAGCAATGTCGCGCCCGTGTTGCTGCTGGCCTTGGCCCGGGCGTGCCGTTCCGGCCCCGATCTTGCTTGGTGCGACGGGTCAGGCTGCCCGGTGCTCGCGGAAGACTGCCGGGACTGCCATGCCTGCCGCGGATGTCCGCGCGCGGGACCAGGGAAGGATGGCAAGGGAATGCAAGGAGAGATCGCATGAAGCCGCGCAAGAACGAGAGCGGCCCGCTCAAGGGCGTCTATTCCACGCCGTTCGAGGCCAAGAGCAAGGACGGCGGCAAGGCGCTGCGCAAGATCTACTGGGGCGTGTGGGAGGCCGGGATCGATGTCTACGAGATCCAGCCGCTGAACCAGAACATGGTGCCCATCGGCCAGCGTCAGCGCATCGCCGCGGCGGCTTTTACGAGTCAGTTCACGCCCGAGCCCGATTTTTTCATCAAGCGCCCCGGGGCGGATAAGGCCGGCGCGGCTGCTCCCGAGACCGGATCCCCTAAGTCCGCCGGGCCGGGCGCGCCCGACGCGCAGACCTTGCGTGACGGACGGGAGGCGCAAGCCGGAGCCGATGTCTCCGGACCCTCCAGGGCGGCCGTCGAGGCCGTGTCGCGCGAGATGGAGACCCTGCAGGCCGAAGGCCGGGCCCAACTCCGGCGCGGCGAGACGGCCAAGGCCGTGGACACCTTCCGACGCATTCTTGCCCTGCAAGGTCCTTTCGAACCCGAGCACAAGATCGTCTTCAACGGCTGCGGCATCGACATGCGCAAGGCCAGGCAGTTCGAGGAAGCCATCTCCTTCTACAAAAAGGCCATGGAGGTGGATCAGGCCGACGAGAACCTGTACCACAACATAGCCCGGGCCTTGTACGACAAGGGCGACCTGGATCTGGCGCTGGAATACCTGCGCCTGGGATTGTCCATGAACCCCGAGTTCAAGGAAGCCAGGCTCTTCGCGAAGCATATCGAGAAGACGCGCAAGGCGGGTGCGGATTCCGCCATGAACAGACCCGCCGCCAAGGCCCCGGCCAAGAAGGTCTACCGCTTCTGAGGCCGCGCCGGAACGCGCATGCAGCCTTGAGCCAACCATGACCCGACAGCACATGCCCTGCACCGCTACCCTGGCCGCCCTGCGGCGAAAGGCCGAGCCGCTGCTCGCCAGGCTGGAGGCCGGGCTGGCGGACTCGGACCGCCTCGTCCTGCGCGAGCTGCTGCGGGAGCTGGAGGAATACGAGGCCGGGCTTCAGCTGAAGGACCTGCGCCTGGCTCAGGTCCTGGGCGAATTGGAGGCCTCCCGCGACCTGTATTCCCGGCTGCACGACTTCGCGCCCATCGGGTTCTTTTCCTTCGACCGCGCCGGAGTCATCCTGCAGGCGAACCTTGTCGGCGCGGAATTGCTGGGCGTGCAGCGCGAGCATCTGCTGGGCAGGTCGTTCACGACCTTCATGGCCGGGGAGGATCAGGGCGTCTTCCTGGCTCACTGCAAGGAAACCTTCTCGTCCTCGTCCACGGCGCGCTGCGAGTTGCGCCTGTCCCCGCGCACTGGCGGCGCGCGCCATGTGCAGATATCGAGCGCGGTCATGCCCAGCGGACCGGATGCGCCTGCCTTGTCCGGGCGGGACGGCTGGTTCTGCCTTTCGGCCGTGTTGGACATCAGCCAGCGCAAGGCCGCCGAAGAGGCTTCGCGCCGTGGCGAGGCCCGCTTCCGTTCCCTTTTCGAGACCGCGGGCAGCCTCATAGTGTTTCTGGACCTGAACCTGCGCATCCTGGAGTTCAACCACAAGGCCGAGCAGGTCATGGGTTTCGCCAGGTCCGACGTGCTGGGCCGGGAGTTTTCGGCCCTTTTCGCCTCCCCGGAGCGGGAGGAGCTGGGCGAGCGCCTGCTGTCCGTCATCGGCCTGCGGCGGGAGCAGGAGCTGGAGCAGACCGTGCGGGGCCGCGACGGCCGGACCGGCGTGATCCTTTGGAACATGACCCGCCTTGAAGGCGGCAAGGACAGCCTGAACGGAGTCATCGCCGTGGGCCAGGACATCACGGCCCAGAAAACGGCCGAGCAGCAGTTGCGGCTCAACCAAACGCGGTTGGAGGCGCTTCTGCACCTGATCCAGGTCGAGGACCGCCCGCTGCGGGACATGGCCGAGTACGCCCTGAACCAGGCCATCAACCTCACGGGCAGCCGGGCCGGCCGCATCATGCTCGTCACGGACGAGGAAGACCTGAACCTCATGACCACGGGCCTGCCCGACGGCCGGCAGTGCCCTCTCGTGAAGCAGGCCCACGACCTTTCCGCCCTGACGGGCCTGTGGCGCATCGCCGCGCGGTCCAGGCAGCCGCTGCTGATCAACGATTACGCGCGGCGCAGCCGCCGCCATCCGCTGCCGGCGGGCCATCCGCCCCTGCGGCGACTGCTCGTCGCGCCCGTGCTGGACAGCGGTCGGGTGGTGGCCATGGCCGCCGTGGCCAACAAGCCCGCGCCGTACGACCAGCTGGATGCCAAGCAGCTCACGCTCCTGCTCGAAGGCCTGTGGGCGCACGTCAAGCGCAAACGCGCCACCAGGGAAATCCTCCAGGCCAAGGAGCAGGCCGAGGCGGCCAGCCGGGCCAAGAGCGAATTCCTGGCCAACATGAGCCACGAGATCCGCACGCCCATCTCCGGCATCCTGGGCCTGTCCGACGTGCTGCGGAGCACCAACCTGGGCGAGCGCCAGTCCCAGTATGTCGAGCTGCTCAGGGAATCGGCCACGTCCCTGCTGACCATCATCAACGACATCCTGGACTTGTCCAAGATCGAGGCGCGCAAGCTCAGGCTGGAGCCCGAGCTTTTCAACCTGGAAGCCTGGGTTCGCACGGTGGTCGAACCCATAAAGGTGCAGGCCGCCAGGAAGGGCCTCGACCTGGAGGTCCAGTTGGGACCCGGCCTGCCCGCTTGGCTCCACGGCGACCCGACCCGCCTGGGGCAGATCCTGACCAACCTCCTGTCCAACGCGCTGAAGTTCACCAGCCGGGGGCGCGTGACCCTGCGCGTGATCCCGCAGCAGGTGAGCGGCGTGGACTGCGAGCTGCGCTTCGAGGTCCAGGACACGGGCGTGGGCATCCCGGCCCGCAAGCAGGACCGGCTGTTCCGCAGCTTCAGCCAACTGGACAGCTCCTACGCCAAACAGCATTGCGGCACGGGGCTCGGCTTGGCCATTTCCAAGAGCTTCGTGGAGATGATGGGCGGACGCATCTGGGTCGAGAGCATCGAGGGCCAGGGCAGCCTCTTCGCCTTCACCGCCAGGTTCGGCCTTCCGGACGGCGAGGCGCAGGCCGCGCAGGAGCAGTGCGCGGAGCCGTTGGGCCTGGAGCATATGCCGAGCCTGAACATCCTGCTGGCCGAGGACAACCGGGTCAACCAGGAGTTCCTGACGCACATGCTGAACTCGGCCGGCCATCGCGTGCGCGTGGCGGCCAACGGCCGCGAGGCCCTGGAGGCGCTGGCCCGGGAGACCTTCGATCTTGTGCTCATGGACGTGCAGATGCCGGAGATGGACGGCCTGGAAACCACCAGGCGCATCCGCGAGCACGACGGCGGACTGTTCGATCCGGCCGTGCCCATCATCGCCGTCACGGCCTACGCCATGAAAGGCGACCGGGAACGCTTCCTGGCCGCGGGCATGGACGACTACGTGTCCAAGCCCGTGGACTTCGGCCTGCTGTCCGGGGCCATCGCCAAGGCGCTCTTCCTTCTTGATCCCATGACGGAGGCGGAGGATTCCGCTTCCGCCGCGAAGGTCCCCGGCCTCTCGGCGGAAACGCCTTCCGGGCAGGGCGTCAAGGTCCTGGACACGGAAACGGCCCTGGACCGCTTGCGCGGAAACCGCACATTGTACGCAACGCTCCTGGATGCCTTTTTGCAAGACGCCTCCCGGCAGGTCGAAACCGCGTCGGCGGCCCTGGAGGGCGGCGATACGGGCACCGCCGGCATCGCGGCCCACTCCCTCAAGGGAGCGGCTGGCACCGTGGGCGCGGACGCCCTGCGCGGGCAGGCTCTGGCCTTGGAGCAGGCGGCCAAGGAAGGGCGGCCCGACGAGTGCGACCGACATTTGTCGCAGCTGCGTCGGGAGCTGGACAGGGTCGTCCGGGAGATTGCCGCGTTCCTGACCTGCCTGCCCTGAGTGATCGAGTATCGCCCGACACGGCTTGTCTCAGGCCATGAGCGATGCTAAGCAGCAAGACGGGCGCCCAGGGAGCGGCGTCCGGATTCCAGACACCATCACGTCTGCCGGCAACCTTCATCGCGGCAGCAGGAGATCTCCGTGCGCTACACAGCCCATCCCAACGCCTCCCGCTGGAAAGGCATCATCCTCGCGGGCGGATCAGGCACCAGGCTCTATCCGCTGACCCTTGCGGCCAGCAAGCAGCTCATGCCCGTGTACGACAAGCCCATGGTTTACTATCCGCTGTCCGTGCTCATGATGGCCGGCATCCGGGATATCCTTGTCATCTCCACGCCTTCGGACCTGCCGCGCTTCCAGGCCCTGCTCGGCGGCGGCGAGCAGTTCGGCGTGCGTCTGGAGTACCTGGAGCAGCCGCGTCCCGAGGGCATCGCCCAGGCCTTTGTCCTTGGCGAGGAGTTCATCGGCTATTCGCCCGTGAGCCTGGTCCTGGGTGACAACATCTTCTTCGGCCACGGCCTGTCCAACTACCTGACCAACGCCGTTAGCCGCGAGCAGGGCGCAACGGTCTTCGGCTACCATGTGACCGACCCCCAGCGCTACGGCGTGGTGGCCTTCGACAAGGAGCGCCGGGTCGTGGACATCGAGGAGAAGCCCAAGGTGCCCAAGTCCAATTACGCCGTGACCGGGCTGTACTTCTACGACAACGATGTCGTGTCCATCGCCAAGGACATGAAGCCTTCGGCGCGCGGCGAGCTGGAGATCACCGACGTGAACACCGAGTACCTGCGCCGGGAAGCGCTGCACGTGGAGCTGCTGGGCCGGGGCGTGGCCTGGCTGGATACGGGCACGCACGACTCTCTCCTGTCAGCCTCGACCTTCGTGCAGGCCGTGGAGTCGCGCCAGGGCCTGAAGATCTGCTGCCCGGAGGAGATCGCCTTCCGCATGGGCTTCATCGACGCCGACCATCTGCGCGAAGTGGCCAAGCCCCTGTGCAAGTCGGGCTACGGCGAGTACCTGCTGCGGCTTTTGAGCGAGGAGATCGGATAAAGCAAATTGCGTAGGAACAGGGAAGGGTTTTGCCCTCCCCAGACCCCACCAGGGCGTGACAACGCCCTGGACCCGCGTAGTTTTTTCGCGAGACCAGCAAGCGGGAGCATTCACGCCATAAAATTTGAGGCCCGGCGGATCGACCGCCGGGCCTTTTTTGCGGCTTTCGCCTTGGCTAATGCTCCTTGCCGTAGCCCTTCATGACGTCGGCCATGGAGTTGTACTCCTGGTCGGGGAAGTTCTGCAGCTCGTCTATTACGCCCTTGTCCGCCTTGTTTTTCTTGGCGTGCGCGACAAGGTCCTTCTTTTTTGCCGGAAAGCTGATGCCGCTAAGGAACTTAGCCACATTGGCCGGTGAATGGCCGCCGACGCCTCTGGTCATGTTGCCCTCCGTTTTCCTGTTCGTCGCACTGGGGATCGGAACCGCCTGCCGGAGTTGATACAGAAACCGCCAGGGGGGGAGTATAGGAGCAGGGCCGAAGGTTCTGTAGGATGAACATGGGCCTTGCGCCGGCGCCCAAGACATGAGGCGCATGGTCTGCTGCGAAGCTGTCCATGCGCCGCCGTCCGCCGCATCCGCCTGACCGTATACGGGAGCTGTTAAGGCTTGCGTCCCGGACAGGCTCGGGCTAGAGGCTGTTATGAACCGCCGCGAACAGAGTAGCGACTTTCTGCAGCATGAGGCAGGCAAAAGCTACGAAGTGCAGCCCAGCTACCGTTTTCGGCAACCGCTCGTAATCCCTGACCAAGCGGCGG
>JAEYOJ010000075.1 GCA_023411815.1 Pseudomonadota bacterium | reverse complement strand
TGCCGTTCTTGATCTTGTTGACCACGCCCGAGGGAGCGAGCTTGGCCTTGAGCTCCTCGCGCTCGCGGATGATCTCGTTGACGAGGTTCTCGAAGTACTCGGGGTCGAAATTCACGTTGGTCAGGGTAGCGAAAAGCGCCTTGACCGTCAGCTCGTCGGCCTTGCGCGTCATCACGCCTGCCTTGCGGGCCTCCACGGCCACCAGGGACATGCCACGCAGGCACCAGATGACGAGATCCTGCAGGGCCGACACGTCGGGCTGCTTGCCGCACACGCCGATCTTGGTGCAGCCTTCGCCTTTGGCCGCCTGCTCGCACTGGTAACAGAACATGGACATCGGGTCGCTCCTTTGGTTGCAAATACGTTTGGCCCGCCGGGCCGTAATTCTCAGGCCATTTCACATAGAGGCCTGTTTGATTCCGTCGTTGAGTGGACAGTACAACCGGGAGCCTTCAGCGTCCGTGACGCATGTCAAAAGCGGGAGATAAATGCGGACAGAGATGAAAAAAATGATCGGTCGCCCGACATGAAATGAAAAACCCCGCCGGATTCAGGTCCGGCGAGGCTGTGTCTCAGCTTGGGAGGCTTTGCGCTGCGTGTCCGGCTAGGCGGCCTTCTTGCCCAGGATTGCTTCCAGATCCTGATCCGGGGTGCTGATGGGCTTGATGTCGTAGTTCTGGACCAGGAAGTTCAGCACGTTGGGGGTGATGAACGCCGGCAGCGAGGGCCCAAGGCGGATGTTCTTGATGCCCAGGGCCAGCAGGGTCAGCAGGATGGCCACGGCCTTCTGCTCGTACCAGGACAGGATCATGGACAAGGGCAGGTCGTTCACGCCCACGTTGAAGGCCTTGGACAGGGCCACGGCGATCTGGATGGCCGAGTAGGAGTCGTTGCACTGGCCGACGTCGATGAGCCGCGGCAGACCTTCGATGCTGCCCAGGTCCTTGTCGTAGAAGCGGTACTTGCCGCAGGCGAGCGTCAGGATGACCGTGTCCTTGGGGGCCTTCTCCACGAACTCGGTGTAGTAGTTGCGGCCTGGCTTGGCGCCGTCGCAGCCGCCCACCAGGAAGAAGTGGCGGATCTTGCCGGACTTGACGGCGTCGATGACCTTGTCGGCCACGCCGAGCACCGCGTCGTGGCCGAAGCCGACCATGACGTGGCCGCGGTCCTCGTCATCGGTGAAGCCGGGCATCTCCAGGGCGCGCTGGATGACCGGTGAGAAGTCCTTGTGGCCCGTGTTGTCGGCCTCGATGTGCATCACGCTGGGCCAGCCCACCAGGCCGGTGGTGAACAGGTTTTCCTCGTAGCTTTTCTGGGCGCGCTGCAGGCAGTTTGTGGTCATGAGGATCGCGCCGGGGAAGGTCGGGAACTCCTTCTGCTGGTTCTGCCAGGCCGTGCCCCAGTTGCCGTAGAAGTGCTCGTACTTCTTCAGCTCGGGGTAGCCGTGGGTGGGCAGCATCTCGCCGTGGGTGTAAATGTCGATGCCCTTGCCCTTGGTCTGCTCCAGCAGCATGTGCAGGTCGCGCAGGTCGTGGCCCGAGATGAGGATGGCCTTGTTCCTGCGGTGGCCGAGCGGCACCTGCGTGGGCACGGGGTTGCCGTAGGCGCCGGTGTTGGCCTTGTCCAGCAGCTCCATGGCCTTGAGGTTCAGCTCGCCGACCTTGAGGGCCAGGCCGACCCAGTCCTGAAGCCCGCGCTCCTTGCCGTCCCATCCTGCGGACAGTGCCTCGTGGAAGTTCTTGTAATGCTCCTCGTCCTTCACGCCGAGGATCTGGGCATGGTCGGTATAGGCGGCCACGCCCTTGAGGCCGAAAAGCACGGTGTGCATGAGCGAGGCGATGTCGGGGTCGCTGGTCGGATAGTCCTTGAGCCCCTTGCCCTGCGCCTGCCTGATGACGCCCTCGCTGTCCGCTGCAGGCTCGAAGGTCGCCGGTCCTTCAGGCAGCTGCAGGTCGCGGCCCGTGTTTTCTATCATGGCGCGCAGTTCGTCCCGGTAGCGCACGATCTGCCTGATGGCGTTGACGAAGTACTCAGGGTCGAAGTTCACGTTGGTCAGCGTGGAGAAAAGCAGCGCCACGGTATACTGGTCAGCCTCGGAAACCACGTTGCCGGTCTTGCGTCCTTCCAGGGCGACAAGTGACAGACCGCGCAAGGCATAGGCGGTAAGATCCTGCAGATCCGAGACTTCCGGCTGCTTGCCACAGATGCCGATCTTGGTGCATCCTTCGCCCTTGGCCGCCTGCTCACATTGGTAACAGAACATAAAGGTCGCTCCTTTTGTTGAGAAGTCCGGTTGGCCCGCCGGGCCTCGTATTTCCCCCCTGGCGGGGATGCCCAGTCGATCCGTCGTTCAAGCGACGTACAATAGGGAGCCCTCCCAGTCAGTGATGCATATCAAAAAAAGGAGCCGAAAGTGAACGAGGACGAGAAAACTCTTCAGCCGCCCGCCGAATTCCCCGTGGGCATGCCGCGGCTGGTGGTGCTCTTCTTCCTGCTCTTCGCCGTCCTGGTGGGCGGCGTCACGGCCTGGTTCTTCCAGGGCGGCATGTACACCTCCGGCGTGGTCATGCTCATCATGTTCATTCCGCTCCTGCTCATCAGCCATTATGTGCTCTATGTGGTTCCGGGCAGGGCGCGGATCATCGCCGGCGCCGACGGCGTGCTGGCCATGGCCGAGCCTTTCGTGCACAAGGCCATGCTCGCCCAGGAGGTCAAGCAGGCCTTCCTGTCGGACCTCAAGCGCGACCAGGATTTCGCCCTGGTGGAGAAACAGAGCGGCATGAGCTTCGGCCCTTATCGCGCCGGGCAGTACCTCCTGCCCACAGGCGCCACGGCCATGGTGCTCACCAAGCAGCATCGCGTGCTCTGCATCTACGACGGGGATATGTACCTGATCGTCGGCCCGGCGGATCTGGACGGCCTGGTGGCCAAGGTCGAGGAGATCCTGGGCAGACCCATCGCAGAGGTCGGCTGAGCGCCGGAAGCGGCCGACCCGCTAGAGCAGATTAACATTAATACGTTCGCTTCGGCGTTTACGGCGTAAGTGAATTGCGCCTACGCCTGCGCGACGACAAACCAGGCCAAGCCTGGCTTGCCGGGCATTTTCAAAGCGAAAACGCTCCAACCCGATGCCGGACTGAAAGCATGCACGCCGCAAGCGGACGACACCCCGTTCTGCCGGCCCTGCTGGGCCTTCTGCTCCTCTGCGCCTCCTGCTCCACGGGCGACTACTCCTACACGCCTCCGCTTCCGCCGGCGAATCCGTCCCCGCGCTCCATCGAGGTCGCCCAGGGCCTGGACGCGGCCTGGGAAGCCGCCGTGTCCTACCTGGCCGGGAATTCCCACAACCTTGTCCTCCTGGCCAGGGAGTCCCGCGTCATCCAGGCCAGCCTCGCTCCTGTCCAGCCCGACGCGCTCATCGACTGCGGGCATGTGCGGACCTGGGTGCGTGAACTCTGGTCCCGGCGCGATTACGAGTTCAAGGCTTCCGCCGGCCATGTGGAGTACGAGGCCTTAGATAACGACTTGTTGACCCGCTATGAGCGCACGGCCCGCCTGGAAGGCAAGGCGAGCGTGCTGCTCACGCCCTTGGATGACGGCCGGACCAGGATCACGGTTTCGGCTTCCTATCAGCTCACGCGCGATTTCGTGCGCAGGCAGAAGGCAGACGGTAAATGGCAGGCCTCGCGGCTCTCCCAGGCCCGCCTCGAATTCACCAGCTCCACGGGGGCCAAGGACAGCAAGGGCTTCCAGTGCTTCCCTACGCACACCCTGGAAGACGAGATCCTCGCGGGCATACGGGCCAGGCTGAACTGAAGGCTCGATTGAAGAATTGAAGGAAGGCGCGCACGCAGCGCGCGAGGCCTGCTCGGCGCCTCATGCCCAAGGGCTTGCGGGCGATTGGCTTTGTTTCGCGATTTCTGGTCCGGCGCTGGTCCGGACCTCTCCAAGAACTCTCATCACTACTTCATATTATAACAGAAAGCCGTCCGAGCCCCAAGCTCGCTGCATGGCACGCCGGACAATGGTGAAGGTATTTGCGGTGGTAGCTGGGAGGCCACGCCAGGCTTGCCCTGGCGATGTATGCGGCAACTCGAGGCCGAAAGCCATCTTTCGCCGTGCGGGGGGGAAGAGGGTGCTCTTTGAAGAGCAATCTACTTGAGTGAGGCTCTAAGACCTCTGGTTTGTAAAATAACTTCTGGCTTCACGTGTCAAAAGCAAACCGTAAGCCGTCGCAATAAGCGAATACTGAACAAAATTAGTAAGGATTACGGATGTCGGGCTATAGAAACCCAGGCCTCCCAGCGGAAGCAATGACATCAGAATATTAGCGAAGTTATACACGATCACGAGGACTAGAAGCCAATTAACCATGATTCTTCGTCTGATGTACAGAAAGAAGCAAAAGAGGATGATGGGATCCAGTGAAAGCATATTGCCGAGAACGCTCGAAGGAGCAAGAAACAGGAGTAACGAGAGCTTTATCAGGAAGGCCAGGACCGATCCCCAGGCCAGCCATTTCGCGATGCGGATGATGCGTGGAAGTTCCATTTGGATGCTGTTCATGATGAATCGACCTGCAGAGTGCGTATGTCCTTGCTTCGAAATGCTTCGCTGTTTCAGACACAGCCAGTCCCCGCCACATGTGCTGCGGGAACAAATCCCACCGGCTATTGGCGCTGCTCGGATCAAGTCATCCTGCAATAAAGCCAAGGGAACACAAACGCAAGCGGCCCCGGACGTATATCCGGGGCCGCTTTCTTTTCACATGGCCGGGTCCAGGGGAGGCTCTCCCCTGGCGGGTTCCCAAAGGGGCGGGCCCCTTTGGCCGCCGGAGGCTCGCCTACTGCATGGCCTCGGGGAACATCTCGGCCGCCATTTCGCGCAGCTTGTATTTCTGGATCTTGCCGCTGGCGGTCATGGGGTATTCCTGCACGAAGGCCACGTATTTCGGAATCTTGTGCCAGGCGATCTTGCCGCGGCAGAAGTCGCGCACGTCCTCGGGGGCCAGGCTCGCGCCCTCCTTGAGGATGATGAACGCGCCGACCTCCTCGCCGTACTTGCGGCTGGGCACGCCGGCCACCTGCACGTCGCGGATGCCGGGCATGGTGTACAGGAACTCCTCGATCTCGCGCGGGTAGATGTTCTCGCCGCCGCGGATGATCATGTCCTTGAGCCGGCCGGTGATGGTCACGTAGCCGCGCTCGTCCATGACGCCCAGGTCGCCCGAGTGCAGCCAACCCTGCGGGTCGATGGTCTCGGCCGTGGCC
>JAEYOJ010000074.1 GCA_023411815.1 Pseudomonadota bacterium | reverse complement strand
GTTTTTTGGGGGGGTTATTTGGGCGGGGCGTTTTTTTACGCCGCTCCTGTTTGCGAGGAAGACTCCGTTGAAAATCTGGATCGATGACGACGCCTGCCCGGCAGCCATACGCGAGATCATCTTGCGGGCCTCGCAACGCCTGCGCATACCGGTCCACCTGGTGGCCAACCGGCACCTGGGAGCCTTCGGGGCGGGATCGGAGCTGATCACGGCCGTGCGCGTACCCGGCGGATTCGACGAGGCGGACAAGTATATCGCAAGCCATGTCTCGCCGGGCGACCTGGTCGTCACCGCGGACATTCCCCTGGCCGCCATGATCGTCGAGCGTGGCGCCACTGGAATCGATCCGCGCGGCGAGCTGTACACCGAGGACAACGTTCGCGCTCGGCTGACCATGCGCAACTTCATGCAGGAGATGCGCACCATGGGTCTGGCCCAGGGCGGGCCGCCGCAGCTCGGGGCCAAGGACAAGCACCGCTTTGCCGCGGCCCTGGACCGCTTTCTGTTCAAGGCGCTGAACGCCGGGTAAACACCCGGCGTCGAGTTATTCCTTCCCTAGCTACCCTTCCCTTACTGCGATCGAAGCATCAGGAATCATGATACATTTCAGCATTCATGATTGATGATTTCGATTTGTTACAGCTTTGCGACATGAGTAGAACCCTTGCAACGATCGACTAATAGCCGCGCCGACCCAACCGGCGCGGGCATTCACAACCGCATGCAGGGAGAACCATCATGTTGAGGAAGCTCGGGACCTTCACCGCCGTCCTTTTGTTCATCCTCGCCGCGTCCGCGCCAGCCTCGGCCCAAGGCCTGGACGCCTTCAAGGGCAAGTCCGGCAACATTGAGATCGCCGGCGGCACGGCGCACATTCCGGTTATGAAGGAAGCCGCCAAGCGCATCATGACCGCCAATCCCGCCATCCGCATCACCGTGGCCGGCGGCGGCTCGGGCGTGGGTGTGCAGAAGGCCGGCGAAGGGCTGGCTGACATAGGCAACACCGGCCGGGCCGTGACCGAGGCCGAGAAGGACAAGTACGGCCTGGTATCCTTCCCCTTCGCCATCGACGGCGTGGCCGTGGTGGTCAACAAGGCCAATCCGCTGCAGAATCTGACCCAGGCCCAGGTCAAGGACATCTTTGCCGGCACGATCAGCAACTGGAAGCAGGTCGGCGGCCCGGACGCCTCCATCAATCTGTATACCCGCGACGAAGCCAGCGGCACGCGCGAGGTGTTCTGGGAGAAGATGCTCTCCAAGGGCGCCATTGCCGACGCGGCCAACGTGGTGGCCTCCAACGGTGCCATGAAGACCGCCGTGGCCGGTGACAGGAACGCCATCGGCTACGTGAGCATCGGCCACATAGACGGCACGCTCAAGGCCCCGCTGCTCGACGGCGTGGCGCCCAACCAGGACACGGCCGTCAGCGGCGAGTACAAGATCACCCGGCTACTGTACATGAACACCAAGGGCGAGCCTCAAGGCATCGTCAAGAGCTTCATCGAATACGTGTGCGGCCCCGAGGGCGCGGAGATCACCAAGGCCAGCGGCTACATCCCCACGAAGTAGCCTAAGCGAAGAGCCGGAGAGGGGCGTCGCCCCTCTCCATACCTCACCCCACAAGGGGGATGATCCCCCTGGACCCCGCGTTTCGAGCCATCCTGAGGAACCGGCTGGCTCGAAGCGCATTCACAAGCCATTGTTGAGGATTCACCGACGCTGTAGCGTCGGTGAATCCTCAACAATGAATGCGGGGGGTCTGGGGGGACCACGTTCCCCCAGCCGCCGGAGGCATCTTCATTCTTATCATGGAACGCTTGACCCGCGTAATGCTCCTGCTTTCGGCCATGGTTGCCGCCCTGGCCGTGCTGGCCATATTCGGCTTCCTGGCCTGGTTCAGCCTGCCGCTGCTGCGCGGCGAAGGGCTGATCCAGGTGCTTTCCTGGCGTTGGCGGCCCTTCCAGGGCGAGTTCGGCATTCTGCCCATGATCGTAGGCTCCATATGCCTGTCCCTCACGTCCATGGCCGTGGCCCTGCCCATGGGCCTGGGCCTGTGCTGTTTCGCCCATGGCGTCGGACCACGCAGGCCTGCGGCCATGGTCATGGCCGTGGTACGCTTCATGACCAGCGTGCCCACGGTCGTCTACGGCTTTGTGGCGGTCTTTCTGCTGGTGCCCTTGCTGCGCGCGGCTTTCGCCTCGGGTTCGGGATTCTCGTGGCTGGCCGCGTCCATGACTCTGAGCCTGCTGGTGCTGCCCACGGTGGTGCTCGTGCTGCACGCCCAGTTCGAGCTTATCGAGCCGCGCGTGCGCCAGACCGCGGCGGCCCTCGGGCTGACCCGCGCCCAGAGCGTAAGATACGTGGTCCTGCCCGCCGCGCGGCGCGGGCTGCTGGCGGCCGCGGCGCTGGGATTCGGCCGTGCAGTGGGCGACACCCTGGTGCCGCTCATGCTCGCCGGCAATGCGCCGCAGGTGCCCGTCTCGCTCCTGGACGGCCTGCGCACGCTCACGGCCCATATCGCCCTGGTCGTGGCCACGGATAGCCAGAGCACGGCCTATCTGTCGCTGTTCGCTTGCGGGCTGATCCTCTTTGTCACCAGCGTGGCCGTGAACCTGACCCTACGCAGCCTGAACAAGGCTGACGGAGGCCGCGCGTGAAAAGGTCCGGCCAGGCCTCCTTCATTCTTTTCTGCTGGCTGAGCGCGCTCGTCCCTCTGCTGGCGGTGGCCGCGCTGCTCGCCTTCCTGGCCGTGCGGGGCCTGCCCACGATTTCGACGGAACTCTTTTTCGGTGATGCGCCACCCCTGGCCGCACTGCTAGGCCGTGCCCCGGTATGGGACGGCATCTGGCCGGCCTGCGCCGGGACATTTAGTCTTGTGTTCCTGTCCGCAATCCTGGCCATACCCGTTGGGGTGGCCTGCGGCATCCACCTGGCCGAATTCGCCACGGGACGCGTAAAGGCCGCCCTGTCGCTGGGAGCGGATCTGCTTGCCGGCGTGCCGTCCATCGTAATGGGCCTGTTCGGCTTCGCGCTCATTCTTCTCCTGCGCCGCACGTTCCTGACGAACGCCACGACCTGCCTGCTTCTGTCGGCGGCCTGCATGGCCTTGCTCATCCTGCCTTACCTCATCAAGACGACCCTGGCCGCCCTGGAAGGCCTGCCTGAGGAACTCCGGTTGCTCGGCCCGAGCCTGGGCCTGACGAAGCTTCAGGCCGTGCGGCACATTCTTCTGCCAGCCTCCGGAAAGGGCATTCTGGGCGGTGCGGTGCTGGCCATCGGCCGTGCCGCCGAGGATACGGCCGTGATCCTGCTAACGGGCGTGGTGGCCAACGCCGGCCTGCCGCGCGGCCTGCTGGACAAATACGAGGCCCTGCCCTTCTTCATCTTCACCACCGCAGCCGAGCACCAGACAGTCCAGGAGCTGGACCGCGGCTTCGGGGCGGCCATGGTTCTTCTGCTGCTGACTTCTGTGATTTTTCTGGGCGCGCATCTGCTGCACGCGGCCATGCAGCGCCGCTGGAGGACCTAGGCATGAGCGCGACCGTGCGCATCGAAGGATTAAGCGTTACTTTCAACGGAAAGAACGTGGTCAGTGACGTGGACATGGACATTCCGGCGGGCATCACAGTGCTGCTGGGCCGTTCTGGCTCGGGCAAGACGACGCTGCTGCGGGCCGTGAACCGGCTCAACGAATGCTTCCCCAACTGCGCGACATCGGGCCGAATACGCTTTGGGTTGCGGGACGGGCAGGTGGAGGCTTATGCGCAGGGAACGGATGTGGAGGAACTGCGCCGCAGGGTCGGCATGGTCTTCCAGACTCCCAATGTGCTGCCCATGAGCGTGGAGAAGAACCTGCTGCTGCCCCTGCGTCTGGTACGCGGCATCACGGACGGCGAGGCCCGCGCACGCATGCGTGAGGCCTTGGACGAGGCAAACTTGTGGGATGAAGTCGAGGACAGATTGAGTGCTGGAGCGCAGACGCTCTCCGGAGGCCAGCAGCAGCGGTTGTGTCTTGCCCGTGCTCTGGCCCTGGAGCCTGAGGTGCTCCTGCTGGACGAGCCCACTGCCTCGGTCGACTACCATTCTGCCCTGCGCATTGAGGAACTGCTGCTGCGCCTCAAGAAGCGCTACACGCTGCTGGTGGTTTCGCACAGCCTGCGCCAAGCCCAGCGCATCGCCGAACGCATCGTGGTCATGCGCGCCGGTCGCGTCTCGCGCGTGCTGGAAAAGGGCGAGTTGGCTGCGGCAGGATCGCTCGAAGAGACTTTAATCGACTGTTTTTGAGGAGTGCGCATGAAGATCTTCGATATTCCCGGCTTCGGCCGCCTTGAGCTGGAGCATCTCGTGCTGGACTACAACGGCACCATCGCCCGCGACGGCGCGGTTCTGCCCGAAGCCGTGGAGCGCATGAACGCTCTGGCCGAGGACATAGCGTTGCACGTCATCACTGCCGACACCTTCGGCAGCGTTCGTTTGCAGTTGCAAGGACTGCCCTGTCAGGTGGCCGTGCTCGCTCCCGGCAACCAGGCCGAGGCGAAACGCGACTATGTCCGCAGCCTGGGAGCTCAGCGCTGCGCGGCCATTGGTAATGGCCGCAACGACCGGCTCATGCTTGCCGAGGCAGCCTTGGGCATCGCCATCCTGGGCCATGAGTGCGCGTCCGTCGCTGCCCTGACCGCCTCGGATATAGCAGCATCAAGCATCTCGGAGGCACTGGAACTTCTGCTCAATCCCCTGCGCCTTATAGCCACCATGCGCGAATAACGGTTACACGTCTGACCTTGGCTCGTTCGTGACCTGGCAAGCTGGGCGCAAGCCATACCCAGACAGCGGGTTCATGAGCCGGTTTGCCGCAGGAAAGATCGAGCCACATTTATCAATATACCGCTCCCCTAGAAATTGAAGCCACGAACAAGACGTGCGAGAAGCACGTGGAAGGAGTGGCTACCGATGGACGAGAACCCGCAGGAGAGTGTTCAGCGCTGGACGTCGAAGCGGCGTTTGGCC
>JAEYOJ010000112.1 GCA_023411815.1 Pseudomonadota bacterium | reverse complement strand
TCTCAGGGCCGGGCAGAGTTCCGGCCCTGAGAGACGCCTACGAGATTCGGGAGGCCGGGGAGCCTCGTCCAGGGCATGCGATCTAGCGCCTGACGGCCGGTTCGATGGCGATGCGGTTGCCCCTGATCTGGTTGTTGTTCATGATGCGCAGGACGTCCTCGGCGTACTCCTCCGGGACCTCCACGAAGGTGAACTTGTCGTAGATCTCGATCTTGCCGATGAGCCGGCCGGGCATGCCGGTTTCGCCGGCAATGGCCCCGACCACGTCCTTGACGCCGACCTTCAGTCTGCGGCCTACGTTCATGAACAGCCGGACCATTCCGGGTTCCGCGCCGGTGTCGCCGAACTGTATGCGGCCGCCGGGCTTGGTCTCCTCGGGCTCCTCGGACGGACCCATGAGCATCTTCAGGAGCGCGGCTGCCAGGTCCAACGTGGTGGCTTCCTGGTCCTCCTCGACGAATTCCTGGGCGATGCGCAGGTACTTTTCGAGTTCGCCCGCGGCGATGGTCTCGCGCACGGCGGCGAGGAACTTGTCCGTCCTGGCCTGCTGGACGTCGCTGACCGTGGGCACCTTTTGCTGCACGATCTTGGCCTTGGTGAAGCGCTGGATGTCCCGCAGCTTGTAGAATTCCTTGCCAGAGGCGAAGGTGAAGGCCCGGCCCGAGCGTCCGGCGCGACCGGTTCGGCCGATGCGGTGAACGTAGTACTCCACGTCGCTCGGGATATCGTAGTTGAACACGGCCTCGATGTCCTCCACGTCGATGCCGCGTGCGGCGACGTCCGTGGCCACCAGGATTTCGATGGAGCCGGAGCGGAACTTGGCCATGACCCGGTCGCGCTGGGACTGGTTCATGTCGCCGTGCAGGCCGTCGGCCATGTAACCCCTGGCCTGCAGGTGTTCGACCAACTCGTCCACGCCCTTCTTGGTATTTGCGAAGACCACGGCCAGCTTGGGGTTGTAGTAGTCGATGATGCGGCACATGGCTTCGAGCCGACCGAATCGCGGAACTTCATAGTAGATCTGCTCGATGTTCGGGACGGTCAGGACCTTGGGCGATACCTTCACGAACTCCGGCTGTTGAAGGTACTTCTCGGCCAGCCGGCTTATCTCCGGGCGCATGGTCGCGGAGAAGAAGATCGTCTGCCGTTCCTCAGGCACGTCGTCCAGGATGTGCTCGATATCCTCGCGGAAGCCCATGTCGAGCATTTCGTCGGCCTCGTCGAGCACGACCATGCGCACCTTCTCGAGCTTCATCGTGCCGCGTTCCATGTGGTCCATGACCCGGCCGGGAGTGCCGATGACGATCTGCACGCCCTGGCGCAGCGCCTTGAACTGCCGGTCGATGGGCTGGCCGCCGTAGACGGGCAGGACCCGCAGGTTGCGCTTGTACTTGGCCAGCGTGTTGAGTTCCTCGGCCACCTGGATGGCCAGTTCGCGGGTCGGGCAGAGAACCAGGGCCTGGAGCTCCCTGCTGTTCGCATCGATCGCTTCCAGGAGCGGAATGCCGAAGGCGGCCGTCTTGCCGGTGCCGGTCTGCGCCTGGCCGACGACGTCCCGTCCCTGCATGATCAGCGGTATGGCCAGGACCTGGATGGGCGAGGCTTCCTCGAAGCCCATATCCTCGATAGCCTTGAGCATCTCCGGGGAGAGGGTCAGGCTTTCAAATCGTAGAGTCTCCATGAATTCGTCCTTGTCGCGTGGAGCGAAGCGTAAGTGATTGTCGTGCATCGGAGTCCGCTATTATAGGGACTTTGGCCAGGAAGTCACCTGTCGAAGTGCCCGATGGACCGTCGCGATCCGAAAAACCGAGCCGGCTGCATGCGCCTTGCGCGGATGGTTGCGGCGACATATAGGAGGCGGGCGGAGACGATCCGCATGAAGGTCGCCGGCGCCGAAACGGCAAGTCCGCCGATGGCCGGCCGGACGGCTTGAGTTTTTCCATATTTTAGCGATCGAGAAAAGAGGCCCCATGTTCACACTGTCCCGCGAAAGCTCCGTGCTCGTTTCCTGCCCCAAGGGCATGGCCCCCTACGTCGCCCTGGAGATGCGCGGGCTCGGCTTCGATACGCAGGAGCTGGAGGCGGGGGTGCGCACCACGGGCACGCTGCTCGATTGCATGCGTCTGAATCTGCACCTGCGTTGCGGCCACCGCGTTCACTACCGCCTCAAGCGTTTCGGGGCGCTGCACCCGGACATGGTCTACCGCGAGGTCAACTCCATGCCCTGGGAGGAAATTTTCGCGGCCAACGGCTACCTGAGCGTGCATTCCTCGGTCGTGCACCCGACCATCCGCGACACCCGCTATCCCAACCTGCGCATCAAGGACGCGGTTGTGGACCGTTTCGCGCAGAAGACGGGCGGCCGACCCGACTCCGGTTCGGACGAGGGCAGGGGCGTCTGCCTGTTCCTGCACTGGCGCGACAAGAAGGCCGAGCTGTTCCTGGACACCACGGGCGTTCCGCTGCCCAGGCGCGGCTACCGGCTCAACCCGTTCCGCGCGCCCATGCAGGAGACTCTGGCCGCGTCCGTGATCCGGGCGGTGTTCTGGGACCCGGCCGAGAACTTCGTGAATCCAATGTGCGGCAGCGGCACGCTGGCCATCGAGGCCGCGCTCATGGCCCGCAACATCGCGCCGGGCCTGCTGCGCGATGCCTACGCCTTCAAGCACCTCAACGAGTTCGACGCCCCGGCCTGGGAGAGCATGCGCGCCGATGCCCAGGCCGCCATCCTGCCCCGGCCCAAAGGGCGCATCATCGCCACGGACATCGATCCGCAAGCCGTGGATGCGGCCCGCGACAACGCCGGCCAGGCCGGAGTGGAGGAGAGCATCGAATTCTCGGTGTGCGATTTCCGTGAGACGCCCGTGCCGGAGGGCAAGGGCGCGGTGCTCGTCAATCCGGAGTACGGCGAACGTTTGGGCGACGTGGACGAGCTGGGCGAAACCTACCAGGCCTTGGGCGATTTCCTGAAACAGCGCTGCGCCGGTTACCGGGCGGGCATATTCACCGGCAATGCCGCCATGGCCAAGCGCATCGGCCTGCGTGCCGAGCGCAAGGTGCCGTTCTTCAGCGCCAAACTGCCCTGCATGCTGCTCGTCTACAATATGTGGGAAGGCGCGACGAAGCGCAGGACGCCGTTATAGGAGCACCGCCGCTTCTCTTCGGGCGGTTTTAGCAACAAATGCGATGCGACCGGCGGTTGCAGGCCGTGTCCCTGCGCCCACTTTGCGGAAGTCGGGCTGTCGACCTGCACCTTCTTTACATTTCAGTGCTTTGGTCCTGCATTGATTTCCCCGAGAGCTTCGACTACAGATCATTTCATACGAATGTATTCAACACGCGTTGTTCCGGCTTCCGGAATGACCGCACCCGTCACCTTCGAGGTTTCCCATGTTCATGTCCCTGGCCGCCATACTGGCCGCTGCCTTTGGCGTGTTCCTCGGCCTGTTCGCCCTTGCGCTCGCAGTCGTCGATGTCTCCTTCGGCGCACCTTTGGCGTGCGGTTTCGTGGCCGCGACAGTGGCGTTCCTCGTTGTCTGGAGCCTCCTTCGCAAGGCGCTGAAAGTCTCGACGGCCAGGATTGTGGATACCGTGCGCGATCCGGGAAAGGCGGAGGCGAGGAGCGGCGAGCTGCTGGCGGAATTGGCCAAGCTCTCGGCCACCCTGGAGTCGGTGGGCAAGGCTCATCGCGAGCGCGTGGCCGTCTTGGGCAAGGCCAAGGACGAGGTTGAATCGCGCGCAGCAGGCCTGGAAAAGTCCGTGGCCGAGGCGAAGAACGTCTGCACCGAGGCCGAGAAGCGCACCGGAAACCTGGAGGGCACGGCCCTCAAGGCATTCGAGATCGCCGAAAGCCTGTCCTACTCGGCCGCGACGCTCACCTCTCAGGCGGATCAGGTGGCCGAGGCCATGGTCGTCCAGAAGGACCGCGTGGCCGAAACGGCCACGGCCATGGAGGAGATGAACGCCACGGTGCTGGAGGTCGCCCGCAGCGCCGAGCGGGCCGCGAGCAGCGCCGAGCGTTCGCGGGACAAGGCCGGTCAAGGCTCGGGCATCGTGGGCAAGGCCGTGCAGGCCATCGACCGGGTGGAGGTCATGAACAAGGAGCTGGAAACGGCCATGAGCCGCCTGGGCGAGCAGGCGGGCGGCATCGGCGAGATCATGAACATGATCACCGAGATCGCGGACCAGACCAACCTGCTGGCCCTCAACGCGGCTATCGAGGCGGCCAGGGCCGGCGACGCGGGCCGAGGCTTTGCCGTTGTGGCCGACGAGGTGCGCAAGCTGGCCGAAAAGACCATGAACGCCACGCGCGATGTGGAGGAGTCCATCAGGACCATCCAGCAGTCCGTGGCGCATAACCTGACGAGCATGTCGGCCGCATCGGCGGCCGTGACCGAGGCCGCCGGCCTGGCCCGGCGCTCGGGCGAGATGCTTGAGGAGATCGTAAGCTTGGTGGCTGACAACTCGGACCAGGTGCGTTCCATCGCCACCGCCGCCGAGGAGCAGTCCGCGGCCAGCGAGGAGATCAACCGGGCCATAAGCGAGATAAACCGCCTGTCCGACGAGACCACGGGCGAGGTCCAGGGCACGGTGCGCACCATTCAGGAGATCCGGAAGCAATCGGAGCGGCTGCACCAGATATTCAGGGAAGTGCGCGGTGCGCAGAAGAGTTCACTTACCCCTTCCGAAGGCCAGATGAAGGGCGTGTTGCCCAAGCTCATGGTCGACTACATAGGCAAGACCTACGGCGACGGCGTGCGCCGCAAGCTGCTGGAGGAACTTGGCAATCCGGTTTTCATGATCCAGAATAGCTATCCCGACGCAGTCATGGGCCAGATGGCCGGCATTGTGTCCAGGCTCACGGGCGACACCAAACGCAAGATCCTCTTCGATCTCGGCTCCTACACGCCCGGCGAATTCGCCAAGCTTTACAAGAAGCACATTCACGGATCGGAGCTGGGAAAGACGGATCTCAAGAAATTCCTTCTGCGCATGAACGAGGTGCACGAGGAGCTGACCAGGGACATGCCCGGAATCACGCCGCCGCGTTTCAGTTACGAGGACAAGGGCGACAGCCTGGTCATGACCTACCATTCCAAACGCGGCTTCTTCGACTACTTCGAGGGCATCCTGCACGGCGCGAGCAAGATGTTCGGCCGCAAGACGGAGATCAAGGTCAAGCCCAAGGATGCGGCCACGGCCGTGGCGACCATCCGTTTCCTGTAGGAACGCTGGAAATTCCGTCATGAAAGGAGCGCTGCCGCGGATGCGGCGCGCTCTTTTTCATTTGCGCCGCGGAACGTAAGAATTCCGCCGGTGAACTGAATGTTTCTGCATCGCCCCCAAAAGGTAGGAGCCCGGCCAAGCATGACTTGACCGGGCTAGCGTGAAGGGGCGAGTGAGGAACTGACCGTCCTCGGAAGGATGTAGGAAAGGTGATCGCCGACAGGCATCTGCCGGATGTTTCCTGCGGCGACGTGAGCACATACTAGGCGTTTAATTTGTAAGGAATATAGGAAGTGTTCTGATTTTTCTGTCAGTCGATACCCTATAGGCTTGTAGGAATGTGACTGACAAGAATGGGAGGCTTTGGCGGCGCAGGAGCGGGTCGGTGCATGCTGCCTGTGCCCCGAGCGCCGCGGAATTCGGCGTGAGATGTCGCAAATGGGGGCTCTGCCGGGAATCATGCAGCTCGAAAAGGGGTTCGCGGGCATGCACGCACGGGGAACCGCGCCGTCGGAGCCTGCATTGGAGGAATGCGACGGACTGAACTCCTGAGTCGATCGCGCGTGAGATAGATCAGGGAGGCGTCTTTTCGCCCAGGCCGGTCACTTTAACGGATATCTGCCGAGGCATGAGAAGTGAGGCGTTTATCCTACAATCCGCTTAATCCTCCTGCCCGGACAAGCCGAAACGCTTGCGCAGCCTCGCTTCCTGCTCCGCCAGCCAGGCCTGCGCGACAGGAGAACCGGGCTCGGGAGCCCAGGGAGCGAAATCTTTGTCATCCAGAGGGTCATAAGGTCCAGGCTTGACCTCGAAGAGCACCGAGCCTGGGGACATGCTAGCCAATGTGTGCCAAACGCCGGGGCGGATGTCCACGGCGAAGGGGCCGTCGTGCGCGTCCAGCAGGACCATATCCTCTTCGGCCGCGTGTCCCTGGTCGTCGAAGAACATGAACCCGGCCCGGCCGCGCAGTATGATGAAGCACTCGGCCTTGGGCGGATGCAGGTGGCGATGGGGCCTGATGTAGCTGCCGGGTTCCACGGCATTGAGCATCCGGTGCAGGGAGCTTGCGTCGCTGCCGTGAAACAGGTGCATCTCGCGCAGCCGTGCGTTGGCCGCTGCGTCGGCTGCCTTGTGTTCCAGGAGATCGGCGTCCACCACGGCGAAGCGTGCGTGCGCGGAGCGCGTGGCCAGGGCCGAGATGCGCCGGAGTCCGTCGGTTTGGGCGTGTCGCATGGTCAAGGCATATACCGCGGCATTCCGGCTGGCAATATCGGCATTCACAACGGATGCGGGGACTCGACCAACGCGACTTCCGGATCGTCGGCATAGGTACCGGCCGGCAGGCGACCGAGCAGACTCTCCAGGTCGCTCAACATCTCCGGCTCCGCTATGGTCAGGTTCAGATCGATGGCGGCCATGGCCCGCTCGTGCAGGGCGGCAAGCACGTCCAGCCCGTCGCTGGTGATGTGGACGCGCAGGTGCCTGCGATCCGCCGCCTCGCGCTTGAGCCGTATGAGCTTGGCCTTTTCCAGGGCGTCCAGCGTCCGCCGCAAGGGAGGGTGATCCCTGCCGAAGACGGTCAGCGAGATGTCCTTCAGGGGGATGCCCGGACCCGAGGGAATCGCCGAGAGAAAGATGTAGTGCTCGAAGCGCCAAGGATGTCCGCCGCTCTTCAGAGACGCGTTGATTTCCCTGCGGATGACTGAATGGAGAAGGAACAGCTTGGATATGAGGTCCGTGGTCATGGCTTCGCCTCCTTGCCCTTGATCGGCAATGCTGGATTGCGAGTGCTGCGGGAGCCTGTACCGGCCTTCCTGAACGATCAGGCGCTGGCGGAATTTCTCCGCTGCCGGGAGTGCGCCGGGAGAGGGCGGTGCACTTTCCCGGCTGGTCCGCGGCGGTGTTCAGAAATGCAGGATCACCTTTGCCGATGCGCCGAAGGCGTCTTCGAGGTGGTATTTGCCGATCTTGTCCGCGTCGCGATCGAAGATCTCGAATTCGCGATAGAAGAGCATGTCCGCGCCGAGGCTGGTCTCGATCATGGGCGCGGGTGTCCAGCTCAGCCCCAGCCTGCCGCCGACATCCAGGGCCTTGTAGTATCCGCGCGAAGCCGTGGGGTTGTCGTCGGCCAGGCGGTACGTGCCGCTCTCCACGACCGTCGCCATCCGCACGGCCCAGGCCGGGTTGAAGCGGTAGGTGACTTCCGTGGCCGGAATACCGAGCGAGAAGGACATGCCTTGGGTGGCGGCACGGTTGTAGGACAGGAAGAAAGCGGGCAGCAAACTGCTGTCCACGGCCGAAGCCCCGTATCCCACGCCCAGGCCGAGAAGCCATTTGGGCGACAGGAACAGCATGCCGCCCAACCAGGCGTTGCCGCTCAGCGAGTTGTCCAGCTCCTGCTCGAAACCCGACGAAAGGGCGAATCCGCCGAACCAGCCGTACATCCCCTTGATATGCTCCAGGCGGTGATAGGCCAGGGCGACCGAGTGCAGGGCTCCCCACGGCTCGTCACGGCCGTTGCCGAAAGGCAGGCGGTCCGTATGCTCGAAGCCGTAGTCCACCAGGGCGTAGGAGAGGCTGAGCCCGGAACGCTCCAGTGATACGCCGGTCCTGGCCATGGACATGGAGCCCCGGTTCGATTTGACATCCGCATGCCCATAGGCCGCGGCGCTGCTGGTGATCTTCCACTGCGGTTCCTTGGGCGGAGCCTGCTCCTCGGCGGCCGCCGCCCGGACAGGAGAGAGCAGGCTCAGGAGGGCCGCCAGCGCCATGGCGATCCGGAAGGGGCTTGCAACGGTTTCGAGCGGTTTCATGCGATCCTCGTATCCAGTTCCGGAGCGGGCTTGGCCTTGCGCGTCACTTCCTTCGGCGATGTCCGCCGACGTTCCGCCCAGGCCTTCAGGTTCTCGCGCAAGGAGCAGAGCACGGGCACCACGATCAGGGTCAGCATGGTGGCCACGGCGAGGCCGAATATGACGGCCACGGCCATGGAGCCCCACCACATGGAGGACTCGCTGCCGACTTCCAGCCTGAAGCCGATGAAGTCGAAGCTCACGCCCGTGGCCATGGGCAACAGGCCCAGCAGGGTGGTGATGGCCGTGAGCATGACCGGACGGAATCGGGTCAGTCCGGTGGTGATGAGGGCCTGGGTGGCTTCCAGGCCTCTGGCCTTGAGCTGCTCGAAGTAGTCGATGAGCACGATGGCGTTGTTGACCACCACGCCGGCCAGGCTGATGACGCCGATGCCGGTCATGATGACGCCGAACGGCCTGCCCGTGAGCAGCAGGCCCAGGAACACGCCGATGAAGGACAGGATGACCGAGGTCAGGATGATGAACGGCACGGCCGCCGAGTTGAATTGCGTGACGAGCACGAGGAAGATGAGGAACACCGCGGCGATGAAGGCCTTGCCCAGGAAGGCCTGGGCCTTGGCCTGCTCCTCCTGCTCGCCCGTGAACTGCCAGGAGTAGCCGCGCGGAAGCTCCAGCCGCGAGAGCTTGGCCGTGATCTCGGCGATGACCTCGTTGGCCAGGCGTCCGGACACGTCGCTCGATACGGTCACCACGCGCTTGAGGTCCTTGCGGTTGATGGCCCCGTAGCCGCTGTCGATGCGCACCTGGGCCAGGCTGGTCAGAGGCACTGGGTCGCCGTTCGGGCCCGGCACGGTGATGCGCCGGATGCCCTCCAGGCTGCTCACGGACGCGTCGGGCAGCTTGGCGATGATGTCGTATTCGTCCTTGCCCTCGCGGTAGACGCCCACCTTGGCCCCGGCCACGGCGGTCTTGACGGCCGTGCCCACGCTGGCCGCGTCCAGGCCGAGCATGGCGGCCTTTTCCTTGTCCACGTCCACCCTGATCTCGGGCTTGCCCTCCACGAAATCGTCCTTGAGGTCCACCACGCCGGCCACGCCGGACATGATCTTGCGTACCTTTTCGACCAGGCCGCCCAGCACGGCGATGTCGTCGCCGTAGATCTCCAGGTTCACTGCCGCGCCGCTGGGCGGACCTTCCTTGCGGCGTTCCACCAGGTACTCCGCTCCGCCCATGGTCGAGGTGATAGCCTCGCGCACTTCGCGTATCATGTCGAAGGAGTTGCGGTCGCGCTCCGCATAGTCCACGAAGTCGATGATCAGCTCGCTCCTGTGTGTGCCTTTCGTCGCATCGCCGACCGTGGATATGACGCTCTGGATGTCCTTGTGGCCGCCGTCCGCGATGATGCGCTCCACGCGGCGCACAAGGCGGTCCGAGGCGTTCAGGTTGGTGCCCACGGGGGCGTCGACGGTCACCGTCGCTTGCTTGGGCTCGATGTCCGGAAAGAACTCCACGCCCTTGCCGAACACGCCGAAGGCCACGGCCGAGCCCACCAGCATAGCGAAGGACAGGCCGACTACGGTCAGCCTGTGGCGCAGGGCCCAGCGCAAGGTGCTGCGGTAAGTCCGCAGTATGCGCCCCAGATTCTCCTCGTCGATCTCGTCCGGGTGGCGGCTGCCGACCTTGGCGGTCTGAAAGCGGGCCGAGAGCACGGGATTGATGACCAGGGCCACGAAGAGCGAGGCCAGGAGGGCGATGATGACCGTCTTGGGCAGGAAGCTCATGAACTCGCCCATGATGCCCGGCCAGAAGATCATGGGGATGAAGGCGCCCACCGTGGTCAGGGTGGATGTGATGACCGGCCAGGCCACCTCGTCCACGGCTTTGCTTGCGGCCTCCATGCGCGACATGCCCTCCTGCATGTGGCGGTAGACGTTCTCCACGATGACGATGCCGTTGTCCACGAGCATGCCCAGGGCCAGGGTCAGGGAGAACAGCACGACCATGTTCAGGGTGATGCCGAAGGCCTGCAGCATGGCGAAGGTGATGAGCATGGAGAAGGGGATGGACAGGGCCACGAACAGCGCCGAGCGTCCGCCGATGAAGGCGAACACGACCACGAGCACCAGGATGAGGCCCGTGAGGATGTTGTTCTCCAGGTCCTTGACCATGAGCCGGATGTCGCGGGCCTGATCGCCGGTGGTGTCGATGACCAGCGAGGGTGGCAGCTGCTGGCGCATGTCGGCGATGATGCGGTGCACCTCGTCCACGATGTCGATGATGTTCTCGCCGCTGCGCTTCTTGATGGCGATGGTCACCGCGTCCTGGCCGTTGATGCGGCTGATGGTCGTCGGCTCCTTGTGGCTGTCCACGATGCGCGCCACGTCGCGCAGGTAGATGGGCTTGCCGTCCTTGACGAAGGCCACGATGGAGTTGATCTCCGAGGGATGCTTGAAGTCCGCGGGCACGCGAACGAGGTACTTGGCGTCACCGATGTTCACGGATCCGCCGGGCACGTTCACGTTGCCCCCGCTCACGGCCGCGGTAACGCTGGATACGGGCACGCGCAAACCCTGCAGCCGGTCGAGGTCGAACTCCACGTGGATCTCGCGGTCCAGGCCGCCCAAAATCTCGGCGTCGAGCACGCCGGGGATGGCTTCGAAGCGGTCCTCGAACTGCTCGGCGAAGGTCTTGAGCCGCTTGAGGCTGAAGGGGCCCGAGAGCACCACGCGGATGATGGGGAACTCGGAGAAGTTCATCTCCTTGACCAGCGGATCGTCGTCCAGGTCGTCGGGCAGGTCGCCCTTGGCCTGGTCCACCTTGTCGCGCACCTTCTGCAGGGCGTCGTCGATGTCCACGGACGGGGCGAATTCCAGGGTGATGGAGGACAGGCCGTCGCCGGACATGGAGGTGATCTCCTCCAGGCCGTCCAGGCTCTTGAGCTTGCGCTCGAGCGGTATGGTCACCAGCTTCTCCATGTCCACCGGGGCCACGCCCTCGTAGGTCGTGGTCACGAAGATGTACGGGATGTTGATGTCAGGGTCCGACTCGCGCGGCAGGCTGAAGTAGCTGGACAGGCCGGCCAGGATGATGATGACCACCAGCACGAGGACCGTGACGTGGCGCTTGAGGGCGAGCTGGTTGATGATCATCGCGCCACCACCCGCATGCCTTCCTCGACCATGTTCTGGCCGCTGACGATGATGCGGTCGCCGGCCGCGAGGCCTTCCAGCACCTGGATGCGGTCGGCCTCGATGATGCCGAGGCGCACGGTGCGGGCCTTGGCCATGCCGTCTTCCTCCACGTAGATCAGCCGCTCGCCGCCCTTGTCCAGCAGGCTGAACAGGGGCACGGCCAGGGCGTCGGACACGGTGCGGCGCAGGAGGGTGGCGCGGGCGATCATGCCGGGCCGGATGCGACCGTCACTGTTGGGAACCGTGACCTTGGCCGCGAAGGTGCGCGTGCTGAGGCTGGCCTTGTAGGCCAGGAAGGTCACCTGACCCTCCCAGGTCTGGCCGGGATAGGCGTCCACCGTGACGGAGACCGGCTGGCCCATGGACAGATAGCGCACATCCAGTTCGGGCACGCCGAGGCGCACGTCGATGATGTCGGTGTTGACCACCTCGGCCACCGGGTCGCCCTGGCCGACGAACTCGCCCGGATCCACGTGCAGTTCGTTGACCACGCCGTCGATGGGCGAGCGGATCATGCCCTGGTCGTAGGCAACCTGGGCCTCGTCAAGGTTGGACTTGGCCAGGCGCAGCTCGGTCTCGGCCTTGTCCAGCTCTTCCAGGCTGATGAATTCCTGTTCATAGAGCTTCTTGCGGCGCTCGGACTGCTCCTTGGCCAGTTGGTACGAAGCTCGGGCCTTGCGCAGGGAGGCGTCGAGGGCCGACAGGTCGATCTTGGCGATGAGCTGGCCCTTGCGCACGCGCTCGCCCTCCTTGGGGCCGATCCACTCCACGCGGCCGCCGCGTTCGGCGGACAGGACCACGTCCTCGGTGGCCTCGGTGTCGCCCGGCAGGGTCAGCACGTCGCGCATGACCGTGGGTTCGAGAACGGACACGCCCACGGCCACGGCCGCCGGAGCGGGAGCCGCCTGGGCCGGCGCGTCCGCCTTGACCTTGTCGCCGCCGCAGCCCGCAATGAACAGCGCCAGGCAGAGCAGGAGCGTCAGCAGAAGCCACCGCCCAGGCTTGGGCAGGGCATGGGCTTTACAATTGGGAACTCGTACAAGCATGTTCGTCTCCACTAGCGGTGAAAGCGTCGCTGGCGAATGCGTTCTCAAGGTTTTCCCGAGGACGGGTTTTGCGCGGGACAAGCATCCGGCCTGCCGGCGCATTCCGGCTTGTCTCCCGCGAGGCGCTCGACCGAGGCCAGCAGGGCGTTCGGGTGTATCGGTTTGACCAGGCAATCGTCGATCAGGGCGCCGGCCTGGCGCACCAGAGCGATATCTCCGGAGGAGGCGGTGAGGATGACCGCCATGGCCGGATTGGCCTCGACAACCTCCCGCAATGGATCGAGGCCCGCGCGCAAAAGTTCCGCGTCCAGGAGCAGCGTGTCGAAGTGAAAGGACTCCAGTAGGGTCGTCAGGCCCTCGAAGCCCGGCCTTGTCAGCACACGTATGTCGTGCAGACGCAGCTTGCGGGCCACCGAGGTCTGGAAGACCTGTTCCGGATCGAGCACCAGGACGGAAATGGGCATGCATCTCTCCTTGGGAAGGGCATGTGATTCCGTCCTGTCAAAAAGCAAGGCGGGTGCCAGAACCGCCCGGCCTGCAAGCGGCCGTTTATCTACATTCCGCGTCCGTGATCGCGCCGGGCCATGCCGTGGCCTCATCAAATCAACGCCCCTTCTAAGCGAAAATACGCGGCGATGTCTTGATGAATCTTGCCTTTCGGCTCCACCAGCTCAAAATGAAACACCTACTCCTTTTGATCTGCCGAGCCTGCCTGTGCTACAAGTGCATATGGTGCGCATCCTGGAGTTGCATGCCGGGATGGCGTGGATTTCAACGTGAGGCCGACATCGCAGCGAAGGCCCGCCGCATGGTGCGAGGCGTCGGGCGGAGGATGACATGCGCAGTTTCACGGCCGGAGACATCCGGCATCCCGTCTCGGCAAGGAAGGTGGTTTGCGCCTTGCTGCTCATGCTTGCCTTGCCGGCTCTTCTGAGCGGATGCAGGCTGAACGGCGAAGAGGACGATGATTCGAACGGCAACGGGCACAACAGGGCGTACGATACCGAGGATAACGACACGCCGGGAACCGCCCAGCGGGTAAGCCTGCCGGTGACCATCATCGGCTTCGTCAGCAAGTCGGACGACCCCGACGACTACTTCAGGATCAGCCCGGACGAAGACCTGCGCTACAGGTTCCTGCTCTCGTCGTTCAACAGCCTGGGCAATGATCTCGGCCTCTATTTATACGACGCGAGCGAAAACGCCCTGGCCAGCAGCGATACCGCCAATCCCGAGGAAGCCTTCAACTACAGGCTGGATGGCGGTGCGATCTACTATGTCCGGGTACGGGCCGAGTCAACGGTCAGCGGGGGCGCAAGCTACGTGCTGAGCATCAGCGAGCAGAACTGAGGCGAGCATGCGCGCAGGCGGGCCAGGGCGGCGCCGCCTGAAGAAAGAGGCCTGAGGAGGGCGCGCCCTCCTCGGCATCATTCCGTCCCACTTTTCTACCCGGCCTTTGGGGAGCCGGTCTGTTTCCCGCCGAAGCCCTGGAATTTCTTCTGCTTCATATCGAGTTGATATGTCTTGCCGCTCCGCCAGGAGTTGGCGTCCGGGTCCACCTCGGGCATGGGGATGTCCTCGCGCCCCTCGCGCTTGTCCTGCGTGGACACATCCAGGCGCTCGTCACGCTCCTTGAGCATGCGTTCGTTTATCTGCCCGTCCTCGGTGAAGCCCATCATGAGCGCGGGGATGCCCACGGGCAGCTTGTGCTTGTGCGAGTCCCAGGTGTGCCAGGTCTTGCCGTAGGTGGTCACGAGCTTTTCCATGAGTTCGTGCTCGGCGAATTCCGGCACTCCCGGAGCCACGAGCTGCCCGGATTTCACCTCGTAGTGGTGGCTGTGCCAAAGACGCTTCTCTTCCTTGGGCAACTGCCCGTACAGGCGCCTGCTGAGGATGTACTCCACGCCGATGAGCCGCGAGGAGGTCTCGTTGCCGTCGTAGATGACGCACTGGTGCATCTCCTCGCTGATCTGCGAGCAGAAATGGTGGGCCTCCATCTGGTGCCCCGCGTCGTCGGCATAGAAGTGGAAGCCGTCCAGGTACGAGTTCAGGGCCTCCACGGGCTCCATGTTCTGCATCAGCGCGGCTCCGGCCTCCAGGGCGCGGGACTTGAACCTCTTTTCCTCGCCCGGCGTCTCTCGCTCCTGCTCTGCGGCCCAGGCCGATGTCGAACAGGCGAGGAGGGCCAGGCTGCACAATACGATGATTCGGCGCATGGCATGCCTCCGTATGCTGGTTTCATCCCGGAGCCTAGCCTTGCGGTGGAGCCGGGGGAATCAGCGCCCGGACTACGTCAGCGAGCCCTGGTCCTGCGCGGCGTGTCGGATGGCGGAGGGCAGGCCTACTTCACCCCATAGGCCTTGAGTTTGCGCTGCAATGTGGCCAGGCCGATGCCCAGCACGCGCGCGGCCTGGGTCTTGTTGCATTCCAGGGCCTCGTACACGGCCAGGATGTGCCGGCGTTCCACCTCGGCCAGGGGTTCCAGGCCGCCGTTCTCCAGGGTCTGGGCCAGGCCGGGCGGGGGCTCGGGCAGATGGAGTTGTCCGGGCCGGATGCAGCCGTCCTCGGCGAGATTGACCGCGGACTCCATGACTCCGCGCAGCTCGCGCACGTTGCCGGGCCAGTCATGGGCCAGCAGTCGGCGCACGGCCTGGTCGGACAGCTCGGCCCGGGAGCGCGCCGACTCCTGGATGAACGTCACGGCCAGGGCGCGGATGTCGTCCTTGCGCTCGCGCAGGGGCGGCAGGTGCAGGGCCGCGAAACGCAGGCGGTAGTAGAGGTCCTTGCGGAAGCGGCCCTGGGCCACCAGGGCCTCCGGATCCTGGTTGGTTGCGGCCACGAAACGCACGTCGGCCTTCTCGGGCCGGGTCTTGCCCACGGCCGTGAACTCCCTCTCCTGCAGGATGCGCAGGAGCTTGCCCTGCAGCTCCAGGGGCAGGTCGCCGATCTCGTCCAGGAACAGGGTCCCGCCGCGGGCCTGGGCCAGGTAGCCGGCCTTGTCGGCCGTGGCGCCGGTGAACGCGCCTTTGGCGTGGCCGAAGAACTCGGATTCGAAGAGCGCCGTAGACAAGGCCAGCATGTTCACGGCGATGAATGGCCCTGACTTGCGCGGGCTGGTCTTGTGGATGGCCCTGGCCAGCAGCTCCTTGCCCGTGCCCGTCTCGCCCGTCAGGAGCACGGCGATGTCCGAGCGGGCGTGCAGCTCGGCCTCGCGCAGCACGCGCAGCATGTTGTCGTTGGCCGTGGTCAGCTCCGCGAAGGCCTCGGCGTTCTCGGGTCCGCGCGCGGCCTCCTGGCGCAGGCGCAGCAGGTCGAGCATGGCTCCGCGCTCCAGGGCCCGCGTCAGGGCGTGCACGAGCTGGTCGGGCTGCAGGGGTTTGACCAGGTAGTCGAAGGCGCCCTGCTTGACGGCCCGGATGACCATGGGGATGGACTCGTTGGCCGTGACCATGATGCACTCGGTGCGCGGGCTTTCGCGCTTGATCAGCTCCAGGACCTCCAGGCCGTCCATGCCGGGCATGGTGATGTCCAGGATGGCCGCGTCGAAGTGTCTTTCCGCCAGCAGTCCGGCCACGGCCGTCGGATCCGGCGTGGCCGTCAGGTTGTCGAAGCCCTCCAGGCGCAGCTTGCGCGTCACGGAGTTGAGGAAGGCCTGTTCGTCGTCGACTATGAGAATGCTTGGGCCCATGGGTGTCACTCCTTGGCCGCAGGCAGGCGCAGGCTGAAAACCGTGCGGCCCGGGCGGCTGTCCACGGCGAGCTTTCCGCCGTGCTCCTCGGCGATGCGCTGGGAGATGGCCAGGCCCAGGCCCGAGCCGTGCTGCTTGCCTTTGGTGGTGAAGAAAGGCTCGAAGATGGAGTCCCGGATCTCGGGCGGGACGCCCGGTCCGTTGTCCTCCACGTCCACGCGCACAAGGCCTGCTCCGTCTGCGCGGGCGCGCAGGGTGATGGCCGCCTCGGCCTGGGGAACCCCCTCCAGCGCCTGGGAAGCGTTGATGAGCAGGTTGATGAGCACCTGCTCGATGCGGCCAGGATGCATGACCACGCGCGGCAGGCCGTCCGGCACGTCCACCGTGAGCGCGCCCACGGACTTGCGCACCTGCTTGCCCACCAGGGTCATCACCTGCCCGACCACCGTGGCCAGGCTCTCGGGCCGCATCTCCTCGTCCTCGCTCTGGCCGCGGATGTAGTTCTTGAGCTCGTCCACGATGCCCGTGATGCGCCTGGAGCCGTGCTCCATGTCCTCCAGCAGCTGGAACACGTCGTCCATCAGTTCCTCGGGCCGCATGTTCATGATGCGCGCTTCGGGCCGCCCCTTGAGGCATTCGTCCAACTCGGCGCGTATGGCCTGGAGGTAGTCGCGCAGCACCGGCAGGTTGAAATAGATGAAATTGTTCGGGTTGTTGATCTCATGGGCCACGCCCGCGATGATGCGGCCCAGGGCGGCCATCTTGTCCGCGTGGTACATCTGCTGCTGCACGCGGTGCAGGTCGGTCACGTCGCGGCCCTCGGCCACCATGAGCTGCACCTTGCCATCCTCGCCGAACACGGGCTTGACCGAGATATCGACATGTTTCCCATGCTGGGACAGCTCGAAACGCATGAATTCACCCTGCCCGGCGCGCGCCAGGGCGTCGTGGAGGATCTCGCGTTGTGCGGGGTCAAAGTGCGGATCCACTTCCGACAACGGCCGGCCGATGATCTCCTCGCGCTTTATATCGTGGTGCTCCAGGACCGAACGGTTGATCTCCAGGACGCGGCCTTCGGGGTCGAGCAGGCTCATGAATTGAACGCTCTGATCGAACACGGCCCGCACGCGGCGGTCGCGATCCTCCAGGGCATCGACCGCGGCCTGGCGGGCCCGTTCCAGGCTTTCGCGTTCCTTGCGCAGTTCGCGGATGCGGTCGATCAAGGCCAGGGACATGCTGGCGGCCATGAGCATGGTCCCGATCTGGAAGGCGTTCATCGTCAAAACATTGCGGGGCAGGAAGTCCAGGTCGGTCAGGATGTAGATGGAGGTTCCCAGGGGGAAGAAGGACACGGCCATGAGAAAGAAGCGCGCGGGCTTGAAGCCCTTGGCCCGGCACCAGAGGCCCGTGCCGATGATCGCGAACGGCGCGGCCAGACCCAGGAAGTTGAGCCACAGGTCCAGCGGTCTGGGGTTCGGCAGGAAGGCCAGCGGGATGGAGGTGAGCCCCAGCAGGCCGTATATCCTCAGCAGCGTGTCCATTACGGGCGCGATGCGCGCGGTCATGAGAAAGGCGCGGGTGAACTTGGTGGCCGCATGGATCATGGCCGCGAGGATCAGGGCGTAGAGAGGGTGTATCTCCCGTATGGTCCAGCTCTTCAGCAGCCGGTCAAGGAAGTTGTTGTCGAGCACGAAAAAGGCTGTAAGGAAGGTCAGAAGCAGCGAGAACCAGAGCATGCCGCGGTCGCGCGTAAGCAGGAAGAGCAGTAGGGCCAGCGGAGCCATGAGGAACATCACGCCGTAGAACATGCCCAGGAGCACGTTCCAGACCACCAGGGCGTTGTAGTAGCTCTGGCTTTCGAAGAGAAACAGCTCGGACAGGGCGTGCATGCTGCCCTGGACGCGGACGTACAGGTATAGCGGCTCTCCCTGTGCGGCCAGAATCTGCGGTTCTGAATCAAGGGCAAAGGGGATGGCCAGGTGGCCGTGAGGATGGTACATGGACCGGCCGGTCTCCTTGACCACCCACTGGCCAGGCTGCTTGGGGTTCGGCAGATACAGGCCAAGTCTCTCGTAATAAATATCCGCGACGGCGAGCACCCAGTCCCGGACGGGCCGGCCGTCGGCGTCGAGGACGTCCTCCGGACTCACGGGCAGGCGGAGCCAGACGTCCACGTCGGGCGCGAAGCGCCGGTAGGGCTCGCCGAGCGGGGTGAACAGGCCTGCGGCCTTGGGGGATGCGACGTCCTGGATGGTCATGGTCCCGCTGGCGTCCTTCAGGAAATCCATGCGCTCCGACAGTTCGGTAAAGCCGTGCAAGGCCAGGCTGTGCGCCATGCACGAGCCGTGATTGCATACATCCGGCCGGCAGGCCAGCAGGAACAGGGCGCAGAGCAGGACCGCGCTTGAGAGGGTAAAGCGCAAAATGTGCGCACGGCAAGGCAGGCTCTGTCGGATCGTCATGGATCTTGCCCCTGGCCAAGGGCCGGTGAGGGATTCATCGCGGCAAGCGGTTATGCAGGGAATTCCCCCATTTCCGCCACAAGCGCAACCCCCGGTTCGAGGAGGAAGCGTGACGGCCGATTCTTTGCAATCTCCAGTCGCTACGAATTAACAGCCATGGATTCCGGTCGGCAAGGCCGTGAAACGCCTGGCCATAGTCTCCACGAGGTACCCATGCGAAACGCGATCGCCGTGCTGCTGCTTGCCGCGGCCCTGCTCCTGCCCGGCCTGCCGGCCTTGGCCCAGGACAGCCGGGAGCTGGCGGAAACCCTGATGTCCCTGCAGCGCGCCATGAACGAGGTCCGGGCCGACATCGACGATGTCGAGGCGCAGATGGCCGACGCCCCCAACCGGGCCCGGCGCGAGGCCATGAGCCATGACCTGACCGAGTTGCGCTCCAAACTGGCCAGGCAGCGCCGGAACTTCGAAACCATCGCCTCTGGCCTGAGCCTGCAGACCGTAGCGGACAAGGCCGAAGACAAGCTGGACTGGCAGGCGGAGCTCAAAGAGCTCATCAGCCCGCTGCTCAAGGAGCTCAAGCAGATCACCGACCGCCCCAGGGAGATCGACCGCCTGCGCACGGAGATCGCCGCGCTTCAGTCCAGGCTGCAGGGAGCGGACAAGGCCATGGCGCGCATCGGCGAGATCCGCGCGAATGGCGGGAATCCTGAGTTGCAGGCTCCCCTGGGCGAACTGGAGCTGAAATGGCGGGAGCACAAGGAACAGCTCCTGAGCGACATCGCCGTGTCCCGCTACCAGTTGGACCAGAAGCTGTCGGAGGAGCAGTCCTTCGCCGCGTCCGCGCGCACCATCTTCGAGAGCTTCTTCAAGAGCCGGGGCAAGAACCTCCTTTTCGCCATGGGCGCTTTTTTCCTGGTCTTCTTCGTCCTGCGCTTCCTGCACGGCTTCATACACCGCCGCACGCCGATGCAGCGCATGGAGCAGGAGAGCTTCCTGCTGCGCCTGTTCGACGTGCTCTCCTACATGGGCATCGTCCTGGCGGCTTCCAGCGCATCGCTGGTGGTGCTCTACCTCTCGGGCGACTGGGTTCTGCTGGGCCTGACCTTCATCCTGCTGCTGGCCATCGTGTGGTCGGCCAAGGAGGGCCTGCGGCGCTTCTGGGAGCAGGGCAAGGTCATGCTGAACATTGGCGGCGTGCGCGTGGGCGAGCGCATCGTCTGGAACGGCCTTCCATGGCGGGTGGAAACCCTGCACTACTATTCGACGCTGGTGAACCCGGCCCTGTCCGGCGGGCGCGTCCGCGTGTAGCTCAACGACTTCATCGACCAGGTCTCGCGGCCCCTGGACAGCGAGGAAGACTGGTTCCCGAGCCGCGAGGGCGACTGGGTCATACTCTCCGACGGCAGCTACGGCCAGGTGCAGCTTCAGACGCCGGAGCACGTGCGGCTGCAGCTCATCGGTGGAAGCTACAAGCTGTACCAGACATCCAGCTACCTGGGGCAGACGCCGCGCAACCTGTCCAGAGGCTTCACCGTGGGCACGACCTTCGGCGTGGACTACCAGCATCAGGCGATCGCCACGCAGGAGGTTCCCGACACCTTCCGCGCTGCGGTGGAGGAGGGAATACGCCGGGCAGGGCTGGGCGACATGCTGGAATCCGTGAATGCCGAGTTCAAGGCCGCCGGCGCCTCGTCCCTGGACATCGGCATATGGGCCACCATGAAGGAGGGCGCGGGACACAAGTTCTACGCCATCGAACGGCTCATACAGCGGGCCTGCACGGAAACCTGCACGGCCAAGGACTGGACGATTCCCTTTGCCCAGATCACGGTGCACCAGGCCGAACGAGGCTGATCGCACCTGTACGGGGAAAATCGCCCGTCAGGATTTTGAACGGTTGCATGCAAGCCGGGGAGAGCCAAGCCTTTCCCCGGTTTTTTTATCGGAGTCCGCTCTGCGCCTGGCGAGCGGTATTGTTCCACGGGCATCCGGCGGCAGGACCGCGCTGGCCGTGGTAAGGATCAGGCCCCGCTCAGGGGGCCGAACGGCAGGCGCATGGTCACGAGCAGCCCCCGCTCTTCCCGGTTCCTCGCCTCAATGGAACCGCCATGGGCGGCGATGGCCCGCTTGGCGATGGCCAGACCCAGGCCGAAGCCAGCGCCTTTGGCATTTCCCTGCAGCCTGACAAAGGGTTCGAAGATGCTTTCGAGGTTTTCCTGTCCTACGCCCGGTCCTTCGTCCGCCACATGGATGCAGAAGGAGCGCGCATCCCAATCGGCCAATACGTGCACATCGACCCGCTGCCCGGTCGTGGAGTGGTGGATGGCGTTGCGGACCACGTTTTCCACGGCGCGGCGGATCAGCTCCGCATTGCCCCGAACCGTGGGGCTGCCTTCGGAAGACTGATTGTGCGCTTCGGCATTCATTTCCACCAGAACGCCGGAGGCGTTGGCCTCGAAGCGGGCATCGTTCACCACGGCGCGCACGAGGCTGTCCAGATCGAAATACTGATCGAGCTGCGGAGCCCCGGACTCCACACGGGACAGGGTAAGCAGTTCGCCCACCAGTTCGTCGAGCCGGCAGGATTCAAGCTCGATCCGGTCCAGCGAGGCCTGAAGCCGCTGCGGATTCTGGCGCGCCAGGCCGATGGCCATGTGCAGCCGGGCCAGCGGCGAGCGCAGCTCGTGCGACACGTCGTGCAGGAGTTGCTCCCGGGAGGCGACGAGCTGCTGCAGGCGTTCGGCCATCTGGTCGAAATCCCGGGCCAGATCCGCGATTTCATCTCGGCGCCGGCCCGCATGCGGCCGGAGCCGTACGCCGAGACGTCCTTGCGCCAGCTGATCGAAACCGCCGCGCAGCCACCTGACCGGCCTGGTCAGGTACCAGGCCAGCATGGCGCTGAACAGGAGGCCCCCGGCCACGCCGAGGACCAGCATCTCCGGCGGAATGTTCAGCGGTCCAGGCCGGGGCGGCCTGGGGAACATGTTTTCCGTGTCATATGACAGCCGGTATGCGTTCTGATCGCCACCCTGGACCGTCTGGATCACCATGCGCCGGTAGTCGGCCGCGTTCGCCGGCGATGTAGGCGGGAACTCCTCTCCGGAGACAGCCTCTGGCTCGGAAGGGACAGGCTCGAAGGTGAGCCGCCTTTTCTCCGCTTCCGGCCAGGCCGCGAGGAGGGCGTCCAATGCGGCCATCCCTCCCAGACGCAGGGCGGTCTCGGCCGAGGCGACGTGCATGCGGGCTACCTTTTGGGCCACCTCCTGGGACGGTCCGCCCGGCTTGTCATGGAGCGTGAACATCACCCAGACGCCCTCGATGATGAGAATGAAGGTCAGCCAGAAGCTGAATAGGATCTTCCAGAACAGACGTTGTTTCATTCAGACGCGCCTCAAGCGGTAGCCGATGCCCCGCACGGTTTCGATCGCGATCTCGTCGCCCGCGGCGGCATGCAGCTTCTGCCTGAGGTTGCTCATGTGCACGTCCACGCTGCGGTCGTATGGTTCGCGCGGGCGGCCCAGGGCGCGCTCGGACAGCTCGTCCTTGGATACGACCCTGTCCCCGCCGCCCAGCAGTATTTCGAGCAGGTTGAACTCCGAGACCGTGAGGTCGAGCGGGTCGCCGTCCCAGCTCACCTTTCTTTGCGGAGCCATGAGCCTGAGCTTGCCCTGGACCAGCGCCTCGCCGGGCGGCCGCTCGCCCGCATCGGGCATTCTCCTGAAGACCGCCCGCAGCCGGGCCACCAACTCGCGGGGGTAGCACGGCTTGGGCAGGTAATCGTCAGCGCCCATTTCGAGCCCCACGATGCGATCCACATGGTCTCCCTTGGCCGTGAGCATGATGACGGGAATGCGGCTGGCCTGCCTCACCTTGCGCAGGACCTCGCCGCCGCCCAGTCCCGGCAGCATCACGTCCAGGATGACCGCGTCGTAGCTTCCGGACAGCGCGGCCTCGGCTCCTGCCTGCCCGTTGTGCACGACCGTCGTCTCGAAGCCCTCGGCCCCGAGATATTCGGTGAGCATGGAGCCCAGGTCGGCATCATCGTCTATCAGCAGGATACGTCTATTTGATTCCATGGTGATTTCTTTATTAGGCATCGGCAAGGAAGGAAACAAGCCCAGGACGTCTTTACAATAATTTTACATATCTCTGGCTCACTTCTTAACCCCTTCGCAAAACCATCCCGCTATAGTCTCCGTCCAAGCCGCCGGCAGCGCAAATCAACGTATATCATTGCTTGTGACAAACTGCCGGCGTCAAATGCATACCCATCGGTTCGATAATGAAAATACGCAAGGCTTGGCATAAGGGGATCGCGCCCGCAGCCGCTCTGCTCGTGCTGGCGGGGACGCTGAAGCTGGCTCTGGTCGAAGTGGAGAACGCC
>JAEYOJ010000038.1 GCA_023411815.1 Pseudomonadota bacterium | reverse complement strand
TGACCAGGCTCGGCGAGCAGGCCCAGGGCATCGGCCAGATCCTTGGCGTCATCTCGGACATCGCGGACCAGACCAACCTGCTGGCGCTCAACGCGGCCATCGAGGCGGCCCGCGCCGGCGAGGCCGGACGCGGCTTCGCCGTGGTGGCCGACGAGGTACGCAAGCTGGCCGAGAAGACCATGAATGCAACGCGCGATGTGGAAAATTCCATCAAGTCCATACAGGACAGCGTGGGCAAGAGCATCGCCAACACCGAGGCCACGACCTCGGCCATCCAGGAGTCCACGGAACTGGCCGGACGCTCGGGGCAGGCCCTGAAAAGCATCGTGGCCATGGTCGAGCAGACCGCGGATCAAGTGCGCGGCATCGCCACGGCCAGCGAGGAGCCGTCCGCCGCCAGCGAGCAGATCAACCGCAGCATCGAGGAGATCAACCGCATCTCCTCCGAAACCTCCGACGCCATGCACCAGTCCGCCCAGGCCGTGGTCGACCTGGCCCGCCTGGCCCAGGAGCTCAAGGGCATCATCGAGCAGATGCGGAGTTAGGCCCTGAATTATTATATTAATAAGGCTCGGCAGGAAAACCTGCCGAGCCTCTTTCTTGTCAACGTTTATGTACCAACGGCTGCGCGCCTTATAAGACTGCCTGCTCCGAACCCGGATTGAACTAAGCTCCGGCCGCTTTTCTCTTTATTCCAGCGTCTTGGCGTTCAGCCCTGGATTTTTCGATATTGCCGACTGACCTTCAGGTCCTGGGCCGACTGATTATCGCCTTGGAGCGCTGATGGACGCCGACACCACGGCAAGCCAAGTTGGGCTACTTGTGATCCTTGCCGCCACCCAATCCTTGGCCATGACCTTTGCCATGTCCACGGCTGTTACCGTTGTTACCGCTGTTACTGTTGCCATTTCCACCGTCGTTGCCGCCGTTTTTGCCACCCTTACTCCCAGCACTATTTCCGCCGATCTTGCCTCCGGCAGTACCATTCATGCTACCAAGGCCGCTGCCCTTGCCAACCCCAAAATTAAAGGAACGCTCGCGCTTGTTTTCCTTTGTGGCGCTAGCTTTGATCGCTACAGGCGCCGCCTTGACGGCCTCCTTCTTGGAAAGGCCCTTGGGAGTGCTCTGAACAGCCTCTCCCTTGTTAACCGTGGTTCGCCCGCCGCTGCGGTCGCTGACCTCGACGCTTCCGGACCTGACGCCAAGCCTGGAAAGCTTCTGACTGACCTCGACCGTGAAGGCGGTGCCTCTCACGGAAGCGACCATGTGAGGCGTGACGACATCGAGCTTATTGCCAGGCTTTATGCTGAAGTCGACCTTACCCTTGGGGACATCGAAGCGGAGAACGTCATCCTGAATGCCGAGGTACTTCAACTCCGTTTCTTCTTCGGCCGTGACATGCAGCTCGCGGCCCTCCTCGGTGAGTTCGATGCGGCTGTTCCCGGACACGGAGATCGTGCTCCCAGGCGAGAGCGTGGCATTGTCCGCCTTGCCGGCGGGATTCGAGATCCGCACGGTCCCTGTCTTGGTCTTAATGTCCAAATTCTGGGCGAGAGCCGCGTGCGGCAAACCAGCGACGAAAGCAATGAGCAGTAGCAGGATGTATCGTGCCATGTGCATATCCCCCCTTATCCTTCCCGAAGGATGCTTACGAAGATGTCGACAAGTTCGGGATCGAGCTGGGTCCCTCGCCCTCCCTCAAGAATTTCAATAGCTTCCGCCTTGGCCATGGCCTTGCGGTAGGGCCGGTCATTGCTCAAGGCGTCGAACACATCCACGACGGCGATGATCCGGCCTGCAAGGCTGATCTCCTCGCCCTTGAGGCCATACGGATAGCCCTTGCCGTCATATCGCTCGTGGTGTTCGAGCATGCCCCGGACGACAGTCTGCGGCAGCGGCACCGAGGCGAGTATCTGGCTTCCAATGAGCGGATGCTGCTTGATGGCTTCGAATTCCTCGGGTGAAAGGCTGCCCGTCTTGTTCAGGATATTGTCTGGAATGCCGATTTTGCCGATGTCATGAATGAGCGCCCCGAAATGGATGTCCATGCGCGTTTGCCGGTCCATGGCCAGGCGCTCCAGGAGTTTGGCCACACCAGCGGAGACACGCTCGGAATGCTTGCCGCTGATGACATCCCTGACATCCAAGGCGTTGCATATGGCTCTTATCGTCCCGACGAGGTATTCGTTCAGGCGTTCCGCGTGCTCCAGCATGGTAAAATACCAGTGCCAGGAGAGCAGCGTCGTGCCGATGGCGTAGGGTATCTGCGGCTCGCAGCGTTTCCTCCAGCCGACTACGCAGTAGCCGCCCGTCACCTCGCCTCTCGTCAGGGGGATGATCATGATGTTTTTCTGCCCCTCGTATCCGCATGGAAAAACGGTAATCGAATTCGGGCTGGCCTTGGATTGGAGCTGCTTGGGCAACTCGGCCTCGGGCAAATTGGCGTGCAGCAAGACCATTCCGAGCCTACCGCCCAAAGCCTCCCAGTTCTCCCGCAGGTACGTATCGAAGCCCTTGCAGAGCGAACTGCCGAGCAGGTCGTGAATATGCCTGAGAGAGAAGCGATGTACGCGGTTGAGCGAGTGCATGCGCATGCTTCGCGTGGCGAGAAACCCCATGTACGTGCCGCCGAGAGCCAACTCGGGACCCACGATGCCCAGCCAAAGCCTGCCGTGCAGGGACATGAAAGCCCCCAGGGCAAGCGACAGGACGAGGCCCAGCGCGAAGAGGATCGACCTGCTCGGAGAAAGCAGAAGGGCGAGCAGGCCTCCGACCAGCGCAAGGGCCATGGCCAACGCGGCCTCGGTCAAAGGGCTTGCACGCATAAGCGTTAGGCCCGATCTGAGCGCCTGGTAGGCCTCGATATTGTAGATGACGCCAGGGACCATCTGGCTGCCGGACCTGTGCGGCAGCGCGTATACGTCCCCCAGACCCGCGGCGGTCATGCCGACGAAGATCACCCTATCCTGGAAGGCCGACTCGGGAACACGTCCGGCCAGCACGTCAACGTATTCGTAGGTGTCGTGGTCGCCTGGAACTAGATCCAGCCAAACCCTGTTTTCCTTGTCCGCGAAAAACTGGTTGCCGCAAAAGCGCATTGAATAGCCACCGGCATCGGAAGAGGCCGTTAGCTCCGCCTTGCCGCAGGTTACCTGGCCCACGGCGATTGGCAGCGACTGAAACGCGCCGCTCTCGGTCGCCAGAATAGGCCACAGGAAGCGCAGGGTGCCGTCGATGTCCGCGCCTACATTCGTCAGCCCGATATCGCGGCAAGCATCCAAGAGTTCCGCCACGGGGGGCACGAGGCGCGGCAGGTCTTGCCTCGAAGTCCGCATGGCGTGGCTGGCCAGTATCACTCGACCATGACTTCTCATGGCTTTTGCGAATTCGAGATCACCCTGGCCTTTTTCGGAGAAGAGAATGTCGAACGCCACGATTCGCGCCGAGGCAAGCCGCTCGACAAGTCGGGCGTGCTGGGACCTCGGCCAGGGCCATTGGCCAAGCAGAGCCAGACTCCGCTCGCCGATTGCAATCAGGACAGGCCTATCTCCGCTGACGTCCCGGCGCATCCAACTCGTCTGCCAGTCCAGGGCGATCCGCTCGATCCTTTCCAGTGCCGGTACACGCTGGTAAGCCAGCAGACTCCAGCAGATGCTAAGGACAAACAGGAGAAGGATGGTGGTTTGTTTCATGCTCACTGTCGTTAGCCATGTGAACAGCAAATCATTTACACAATCCTTTACGCCATCATTGATATATTACTGAGCATTCGAGATTGTCTGTTACAATCTGCTCCAGCATGCTTTCAAAATTGTAGGCTTTGGATTCACTCAACCATGGATCTGTAGATAATGTCAAAGCCTTATGGTGACGATTGATTAAACGACAATCTGGATTGTGCGAAACCAGGACCTGCGGTCCCACGCGGCGCTATTAGGTGCGCATAGCAGGGGCAAGGTAAAGCATCGGCGCTCATGGGGCAGTTAAAGAGAAGGCAGAACGATCTGTGTGCCAGCAATCAGATGACCGGAAAATCGAAATTAGTTTATTTTTGCGCCAACAGGTCACGGATGCTGTCTTCTGTCTAGGGCTATGACCGACTTTCGACTCTATGGCCCCAGCAGTTCCCGCGCACCGGACGCAAGACATCGTCCGAGCCGACCCAGCAGTTCCGAGTTGATGTTCCAGGCGTGCCAATAGAGATCCACGCGCAGGACACGGCCCGGAGCCAGATCCACGATGCGGCCCTCGGCCAGCAGCGGCGTTGACTGCTGCTCCGGGAGCATGCCGCAGGCCAGGCCCTCGGCGATGGTCCAGGGAAAACGCTCGGTGGAGGGCAGGTAGAAGGTCGTGAACGTGTCGGGAGTCGCGCCCAGGGCCAGACGGCACAGCTTCACGTGCAGCGTGTCGCTGCGGTTGAACACGAGCATGGGCGCCCTGCTTATGCTCTCAAGGCTCAGACCTTGTGGAAACCATCGCGCCGCGAAATCCGGCGAGGCCGTCAGCCGGTAATCCATGCCGCCCAGCCGTTCCGCGCGGCAGCCCTGCACCGTGCGTTCCTCGGCGCTGATGCAGCCGGCCACATCGCCGTCGCGCAGCAGGTGCAGGGTTTCTTCCTGGTCCTGGGTGCGCAGGTCCAGCACCACCCGCTCGGCCAGCAGGAACGGCCGCACCGCGTCCAGGAACCACAGGGCCAAGCTGTCCGCGTTCACTCCGATGGCCAAGGAAACATAGTCCTCCCCGCCCCCCGGCCCCAGGCTGTCCCGCAGATCCTCCTCCAGCCGGCGCACCTGCAGGCAGTGCTTGAGCATGCGCCGTCCCGCCTCCGTGGGCGCGGGCGGCTTGGTGCGCGTGAGCAGCACCTGGCCCACGGCCTCCTCCAGCTGGCGGATGCGCTGGGACACGGCCGACTGCGTGATGTGCAGGCTGCGGGCGGCCCGCTCGAAGCCGCCTTCCTGGATCACGCTCGCGAAAGCCTCCAGCAGTCTGTAGTCAAGCATGCGTCATCATTAGCCGAGCTAATGCGATCTGAAAAGTATTTATTTCACACCACAAGCCACCTCTGATAGTTCAGGTGTCCTGCCGCAGGATGCGCGGCTGAAAGCCCGAAGCACGAGGCTTCCCGCACAGGCGGTTCCGGGAGCACGCGCTTTGCCCGACAGGCGGCGGAAAGCGTCCTTCGGCTGGCAAGCCCGGCATGCTCGACCTGATGTTTGGAATGCGCCAAGCGGCGCATGGACAGGAGAATCCTATGGCCTCTTCCGACGCCTTGGCCATGACCTACGGGCTGTGCTCGGCCCTGAGCTGGGGAGCCAGCGACTTCAGCGGCGGGTATGCAACGCGCGCCGCCGGCGTGATCACCGTGGCCTTCCTCTCGCAGATCGTTGGCGCATTGTTCCTGCTCGCGCTCGTCCTGCTGCTGGGCGCGCCCATGGCCGCCTCCGGTTCGCTCATGTTCGGAGCCATGGCCGGTCTGTGCGGGGCAATGGGCCTCATGGGGCTCTATACCGGGCTGTCCAGGGGCCGCATGGGCGTCATAGCGCCTGCGTCGGCCGTGTTCGCCGCCCTGCTGCCGACTCTTTTCGCCATGCTCACCCAGGGATTGCCCGCCGCAACCGTTTTGATAGGGTTTCCCCTGGCTCTGGCCGCGGTCTGGCTGCTGTCCTCATCCGGCGGCATGGGCAAGGGGCAGCTTTCCGGCGGACGCGAGCTGCTTTTGGCCCTGCTGGCCGGGACCGGCTTCGGACTGTTCTTCATCTGTATCCATAAGGCCGGCGGCGAGGGATTCCTGTGGACGCTGCTCTGCGCCAGGGCCGCGTCCATAAGCTTGTTCGGGCTGGTCCTGCTCACGCGCGGCGGAATTCCGGCGCAGTCCCCGCGCCAGATGGCGCTCATCGCCGTCTGCGGCCTGCTCGACACCGGGGGCAACGCCCTGTTCGCCATGGCCGCCAACCTCGGCCGGCTGGACATCGCGGCCATGCTCTGCTCGCTCTACCCCGGCGTGACCATCCTGCTGGCCTGCCTGCTGCTGAAAGAGCGGCTGTCACTCAGGCAATGGGGCGGCGTGGCCGCGGCGTTGGGTGCGATCGTGCTCATCGCGTCGTAAAGACGGAAGAAAGAGAGAAAGGCGGAAGGCGAATATTGAGGAGGGCGCCGCCCTCCTCAAACTCCACCCGCCAGGGGGATAATCCCCCTGGACCCCGTAGTATTTAAAGAATGGTGTTCCGAAGCCGGAAAGGCGGCCCGTAAAAAAGCACGCTGGTTAAGTCTCGCCCAAAGTAGCCGATTCAGGCAGCCGCATCCCCTCCACCCGTGCCGCCGCCTCCAACAAGCGCGTGACCGCCGCCTTGCCCTCTTCCCGCAAATCCAGGGAGAAGTCGGTCACGAACATTTCGATGTGCGCGCGGATGACCTCGGGCGAGAGCTCCTGCGCGTGGGCCGTGATCCAGAGCCAGGCGTCCTCGGGATGTTTGCGGGCGTGGGTCAGGCTGGCGCGGATAGCTTCGGCCACCAGACGCGCAATGTCCGGCCCAAGGCTGCGGCGCACGGCGATGGCCCCGAGCGGAATTGGCAGGCCCGTGTCGCGCTCCCACCATTCGCCAAGGTCGAGCAGCTTGCGCAGGCCGTGCGCCTCGTAGGTGAAGCGGCCCTCGTGGATGACCACGCCTGCCGCGACCTTGCCCTGCGCCACGGCCGGGATGACCTCGTCGTAGCGCAGCACCGGGCGCGGACCGTGGTGCAGGCCGGTCAATTCCAGCAACAGGTGGGCCGTGGTCAATTTGCCCGGAATGGCCATCGGTTCGTCGGCGATATCCTCCAGCCGCGCTCCAGGACGCGCCACGAGCAGCGGGCCGCAGCCCCGGCCCAGCGCGCCGCCGCAAGGCAGCAGGGCGTACTTGTCCAGGAAGCGTGCGGCCGCGGCCACGCTTATCTTGACCACGTCGTACTCGCCCCGCTCTGCCTTGGCGTTGAGCGTCTCAACATCCTCCAGGCGCGTGTCGAACGCGAGCCCGCCCGTGTCGATGCGGCCGTGGACCAGGGCCTCGAAAATGTACGTGTCGTTTGGGCAAGGCGAGATGCCCAGGCTTAGCGTCTTCATCATATCCCACCTGAAGTGCTGGCTTTTTCACAGGTGACCACCTGGTCATTGACAGCCTCTCTCGGCCTGCCTATACCCTGATGACCACCCGGTCACCAGACCTTTTTACCAGACCCGAACATCGCGGGTCCAGGGGCGCGTCCGCCCCTGGCGGGGAGAGGTCTGGAGAGGGGCAGCGCCCCTCTCCAGCTACTGCGTGCAGCAACAACCGAGCGACCAGACATGACGACGCATTGCAAACCGCCCGCCCCATCCTCCGCCGAGCGAGCCGAATCCGCCGAGCCGAGCATCGTCGCTGAGATGATCGACGGCCTTGAGCCGAGCAGGACCTTCGGCAACCTGGAGCCGACCAAGCGCGAACGCGTCATCGAGGCCGCCGTGGAGGAGTTCAGCGAGCGCGGCTTCGAGGCCGCCAGCGTGAACCGCATGGTGGCCAGGCTCGGCATCGCCAAGGGCTCCATCTTCAAGTATTTCGGCAGCAAGCAGGCCTTGTTCCGCTTCGCTTTCGGCCATGCCGCCGCCGAGTTCGCCGCGTCCTTGCGTCTGGTGCGCGACGGCTCCGGCGACCTGGATTTCTGCGAGCGCATCCGCGCCAGTCTTCTGGCCGGAGTGCGCTTCATCGACGCCCATCCGCGCCTGTACCGCCTTTATCTGCGCGTGGTCTTCCAGGAGGACTTCCCCATGCGCGGACCTCTGCTGGCCGAGGCTCGCGCGCAGTCAGGCAAGTACCTGCGCAGGCTGGTGGCCGACGGCCTGGAGCGCGGCGAGCTGCGCCCCGGCCTGGACCCCGACTGGGCCGTGTTCTTCCTGGACGCGGCCATGGATCGTTTCCTCCAGGCCTACGCCGTGGAGCACATGGACGCGGCCTGCGGCCTGCACCGCGCCGATCCCGAGACCCTTGCCCGCCGCCTCGACCAGCTCGTGGACGTTCTGCGTCACGGGTTGTGCGCTGGCGGCACGGAGAGATCATGACCGATTTAGCCACCATGCACGCCCGCTACGAGCGCCTGGGCTTGGCCGATGTCGCCGCCAGGGTCCTGGGCGGCGAGCGCTTGAGCATCGAGGACGGCGAGCGGCTCTTCGCCTGCCCGGACGTCACGGCGCTGGGCGCGCTGGCCCATTACTCGCGCACGCGGCTGCACGGCGACAAGACCTATTTCGTGGTCAACCGCCACCTGAACTACACGAACATCTGCGTCAACGGCTGCCTGTTCTGCGCCTACCGTCGCGAGCGCGGCGAGGACGGTGCCTTCGCCCTGAGCCTGGAGGAGGCCGAGGCCAAGGTGCGCGCCACGCCCGAGGACACGGCCGAGATCCATGTCGTGGGCGGCTGCCACCCGAGCCTGCCATTGGCCTTCTTCGAGGAGCTGCTCACGCGTGTCAGGCGGCTGCGGCCCAAGGCCGTGCTCAAGTGCTTCACGGCCGTGGAGATCGCCCACTTCGCCAGACTGGAGTCCATCAGCCCGCGCGAGGTGCTGGCCAGGCTCAAGGCCGCCGGTCTGGCCATGATGCCCGGCGGCGGAGCCGAGATATTCGATCCCGAGGTGCGCGTGCGCATATGCCCGCACAAGCTAACGGGCGACGAGTGGCTGGACATCCATCGCCTGGCGCATTCCATGGGCCTGCGCACCAACTGCACCATGCTCTTCGGCCACCTGGAGACGCGCCGCCACAGGCTGGAGCACCTGCACGCCCTGCGCCGTCTGCAGGACGAGACCGGCGGCTTCACCTGCTTCATCCCCCTGCCCTTCCAGACCGAAAACAGCCGCCTTACGGGCATCACGCCCCTGACCGGCCTGGAGGAGCTGCGCACCATCGCCGTGAGCCGGCTCATGCTCGACAACATCCGGCACATCAAGGCCTACTGGGTCATGCTCGGGGTCAAACAGGCCCAGGCCGCGCTCTATTACGGAGCCGACGACCTGGACGGCACGGTGGTGGAGGAGAAGATCGGCCACATGGCCGGGGCCAAGTCCGAGGCGGCCCTGACCAAGGCCGAGCTGACGGCCATGATCCGCCACTGCGGCTTTGCGCCCGTGGAGCGCGATTCCCTGTTCAACGAACTGTCCGAGCCGGCTGGTCTGTCGGGATCGGATTCGGAGGAGGCCGCATGCGCCAGCTAGCCGCGACATCCGACATCCTTGCCCGGGCCGTGGACGGCGGACGCCTGGACAAGGCCGAGGCCCTGCGCCTGTGGCGCGAGGCCCCGCTGCACGACCTGGCCCATGCCGCGCACGCCCTGCGGTTGCGCAAAGCGCCTCGGGATATCGTGACCTACGTGGTGGACCGCAACATCAACTATACAAACGTCTGCGTGTGCGGCTGCAAGTTCTGCGCGTACTTCCGCGCTCCGGGCCAGCCCGAGGGCTTCGTGCTGCCCTTCGAGGAGCTTGGCCGCAAGATCGACGAGGCCCTGGCCCTGGGCGGTACGCAGATCCTTCTGCAGGGCGGCCACCATCCGGACCTGCCCCTGACCTGGTACGAGGACATGCTGCGCTTCATCAAGGACAACCATCCCATCCACGTGCACGCCTTCTCGCCGCCCGAGATCGTGCACCTGGCCGGGCTGTCCGGCCTGTCCACGGCCGAGGTCATCGCCCGACTGAAGCGCGCTGGCCTGGACTCCATCCCCGGCGGCGGGGCCGAGGTGCTCGTGGACCGCGTGCGCAAGGAGGTTTCGCCCAACAAGTGCCCGGCAGGACAGTGGCTGGCGGTCATGGAGGAGGCCCACAACCAGGGCCTGCGCACCAGCGCGACCATGATGTTCGGCCACCTGGAGACGGACGAGGAGCGCATCGAGCACCTGCTCGCCTTGCGCGACGTGCAGGATCGCACGGGCGGCTTCACGGCCTTCATTCCCTGGACCTTCCAGCCCGACAACACGGCCCTGGCCGCCACGGTGCGCGAAAAGCAGGCCGCGCCGGTCTACCTGCGCTTCCTGGCCCTGTCGCGGCTCGTGCTGGACAACTTCGCCAACCTGCAGGTGTCCTGGGTGACCATGGGACCCAAGATCGCGCAGCTTGCGCTGTTCCACGGAGCCAACGACTTCGGCTCGACCATGATCGAGGAGAACGTGGTCGCCGCGGCCGGCGTGAGCTTCCTCATGGGCGAGGGCGAAATCCGCAGGCTCATCCAGGACGCGGGCTTCGCGCCCAGGCGGCGGCGCATGGACTATTCGCCCGCGCAGGAGCCCTCGGCCAGGGCCACGGAGGTCGCATGAAAGGAAGCGAAACGCTTGCGCCCGTTCGCCCGGAGCGCATCGCGCCCGTTCGTCTAGGGCGCATAGGCTACCTGAACGTCCTGCCCATCTACCATCCGCTGGAGACCAGGGCCGTGGACAACGACTTCGCGATCGAATCCGGCCCGCCAGCAAAGCTCAACACGATCATGGAGGCCGGCGGCCTGGACCTGTCGGCCTGCTCGTCCATCGAGTACGCGCGCCGGCCCGAGCGCTATCTGCTCGTTCCCGACCTGGCCATCGGCAGCTGCGGCCCGGTGCAGTCCGTGCTGCTCCTGTCGCGCGTGCCCCTGGACCGCGCCTCGAACATCCTGGTCAGCGCCCAGACGCACACCTCGGCCGCGCTGCTGCGCCTCATGCTGGCCACGCGCTTCGGCCTGCGCCCGGACTTCGAGACCGGCGACATCCGCAGCCGCCTGGCCGCCGGAGAGCCGCCGCAGGCCTTCCTGGCTATCGGCGACGAGGCGCTGCGCCTGCGCCGCCTGCCGGACTACCCCTACGCCCTAGACCTGGGCAGCGAGTGGAACGCCTGGACCGGCCTGCCCTTCATCTTCGGCGTGTGGATCGTGCGCCGCGAGGCCGCCGCGCAGCTCGGCCCACGCATGGACCGGGCCGTGCGCACGCTGCTGGCCGCCAAGGCCTACGGCGCGGCCCGCCTGCCAGATTACGCGCTCCTGGGCGAGGCCCAGGGCATCCTGGACGCGCCCAGCCTGCGCTCCTACTTCCGCGGTCTTGTCTACGACCTCGGCCCCGAGGAGCAGGAAGGCCTGCGCGCCTTCTACGCCAAACTCGCCGAAGCCGGAGCCATCCCGGCTGCGCCCAGGTTGGAGTTCTACCAGACGCACGACGCTGTCGCGGCGTAGAGAAATAGCAAAGACAAAAACGAAAGGCTTGAGGAGGGCGCCGCCCTCCTCAAACTCCTCCCGCCAGGGGCGGACGCGCCCCTGGACCCGCGTATTCAGTGGGCTGGCTACAGCACAGCTGCCTTGGTGATCCCATCGCCATTATCGAAACGTTCGACTTGATATGATCCTGCACAAATAGCTGGTTCCAAGGGCCCTCGGCCCTTGGCGGGCTGCTGTAAGCTGTCACTTCTCTTGGGAAAATCTGTCATCCAACCTGAGAATTTCAATTCTCAAGTTGGATGACATTTTTTATGTCTTCATTTTCTCTTTTGCGTAGTTCGAAATGAGCACTTCGGATGCCTTGCTACGGCCCTCTCGGCCGCAGCTGTAGAAGGTCTCGACTGAGTCGATTTTGAATGTCTTGAAGAGCTTGCGTACTTCTGCATTGTCGCCCAGGCTAAGGAGGAACTTGCCTTTGATGCCGCCGAGCAGTTCGGCCAGGCGGTTGAAGTCCTCGCGGGTCCAGATGCCTTTGCCGTAATCGTTCTCGCAGCCCCAGTAAGGCGGGTCGATGTAGAAGAAGGTCCCTGGCCGGTCGTAGCGGCGGATGACCTCGGCATAGGGCAGGTGCTCCACCAGGACCCTGGCCAGGCGCAGGTGCGCGGCGCTCAGCTCTTCCTCAATGCGCAGCAGGTTGAGCCTGGACGGCTGCACGGCCGAGTAGCCGAAATTCCGGCCGCGGCCCGCGAAGCTCGTCTTCTGCAGGTAGTAGTACCTGCTGGCGCGCTGGATGTCCGTGAGCACCTCGGGCGGAGTGTCCTGCAAGCGCCTAAACTCCTCACGGCTCACCAGGCACCATTTGAAATGGCGCACGAACTCCTCAAGGTGGTTCTGCACGACCCGGTAGAGGTTGACCAAGTCTGCATTGATGTCATTGACGACTTCGACCGAGCTCTCCGGCTTCCTGAACAGAACCCACGCCGCGCCTGCGAATGGCTCGACGTAGCAGGTGTGCTCCGGTATTCGGGCCACGATCTCCTTTGCCAACCGGCTTTTTCCTCCAAGCCAACCCGCCATGAAAGACTTCATATTATTACCTGCTCCCCTTTGGATTCATTGTCTTTACGTGCATCTTGATTGCTTCATTTGAACGTGCACCGTCCGCTCTTGAGTGGCGGCGCTCTCAAACGTCCGCCTAGGCGATGCGCTGGGCGAAGCCTAGGGCGTGTCCTCAAATGGGGTTTCCAGGTGGTGTCGTCGTGCCTATGTGGGAATTGCCTGATGGAGGGGCCCAGACATGGCGCGACGTTATGCCTTGCGAGACGACCAGTGGGAACGGATCG
>JAEYOJ010000140.1 GCA_023411815.1 Pseudomonadota bacterium | reverse complement strand
CCCCCAGACCCCCCATTTTTGCGGCGCTGCCTTCGCGGAGGACCGCGAAGGCAGCGCCGCGAGTTTGGGCATATTCGGATGTCGCGGCACAAAGCCTTGTGCATACCGGCGCTTGCTGCCGCGAAATGAAAAGTTTTAGGAAGGGGGTCCGGGGGAAAGCCCTTTTCCCAAAAGGGTTTCCCCCGGATTCTTTCTTCCCATTCCAGCAAAGGAGACCTCCATGCCAGTCATCATGGGTACCGCCGGGCACATCGACCACGGCAAGACGAGCCTCGTGCGCGCGCTCACGGGCATCGACTGCGACAGGCTGGAAGAAGAGAAGCGCCGGGGCATCACCATCGAACTCGGCTTCGCCTACCTGGACCTGCCGGGCGTGGACCGCCTGGGCATCGTGGACGTGCCGGGACACGAGCGTTTCGTGAAGAACATGGTCGCGGGCGCGGCGGGCATCGACTTCGTCATGCTGGTCATCGCCGCGGACGAGGGCGTCATGCCCCAGACCCGCGAGCATCTGGAAATCTGCTCCCTGCTCGGCACCGACACCGGCCTGGTGGCCCTGACCAAGGTGGACATGGTCGACGAGGAGATGCTGGAGCTGGTGCAGGAAGACATCAGCGAGTTCCTGCAGGGCACCTTCCTGGAGGGCGCGCCGGTCATGCCCGTGTCCTCGCACACGGGCCAGGGCATGGATGCGCTCAAGGCCAAGCTGGCCGAGATCGCCGCGAGCTTCAAGCCCCGGCGGCGCACGGACCTCTTCCGCCTGCCCATCGACCGCATCTTCTCCATGAAGGGCTACGGCACGGTCATCACCGGCACGCTCATAGCCGGCGCGGTGGGCGTGGGGCAGGACATCCTGGTCTATCCGCAGCAGAAGCCCACCAAGGTGCGCACCATCCAGGTCCACGGCCGCGCGGCCGAGAAGGCCCTGGCCGGGCAGCGCACGGCCGTGAACCTGGCCGGCGTGGAGGTGGAGGAGCTGGAGCGCGGGCAGGTGCTGGCCCTGCCGGGCTCGCTCTTCCCGTCCCTGACCTGGGATATCGAGCTGACCCTGCTCAAGAGCGCGTCCAAGCCGCTCAAGCACCGCAAGGAAGTGCACTTCCACCACGGCAGCCGCGAGGTGCTGGCGCGCGTCTATCTGCTGGACCGCGACCAGCTCATGCCGGGCGAGACCTGCGCCTGCCAGGTGCGCTTCGAGGAGCCGCTCGTGGGCGTGTACGGCGACCGCGTGGTGCTGCGTTCTTACTCGCCCCTGCGCACCATCGGCGGCGGCAAGCTCATCAATCCACTGGGCCGCAAGGTCAAGCGCCATTCGGAGCAGGTGCGGGTGCTGTATTCGCTGTCGGGCGGCGATCCCGAGGCCCTGGCCCTGGGCCAGCTGCGCCTGGCCGGACCCGAGGGGCTGAGCTTCGCCCAGCTCGTGACCATGACCAACCTGGAGAGCAAGGCCCTGGACAAGCTGCTGGGGCAGCTCGGCGGCCAGCAGAAGGCCTTCATGTTCGACAAGGACGCGCGCGTGTACGTTTCCGGCGCGCTCCTGGACGAGCTTTGCGCTTCGGCCGCGGCCTTCACCGGCGAGTTCCACCGCAAGAATCCCCTCAAGCCGGGCCTGTCGCGGAGCGAGCTGGCCTCGGACTGGGGCAAGGGCCTTCCGGCCAAGCTGTTCCACTTCGTTGTGGAACGGCTTTTGAAAAGGGGAGAGCTGACAGCCGACCAGGAAGTGTTGCGCTTGCCGGGCCACAAGGTCTCCCTTGCCTCGGACGAAGCGAAAATGAGGGGTTCCATCCTCGCGGCGTACGAGCAGGGCGGCATCACGCCTCCCAATCTCAAGGACGTGCTCGATCCACTCGGCGTGGACTTCAAGCAGGCAGCGCCGGTGTTCAAGCTCCTGCAGGATCAGGGCGAGCTGCTCAAGATCAAGGAAGACATGTACTTCAGCCGTTCGGCCATGGAAAAGCTGCAGGCCATGATCGTGGGATTCTTCGAGAAGCAGGAAGAGATGGGCCCGCCCGAGTTCAAGGATCTTACGGGGCTGTCGCGCAAGTACGCCATCCCGGTGCTGGAATACCTGGACAAGGAGAAGATCACCGTGCGCGTGGGCGACAAGCGCCGCTTGCGCAAGAGGTAGAGCGGCGTGGCGGGCTCCCTGCGTCCTGGGATTTCCGGATCTGTGGAAATTGCCGCTGACGATTTTCGGCTGGCGGCGGGAGTGGCGCAAAAGAAAAAGGCGGAACCGAAGTTCCGCCTGAATCGTCGGGTGGGGCGAACGGAGGGACTTGAACCCTCGGCATCAAGAGCCACAATCTTGCGCTCTGCCACCTGAGCTACGTCCGCCACAAGAGGAAGAGGCATATACCCGAGATATCTGTCGCAGGTCAAGAGAGTTTTTTCCGGTTTCTTGTCGCGCCGCAACCGGGAGAGTGCGGCGGCTTTTACATATTCAAGGGGAATTCATGGACAAGTTGATCATTCGAGGCGGCAAGCCGCTGCACGGCACCATCCGCGTGAGCGGCTCCAAGAACGCGGCCCTGCCCATCCTCATGGCCTGCATCCTGCCCAAGGGCAGGATCGAGCTGACCAATGTGCCCAGGCTGGCCGACATCCGCACCACGCTCAAGCTCCTGAACATCCTGGGTTGCCAGACCTGGTTCCAGGACGGCACGGTGACCGTGCAGTGCGACGAGCTCAACCCGCACGCGCCCTATGAGCTGGTCAAGACCATGCGCGCCTCGGTGCTCTGCCTGGGGCCGCTGCTGGCCCTGCTGGGCGAGGCCCGGGTGGCCCTGCCGGGCGGCTGCGCCATCGGCTCGAGGCCCGTGGACCAGCATCTCAAGGGCCTTGAGAAGATGGGCGCCAGGTTCGAGCTGGCCGAAGGCTACATCAACGGCACGACCAACGGCCTCAAGGGAGCGCGCATCGCCCTGGACATGCCCACCGTGGGCGGCACAGAGCACCTCATGATGGCCGCGGTCTTGGCCGAGGGCGAGACGATTCTCGAAAACGCGGCACGCGAGCCCGAGGTGGTGGACCTGGCCAACTTCCTCAATGCCTGCGGCGCGCGCGTCACCGGCCACGGCACGAGCGTGGTGCGCATCCAGGGCGTGAGCAGGCTCAAGGGCTGCTCCTACACGGTCATGCCCGACCGCATCGAGGCCGGCACGTACCTGGCCGCCGCGCCCATAACCGGCGGCGAACTGCGCCTGGAGAACTGCCCGTCCGCCGCCCTGGATGCCGTGATCATGAAGATGCGCGAGATGGGCGTGTCCATCGAGCCGGACGGCGACGCCGTGGTCGTGAAGCGCGACGGCGAGCTGCGTTGCGTGGACTTTTCCACCACCTACTATCCCGGCTTCCCCACGGACATGCAGGCCCAGCTCATGGCCCTCATGTGCCTTGGCAAGGGCGCGGGCATGATCGAGGAGAATATCTTCGAGAACCGCTTCATGCACGTCATGGAACTCGCGCGCATGGGCGCGGATATCAAGCTCAAGGGCCGCACGGCCCTAGTGCGCGGAGTGGACAGGCTCGTGGGCGCTCCGGTCATGGCCTCGGACCTGCGCGCCAGCGCCTCCCTCGTGCTGGCCGGCCTGGCCGCCCAGGGCACGACCGAAGTGCAGCGCATCTACCACCTGGACCGCGGCTACGAGCGTATCGAGGAAAAGCTGCGCGGCGTGGGCGCGAATATCGAGCGGGCCAAGGAATAGGTTCTTCTGGGCGGAGGACCTGCGGCCTCCGCCGTTTGCCGCGGACCGTTGCGGTGTATGACTTTTCAGGGCGTCCCATCGGGGCGCCCTTTTTCATTGAAAGCGAAGGATGTTTCGGCAAACATGGGCAGGCGGTACAGCACGGCGAAATTCTTGAGGACTCATGCCTAAAATCAATCCCGTTGCAACCCAGCGAATCACGGTCCCGCCGCTGCTGCACTGGCAGTTGCATCTGCTTGCCCTGGGGCTGGGGGTGATCGCCTATCGCCATTCGCTTGCCGCCGGCATGTGCGCGGGACTTCTTTATGTGGCCGTTGCTCTCGTACGTGGCCGTTTACCGGCTCTGCTTCCATATGCGCTGGCCTTCGCCCTGGGGCTGGTGCTGGCTTGGTGGCGTATGCCGGTCGCGCCCGCGGTGGAGCCGGATTGGATGCTGGCGGGCGAAAAGGTACGCGTCACCGGCCGTGTGCTCTCGGTCGAGGCCCGTGAGGATCGACGGCTGCGGATCGTTTTGGGAGAAGTACATTGCCTTCGGCCTGACGGCACTGAGGAGAGCCTGCCCGGCCGGCTCGTGTGGACCTGGCAGTACCCCGGCGTTTGGCCCGGACCGGGCCAGGAGGCGGCCTTCACGGCCAAGGTCTGGCCCGCGCGCAGCTTCGCCAATCCCGGAGCCTGGGATACCCGCTTCTACTGGGCCAGGCAGGGCGTTTTCTACCGCGCCTACACGCGCGGCCAGAACGGCGGCGCGGGGGCGGATGTGCGCCTGGCGGGCGACGCGAGCCTGCCATGGCAGGCCCGGCTTGCCTTGCGCCAACGTCTGCTGGATTTGACCGAATCCTTTCAGGACACGCAGGGACGGGCCCTGCTCATGGCCCTGACCATGGGCGACCGTTTCCTCCTGGACCGCGCCACGCGCGAGGACATGGCCGACGCCTCGCTGGCCCATACCCTGGCCCTGTCCGGCCTGCACCTGGGCATCGTGGCCAGCATGGGCTGGCTGGCGGCCTGGATCGCGGGCCGTGTCCGGCCCGGCATCCATCTGCGCCTGCCCCGGCCCAGGCTGGCCGTGCTCCTGGGCCTGCCTCCGGTGCTGCTCTACCTCTGGCTCGGCGGAGCAACTCCGTCGCTCCTGCGCGCCGCGATCATGTACGGTTCCTGGGGCCTGCTCCTGTGGCTGGGACGCGGGCGGGTGCTTCTGGACGGCCTGTTCCTGGCCCTGGCGTTCATCCTGGCCTGGGATCCGCTCATGGCTTTCGACCTGGGCCTGCAGATGTCGGCCGCGGCCGTGGCGGGCATGGCCCTTACTCTGCCGCGTTTCTTCTCCTGGGCCGAGGCCCTGGCGGATTCCATGGCGCATGTCCCGAGCCCGTTGCGCAAGACCTTGCTGTTCCTGGCCAAGTCCCTGTCCGTGACCGTGGCGGCCAACCTGGCGCTGCTGCCCCTCGTGCTGGCCAACTTCGGACAGGTCGGCGTGGGTTTGTACTGGAACCTGCTGTGGGTTCCGCTGCTCGGCCTGCTCGTCATGCCCCTGGGTTTCTGCGGCATGCTGCTGGCCGTGGTGCCGGGGTTCTCGTCCGTCGCCGCCCACTGCCTAAACCTGGATGCCGCCATTCTGGGGGCGCTCACGAGCATGCTGGCCGTGGCCAAGGGCTGGGGGCTGACGCCCGTGCTTCCGGCCAGCATCCCTCTCTGGCCGCATATGGCCGGGTACTGGCTGCTGCTGTCGTATTTCTTCCTGCGCAAGGGCCTGGATGAGGAGCGCGAGCGGATTTTCGTCCTGCTGGCCTTTGTCCTGCTGGCCGGGCCGACCTTGTGGCGGGATCTTCAACCCGTCAAGCCGCTTCGGCTGACCATGCTGGACGTGGGGCAGGGTCAGTGCATCCTGCTGGAGACGCCCCAGGGCAGGCGCTACCTCATCGACGGCGGCGGAACTACCGGGCCGGGCTTCGACATAGGCGAGGCCGTGGTGGCCAAGGTCCTGGCCAGGAACGCGCCCGCGACCTTGGACGGCATCATCCTGAGCCATGCCGATACCGATCACGCTCGGGGACTCGTCCATATCGTGCGCAATTTCCGGGTGGGCTTTTTCGCCAGCAACGCGGATTGGGGTGATTCTGCGTATGCCGCGCAGCTTCGGGAGGCGCTGGAGGAGAAGGGCGTGGATCAGCGCAGGTGGCATGCCGGGCAGGCTTACCGCATCGGAGAGGATATTTCCTTGGAGGCGATGCACCCCGCGCCGCCCGACCGGGCCGAGGCCCTGGAAGGTAACAATGCCTCCGTGGCTCTGCGCCTTGTCTGGCGCGGCAAGGGAATGGTCCTGCTGCCCGGAGACCTGGAACAGCCAGGCCTGCGCTCCATGCTGGGCCGCGAGGCCGATCTGCGCAGCGAAGTCCTGGTGCTGCCGCATCACGGGAGCGATTCGAGCCTGAGCCCCGAACTGTATGCGCGGGTTTCGCCCAGATTGGTCCTGGCCTCCTCGGGCTACCTCAACCGCTGGGGCTTTCCCGGCCACAAGGTGCGCAAGGCCCTGGCCGAGGGCGGCCTGCCGCTTTGGACCACCGCGGATTGCGGGGCCATGACGCTGAGCTGGGACGACCCGGCGCGGGAGGCCACGCTGAAGACGTATCTTGCCTGCCAGCCCGCGTCGGACATGCTGAATTGATGTGGCGGGCGCCACTGATGGGCCGCATCAAACTGGCCGTTTCGGGAACCGGACGGTTTGAGCCTCAAGGCGGGATGTCAGCCGCCGATTGAGCGCAGATACAGGGCCTTGAGATCGTAGTAGAGCGTGCTGGACAGGCGGTCGTCGCTGTCCGCGATGACGACCTGACGCGTCCGGCTGCTATGCTCCGCCTGGACTATGCCGCGGATTTCGCCCACCCTGGCGCGCAGGATGACGGCTATCAGCAGGTCGGTGACGACATAGCGCGAGAAGACCTTCTGCAGCCCATCCTCTCCGTTGCGTTCGTAGAGATGGGACTCGACGGTTTTGGTCTCATAACGTACGGGCTCGGCCTCCATGACCGTGACGAAGCCCGAGGCGATCATCCCCCGCTGGTATTTGTCCCTGCGCTCCAGTTGCTCCAGACGCAACCTGAGCGCCGGCTCGAACAAGGGCATGGCCATCCTGCGCACGTTCACCTCGTCGATGGCTTCCATTGGCACCTTGTGCAGGATGGAGACAAGCTGGCCCAGGGTGAATTGGGGATAGCGGGCCTGCATATCCAGAGCCGAGCGGAGTTGCTCGACACTGATGAGTCCCTCGGATACGAGTGCCGCCCCGATGCGCAGCCTGATGGGTTCACGGATATCTTCTACCATGGCGCTCTGAAAAAACAGGATACGGTGAAGGTCGGAAAGAATCAATCAAGGCCACGGGCACTCCGCGGCCGTTGGTTTATCAGCCATGAATTCCGGTCGTGTGACGAAACGCGGCGTGTTCCGCTTACGCGGGCTTATCCTCGGTCGGAACGGTCCTCCAGAATCTTATCCAGACGATGCCTGCCAGATTCTGCGCCAGGGAGAAGATCGCGCCCGGCAGGGCCGCGGCGGCGCTGAAATAACGCATGGCCAAGGTCACGCCCAGCCCGGAGTTCTGCATGCCCACCTCCACGCCCACGGTACGCGCGTCGCGGCTGGACAGCCCGGCCAGGCGTCCTCCGAGGTAGCCCAGCCCGAAACCCAGGCTGATGTGCAGCAGCACGGCCAGCATGACCAGCACGGGGAAGTCCAGCAGGGTCGCGCGGTTGAGGCCGATGACGCAGGCGATGATGGCCGAGATGGTCAGGATGGACACCGAAGGGAAAATGCGCACGATCCGATCCAGGGCGCGCCTGGCCAGTATCCGGCCCCGGCTGCGCACGAACAGGCCGGCCAGCACGGGGAGAAGCACGATGCTGGCAACCGAGCGCACCATGGACCCCAGCGGCACGTCGATATGCTCGCCCAGAAGCAGCCAGACGATCCCCGGCGTGGCCAGCGGCGCCAGCAGGGTGGAAACCGTGGTCATGAGCACGGACAGGGGCACGTTGCCCCGTCCCAGGTAGACGATGACGTTGGAGGCAGTGCCCCCGGGGCAGGCCCCCACGATGATCAGTCCCAGGGCCGCCTCGGCCGGCAGATGCAGAAGCCTGGCCAGGCCCAGGGCCGTCACGGGCATGATGCCGAATTGCAGGAATACGCCCAGGGACACGGCCTTCCATTGTCTGACCGCCGCGGCGAAATCGCCCACATCCTGGGTCAGGCCCATGCCGAACATGATGATTCCCAAGCCCAGAGGAATGTGCGGCGCTATCCAGGTGAAGGTTTCCGGCTGCCATAAGGCCACGGCCGAGAAGAGCACGGCTATGGGCAGGAACAGGCGCTCGATGGCGACCGCCACGGATGCTAACATGGATCCCCCTGCAAGAAGGCCAATCGGATCGTGGGCTTGCATAGACTGAACGGCCCTGGGTGTAAAGCCGCGGCGCTGCGCAGGGGGCGTGGAACCCAGGGCGCCTCGCCGCCGGGAACTTCGGACAGGCGGGTCCGGCCGCCCGCTTTCCGAGAGGCATCAGTCCTCGTCGTCGTGCTTGCCCGTGAGCCAGCGGCGGACAGGATTCTCCTCGCGCGGCTTGCGCCGGTCCCGGCGTACCTCCATGCGGTTGAAAAAAACAAGATAGAGCACGCCGATGGCCAGAATGACGAGCAGGAACATGGTCGTGGACATGGCCGCCTCCTTGTGGGTTGCAGGACGGGCAAAATCAGCATACCCGCCGGACAAGGCCGTCGCAAGGATTGCTGGAAAAGCGCTGGGCATGCGTCAGGGTAGAGCCGAATAAGGCAAGAAACGTCAAGCCGTCCATGAGGCCGGGGGGTATGGTCCGTGTCCGGGGAGAGACGATGAACAGGGTCTGCAAAGTGGATTATCGCATGCGGCTGGTGCGCGTCATGAACTACATCGAGGCCAACCTGGATCGCGATCTGCCTTTGGAGGAGCTGGCGGCCGAGGCTTGCTTCTCGGCCTTCCACTTCCATCGCGTGTTCAGGTCCATGCTGGGCATGACCGTGGCGGGCTACGTGCGGCGCATGAAGCTGGTCCGGGCCGCCCGGAGGTTGGCCGAGACAGAGGTTCCCGTGGTGGATGTCGCCCTGGAGGCCGGCTATGGGGCGCACGAATCCTTCACCAGGGCCTTTCGAGCCATGTACGGCTTGCCGCCCAGCGAATTCCGCGATCAGTCCAGGCTAAAAGCCATCGTTTCCTCCGATGTGTTGGAACTCATACCCGTATCGTTGTCCGGAGGAAAAGACATGGACATCAGCATCAAGACCTTCGAGCCCATTCGCGTGGCCTGCGTGCGGCATGTGGGACCTTACGCGGCCTGCGAGCCAGCCTGGCGGAAGCTGTGCGGCTGGGCCGGACAAAAGGGCCTGCTCGGCCCGGACACCCTGGCCATCGGCATCAGCTACGATGATCCGGCCTCTACTCCGACCGAGATCCTGCGCTTCGACGCCTGCGTGAGCGTGCCCGATTCGGTGCAGGGCGAGGGTGAGATCGGCATCATGACCGTCCCTGGCGGCAAGTATGCCGTGGCCGTGCATGTGGGCCCGTACAGCGGGCTGGAACAGGCCTACAAGGACCTCTATGGCGGCTGGCTGCCGGAACAGGGCCTCAAGCCGCGCGACGAACCCGCTTTCGAGATATATCGCAACGATCCGAGCTTCACGCCCGCGGACAAATTGATAACGGAGATCTGCGTGCCTTTGGAGTAGCCTGGAAACGGCCCGAGCAAACGGCCCTTCCCTTGCAAAAGTAGAGGGGGGAAGGGCCTTGCGGCCCCTCACGCGAACCATGGAGGGTTACGACATGTACATACGCAAGATCGATCGCTCCGAAGCCGGCCTGTATCTCTGGGGATTGGCCGAGGAGGGCTGGACGCACCTGACCGAGTCGGGCTTGTGTTCACGCCTGGAGCGCATGCAGCCAAAGTCCATAAAGAAAATGCTCATCCCCGGTGAACGGAGGCTGTTCCTCTTCGTGCTTTGCGGCGCGCTGCGTGTGGAGGGCGAGCAGGGAGAGGCGCTCACCGAAGGGCGCGAACTGCGCATCGACCAGGGAGAGGGCCTGGAAGCAGCGCCGGAAACCGTGCTGCACGTGCGCAATCCAACGGGCAGGACTGTGCAATATCTGCTCATCAATGCTCCGCTTGCCGCACAACAGTCTTTCTGTCAGGAGCCGGAACGCAGGGGGGCTGCAGTCAAAGCGGCCTGAAGCCTCCGCATGCCGTGATCGGCTGCCGAAGTGGCTTCTCTGTGGCAAAGAGGCTTCGCGATTGTCGACAAGGCCCCGAGCATTGTGCGTGAGCGCCGTGCTTCAGGCCGGTTTCACGGATGATGCGGCCTCGGATGGCCGCCCAGGCCCGTATGGACTTTTTGGAGCCGATGGACGACTGTCCGGCATGAACGAGCGCACCGAGTTCAATCGCCTGCCGATGCTGGGCGGAGTGGAGTGGCTGCGCGCCACCTACCTGACCCAGACCTTTTCACGCCACACCCACGAAGGCTACGCCCTGGGCGTCATCGAGCGCGGCGCGCTGAGCTTCCGCTATCGCGGCGAGACCTTGCGCGCCCCGGCGGGCAGCATCAATCTGGTCATCCCGGGCGAGGCTCACGACGGCCGGGCGGCCGACGGGCAGGGCTGGAGCTACAGCATGTTCTACCTGCCGCCGGAGGCCCTGCGGGAGGTCGCCGGAGAGCTTTCCCCGCGTCCGAGCCTGCCGCATTTCCGGCCCGGAGTGCTCCACGACCCCGCTCTCGCGCTGGACGTCCTGCGCGCCCATTCCGTGGCCGTACAGGCCGGCGCGCCGGCCATGGCCCGGGAGACGCTCGTGCGGCGCGTGCTGGCGACCTGGGTGGAGCGCCACGCCGACGGTTTCTGGCGCTGGCCCAGGCTTGGTGACGAAAGTGGGGCCGTGCGCCGGGTGCGCCAGCTCATCCACGAACGGTACCGTGAGGATCTGCATCTTGCCGAGTTGGCCGAAACCGCCCGGTTGAGCCCCTTTCACCTGTTGCGCGTTTTCGATCGCGAGACCGGCCTGACCCCCCACGTTTATCTCGTGCAGGTTCGCGTGCAGTCCGCGCGGGAATTGCTTGCCGGACCGCTGTCCCTGGCCCAGGTGGCGGCCGAGGCCGGCTTCGCGGACCAGAGCCACCTGACTCGGGCCTTCAAGCGCCAGTACGGCCTGACTCCTGGACGATATCGCAAGATCGTCCAAGATTCCCCAGCTGCAGCGAAGTAGAGTACGTCTCTCAATCAGGAGGCGTACATGCGCGATCCATCCCGCATCTTTCCCATGGGCTCGCTGCTGCTGGCCATGGTCATGGTCGGCAGCTCCGTGGTGGCCGGCAGGCTCATGGTCGAGGAATTGCCCGTGTTCCTGGGCTCGGCCCTGCGTTTCGCCCTGGCCTCGGCCCTGCTCGCGCCCGCGCTGCTGCTCGCCGAGGGCGGCCTGCCCCGGCTGGGCAGGCGCACCTGGGCCATGCTGGCGGCCCAGTCTTTCCTGGGCTCCTTCGCCTTCACCGTGTTTCTGCTCAAGGGCCTGGCCCTGACCAGCCCGGCTTCGGCCGGTATCATCACCAGCGCCACGCCGGCCTTCATGGGCCTGGCCGCGTGGCTGTTCTTCGGCGAGCGGCCGCGCGGCAGGTCGCTGACCGGCATAGCCCTGGCCGTGGCTGGCGTGGCGGCCATCAATCTTGAGAGCGTGGGGGGAGGAAGCGAACTGGCCTCCCGTCCAGTGCTCGGCAATCTGCTGGTCCTGGCCGCCGTGGGCTGCGAAACGCTGTTCCTGCTCGTGCGCAAGGCCCTGCCCGAGGACCGGCGGCGTCTTTCGCCCCTGGCCGTGTCCACGCTCCTGTCCCTGCTGGGTTTGGTTTTCTTTCTGCCCGCCGGGCTGTGGGAGGCCTGGCGGTACGGCTGGCCCGCTGCCGGTTCCGAAGCCTGGCTGGCCGTGGTCTGGTATGCCGTGGTCATCACCGTTGGCGGCTATTTCTTCTGGTTCTGGGGCGTCACGCGTGTGGACGGCTCCAGGGCCGGGGTGGCCACGGCGGCCCTGCCCGTGAGTTCCGTGGCCCTGTCGGCCCTGGTGCTGGGCGAAACGCCCACGCTGGGCATGCTGGCCGGTTGCGGCCTGGTGCTGGCTGGCATACTGGCTGTTTCGGGCATGCGCCTGCCAGGGCTGTTCGCCGCCGGGCATAAGGAGGGCTCGCGCCCGAGAGCCGGACAGGCCAGGGCCTGCAAGACGGGGAGAGGCTGAGCGCCTTCGGCTGCGGCTTTCAGGCCGGGGCTCGGAGGCCGGGGCGCTCGACCTCGCCCGGCTCAGCCCCTCCTGGCCGCCGACTGGCCGGTTCTCATGCCTGCGTAATCCTCAGTCCGACAACGGGTCGATCCTGCGGCCGATTGCCAATCCCAACCACTGTGGCAATGTAGCCTCGCGGACTGCTCCTGGGGCAGTCCGCGAGGCGTGTGCACAGGAGGAGCTGGCATGGGTCCGCAGTCACGCAAAAGCGGCCGTTACAGCCTTGAAAGAGGCGATCCGCCCAGCAACGACTTTTTCGGTTTGCTGCGGGCCATCCTGGCCCTGGTGGTTTACGCCGTGCTCACGGGTCTGGCCGCCGAGGCAACCTTGCCGCCATTCTGAGGTCGGCCGAACGTGCCGGCTTGTCTACTGCTCTATCTGCCGCGGATCTGTCGGCTGGCGACTTCTCCAGTCGTGGCATAGCATTTTTGGAGTCACCGGCAAGATCCATCAGGCGTAGGCTACCAAATATAGGCCTGGATTCTTCAGGCTGTGCTGGCTGAGCAACGCTCAGCCAGCACAGCCTGATGCCATGCATCCGGCAGGCCGTTCCGGTCCGCTTTGCCCGTCTATCTATGGACAATTGTGCAACATTGGGCAGTTATGCAGAGGGACTTCCTTGGCCATTATGCTACGGAAGTGTCCCAGGTATTTGTCGATACGCAGTTGAAAGAGCGTGGTTAGGTCGATGAGGCTGATGAACGCGTTCATGTTCGCGTCCTGGGTGGATAGCTTTTTTATATTGCCAACGAAAAGGTTGAGCGTTTCGTACAGATCACGGATCTCGGCCATGAACTCCTGGCGCAGTTCACCGTTGTTCTTTTCCTCCATCTGTAGGTACTTGCCCGTGAGGAAGGCCGAGAAGAAGGCGTAGAACAGGTCCTTGTCATTGGCCGAGGCCACGTAATAGTCCCAGGACCAGCTCATGAGAGAGAGCTTGGGACAGCCCGAGAAGGACAGGGCAGTGATGAACAGGTTTGTCAGGCCGCGCTGCGCCGGCTCCACGCGCGTGAGGATTTGGCCGTCGGTCCTGACCATGACCATTGTCATGGTCTCGATGGAGGCCACGTCGGAAAAGGTGTTGGCGATGCTGTAGATGCCCTTCTCGGCCTTGCACAGCCCGCTCTGGCGCTCGTCCTCGCAAAAGGGGCAGGCCGTCAGGCCCAGTTCCTCCCTGCTTGGAAGGAAATGGCCATTGCCGAAGGCTGTGAGCCAGTTTCCGTGCTGGTCGAGGGTCAGCACCTCGACCAGCCTTCTGGGTGCCGTGGCAATGTAAATGTGCTGCATGGACTGTCTCCTATATATAATGTTATTATTAAGAGGGTTTAGTCTGGAGTAAACGCTAGCAGCTCATTACAGTCCAGCATGATTACATACGACCATACAGATTCCGTCCATTGCTTTGTATGCATCCAGTGCTACGTCTCTAATAATTCAACGGCTTATGACAGCGCGAGAAATCATGTCAGTGAGCCACCGGTTGCACGCCGGGCCAATGGCCACCTGGACGGCACGCCTCGCAGCACGATCAAGAGAGCTTAGAAAAGAGCGGTGGAACAGGTCGTCTCAATGATGATCGCTTACAAGATAATCGATATGCGTTCAGTTCGAAATGCATGCTGACGGTTCTTGGTTCAAAGATGTGAGGAGCACGAAGGAACTCGGCGGCCATGGAGATGTGCGAGGGAGACCGGTTGACGAAGCCGACTGGTGATTTCAGTGCATCGTGCGGATTCGATTCGGCGTAGAGGATTGTACCTCTCAGGCCTATAGGTCCATGTATAAATGTCTTTATCGCAGAATGCTTTAGGGTCTGGTTATCTGACATCCATCAGTGATTTTGAAGACATGCCAAACATTCCGATCGCCATTATAGTCCCCCGCCTCAGGAAACTGACATAACAGGCTTGCAGCGTCGCAGCACCTCCTCTGGCCGATGAGCCAGTGTGATGGCGAAACTTTTGAACGCCTTGCCTAATTCCTTGAGGTCGTTCCAGCACCAGTTGTAGGACAGGACTATACCGCTCCCCTAGAAATTGAAGCCACGAACAAGACGTGCGAGAAGCACGTGGAAGGAGTGGCTACCGATGGACGAGAACCCGCAGGAGAGTGTTCAGCGCTGGACGTCGAAGCGGCGTTTGGCC
>JAEYOJ010000073.1 GCA_023411815.1 Pseudomonadota bacterium | reverse complement strand
CTTCCCTTTGGGGAAGGAGTTTGAGAAGCCGTAGGCTTCGAGCCGCGGAGTTCAGGAGTTGGGTCTATGCCTCCACGATCAGGTCTTGCTATCCCTCCAGGCACGGCCGGCCGGGGTCGGGCCCGCGCTCCACCTGGACGAGCATCAGCACCGCGGGCTGGTCACCTACGGTTCCGGAACGGTGTCCCCTGCGCCCCCGATGGTCAGGCCGGGTGTTCTGGTCGTTCCCGAACGAGAGTTCCCCCGGCCCCATCTCCACGCGGGTGCCGTCCATGGTCTCGACGAACCAGCGCCCCGACAGGGGCACGATCCACTGCGGCTCCGGGTTCTCATGCCACTCGCCGACCCAGCCCGCGGGGAGGACGAGGACGACGACGCGGCGAGCCGGGTCGCCGGGCCTCCCGATCCACGACGGTGCGGCACCGCTCGATACGCTCGCGAACTGAAAGTCGCTCATCCGGCAGCGGTCCTGCCGGCTCACGCCGTTCTCGTCGGTCCGGACGTGCCAGTAGGGCACTTCGGGACTGTCCGGGTTACGGTCTCTCTCCATGCAGCCTCCAATCTTCGGCCCCGTCCTCAAATACCTTTGGCCCCGGGAGTCGCCCTGGAGAACGGCTGCCGGATCCGGGTTTTCGCCGGCGGCATGCGGGCGTCGGACTTAATACATGCGGTGGAGAATAGGTAATGGCACTTTTCGAGCGAGGGTAGCCAAGCCCGGCCAACGGCGCCGGACTTAAGATTTAATACTAAAAAAGGTTACTAGATCTCGTCGTCTGCCGAAGCCGTTATCGGGCATCGGACTTATTACATGCAATTGACAATAGTTATTGGATCTTTTGAGCGAGGGTAGGTAAGCCCGGCCAACACCGACGGACTTAAGATCCGTTCTCGAAGGAGTCCGTGGGTTCGAATCCCACCCCTCGCATATCTGTTTTCGGAGATGGGTGAGTATGTCCACTAGCCTGCGACCCCTCAATCCATCTTGCGGGAATCGCCGATCGGCAGACTGCGCATCCGATCGTGGCATCTGCCTGTTCTTCAACTTGTGGCGGCTCATCTCTTCCATGACTTATTTCTGCTTGTTTTAACGAACTGCATATTTATGTTTCTGAACTCTCCATATCCTTCTCAAAGATGTTTTCTCTGTGATACTGTAAGTACAGGAACTGTTCAGGTCGGAATGGGCCAGCGTTAGTGTTTGGATCAATACCCCATGCTTTCAGGATGGGTTGATTCAGACTGCGGGATGCAAGAAGTGCTCCGTTGTCCTCAAAGCTGATCGTATGCGACGATAATCAGGGGATCCGGCCGGTCGGGACGGTCAGCTGGTCTTGATTATTTTGTTCAAACCGGGTTACTGTTCGCATATCCCGAAATGAACGAAGAATCACATGTGAAACCCACGGTGGAGTGCGTCTGAGTCAACTTTGAAGAGAATGAAAAAAATTAACTGTTCTTTTTACTGTTTCGAAGCAGAATTCCGATTGAATATCCACTGCCAAGGACTACAATCATCAAAAAAATGAATTGTAAGAGCGCTGTTGGTTTTACGGTATGCGGGCTCAGTTCAACTTGAATCGTAGCATTATCAACTGCGGTGAAATTGCAGGTGTCCTGCATCACTAGGAAAAAGGGTATAACGTCTTTTTCAGCGGTTATTGAATACTCTTTACAGCCGATATCAAATGAATATTGGAATCCCTCGATGGTATCCTCAAAGGAATACCGGTTTCCAGCTATTGGTTTAACCCTGATCCGATCTGCAGGTTCTAAGAAATGAACAGAAATGTTGCTTATGTTAAAATATTTAGACGAAACGTCTAGTTTTGTGCCATGAACGAATACCTTTGAATAACCCCCATACCACCCCAGTTCGGAGTAAGCGCTGGGATGATCAAACCACAATTTTTCATATTCCAGTATGCCTTTAGAGTAATGGTAATACAGTGTTGGATCGACATGGACCCATCGACCGTCAAGATATACTTCGTTCCACATGTGATCTTCGGCGCTCGTCTTCACCATCCTCGAATTCAAATTGGCCTCTGTTGCCACTTTATTGAAAAGTATAGCTAACTCCCCACACGCTCCGGTTTTATAGTATGCTATACGATAGGGGTCCTCGCTAAGAAACAAGCAATTCAATCTGATGTGTGGTCTCTCAGACCTGCTGGTTGGTAAATCTCCATAAACTTGGAACCTCATAAGGGGATCAAGATAGAGAGTCGGTACGTTTCCATAGGTCTGGTAATAGTCTTGAACCACAAAAACCATGATTTTTTCAATTTTTTCGTAAGATGTGCTATTCTGGTCTATGGTCCCGACAAAGTTTCTAATTTCGTTCTCGCTCTGGACTTTCATATCAGGATACGCCAGTATTGCAAACAGTTCCGGGAAGAAGATTAGCAAGAGAATGATGACTATCGAGATGGTGATTGCTTTCTTAGATTTAATGCCCATTGTTTAGGTATTACATGAATGTGACCTAAATATCTATTGGACTATAATTTTAATGCAGTAA
>JAEYOJ010000070.1 GCA_023411815.1 Pseudomonadota bacterium | reverse complement strand
TGTTTTTTCTATTGCGCGAGCCATACCCCCCGGGGGCCGCACGCCTGGGGGGGCGGCCCCTGGTTCTTTTTTGCAGGGTTCGACCAGTCCGGCGTGAATACGGCCACTCCTGCCGGATACCTTGCGTTTGGAACTTGCGGGGAATCAGGGCCCGGCCTCCTGCCGAGGATTTCACTCCCTGGCGGCCAGTTCCAGAATGATCGCAACCGCCTGGCTGACTTCGCGAGCCGGGGGTTAAAGGCTTCTGTTCATGTACTTCAGGATTCCGACGGTCTCCCCGCGTTCGAAGTGCCCAAGCAGGGCGAAGCCCGGCAGCAGTTCGTGAATCTCTTCTCTGTCCGCCTGGCTGTGGTATTCCAGATACAGATGCTTCACGCGGTCCAGACGGGATCCGAGACTTTTCAGGATCTCGATTTCCGAGCCTTCGGTGTCCACCTTGAGGATGTCCACGGACTCCAGCCGCAGGTCGTCCAGGGCCTTGCCCGCATCGCGCACCCGGACCGTCTCATTGACCAAGGCTTGGCCGACTGGCTCGTGGCCCGGCTTGAGGGAGCTCTGTCCGGTTTTGTGGGCGTTGAAAAACAGGATCTGCTCCCCGTCATGGTCGGAAAGGGCTACTGGATGCAGATGTATGTTCGTGAACGGAGCGGTGTTGATCTCAAAGGCCTTGCGCAGAATTCCCGAAGGCTCGAAGCTGTGGACCGTGGAATTGGGGATGTTCAGCCGGGCGTAGATGGCGAAGAGCCCCACGTTGGCCCCGATGTCGAGAACGACGGCCTGGCCGAAGACACCCTTCAGCTTGGTCAGCGGGTATTCCTCCCGAAGAAAGATGTCTCCCACCAGAAAGCTCTCGCCTTTGGGCACGGTAAGCCTGAGGACTTCGCTTTTGTAACGATGGGTGACCTGCACGAAAGATGCGGCATGCGGCGCCTGGTTGTGCATAATGCTCCCGATGGCTGCACGGTGGTCTGTAATGGATTGCTGCCCTGACGCAGCCTATATCCGCAACAGGCCGAAAGCAAAACCCCGGCCGCGGGCGATACCGGTGATCACGTCGGCGAATGCCTGGCGAAGAGAAATGCCGGAGAGAAACAAGCCGCCCGGCAAGAGCGGCTGGTTCCTCTCCGGTTTTTGCGTAAGTTCCACCACTTCTTGGGGTTACCTGGCCAAGACCAGCAGTTCCTCGTCCTCTAGAGCCCGGCCCTTGGCCGCGGACAGGGCGCGCACACGTTCCGTGAGGCCCTGCACGTCTCCGCAGGCGGCCAGACCCAGCTCGCCCAGCCTGCGCGCGACGGCCGCCCGGCCGCTCTTCTTGCCCACGCCGATCCTGCGACTCAACCCCACGCGCGAGGGTTCGAACGGCTCGTACAGCTCGGCGGCCTTGTACAGCCCGTCCACGTGCAACCCGCTCTCGCACCAGAAGATGCGCTCGCCCACCAGGGGCGCATTGGCCGGCACGCTCATGTCCGCCGCTCTGGCCGCCGAGGCGCACAGCTCGCGGATCATGGCCAGGTCGTAGCCCTCCGCGCCCAGGCGCAGGGTCAGGTAGCCCGCGATCTGCTCCAGGCTGGCCAGCCCGGCGCGCTCGCCCAGGCCCAGGGCGCTGGCGTCCACGAAGTCGGCCCCGGCGCGCAGGCCTTCCACGGCGTTGGCCGTGGCCATGCCGAAGTCGTTGTGCAGGTGCAGGGCCAGGGGCAGGTCCACGGCCGCGCGGAAGGCGCTGACGAGCCTGGCCGTCTCGGAGGGAGCCAACACGCCCACGGTATCGGCCAGGCGCAGGCGCGTCGCGCCCTTGCTCTGCGCCAGCCGGGCCACGGACAGGGCGAAGGTCAAGTCCGCGCGGGACACGTCCTCCAACCCCAACGATACATAGGTGACGCCCAGTTCGCGGGCCAGGTCGAGCATGCGCGAGACATGGCCGAGGAGCGCCGGGCGGTCCAGGCCGAGCTTGCGGCGGATGTGCGCGTCCGACACGGGCACGGTCATGCACAGCCGGTCTGGCGAAAGCCCGGCGGCCATGCGCAGGTCCGCCGGCCGGCAGGCGCACCACACGCTCAGGCTCTGGCGGCGGCCCTTGAGCATGGCCCCGTAGAGCAGCAGCCCTTCCAGCTCGCGGCAGTGCTCCGGATTCGGCCCCACCGCGCCCACCTCGACCTCGTCCATCCCGGCGGCCAGGGACAGCCGCAGGAGCTCTTCCTTGTGTCCGCGGTCGAAATACACGCCGAACTGTTGTTCACCTTCGCGCAGGGTGGAGTCGATGAGCATGGCTTGTCTCCTTGGTTTGCGGCCGTTGCTCCAGGCCCGGCCCGCAACGGAGGCTGCACGAAGCATTCCAGACCGCGAGCGCGCGGCAAGACAAGGCCTCGCCCATCCAGGCAGCCACAAAGCCTACAATAGTGTGAGCCAAAAGCTTTCACTATTGTAGGCATCACGATAGCTCCGAGAAACGCTATGAACTTTTATATAATTATTTCAAATATTTAATTGAATGGCACATGCCTTGCCCTAAGGCCATTACAAGCGCGTCGCATCCTACGGCGCCTATTCGTGAAGGAGGCATTCCATGCGCAAAATCGCTATTTACGGCAAGGGCGGCATAGGCAAGTCCACGACGACCCAGAACACCGTGGCCGGACTGGCCGAGATGGGCAACAAGGTCATGGTCGTGGGCTGCGACCCCAAGGCCGACTCCACCCGGCTCCTGCTGCACGGCCTGGCCCAGAAGACCGTGCTCGACACCCTGCGCGAGGAGGGTGAGGACGTGGAGCTCGAGGACATCATCAAGATGGGCTACGGCGGCACCATGTGCACCGAGTCCGGAGGCCCCGAGCCCGGAGTCGGCTGCGCCGGCCGCGGCATCATCACCTCCATCAACCTGCTGGAGCAGCTCGGCGCCTACAAGGAAGACAAGAACCTCGACTACACCTTCTACGACGTTCTGGGCGACGTCGTCTGCGGCGGCTTCGCCATGCCCATCCGCGAAGGCAAGGCCCAGGAGATCTACATCGTCGTGTCCGGCGAGATGATGGCCATGTACGCGGCCAACAACATCTGCAAGGGCATCGTGAAGTACGCCGACGCCGGCGGAGTGCGCCTGGGCGGCCTCATCTGCAACAGCCGCAAGGTCGACAACGAGCGCGAGATGATCGAGGAGCTGGCCAAGCGGCTGGGCACGCAGATGATCCACTTCGTGCCGCGCGACAACATGGTCCAGCGCGCCGAGATCAACCGCAAGACGGTCATCGACTTCGACCCCAAGCATCCGCAGGCCGACGAATACCGCGCCCTGGCCGGCAAGATCGACAAGAACGACATGTTCGTGGTGCCCAAGCCCCTGTCCATCGAGGAGCTGGAGAAGCTGCTCATCGACTACGGCATCGCCAACTAGCGCACGCTGCACACACCAACGCGAGAAGAAAGGAGCACCGCCATGCTGATTATGGTTCGCGCCATCGTGAGGCCCGAGAAGGTTGACGACGTTCTGGCCTCCCTCATGGACGCCGGTTTCCCGGCCGTGACCAAGTTTTCCGTGGCCGGCCGCGGCAAGCAGCGCGGCATCAAGATCGGCCAGATAACCTACGACGAGATCCCCAAGGTCATGCTCATGATCGTCATCGACGACAAGGACAAGGATTTCGTCATCAAGACCGTCATGAAGGCCGCGCGCACCGGCGACAAGGGCGCCTTCGGCGACGGCAAGATCTTCATCACCCAGGTGGACGAGATGTACACCGTCAGCTCCGGCATCAAGGAGACAGCGGCCGGCAAGCTCGAAGAGGTGGCCATATGAAGGAGATCATGGCCGTCATCCGCATGGACAAGATGAACGTCACCAAAAAGGCCCTGACCGACGTGGGCGTGGCGGCCTTCTTCGCCCGCGAGGCCCAGGGCCGGGGCAAGGGCCTGGTGAACACCATGCTGCTCAAGGGCGCGGCCAAGGGCTACGAGGAGGCCGCCGAGCTGCTGGGCGAGAAGGGCCGCCTGTACCCCAAGCGTGTGCTCTCCGCGGTGGTCCATGACGACCAGGTGGAGGACGTGGTGTCCGCGATCATGAAGGTGAACCGCACGGGCAAGCCGGGCGACGGCAAGATCTTCGTCATGCCCATTCTGGACGGCGTGCGCGTGCGCACCGGCGAGCTCGGCAAGAAGTCCATCGATTAAACGAACGAGTGATCAAGCCTTACAGACATGCGACCGGCCGCCGGCCGGCAAGCCATACGAGGTGCAGAGCAATGCCTACCAAGAAGGCCATGAACCCCGCTGAGGTCAAGGAAGAGATCCTCAAGCGATACCCCACCAAGGTGGCCAGGAAGCGCGACAAGCAGTTCCTGGTGCACGAGGGGCCCGAGGCCATGCAGGCCAAGGAGATCCAGGCCAACGTCCGGACCATCCCCGGCATCATCACCCAGCGCGGCTGCACCTACGCGGGCTGCAAGGGCGTTATCCTGGGCCCCACGCGGGACATCGTGAACATCACCCACGGTCCCATCGGCTGCGGCTTCTATTCCTGGCTCACTCGCCGCAACCAGACCGACGCCTCGGCGCCGGACGCGGCCAACTTCATGACGTACTGCTTTTCCACGGACATGACCGAGCACGACATCGTGTTCGGCGGCATGAACAAGCTCAGGCAGGCCATCCAGGAAGCCTACGACCTGTTCAAACCCAGGGCCATCGCCGTGTTCTCCACCTGTCCGGTGGGCCTCATCGGCGACGACGTGCACGCCGTGGCGCGCGAGATGAAGGAGAAGCTGCGCGCCCAGGACCCGGACCACGAGCTGAACATCTTCGCCTTCTCCTGCGAGGGCTACAAGGGCGTGTCCCAGTCCGCCGGCCACCACATCGCCAACAACCAGATATTCACCCACGTTGTCGGCGAGAACATGAAGCGGCCCGAGGGCAAGTACCTCATCAACATGCTCGGCGAGTACAACATCGGCGGCGACGCCTTCGAGATCGAGCGCATCCTGGACAAGTGCGGCATCACGCTCAACTCGTCCTTCTCCGGCAACTCGACCTACGAGCAGTTCGCCCGCGCCGGCGTGGCCGACCTGAACTGCGTCATGTGCCACCGCTCCATCAACTACGTGGCCGACATGATGGAGACCAAGTGGGGCATCCCCTGGATCAAGGTCAACTTCATCGGCGCCAGGTCCACGGCCCAGTCGCTGCGCAAGATCGCCCAGTACTTCGGCGACAGGCAGCTCATCGACCGCGTGGAAGAGGTCATCGCCGAGGAGATGAAGGACGTGGACGCCGTCCTGGCCGGAATCAAGCCGCGCACCACGGGCAAGACGGCCATGCTCTTCGTGGGCGGCTCCCGCGCCCACCACTACCAGGACCTGTTCAACGAGCTGGGCATGCGCAGCATCGGCGCGGGCTACGAGTTCGCCCACCGCGACGACTACGAAGGCCGGCGCGTCATCCCGGACATCAAGATCGACGCGGACAGCCGCAACATCGAGGAGATCCACGTCGAGCAGGATGCGGCCAACTACAACCCGCGCAAGACCGAGGAGGAGCTGAAGAAGCTTGATGAAGCCGGATTCCAGTTCAAGGAGTACGCAGGCCTCATCCCGGACATGGACAAGGGCACCCTGGTCATAGACGACATCAACTCCTGGGAGACCGAGAAGCTCATCGAGATCATGAAGCCCGACGTCTTCTGCGCCGGCATCAAGGAAAAATACGCCGTGGAGAAGCTGGGCGTGCCGCTCAAGCAGCTGCACAACTACGACATCGGCGGCCCCTACGCCGGTTTCAAGGGCGCGGCGAACTACTACCGGGAGATCGACCGCCTGGTGAACAGCAAGATATGGAGCTACCTCGAGGCCCCCTGGGACAAGGAGCCCGAGCTGTCCGCCACCTACGTCGGCTAGCCCAAGGAAGGATCAGGATATGACGCTGCTCAGACATACATCCAAGGACATCAAGGGCCGCTCGGCTCTGACCATCAACCCGGCCAAGACCTGCCAGCCGGTGGGAGCCATGTACGCGGCCCTGGGCATCCACTCCTGCCTGCCGCACAGCCACGGCTCGCAGGGCTGCTGCGCCTACCATCGCAGCATGCTCACCCGCCACTACAAGGAGCCCGTCTACGCCGGAACCAGCTCCTTCACCGAGGGCGCCAGCGTGTTCGGCGGACAGGCCAACCTGCTGCAGGCCTTCCAGAACATCTTCGAGATCTATGATCCCGATGTGGTGGCCGTGCACTCCACCTGCCTGTCGGAGACCATCGGCGACGACATGCCGCAGATCACCGACAAGGCCGTCAAGGAAGGCAAGGTTCCCGAGGGCAAGGTCGTCGTGACGGCCTCCACGCCCTCCTACGTGGGCAGCCACGTGACCGGCTTCTCCAACATGGTCCACGGTATGGTCAAGGGGCTTGCGGCCAAGAAGGACAAGAAGAACGGCAAGATCAACGTCATCCCGGGCTTCGTGGAGCCCTCGGACATGGGCGAGATCAAGCGGCTGTGCAGGATGATGGAAGCGCCCATCATCCTCTTCCCGGACACCGACGGCGTGCTCAACGGTCCCCTGACCGGCAAGCACACCATGTTCCCGGAAGGCGGCGTGACCGTGGCCGAGCTGCGCGACACGGCCAACTCCGTGGGCACCCTGGCCCTGGGCGAATGGGCCAGCGCCCAGGCCGCCAAGTACCTGGACGCCGAGCACAAGGTGCCCTGCAAGATCCTCGATCTCCCGCTCGGCCTGACCGCCACGGACCGCTTCATCGACGCCCTGCGCAAGATGGCCGGCAAGTCCGTACCCGCGGAGATCGCCTTCGAGCGCGGCCAGCTGGTGGACGTCATGAAGGACTACCACCAGTACTTCTACCGCCGGAAGGTGGCCCTGGCCGGCGACCCCGACCAGGTCATCGCCCTGACCGAGTTCCTGGTCAGCCTGGACATGATCCCGGCGCACATCGTCACCGGCACGCCGGGCAAGAAGTTCGAGGAGCGCATCCGCGAGATCACCAAGGACGTGCCCTACGAGGTCAACGTCAAGGTCGAGGGCGACATGTTCCTGCTCCACCAGTGGATCAAGAACGACCCCGTGGACCTGCTCATCGGCAACACGTACCTGAAGTACATCGCCCGCGACGAGGACATCCCGCTGGTGCGCCACGGCCTGCCCATCCTCGACCGCGTCGGGCACCAGTACTTCCCGACCGTGGGCTATAAGGGCGGCCTGCGCCTGCTGGAAAAGATCCTCGACGCCATCCTGACCCGCAAGGATCGCGACGACCCCGAATCGAGCTTCGAACTCGCTCTGTAGAAGGGAATGTGGGGAGGGCTCCGCCCTCCCCACGC
>JAEYOJ010000023.1 GCA_023411815.1 Pseudomonadota bacterium | reverse complement strand
CAAGCAGGCTCTTTGCCGTCTCTCCCCACCTCGGGTCTATCCTGAGCACCTGGAGACCTCCTTGGCTGCTTGGTCTCCTGTAAGGCTCCTGGCTCGGTTGTAAACTTCCTACGGCTGGGGACTATAGAACGCTTGCAGCACACCAGACAGATCATTCCGACTCGTACAGCCAGGCAGAATAACTTACCCTTGGACATATCGCCTGCATTTTGCTGCAAACGTTGGGTTCAAATTACGCACTGCCATATGAATTGTCGGCAGTGAATCGATGCGCTGTTTTCGTGACGCCAGCGCAAACCTTGCGCACTTGTTTTTACATTGCGTTGAGCCGCCATCAGCAAATTCAAAATGTTGCGCAAGTGCATGCATCTTGCTCAATGTCATCCCGCGTGCCTGGCTCTCCAGACCCAGCCCAAGCGCACCTAGGCAAACACAACGCAACCCAAGGAAGATGACATGAAAAGATGCAACACAACATGCCTCGCCCTTCTGCTGCTCCTGATCTGCTGCGCCAGCCAGGCAGCCGCCCAAGGAGTGCACAAGAGCGGGCCCTATGTCGGGCTGCGCCTTGGTCCGTCATTCGTGTTCAGCGATGACATGGAAATCCGCGCCCCTGGACGCGGTTACACCCTGTCCGGTTCGGACGACAACGGAAGCGTGTTTGGCCTGGGAATCCTGGGCGGTTACGATTTCTACTACACCTACAGGACGCCCGTGCGCCTGGAGCTTGAATACATGGGCCGCAGCGACTTCGATTATTCCTACTATAACGGGGCCACCAAGGTTGATGCGGACATCGGAGTGAGCACGCTTTTCCTGAACGGCTATTACGACTTCCGCACCGGCGCCGCGTGGCAGCCGTACGTGGGCCTTGGCCTGGGCTCGGCGTTCCATGACATTGATGTCGGCGTATCGGGAAGTTATGCCAGTTTCGGCGGCAAGGACGAATCATCCGATCTGGCCTGGAATATCGGAGGCGGCGTGGGCCTGCGCGCCAGCCAGCGCATGATGATCGATCTGGGCTGGCGCTATGTCGATTTCGGCACAGCGAAATACAGGAACGGCGGCAACACCGTGCGCACGGAACTGCGAGCGAGCGAGTTCCTGGCGGGCGTGCGCTATGAATTTTAGGGCATCTTGCGTTTGAATGGAGAGGGCCAGATCTCATATTTCTCTGGCCCTCTCCCCGCAGGGCGCCGGCATAGAGCGCCGCTCCCCGCACCTTAGCTGTACATTTCAGGTGCACGTTGCTGCGGGCTTCGGTTCCCGCAAATAAAAAGCAGGGCCGCCTTAAGGCGGCCCTGCTTGCATGTTCGATGTAGCCTGGATTATTCGCGATCCGCCACACCCAGCGGCTCGTCCAGTTCCTCCAGGAACTTGTCGGGACGCTCGGCCTGCTCGGGCACGTCGATCTCGGCGTCCATGTAACGCCGGTAACCGGTGCCTGCCGGAATGAGCCGGCCCACGATGACGTTCTCCTTGAGGCCGCGCAGGGCGTCTTCCTTGCCCTGCAGGGAGGCCTCGGTGAGAACCTTGGTGGTCTCCTGGAAGGAGGCGGCGGAGATGAACGAATCCGTGGTCAGGGAGGCCTGGGTGATGCCCAGTACCAGAGGCTCCGCCACGGCGGGCTTGCGGCCCTCCATCACGCACTTCTGGTTCTCCTCCATGAACTTGTGCTTGTCCACCTGCTCGCCAGCCAGGAAGGTCGTGTCGCCCGGATCGGTGACGCTGACCTTCTTGAGCATCTGGCGCACGATGATCTCGATGTGCTTGTCGTCGATGCTCACGCCCTGGAAGCGGTACACGTCCTGAATCTCCTCCACAAGGTAACGGGCCAGCACCTTCTCGCCCTTGATCTTGAGGATGTCGTGCAGCTCGGGATAACCCTCGGTGAGCAGCTCGCCCGCTTCCACGAAGTCGCCCTCGCTCGCGGTGATGTGCTTGCCCTTGGGGATGAGGTATTCCTTGGCGTCGCCGGTCTCGGGCGTGACGATGATCTTGCGCTTGCCCTTGGTGTCCGGTCCGAAGGAAACCACGCCGTCGATCTCGGAGACCACGGCCAGGTCCTTGGGCTTGCGCACCTCGAACAGCTCGGCCACGCGCGGGAGACCGCCCACGATGTCCTTGGTCTTCGACGTTTCGCGGGGCTTACGCGCGATGATGTCGCCGGCCTTCACGTGGTCGCCGTCGCGGATCATGATGATCGCGCCCACCGGCAACTGGAAGGTGGCGTTAACCATGCTGTCGGGCCGCACCTTGACCCTGCCCTCCTCGTCCACGATGGAGATGGCGGGCTTGAAGTTGGTGGAGCGGTACTCGATGATGGTCTGGGTCGAGCGCTTGGTGGCCTCGTCCATCTTCTCCTGGTAGGTCTTGCCCTCGATGATGTCCGAGAAGCGCACCGTGCCTTCCACGTCGGAGACGAAAGGCTCGTTGAAGGGGTCCCACTCGGCCAGCAGCTGGCCCTTCTTGATCTGCGACTCGGACTCCACGAACAGCTTGGCGCCGGAAGGCAGCAGGTACTTCTCGCGTTCGCGTCCCTGCTCGTCGACGATGGACAGCTGTCCGCTCTTGTTGAGCACCATCCAGTTGCCTTCGGCGTTCTTGACCGTCTTCACGCGGTGCAGCACGGCGCGGCCGTTGTGGCCGGCCTCCACGCTGGAACGCTCGATTTCGCGGCTGGCCGTTCCGCCGATGTGGAACGTGCGCATGGTCAGCTGCGTGCCGGGCTCGCCGATGGACTGGGCGGCGATGATGCCGACCGTCTCGCCCACGTTGACCAGGCGTCCGCGGGCCAGGTCGCGGCCGTAGCACATGGCGCAGACGCCATGGCCGCTCGCGCAGGTCAGGCCGGAACGGATGGTCATGGAGTTGAGCGCGGCGTCGTCGATCTTCTGGGCTGTCTGCTCATCGATGACCGTGTTGGCAGGGATGATCAGCTCGCCCTTCTCGTCGTCGTACACGTCGAACATGGTCACGCGGCCAAGCACACGCTCGGACAGCTTCTGTTTGATGTCGCCGCCCTTGATGAGGTGCGAGACCTCCAGGCCGTCCACGGTGCCGCAGTCGATCTCGCTGATGATGACGTCCTGCACGACATCCACCAGGCGGCGGGTCAGGTAGCCGGAGTTGGCGGTCTTGAGCGCCGTGTCGGCCAAGCCCTTGCGCGCGCCGTGCGTGGAGTTGAAGTACTGCAGAACCGAGAGGCCCTCACGGAAGCAGCTCGTGATGGGCGTCTCGATGATCTCGCCCGAAGGCTTGGCCATGAGGCCGCGCATGCCGGCGAGCTGGCGCATCTGGTCCTGGTTGCCTCGGGAACCCGAAGTGACCATCATGTAGATCGGGTTGAAGCTGGTGTTGGCTTCCTTCTTCCCGGTCTTGGGGTCCACCAGGATGTCCGTGGAGATCTCTTTCATCATCTCCTTGGCAACATCGTTGGTGCACTTGGTCCAGACGTCCACCACCTTGTTGTACTTCTCCGTACGGGTGATGATGCCTTCCTGGTACTGACGCTCGATGTCGTCCACCTCGTCATGGGAAGCCTGCAGCAGAGGCGCCTTCTTTTCCGGGATGTTGAGGTCCTTGACGCCGATGGTCACGCCGGCGCGGGTGGCGTACTCGTAGCCCATGTCCTTGAGCTTGTCGCAAAGGATGACAGTGGCCTTGATGCCGGAGGTGCGGTAAGCCTCGCTGACCAGACGGGCGATGTTCTTCTTGTTAAGCACCACGTTGCCCATCTCGAAGCTCATCTCCGCGGGCAGGATCTCGCTCACGATCACGCGGCCCGGCGTGGTGTCGTGCAGCTTGCCGTCGATGCGCACCTTGATGCGCGAATGCAGGTCCACGACTTCGTTATCGACAGCCGCGATGACCTCCATCTGGTCGGCGAAGATCTTGCCCTCGCCCCTGCTGAAGGAACGCTCCACGGTCAGGTAATACAGCCCGAGCACTATGTCCTGGCTCGGGTTGATGATGGGCGAACCGTTGGAGGGCGAGAGAATGTTGTTGGTGCTCATCATGAGCACGCGGCACTCGATCTGCGCCTCCACGGAGAGCGGCACGTGCACGGCCATCTGGTCGCCGTCGAAGTCGGCGTTGTACGCCGAGCAGACCAACGGGTGCAGGCGGATGGCCTTGCCTTCCACCAGCAGCGGCTCGAAGGACTGGATGCCCAGGCGGTGCAGGGTCGGGGCGCGGTTGAGCATGATGGGGTACTCGCGCACGACCTCTTCCAGGATGTCCCAGACCACCAGCTCCTCGCGCTCGACCATCTTCTTCGCGCTCTTGATGGTAGAGGCGTAGCCCCGCTCCTCGAGCTTGGAGTAGATGAACGGCTTGAACAGCTCCAGGGCCATCTTCTTGGGCAGGCCGCACTGGTGCAGCTTGAGCTTGGGGCCCACCACGATGACCGAACGGCCGGAGTAGTCAACGCGCTTGCCGAGCAGGTTCTGGCGGAAGCGGCCCTGCTTGCCCTTGATCATGTCCGACAGGGACTTGAGCGGGCGACCGTTGGTGCCCGTGATGGCCCGGCCGCGGCGACCGTTGTCGAACAGGGCGTCCACGGCTTCCTGGAGCATGCGCTTCTCGTTGCGGATGATGATGTCCGGCGCGCCCAGCTCCAGCAGCCTCTTCAGGCGGTTGTTGCGGTTGATGACCCTGCGGTACAGATCGTTCAGGTCCGAAGTGGCGAAGCGGCCGCCGTCCAGCGGCACAAGGGGCCGCAACTCGGGCGGGATGACCGGGATGACCTCCATGATCATCCATTCGGGCTTGTTGCCCGAATCGCTGAAGGCCTCCACGATCTTGAGCCGCTTGGTCAGCTTCTTCTTCTTGGTCTGCGACTTGGTCGTCTGCGACTCTTCGCGCAACTCGACTCGCATCTTCTCCAGGTCAAGCTCTTCCAACAGAGCGCGCACGGCCTCGGCGCCCATGCCCACGCTGATGGCTTCCTCGCCGTAATGGTCGATGACCTGCAGGTACTGGTCCTCGGAAATGACCTGGTACTTGGCCAGGTTCGTGTCCCGGGGGTCCATGACCACATAGGAATCGAAGTAGAGCACCTTCTCCAGATCGGCCATGGTCATATCCAGCAGGGTGCCGATCTTTGAAGGCAAGGTCTTGAGGAACCAGATGTGCGCCACGGGCGCGGCCAGCTCGATGTGGCCCATGCGCTCGCGCCGCACCTTGGATGCGATGACCTCGACGCCGCACTTCTCGCAGACAATGCCACGGTGCTTCATGCGCTTGTACTTGCCGCAGTTGCACTCGTAGTCCTTCACCGGCCCGAAGATCTTGGCGCAGAAGAGACCGTCGCGTTCCGGCTTGAAGGTCCGGTAGTTGATGGTCTCCGGCTTCTTCACCTCGCCAAAGGACCACTCGCGGATCTTCTCGGGCGACGCGATGGAGATCTTCATGGCCTTGATCCCCTGGGCAGGGATGTTCGTGGCCGAAGTCTGGCGGAATGCGAACAGATCATCCAACGTCATATTTAAACCCTCGCACTATCAAGGTTGCGAATCATGCCAAGGAGCCTCGCCCGCAAGCCGGCGCTACCTTTCGTTAGGCCGCGTCTTGCCGGTCTTCTTGCGCTCCTCGGGGATGAGCGTCACGTCGAGGCCCAGGGACATGAGCTCCTTGACCAGGACGTTGAAGGATTCGGGCAGGCCCGACTCCAGGAAGTTCTCTCCCTTGACGATCTTCTCGTACATCTTGACGCGTCCGGTGACGTCGTCCGATTTGACCGTCAGGAACTCCTGCAGGAGGTTGGCAGCGCCGTACGCCTCCAGGGCCCAGACTTCCATTTCTCCCAACCGCTGGCCGCCGAACTGGGCCTTGCCGCCCAGAGGCTGCTGCGTGACCAGGGAGTATGGGCCGGTGGAGCGGGCGTGGATCTTCTCGTCGACCAGGTGGTGCAGCTTGAGCATGTACATGATGCCCACGGTGACCCTGTTGTGCAGCGTGTCGCCGGTACGGCCGTCATAGAGCACGCTTTTGCCGTCCTCGGGCAAGCCGGCCTTCTTGAGCAGACCCCATATGTCGTCTTCGGTGGCTCCGTCGAAGACCGGGGTCTTGCACACGATGCCTTTGCGAAGATCGCGCAGGCTGGCCTTGAGCTCCTCGGAGTCCATGGAGTCAATGAGACCGCCCATGTCCGTGAAGATCTCCTTGGCCTGCTGGCGCAGGATCTCATCGGCCGCGCCGGAGTCCACCAGCTCGGCCAACTGCTTGCCCAGCTCCTTGGCGGCCCAGCCAAGGTGCGTCTCCATGATCTGGCCGATGTTCATACGCGAAGGCACGCCCAGGGGGTTGAGCACGATGTCCATGGGCGTACCGTCGGCAAAGAAGGGCATGTCCTCCTCGGGCAGGATGTTGGACACGACGCCCTTGTTGCCGTGACGGCCGGCCATCTTGTCGCCCACGCTCAGCTTACGCTTCACGGCGATGTAGACCTTGACCATCTTGATAACGCCCGGAGGCAGGTCGTCGCCCTCGGTGACCTTGGCCTTCTTGCGCTCGTAGACGTTACGGATGAAACGAACCTGGCGCTCGTAGTCGTCCAGGATCTGCTTGACCGACTCGTTGGTGTCGCGGCTGACGAACAGGCCGGCCAGCTTCTTGAGCGGCACCTGCTCCAGGACCTCCATGGTCAAGGGCTTGTTCTCCTCCAGGAGCACTTCGCCCTTCCTCTTGCCCATGATGGTCTGGTTCACGCGATTATTTTCCGCAACGGCCCATATACGCTTGATCGTCGCCTCATTGAGACCCTGAATGTGCAGAGCCTCCTTGCGATCGAGCTTGTGCAGCTCATAATCCTCGATAAGCTTGGTGCGCTCATCCTTGTCGCTGGAACGACGGTTGAAAACCTTCACGTCGATGATCGTCCCCTCGATTCCGGGCGGAACCTTGAGGGAGGTGTTCTTCACGTCACGAGCCTTGTCGCCGAAGATGGCGCGCAACAGCTTCTCCTCGGGAGTCAGCTGCGTCTCGCCCTTGGGCGTGATCTTGCCGACCAGGATATCGTCGGGCGCGATCTTGGCGCCGATGCGGATGATGCCGGACTCGTCGAGGTTCCTGAGCATCTCCTCGCCGACGTTGGGAATGTCGCGCGTGACCTCCTCGGGTCCAAGCTTGGTGTCGCGGGCGACCAGCTCAAACTCCTCGATATGCACGGAGGTGAACACGTCCTCCTTGACCACGCGCTCGGAGATGAGGATGGAGTCCTCGAAGTTGTAACCGCACCAGGGCATGAAGGCCACGAGCAGGTTCTTGCCCAGGGACAGATAGCCGTCCTGGATACCCGGTCCGTCGGCAAGCACGTCGCCCTTCTTGACCACCTGCCCGGGATTAACCCGCGGCTTCTGGCCGAAGGACGAGTTCTGGTTGGACTTGTGGTACTTCTGCAGCTCGTAGGCGCGCACGCCGCCGGATTCCGGGAAGACCTCTCCGTCGTAGACCACCACCACGCGATCGGCATCGGCGAAAGACACGGTGCCGTCGAACTCGGCCAGCAGACAGGCGCCGGAATCCTGGGCCACGGTGCTTTCCATGCCAGTGCCCACCAGCGGCTTCTCGGTGCTGATGAGCGGCACGGCCTGACGCTGCATGTTGGAGCCCATGAGCGCGCGGTTGGCGTCGTCATGCTCCAGGAAGGGGATCAGCGCCGCGGAGATGGAGACGATCTGCCCCGGCGAGATGTCCATGAGCGTGACGTCCTCGCGCGGAGCCATGAACACGTCGCCCTTGATGCGCGCCGTGACGAGCGGGTTCGCGAAGTAACCGTTCTCGTCCAGCGGCGCGTTGGCCTGGGCGATGACGTGATCGCCTTCGCGGGAAGCGTCCAGGTAATGGATTTCGGCGGTAACCTGGCCATTACTGACAACGCGATACGGCGTCTCGATGAAGCCGTAATCATTGACCCGCGAAAGCGTGGTCAACGAGACGATAAGGCCGATGTTCGGTCCTTCCGGCGTCTCGATGGGGCAAATGCGGCCGTAATGCGAGGTGTGCACGTCGCGCACCTCGAAGCCGGCGCGCTCGCGGGTCAGGCCGCCGGGTCCGAGAGCCGAAAGGCGGCGCTTGTGGGTCACCTCGGACAGCGGGTTGGTCTGGTCCATGAACTGGGACAGCTGCGAGGTGCCGAAGAACTCCTTGAGCACGGCCGCCACGGGCTTGGGGTTGATCAGGTCATGCGGCATGAGCGTCGCGACTTCCTGCAGGCTCATGCGCTCCTTGATGGCCCGCTCCATGCGCACGAGGCCGATGCGATACTGGTTTTCCACCAGCTCGCCCACGGGCCTGACGCGACGGTTGCCCAGGTGGTCGATGTCATCGGCCGGTCCGTGCGTGTCCTTGAGGAAGGCGAGCTGCTTGATGGCGCTCAGGATGTCCTCGTTGGACAGGGTGCGCTCGTCCAGCGGTCTGTCCAGGCCCAGGCGCGCATTGAGCTTGTAGCGGCCAACCGGAGACAGGTCGTAGTAGTCCGCGTTGCGGAACAGATTCTCGAAGAAGCTGGCCGCGATCTCCGGAGTCGGCGGAGAGCTGGGGCGCAGCCGGCGGTAGATTTCGACCTGGGCCTGCTCCAGGCTGTCGGTCTTGTCCAGCATGAGCGTGTCGCGCAGGGACGAAGACACCTCGGCGCCACGCGTGTACAGGGTCTGAAAGGTGTTCAGGGACGAACGGCGCAGGTTCTCGAGCATGTCGAGATGAATCTCCTCGCCGGACTCGCCGATGACTTCGCCTGTCTCGGTATCCACGATGTCCGAGGCCAGGAAAAGGCCGAACAGTGAGTTGGGATCGACCTCGAATTCCTTGATCCCCGCCTCGCCCATCAGGCGCCAGTGCCGCTTGGTGATCGGCTTGCCCGCCTTGGCGATGGCCTCACCCTTGGCGTCCACGATGTCGGCAAAGGCGTTGTCCTTGCGGTAGGACTTGGGATCGAACTGTATGAACACCCTTTCGCCGTCCAGGCGATAGGTCTCGCGCTCATAGAAGTAGTCCAGAATATCCTGCTTGGTCAGGCCCATGGCCTTGAACAGAATGGTCGCGGGCATCTTCCGGCGGCGGTCGATGCGTACGTACAGGATGTCCTTGTGGTCGTAGTCGAAATCCAGCCAGCTACCGCGCATGGGAATGATGCGGCAGGAGTACAGCACGCGCTTGCTGGAATGGGTCTTGCCGGAATCATGCTCGAAGATGATGCCGGGCGAACGCTGGAGTTGGTTGACGATGACTCGCTCGGTTCCGTTGATGATGAAGGTGCCCTTCTCGGTCATCAGCGGAATCGTGCCGAAATAGATATCTTGCTCCTTGATGTCACGGATGGTCCGGTTGCCGGACTCCTCGTCCACATCGTAGACCACAAGGCGAACCTTGATGCGTATGGGCGCTTCGTAGGTCAGGCCCTTGGAGATGCACTCGACCTGGTCGAACTTGGGTTCGCCGATCTCGTAGCTTACGTAATCGAGGCTGGCGGTCTTGTTGAAATCCTCGATGGGGAACACCGAGCGGAAGACGCCCTCCAGGCCGTAGTCCTCCCGGCTTGCCGGCGGGACATCCATCTGCAGGAACTGCATGTACGAATCGATCTGCAGGTTCAGCAGATGGGGTATGGACAACGCGTAGCTTATTTTCCCGAACTGTTTGGCAAGTTGGCCCATGGTATCCTCATCAACCTAGTTTCGGTTAACTGGGAGTATGCCCGATATTGTTGACACGCCGATGGTTTCGGTTGTATCGGCGCGGTTGTATGCTCCTGGAAAGACACCGCACAATTTTCGCAGTGCGGCTGTTGGGAATGTGGACATTGAAGTGTTCATGGTCAAGGGTGTGACCTTCCTCTGAAAATTTACACGATCTGTCCACAAAGAGCGAGACTTGATTGAAACGGCCTTGGATACCGCTTGTCCCAAGGCTACTCAAAACGGGTAAAAGAGCGCAAGACTCCCTGCGGAGCCCTGCGCTCTTCCCATTTAAAGGAAAGAAGTGACAGCTTACTTGATTTCGACTTCAGCGCCAGCCTCTTCAAGCTGCTTCTTGGCAGCCTGGGCGTCTTCCTTGGACACGCCTTCCTTGAGGGCGGAAGGAGTGCCGTCAACCTTGTCCTTGGCTTCCTTGAGGCCAAGGCCAGTGAGGGCGCGCACAACCTTGATGACAGCGATCTTGTTGCTGCCGGCGCTCTTGAGGATGACATCGAACTCGGTCTTCTCCTCGGCGGCCTCGGCGGGAGCGGCGCCAGCGGCGGGCATGGCGGCCACGGCCATCGGGGCAGCGGCGGAAACGCCGAACTTCTCCTCAAGCTCCTTGATGAACTGGGACAGCTCAAGGACGGTCATGCCGGCGATGAAATCGACTACTTGCTCTTTGGTGATATCAGCCATTTGGGATACTCCTCTCGAATGTGTTACGCTTGTTTAAGCAGCCTCGGCCTTCTTGTCCTTGAGCGCGGTCAGGACATTCAGCAGGCCGCGAGGCACGTTGGCCAACAGCGAGACGAAATTGGTGGGCACGGCGTTCATGGTGCCAAGGACCATGCCAAGCAGCTGCTGCTTGCCCGGGAGCCTGGCGAGATCCTGGATCTGGGCTTCGGTCAGAAGCTTGCCTTCCAGGCTGGCGAAGCGCACGGAGAACTTCTTGTTGACCCTGGCATACTCGACCAGGGTCTTCGCCGCCGCGACCGGATCGTCGAATCCGAAGGCAATGGCGTTGTTCTCCTTGAGGCGCTCACCAAGGGTCTTGTGCATGCCGCCGGAAGTGGCGATACGCGCCAAGGTGTTCTTGACCACGGCGTATTCCACGCCTGCCTCGCGCAGCTTTACGCGAAGTTCGGTGATCTCTTCAACCTTGATCCCCTTGAAGTCCGTGACCACACAAATGCTCGCCCGGTCGGCTCTCGCCTTGATCTGGTCGATAATCTGCGCTTTTTCCGACCTGTTCACGTGTTTCTCCTGAAGTAGGAGGTTAACCGGGCGGGAGAGGAGCCAGTCTGTCTACCGCGGGAGATTAAGGGCTTTTGCCCGCCAGCGGTCTTGGACTCACTATCCCATTGGTATTCTATATTGTATACTCAAGGCTAGGCTGAAACAGCCCAGCCCGGCCTTGCTTAACCTTCGACAAACCTGCGAGCCTCAGCCGAGTCGACCTTGAAGCCGGGACCCATGGTCGTGCTCACGGCCATGCCCTTGATGTAGGTGCCCTTGGCGGAAGACGGTTTGAGGCGCAGAACCTGGTCAGAGAGCGCCTTGAGGTTTTCCAGGATCTTGCCGGGACCGAAGGAAACCTTGCCCAGGGGAGCATGCAGCACGCCGGCCTTGTCGACCTTGAACTCGACCTTACCGGCCATCTGCTCGGAGACCGCCTTGGTGAGATCAAAGGTAACGGTGCCGGTCTTGGCGTTGGGCATGAGTCCGCGAGGACCCAGCACGCGGCCGATCTTGCCGACCTGAGCCATCATATCAGGCGTGGCGATGGCCTTGTCGAACTCGAGCCACCCGCCCTGAATCTTCTCGATGAGATCCTCGGCGCCGACGAAGTGAGCGCCGGCGGCCTTGGCCTCGGCCTGCTTCTCGCCCTGACAGAACACGGCGATGCGCACGCTCTTACCAAGGCCGTTGGGCAGCGACACAGCGCCGCGCACCATCTGGTCGGAGTATTTGGGGTTCACGCCGAGATTGAAGACGATGTCCACGGTCTCGTCAAACTTGGCATAGGCCCGCTCGACGGCGAGCTTCACGGCCTCTTCCACCGTGAAGCGCTGCTCGATGAGATCGAGCCCTTCCGTAGCCTTGCGAAACTTTTTTCCGTGCTTGGGCATTGCTTAAATCCTCACCTAGACGACATCTATGCCCATGCTGCGGGCGGTACCCATGATCGAACGGACGGCAGCGTCCAGGTCCTTGGCCGTCAGATCAGGCAGCTTCAGTTTGGCAATCTCCCGGACCTGATCCATGGTAACCTTGCCAACCTTGTTGCGGTTGGGCTCACCGGAACCCTTCTCCAGCTTGGCGGCCTTCATGACCAACACGCTGGCAGGCGGGGTCTTGGTGATGAAGGTGAACGACCGGTCGGCATAGACGGTGATAATGACCGGGATAATCATGCCTTTCTGGTCCTGCGTCCTGGCGTTGAACGCCTTGCAGAACTCCATGATGTTCACGCCTTGCTGGCCCAGGGCCGGACCAACCGGAGGCGAAGGGTTCGCCGCGCCGGCCGGAATCTGCAATTTGACCTTGCCAGTGATTTTCTTGGCCATTGTCTTTAAACCTCAACGATTGCCGTTGCTTGTAGCCACTAGCTCTTGCTCACCTGGACGAAATCGAGCTCAACGGGGGTCTGGCGTCCGAAAATGGAAACCGAAACCTTGAGCTTGCCCTTGTCGTAATTGACTTCTTCGACAGAGCCGTTGAAGCCGCTGAAAGGACCGTCAATAACTCTGACTTCGTCGCCGCGTTCGAAATGGAACTTCGGCCTCGGCTTTTCCTGCCTCTGCTCCATCATCATCAAAATCTTCTGGGCTTCGCTGTCGCGCATGGGCGTCGGTCGGTTTTTGCCCCCGACGAAGCCCGTCACTCTGGGAATGGTCTGCACCAGATGCCAGGAGAAGTCCGTCATGATCATCTGGACCATGATATAGCCAGGGTAGAACTTGCGCGTGCTCGTGCGCTTTTCACCCTTGACAAGTTCGATGACCTTCTCCGTGGGGACCACCACTTCCTTGACCAGGCCCTGATCCTGCCCGGTACGCATCATCTCGCGGATGGTCTGCTCCACGCGATGCTCGAATCCGGAGTAGGTATGCACAATGTACCAGCGTGCTTTCGTGTCGTTGGTCTCACTCATGCACGCCACCTAGGACAGGACGACCTGAATCAGTTTGGACAGCAGCGTATCGGCCACCCCGAGAAAAATGCCCATGAGCACGACCACAATGAGCACCGCAATGGCGGTAGCGGTTACTTCCTTGCGGGTAGGCCATACCACCTTCTTGAGCTCGCCCTTGGACTGCTCGAAAAATTCGCGCAGCTCCGAAACGCGAGTCCCCATGGTCTTGGCTTCCGGCTTCGCTGCAACCTGAGCCTTGCCAGGTTGGACAGTCTTCTTGGATTCTTCGGTGCTCGTCTTTGTCTGCTTAGCCATGGCCATCCCAAATTTGTGGCAGGCCAGGAGGGATTCGAACCCCCAACCCCCGGATTTGGAGTCCGGTGCTCTACCGTTAGAGCTACTGGCCTATCAGATTGCGCCTGGAGCCAAAGGCCCCAGGCAAAATCATCAAATGCTTACTTCACTTCCTTGTGCGCCGTGTGCTTGCGGTCCCACGGGCAGTACTTTTTCAGCTCGATACGCTCGGAAGTGTTTTTCTTGTTCTTGGTCGTCGCGTAATTGCGACGCTTGCACTCGGTGCATTGCAACTGGATGTTGACTCGCATATGCATTTACTCCGTGATTTCGGAGACAACGCCGGCGCCCACGGTGCGTCCACCCTCGCGGATGGCGAAACGCAGGCCCTTCTCCATGGCGATAGGAGCGATCAGATCGACCATGAACGTGGCGTTGTCGCCG
>JAEYOJ010000004.1 GCA_023411815.1 Pseudomonadota bacterium | reverse complement strand
CAAGCAGGCTCTTTGCCGTCTCTCCCCACCTCGGGTCTATCCTGAGCACCTGGAGACCTCCTTGGCTGCTTGGTCTCCTGTAAGGCTCCTGGCTCGGTTGTAAACTTCCTACGGCTGGGGACTATAGGAAACCTTGCCGAGCACCACGTTGCCGGCCAGGGCCAGCAGCGTGCAGCGGCCGCGCATCTCCCGGCCCAGGAAGGGCGTGTTTTTGCCCTTGGAGTGCATGGTTTCGGCCGTGAGGGTCCAGCAGGCCTCGGGATCGAACAGGATGAAGTCCGCCGCATCGCCGGGCTGGAAACGGTTGACGGGCAAGCCGAAAACCTCGGCCGGTCGTTCGTGCCACAGACGGCAGAAGATCGCCTCGTCGATGACGCCCTCGCGCAGCAGCTCCCAGGTCAGCGGCAGGGCCGCGTCCAGGCCGGAAATGCCGCACGGCGCCAGATCGAACTCCACGTCTTTCTCGTGCGCCGCATGCGGGGCATGGTCCGTGGCCAGCATGTCGATGGTCCCGTCGGCGATGGCCGCGCGCATGGCCTGCACGTCGGCCTGCGTGCGCAGGGGCGGATTGACCTTTGCCTCGGTGCGGTAGCCGTCCACGGCCTGCTCGGTCAGCAGCAGGTAGTGCGGGCAGGTCTCGGCAGTGACCGCAGCGCCGCGGGCCTTGGCCGCGCGGATGAGCTCCAGGGAGCGGATGCAGCTGATGTGCGCCAGGTGCACGGGAACGTTCAGGTACTCGGCCAGCAGGATGTCGCGGGCCACCTGCACGGCCTCGGCCACGTCGGGCTGGCCGCGCAGGCCCAGACGGCTGGAGGTCGCGCCCTCGTTGACGCCCGCGGCCGGGGCCATGTGCGGGTCCTCGCAGTGGTCGATGACCGGACGGCCCACGCCGGCCGCGTACTCCAGGGCGCGGCGGAAGCGCTCCGTGTCGGCCACGGGCAGGCCGTCGTTGGAGAAGGCCGCGCAGCCGGCTTCGGCCAGCTCGGTCATGGGCGCCAGCTCCTGTCCCTTTAGCTCCTTGGTCAGCGCGCCGATGGGATGCAGGACCGGGCCCTGGGGCCAGGCCTTGCGGGCCGCGTCGAGCATGGCCTGGGTCACGGCGGCGTGGTCGTTGACGGGCCGCGTGTTGGCCATGCACATGATACGGCCGAAGCCGCCGTGCGCCGCGGCCGCCAGGCCGGAGGCGATGTCTTCCTTGTATTCGAAGCCGGGCTCGCGCAGGTGCGCGTGGGCGTCGATGAGCGCGGGCAGGAGCATCGCGCCGCCCGCATCAACGATCTTCGCGCCGCCGAAATTCCGATCTGGCGCGTGCTCGGCCAGCTCCAGCACCTTGCCGCCGGACACGAGCAGGTCCACGGCCCGGCCCAGGCGTCGCGCGTTGCGGATAACCAGTTCGGGTGCGGCCATCATTCGCCCTCCTTGCGCGTGACGTACAGGAACAGCAGGGCCATGCGCACGGCCACGCCGCTGGCCACCTGGTCGAGGATGAGGCTGTCGCGGCAGTCCGCGACCTCGGAGGATATCTCCAGCCCGCGGTTGATGGGTCCCGGATGCAGGACCTTCACGCCGGCGTTGGCCCGCTCCAGGTGGCGCATTCCCAGGCAGTAGGAGCGCGCGTACTCGCGGGCGTCCGGGAACAGGCAGGCCGCCTGGCGCTCCAGCTGCAGGCGCAGGCTCATGACCGCGTCCACGCCGCGCACGGCCTCGTCAAGGTCGTATCCGACCTCCACGGGCCAGCCTCCCACGGCCGCGGGCATGAGCGTGCGCGGCCCGCACAGGCGCACGCGCGCGCCCAGCATGGTCAGCAGCTGCACGTTGGAGCGCGCCACGCGGCTATGGGCGATGTCGCCCAGTATGAGGACGGTCTTGCCCCGCACCGAGCCCCATTCCTGGTACAAGGTGAAGGAGTCCAGCAGGGCCTGGGTGGGGTGGGCGTGCCAGCCGTCGCCCGCGTTGATCACGGAGCACTCCAGCCGTTCGGCCAGGTACTGGGCCGCTCCGCTGGACTGGTGGCGGATGACCAGGGCGTCCAGGCTCATGGCTTCGAGGGTCCAGGCGGTGTCCTTGAGGCTTTCGCCCTTGCTCAGCGAGCTGCCGGATTTGGCCAGGGAAAAGGTGTCCGCCGAAAGACGCTTGGCGGCCATGTCGAAGGATGTCTTGGTGCGCGTGCTCGGCTCGGCGAAGAACAGGACCACGGTGCGGCCCTTGAGCGTGGGCACCTTCTTGACCGGTCGGGCGTTGATTTCCTGGAAATACTGGCCGGTGCGGAAGATGTGCTCGGCTTTCTCGCGGCTGAGCTGGCTTACGTCCAGCAGGTCCTTGTGCGGCCATTTCATGGGCTGACTCTCCTTGGCCTGTGGGCAATACGCCGTGACGCCCCTGCGCCGGGCCGGAAGCTAAAACAAGTTCAGGCCTCCAGCAAGAAGAACTCGCGATCCCAGGCGATCAACGCCTCGGGCCCGAGCCCGAGCCTGCGCCAGGACGGCAGCAGCTCGCCGCGCCAGCCGCGCACGTCGCTCAGGTAGCGGCGGGGCAGGCGCAGCCGTTTGGACGGCCGGCCCAGGGCCGCGGCGTGCGAGCGGACGTGCAGGTGCAGGGCCAGGGACATGGCGCGCTGGCCCAGGGCCGCATGCCACGGTCCGGCCAGAATGCTCGTGACGAAGGCCTCCTCGGGCGCGACGCCCAGGCGGATGACGTCAATGGAGCGGCTCCACAGGCGCAGCAGGGCCAGGGCCAGAAGGTTGATCGTGCGTTCGAGGCCCCAGGGCCGGTATTTCCCGGCCGCAAGGTCCTCGGCCAGGGGCGTGCCGGCGAGGACGAGACAGGGATGCAGGCGGACGCTCTCGGGCTCCAGGGTCACGGCCGTGTCGATGTCGCGCAGGAAGGCGGAACCGGACTGGCCGGGCAGGCCGGGCATGAGGTGCAGCCCCAAGGCCAGGCCCGCCTCGCGCACCGCGCGGCAGCCGGCCAGGGCCTCCGTCGGACCATGGCCGCGGCCCGAGCGGGCCAGGGCTTGGGCGTCGAAGGTCTGCACGCCGATTTCGACCATGGCGAGCCCCTGGTCGCGCAATCCGGCCAGCTGGGAAAAATCGCAGGCATCGGGCCGCGTTGAGCAGCGGATGCGTGCAATAAGTCCGCGTTTCATATAGGATGCCGCCAAGGCCACGAACCGCCCGGGCCACGGCTCGGGCAGGGCCGTGAACGTGGCGCCGTAGAAGCCGATCTCCATGGGCGTGGCGCCCGCCCGCCACAGGCGGTCCAGCTCGTCGGCCAGCCGGGCGTGGTGGTCGGCCAGGGGCCTGCGGTCCATCCCGGTCTGCAGCCGCTGTGAGCAGAACCGGCAGCGTCCGGGGCAACCGTGCTGCGGCAGGAATACCGGCATGATCCTGCGCATGGCGCCGCGGCGCGGACGTGGGTGGCGGAAGGCGATCATGCGCGGCATGTTACACCAGCTCGATTTGGCGGAAGGATAAAGTAAGGGGGATGAATATTTTTCTAAACGTCTTGATTTAACCTGCTGAGTTCGTTAGCTTTAGCTAAGTCCAGCCATCGGCGCGAAAAAGAGCTGCCACCACGGCTGGACCGGCCGGGCGATCCGGCGCGAGGCCGAAGCAAGGGAGACGTGACCATGCGGGACGAACAGTGCATATTCTGCAGGATAGCGGCCGGTGAGGTGCCCTGCGCCAAGGTCTACGAAAGCCAAAGGCTTCTTGCCTTTCTCGATATCGCACCCAGTATGAAGGGCCACACCTTGCTCGTTCCCAAGGAGCATTATCGTACCTTGCTCGATTTGCCCAGCGACCTGGGCGAGGAGATCCTTGCGGCGACCAAGGTCGTGGGTAGGGCCGTCATGGAAGGGACCGGGGCGGATGGTCTCAACCTTGGCGTCAATACCAACGCCGCGGCTGGCCAGGTGGTGATGCACGCCCACTTCCACCTTATCCCGCGGTTCGCCGGCGACGGTCTCACGCTATGGGGCCAAACTTCCTATGCCGGCAAGGAGGAGATGAACGACTATGCCCAACGCATCGCAAGCGCGGTCAGAACCTAGCGGCCTGGGCGAGCGGAGACCGCACATGAGCAAGACGCTGACCAAGGCCGAGATCGTGGATTACATCTACGAGAAGACGGACTTGAACCGGGCCGAGATCAAGGCGCACGTGGAAACCCTGCTCGACATCATGAAGCAGTCCATCAAGCGCGACCATTCCCTGCTCATCAGCGGTTTCGGCAAGTTCGAGGCGTATGACAAGCGGGCCCGCAAGGGGCGCAACCCCCAGACCAACGAGACCATCACCTTGCCGCCGCGCAAGGTCGTGGTCTTCCGCCTCTCGCGGAAGTTCCGCGGAGAGTTGAACGGCGAAGAGCTGGAGGACTAGAGCCGGACTTCGCCATGAAGCCGCAAGCCTTCGGGCAAGGGTCTTGAGGAGGCTCTCCTCGAGGCCCTCAGCCCGTTGCGCATTCCGCTCCCGTGCGGACCGGACGCACGGGCTTTCAGCCCGGCAGGCCTGAGCGTGGCCTCCGCACGCAAGCCGGCCGTCCGGCCTCGGCCGCCGCTTACGAATCCTTGCCCGCCGTATCGATGATCAGGTTCTTGCCGTTCATGTCTATGGAGATCATGCCGCCGCCCACGACGGTAATGGTGCCGTTGGAAGTCGTGCCTTTGCATTCATCGGGCGTGGCCACGATGACGTACGCTCCGCCCTCGTCGCACAGGGTGACCGCCTGGCCGGGTTGCAGCCCTCCGTTGGCTGAGATTGTGGTCGAAAAAACGGCCATGGCCGCTAGCAAGGCGATCTTCCTCATGTGCTTCTCCGCTCCCAAGCAGTGTTGATAAGACCATCCGGCACGTAAGACGGCTTGCATAGCGCAACTTGCATGCCATGCATAATCCGTATTGCCGAAGCGGTGTTGGCTGAACGCCATCCACGGCCCGCGGAAAGGTGCGCGCATGTTTTTGCATCGGCTTGTACGTTCTTTTCCCACGTGTTGAAGCGCATGAATGCGTATTTGCCTGGGCATGCGGTCCGCTTCCGGCTGGATATCGCTCCGGTGACGGCGGAAATGTGCCGTGAGGGCCTGTTGTCTGGGTGGAGGGAGGGACGGCCAAGGCCGCTTGGGTCGTGAGTGCGGACGTTTTAGGGACTATGAGGAGGCCTGGCCCGTGCAGAACGGCCTGAGTGGAAAGCGTTCCTGGAGCGGCGGAACGCTTTGGCCCTCAGGCGATCATGCCGGTACAACAGGCGAGATCCGTTGCAGGGGCGGCGTGTGGATCTGGACAGACTGGGCCCGCCCACGTAGGAGCCAAGCGTCGAGACGAAAAAGGCCGCCTCGGCATGATGCCAGGCGGCCGACGGGCCCTGTGGGGGTGTAGGGTGGGCCCGCTGGCCGACATGGCGGGGCGCTCGCCATGTCGGCCAAGGGTAATTGGGCGATGCCAGGGTCCGACGGGAAACGGACCCTGACAGGAAGGCCGAGGCCTCTCCTGCGGTTGATTGTTAGGCAATTGGCATGCCATATGGCGAAAGTAGCCCCAGGCAAGCCTGGACAGGGCTTGTGCTCCGTTCGTCCCGGGCAGGAGCGGGCGCGGAAGCGCAAAAAGCGATACAGGCAGCGTAATTTTTGTTCACGGCACCAGGCGCCGCAAGGCGCTGAAGCGTGCGTCACGGTGTTCGCAGCCGGCAGACGCCAGGAGAGCGAAGCATGAAGAAGCTGTTCACGCAGGATCTGCATCCCGAGGTTTTCGAGCTCGAATCCGATGAGGGCAAGGCCTACGCCGTGCTGGCCGAGGACCAGGAGACCCTGGTGGGCCTCTTCCCCTGGGAAGACTTGACCGGCGGGGAAACCGCGGCCTTCCACAACGCCTTTCTGTTCCTGGCCGCCCCCAAGATGCTCGAGGTCATCGAGGACATAGCCGCCGGCGGAGCGGGCAAGGATGCCCAGAAGGAGTGCCGCGCAGTGCTGGAAATGTTCATGCGCATGGCTTCCGAGGAGGGCGGTCAAGGCTGATTTTCGCCTCATCTTCCTGTCGGCATTCCTCGGACACGAGAATCGGAGTCCGTCCGCTGGCCCGGCCCGTGTCCACGGGCTAGTTTGTCCACGCGCCGGAAACGGCGCACCCAGGATTGGGTTTGGCAAGGGCCGTGGCGCCGGACGTCAGTCGAGCATCATCCGGCGTCCGGAACGCATGGGAACGGGGCCGCATGCCCCAGGACCAGGAGGAGGAGCCGTGGCGGAGATGCGCGACAGTATGGAAGACCTGCCCATGGCCGAGCGCGGTAATCTGGAAGAGATGTCCGAGCTTGAGCTGCTGGAGCGATTGTTCGAGGTGACCTGCCCTTCCTGCGACCAGGAAGCGGTGCGCCAGGCCGCGGTGGAAATGGTCGAGCGCATCAGCTAACCATCCGAGGACAAGGTGTTGCACGGCGGCCCGCCCGGAATGTTCCGGGCGGGCCGTCTTGTCGCCGGCCGGCGGCGGAAGCGACGCCCAGCCTTAACAGAACCCGCCGCGCGCATTACACTGATAAGCCGACTCAACAGGCAAGGAGGGAGCCATGAACGTTGTGCGTGCACGAGCGATGCGTCTGGACCGGCCCGTGGTTATCGTGTGGCCCGCGCTGCTTATTGCGGGTCTGGTGATCCTGGCGGCCTTGTCGGCCTGCCGGGGCGGAGACGAGAGCAAGCAGTCCGCGGGCCTGAGCGGCTGGGAACGAGGCGGGGAATACGACCGGCGCTACGACCCGCAGGAGCTGGACCGGGTCAAGGGCTCCTTCCAGGAGATCGTCGAGCTGACTCCCATGAGCGGCATGGCCCCGGGCGTGGGCGTCATGATACGCGACCGGGCCGACGACGAGTTGGTGACCGTACACCTCGGGCCCAAGGACTTTGTGGGCAAGGATCTGGCGGAGTTCGGGCTGACCCCGGGCCAGAAGGTCAAGGTCACGGGCGTCTGGGCCGAGTTCGACGGCAAGGACGTGTTCATGGCCTCCAAGATCAAGAAGGGCGAATACCAGCAGATCAAGGTGCGCCGCACGAGCGACGGCACGCCTTATTGGAGCATGAGCCCGGAGCAGTTGGCCGCCGAGAGGGCCAATGAATTCGAGGATGATGGAGAAAGCTGAGGCTGGCTGGCGCGGATTTTTCCGGCCGGCGGGCCGATCTCCCGTCGCGCTCGCCGGCGTCCTGCCGCTGGCGGACGAGGCCGTCTGTTGTCCGAGGATGTTTGGAAGCCTGCCGTGGTAATCATGGAGTTTATAGATCATGGCCAAGCAGGAAGTCTTCTGCTTGCGCTGCGCTAAGCGGAAATGGTGAACAACAGAAATGAGATAGTCCCTTGCGCGGCCAAATAGATCTGCACAATAGGTTTAGTGTGCATTTGAGCGGATAGAGATGGAACAGGACACTGCTCCGATATATAAACAGGAAAGCGAATCTGGTGCGCGTGTTGCATGAGAATTGGATTGATTTACAGTGCGCGTGGCAGCCGCTATGGTCCGGCGGCGGTGGCTGCCGACATGTCCGCAACTTGCATTTTGACATTGTCCGCGCTTAATAATAATCGGAAAGCTTGAACGCTGTGCAGGCTTAACGAGAAGCAGTTGGATCTACCTGCATGATTCTGCAGGAAAGGTTCAGCCAAGGTGAATCATGAAGGCCAAGTTTCTGGGCATTTTCCCCTGGCGCAAGAACGTCGACGCTGCACCCGACAAGGAGGATGCCGCCAGCGAAGCCAATATCTGGTTCGAATTGGCCATCGAGCAGGGCGTGCCCTTGGAACTGCTGTTACCCGGCGAGGGCGACCAGATGGCTGCCATCCACGGAACGCCCTATCAGCTGCGCCAGGGCCGGGTATACATGGAGGTCAGGGAGCACGGAGTTTGTCTCAGCGAGCTCAGGAATCATGAAATCATCGGTTTCATGGGCGTTCGCCGGGACGGCAAACTGAGCTACTGCCGATTCAGCTCCAGCCTGATCGAGGCCGGTGTGACAAAGCTGGGGTTGCGCATGGCCATCCTGGAATTGCCCAGGAGCATGGAGGTGCTGACCCGCTCGACCCTGCGGCTCGAACCCGTTGAGAGCCAGAGCGTGCGCGCTGAGCTCTGGGCCGCCAAGCTTCTCAAGTCCGGCCAGGAAGGCAGGCTCGACGAATGGGGCCCGGCCGACCTCATGCATTCTGCCGAGGAGTCGCAGCTGAGCATCATGGACATGTCGGCCAGCGGCATGCGCCTGCGCCTGTCGCCCTCGGTCATACGCCAGAAGATGATCCACGGCCTGTCCTTCCAGAAGGGCCGCAGGTTCTTCCTGTGCCTGCGCCTGTGGGACGGGGTGCAGTCCTGGTCTTCCCCGCTGTTTCTTTTCGCCGTGATCCGCAGCGTGACCGTGGCCAACCAGGGCCAGGCAGTGGACGTCGGCCTGCAGTTCATTGGCACGGCAAGCCAGGACGGGGAAGGGCAGCTGCTCTGGTCCCGCCTGCCTTCCGAGGGTTTGCCCTTGCTCACGGACTGGGTGTTCCAGCGTCATCTGGAGCAGGCCAGGGTGCAAGCCGCCAACTGAGAGCGGTTTGCTTGACAGCCTGTTGAAAAAAACAGGCCGTGCGGGCCAGGATGGCTTTTTTCAACAGTCTCTCAAGACGCCCGCTCCGGCGTCGAAGACCAAGTGAATCGCGCCTGCGCCGAAGCTGGCGGCACGCCAAGGCGAGGCATGGCGTGCAGAGCATTTACAAAAGCAAAATGCCTGAGTCCGCCGGATAATCTCAATCCGAACCGGTGCCTCGTGCGGGCTCGCCCGGCGAAACGCCTGTCCCCGAGCAGGCAGGTCCAGCCCGGCGGATCGGCCCTGACGCGATTTCCGGCAGCGTTCCCGCTACCCTTCCTTTCCGCAAATCCTGGATATGTCGTTGCGCCGGTCTTCAGGACGGACATCGCGCGTCGCGGTCGGCCTGCGCTCTCGATCTGGTTTGGAGATCAGGGCTCGAGCAGCATGGGAAATGCAAGGTTGGCTGTCGTGGGTGTGTAGTCGCGGATGAAGGATAAGGCGAGAAAAGAAGGATTGGATGGGAAGCAGGACTCAAAAAGATTCGCCCTGGCGCGGTAAGCCGTTGGAACGGCTGTTTCCCTTCGGCGCAAGCCGGGAACTTTATCGCGCGCTGGCGAATCTTGTGGCGGCACTCAGTTGCCGGTTATGGTGAGATGGCTTAACGATAGAAACCCTCCGTTGCTGTGCCCACAATCTGCAAAGGGTCCGTCCCGATGCATTGATTACTTTATACCCCTGCCGCCAGCGGCATGTAAAGACCCTTCTGCATATTTTTTCCTGCCATAGTGCAGATGCAAATCATGGAAACTATGGGAATTATTCCTGCACTCATTGCAAGTAGCAGACATTGAAAAGAAAAAATATACGCGACTCTAGCGGGGTCTGCCGGACGGGAAGGGGCTGGCCATGGCGTGGCGCTCCGGAAGGCGGATCAGGCCGGGAGGAGTCGAGCGAGAGACAGCCGTAAAGACAGCGCCTCGGCGGAACATGGTCCGCCGAGGCGCGATGCCCTGAAGCGTCCAGGATGGCCTCGCGACCATGCCAGTGGGTACGGCGCGCGGCATCCGGGAAAGCTCAGATGGAATTCGGAAGGGTGTCGGCCCCTTTCTACTTTCTAGAGCATGTATGGACCCGGCCCCGATGGCAAGAGCCTCTTGAAAGCGTGTGGATCGAATGCAGCCATGTATCCGGCCTGGGGTTGTCCCGGCCCTGATGGAATTCGCGCTTCCGCTCCTTTACAGATT
>JAEYOJ010000157.1 GCA_023411815.1 Pseudomonadota bacterium | reverse complement strand
CTTGCCCTTGTGCCACGGGGCATTGTCCCAGACGAGGTCGATCCGGTAGCCGGGAAACCTCTTCCTGATTCTCTCAAGGAACTTGGCGCTCTGCCTCTGGTTGAACCAATCCGTGCGCATGTTCACGGTTTTGCCTTGGGGCCGGACTACGCCCGAGTAGAAGAGAAGCTTTTTTTCCCGGGCGAGGTGGAGTCCACCCTGGCCTTGCCTTTGGGATACCAGCCTTTTCTCGGCAGAGCGTCCTGATGGAGTTGGCCTTCGTCCACAAAGATCGTCAGGCTCCGGGGTGAGCGCTCCCGCTCAAGCTGATCCAGCTTCTCAAGGAACTCGCGCTGCTTCCCTTTATCCGCCAATACGTACCTCTTGTCTGGCTTCCTGAAGCTGAAGCCCAAGCCCTTTAGGTACTTGCGAACCGTTTCGGGGTGGAGCCGCTTGCCAAAGGTCCGCTCCACGAAGGCAGCCGCAAGCCCGGCAGTCCATCTGCCAACGCCAAGGCCAACCTCGCGGGGAGGTTTGGACACGGCCTCCTTGAGCCGCTCAAGCTCTGCTGCGGCCAGCGCCTTGCCTGGATTGCCCTGCCAGCCCGAGACCAGAGCCTGCGGGCCAGACTCGTTGAACTTCCTTACCCATTTGGCCACCTGCGCCCGGCATCGCCCGACCTTCTTCGCGGCGGTCACGCCGGAATTGCCTTCGGCGACAAAATGCAGGGCCAGATATCGTCTGCGAAGATGGGGGTCTTGTGCGGAGACTGCCCGCTCAAGCAGGCTCTTTGCCGTCTCTCCCCACCTCGGGTCTATCCTGAGCACCTGGAGACCTCCTTGGCTGCTTGGTCTCCTGTAAGGCTCCTGGCTCGGTTGTAAACTTCCTACGGATGGGGACTATAGGTGTCCCGGCTGTGCGCTTCTCCTCTTTCCACTTCTCAAAGATTTGAGAGAGGGAGAGGACTGCTCCGTCCAGGGAGGAAGCCTTGAAGGGAGCAGGAGCAGGAGGAGTGTCCACCGCCTCGCCGCGTTCTCTAAGCTGCATTAGCTCTGTGGCACGCTTCCAGGTCTTCAGGAGGACATAGGAGAGCTTACGATACGCCTCGGAATCCTTGCGGAGTTTGATGCCTTGCTCCTCAAGAAGGAGGGCAACATCCTGCTCCATCCCGCCAAGGTACCCGGCTGCAAGGGCTTCTCTGGTCTGGTCCTCAATCTCGTCAATCGCAAGCTCCATCATCTCCAAGTCAGCCTCGGTTGGGCTGCTCATACGCACCTGCTCATCATCCTTGAGGATTTGGTGGAGCTTGATGGCTGCTAGACGGTCCAGCTCAGTTTGGCTGAGGGAATCTAGCGTCTCAGACGACAGCTTGCGGCGAGCCTCAGCGAACTCCTGATCCTGCTTCAGGGATTCGAGCCTGACCTTCTGGAGGGCTTCCCGGTGGTCCTTGGTCAGCAGGCTGCGGCAGATTTCCTTCTTGCCGTAGTGCTCTTGAAGGTCCACGGGGACTTTGCAGCGGAAGTAGTAGACGCTTCTTCGACGGACAAGGCGCGTGTGGCTGGACAAGGTTTCCATGCCTCCCGGTGTAACACCCCGGTGTAACAGTTGGGAAGCTGGAGCTTGCGGAAAAGAAAAAGGGCCAATGAATCCTGACCCTTAAATGGCTTGTGGCGGAGAGGGTGGGATACGGTTGGCCGCACCGCAAAATCGATCTAAGCTCCTAAAATCCTAACAAATCATGACCCATATGGCGTTCGAGTTTGTATCCGTCAGTAGGATGCTTGTCAAACATCGCTCACGTTGCTCATAGACGATAAAAGAGTACTTGCATACCGCAAATAATCTAGCCACCTTCTGTTACAGCATCAGCTTCAATTTCCTGTGTTTATAAAGTGTTAGCCCTTAGAAACAGCCCATGTGGGCAACTCGTTGCAGTAGGTCAGATCTTTTCTCCAAAGTGGGTCCAGTGCTTCGGGGATTAGATGTGCTAATGCCTTCCATTCAGGTGATTCTTCGGTAACCTGATCTCGTGTTATCCGGTCAAAGTGCTGTTTAACACTTCCGGAAAGAAGGTTTCCAATGCTTGTGTTCGATATTAGTCTGGTGAGAAGGTTTACATACGGAGCAAGTCGTCCGTTATTGCTCTGGAGATAGCTGTTTAACATGGCTTTCAAATTGTTATGTCTAGAGGCGTAGTTTCTATTTCTATTATTTGCATTTGCGACAATTGAAAACGCGGCTGCAATCAGTGTGACTGCTTCATTTGGAATTTTCATCGGCAGGGATGATAGCACGCGTTGTATTTTGTCGTCATTGTAATTTTCCATATCCCATTGGCTTAAAGCCTCAAACCAAGAAGCGCGTATCTCTCTAGTTTTTGTGAGGCGAGGCCATATAAGCCTATCTTCAAAATATGGAATTTTGTTTGATGGAATGTTTAGTTCGTCAAAACGGACTAGTCTTGGACCTTCAAGCTTTCCAGAGTTACTGACAAGAAAGCAGGATAAAACCAGTGTGCTTTGCTCAAAGGAAGCCCTTGATGCGGCACTGTCAAAAACAAATGCATTCTCTCGATGCCTCCTGATTACATCTCTGAAGCTTTGCGGAATTTGATTCTTATCGTTGATGCCGTAAAGAATCCAAAGCAGAGGAATTCTTTCGCGGTAATAATGAATACAGCGTTGGGACACTTCTGTCTCAAATGTATTTGATAATTGGAATTCTATTGCGAAAGGGCCTATTTCTTCCCACTCAACATATACGTCAGGGTAGCGGCCGGTGTCATTTTCTGTCGGCGGAAGGTATTGGTCAATGCGGTGGGTGATGTATCGACTATCAAGCTGAACGACCTCGGCTAGCTTCTCACACATTGCCCGATGGACAGGTGACTCCTGATGTCCCTTATATTGAGAGGCTCGAACATTGTCAGGTGTATTAGCCTTCCCATGATACCAGGGGCAGTTGATGTCACCTCCTCTATAATGAGCAAAGTATGGGAGGTGTGTGTCTTCATTAAGGCGGCTTTGAATGAAAACAGGATGTCCACACATTAGGCATTTGGCTGTCACGCCTTCGCCACCATTGTGCTTATCTGTTATCATGTCTCGCAGAAGTCCCCACTGGCTATTAGTCATTTCCATGAGTTCTTTTGCTGAGACGGGGCCTATATCACCATCAAACATCGCTCCTTCAATGATTCTCTGGGGTTTTCTTGACACGCAGACGCGCTCCTGTGTCCGTAAGTGCCCATGGGCAAATTTTCAGAAGGGTGTCACATTCAAACAGACAAGAAAAAAAATTGATGTGCGAATAGAAGCTTAGAAACCTCTATCCGTCAAGTGAGGCATACAGCGTCTGACGACTGATGCCGTACTCATGGGCCAGTGCCTTCTTCGCCTCGCCCTTGGCGATCCTCGCCTTGATTTCCTCGACCTGGGATGGAGTGAGAGCCTTGGCTCGTCCCATCTGCTTCCCGGCCTTCTGAGCGGCTCTGATGCCCTCTCGCTGCCTCTCCTTGATGATCGCCCGCTCGAACTCGGCAACCGCGCCGATGATCTGAAGCTGGAGCTTCTGGAAGGGATTGTCCTCCCCGGTGAAGGTCAGGTGCTCCTTGTGGAAGCGAACGGCCACGCCTCGACCTGTCAGCTCGTCGAGCACCCAGAGCAGGTCTTGGAGGTTTCTTGCCAGCCGGTCGATGCTGTGGACATGGAGCGTGTCGCCCTCCCGCAGGTAGGCCATGCACTCCAGGAGCTGTGGCCGCTTGGCGTCCTTGGCGCTGGCCTTCTCGGTGAAGACCCGGTTCAGCTGGACGCCCTCAAGCTGGCGGTCCGTGTTCTGGTCGACCGTGCTGACCCTGACATACCCGATCTGCTGTCCGCTCACATTGACCTCCTTGTGTTCGCAAAGGTCATAGACTTGTATGGACATTGTGTCAAGTTGGTCGGATTGGACTTATTTGGACACGATGGAATGCGGCCTCTCGGGCGCTCAAAGTGTGTCAGGAAAGGTCTACCTTGTAAGACATACTTCGGAAGGGACTTCCAAATTGCAACTTCACATCATATTGGGGACGCTCTAGGATTCGGATTGGGGAACTGCGCGGAGGGCTCATGGTTAAAGCAAAGCCTTCGCGATTGAATGGTGTCGGACGTTGAAGACCCAGGGTACTATGGCACTCTACAAAGCGACCTTTGAACAAGCCGCAGTTGGCATAGCGCACATGGACCTCGATGACAGGTATCTGAGGGTGAATCCTAGTCTCTGCACTTTTCTCGGCTACTCCCCAGATGAGCTGCTTGCTCGCACTTGGAGGGATGTAACCCACCCAGATGATCTAGAAATGGATTCGGCGTTCAGAGATAGTCTCAAGTCTGGCGAAGTTCCCAATGTACAATGTGAAAAGCGCTACATTCGTAAGGATGGAACGGTCGTTTGGGCAAGGCTGACGCTCTCACAAGCAAAAGATTCCGCAGGAGACTTTCTGTATATTCTGGCCGTAGTCCAAGACATAACTGATCGCAAGAAAGCCGAGTTTGCGCTAAAGAAGAGCGAGGAAAACTATCGTCTGCTTGTAGAGAATCAAACGGACTTAGTAGTTAAAGTAGATTGTAAGGGGCATTTTGTCTATGCAAGCCCATCATACTGTCGAACATTTGGTAAATCTGAGTGCGAATTGCTTGGCAAAGACTTCATGCCTCTAGTTCATGAAGATGACCGGGAGGCGACTGGCAAGGCAATGCTTAAGTTGTTCGCGCCTCCCTACACAGTAGAATTAGAGCAGAGAGCTTATACCGTCAATGGCTGGCGTTGGTTTTCTTGGGTAGACACCGCTGTACTTGATGATGGTAAGGTTGTTGGCATTATTGGTGTGGGCAGAGATGTGTCAGATCGTAAGAAAGCCGAAGCAGAACTTCACAATTCAGAGTCACGGTATCGTGCCATAGTTGAGGATCAGACGGAGTTCATAGCTCGATTCAAGTCTGATGGGACAATGACATTTGTCAATGGGGCGCTCTGTCGCTTCTTTGCGCAACCATCCGAAGCTTTGATTGGACAGAGCTTCTTCCCCTACTTAGCACCAGGGGCACGCAAACTGTTGTCAGCCCATCTACAGAGCTTAACTCCGGACAGCCCGACAGGGAGTGTCGAGAATCAGATTTACAGTGGGAAAGGTGAGTTGCGATGGCATCAATGGGTCAACAGAGCACTATTTGATCATAACGGCAGACTTATAGAGTTTCAGGGAGTTGGTCGGGATATTACTGAGCAGAAGCAAGTGGAGGAGAGCCTCCGACAGGCTAAGCTAGAAGCTGAAGCTGCCAACCGTGCTAAATCCGATTTCCTGGCCAACATGAGCCACGAGATTAGAACACCCATGAACGGGGTTTTGGGGATGACCGAACTGGCCCTCATGACCTGCTCTGAGCCACGCCCTCGGGAGTACCTGGAGATGGCCAAGCAGTCAGGCAAGTCCCTGCTCTTCTTAATTAACGACGTACTCGACCTCTCAAAGATCGAAGCAGGGAAAATTGAACTCGAAGAGCGCTCCTTTGACTTGCACGAAGAGTTGGCTTGTTTCTTTCAGTCCATGGACGTTCCTATGGGATTGAAAAACTTGTACTTCATTCATGAAGTGCATCCGGGCGTTCCCAAAAGAGTGATTGGCGACCCCGGTCGACTGCGCCAAATCCTTGTGAACTTAGTGGGCAATGCCATCAAGTATACACTCTCTGGTGCTGTCAGCGTCTTCGTGGGAGTGGCGGGTGAAGAGGCATCCGGTCCGGGTTTGGTCCGTTTACGTTTCCGAGTTGTGGACACGGGTATAGGCATCCCTCGGGATAAGCAAGAATCCATATTCGAAAGCTTTACGCAGCTACGCAGTTCGGCTCATCCCGACTTCGGCGGCACTGGTCTTGGACTGACGATCAGCCGGGAGCTGGTGCATATGATGGGCGGCGAGATCAGTGTTGAGAGCGAACCGAACAAAGGCAGCACCTTCAGCTTTACGGTCGAACTCAGATTGGACTGTCGAGAGGCTTTGGCTACTAAAAAAGTTGATCTGAACGTGACTGGACCGACGCCCAGGCTGAAAATCCTCCTGGCTGAGGACAACGAAATCAATCGTATTGTGGCCGTCGCTCTACTTGAAAGTCGAGGGCATACAGTTAAGTCCGTAGAAACAGGTAAAGAGGCCATGAAAGCGCTTTCCGAAGAGGCATTTGATCTTGTGCTCATGGATGTACGCATGCCCGAGATGGACGGCATTGAGGCTACTCGACGCATCCGCGCTGGTGAGGCCGGAGACTCGAACGTGCCGATTGTGGCCTTGACTGCTTACGCGCTTGGAGGTGATCATGAGCGCCTTCTGGCAGCAGGAATGGACGCCTACCTAGCCAAACCAATCGACATGGAGGCGCTGGATCGAGCGTTATCTGATGTCATTTCAGGTAAGGGATGATCCGGTAAAGTGTCCTGGCCGCCACGTGCACCAGTCAGATGCCCGACGGGGGGATTTCGAGAAGGCGCTTCATATTATCCCCATTCACATTTTTCGACCAAAACATTGGCTCATTCTTATCTGGGAAGGGCCAGCTGCTCAGGACAGCCAGCCCTCTTCCCGCTAGTTGATTGTACCAGAGAAGCTCTTCAGCCCCTGTGGTGACGGTCCGTTCTCCTCGGTCTTCCTCTGGATATGCGCGGCGACTTGCCAGCAGATCATGCCCAGACGAGACCGAACCAGAGTCTGCGCGAGGTCTTCCCTGACTCCCACGGTTATGCGCGGATACCGGCGCTTCATGTCCCAGCCTCGGGGCGCGGGCGCAAGCCGAAGAACCCGCACGATGCATTGATGCCAAAAGTGCCGGTCGCTCTTAAACGTCCTTGGCTGGTACTCCCGCAGGAGCATCATGCCGATGAGGGTCGCAAAGATGGCTTCAGGCCGAACGCCGCTTGCATGCAGGTGGGCCAGCCAGTGGTTCACTCGTTGGTTGGTCATGCTGCCCCGGTGGATGATCCTCGGCGGCTTGGCGCTTCGGAGGTAGTCCTCCAGGAACTTGAGAACACCTGAGATCGCCGGGTGCTCCTTCTGCTCTTTGATGAGCTTTCGGGCCATGTCCGCGTAAGGCCGTACTTCGCTTGCCCGCACAGTATGCCCGCGAGGGTCGCCTGTGCGCTCGTTTACCTGATCGTGCCGCTCGCAGTACCTGGAGAACTTCGAGACGGGCAGATGGCACCAAGGCACATCGCACTGACGACCGACGCGGCGGGCCAGCTTCTCGCTGATGGACCGCGTCATGATGTCACTTCCTTGCTAAACTGGTAAAGGGAAAGGAATTCCGCAGCATACCCAGCGATTCTGATGGGTTACCGCGTGATATGTGCTGAAGAGAGAATTGGTCGGTTTAGCTGAGAAAAATGCAGCTAAGACAAATGCTTAAAGGCATGAATTGAGGTCAATAAGGAGTTGAGTCCTCAACCGTCAGTAGTCGGCAAGCGACTCCCGTTGCTCCCGAGCCTCGCGCATCCATCGGTTCCACTCGGGATTCGTCCATAGTCCGGCGTCGACTCCCTCGTTCTTCATCTGCGTTACCCTGGACTTATCGACTCCCAGGGCTTCGGCCATTTCCTTCTGGGTGGCGTAGTCGCCGCTTTGGGCCATGCGCTTGAGTTCCAGGAGTTTCGACGTGATGAACTTCTTGTGGTCCCACGCGGGCAAACCATCGATTTCCACCAGTTCAGCCTGGATCGGCATTTTGTCTTCCTCACGCAGGCTCCGGGCCTTCTCCCACTGGACCAGGAACGCCGCTCCTGCCTTCGGGTGATCCGCCGGTCTCTCCAGCTTGATCTTGCCGTTTAGGATTACGTCCTTGGCGCTCGTGCCTGACTGATCCCCGCCCTTGTTCGAGTGGTGGACCAACAGGACCGCAGTCCCGCGCTTCCGAAGCTCCACAAGGGTCGTCTGCATGGTGCTGATCCACTCCGAGGCGCTGTTCTGGTCGATGCTCTGCATGGTCGTGGAGAGGTTATCGATCACGACAAGGTCTTTCCCAATGGCCTTCTCAAGGAGAACCGACAGTCCCGCCTCGGTAGCCAGATCAGGGAAAAGCGACCCCGGCTTCTGGTACGTCGCGGCCCAGCCGGTGAAGTTCCTGGTGGCCCCAGGAAGCCCATTGCCGCTCTTCAGAGCAGACTCATGGACTCCCCGGAGCCTCTCCTGCATCTCCCAGTCGGCCATCTCGCCATCGACGTAGAGGACCGACCGAGGACGCGGAGCTTTCCAGCACAGGAACTTCCCGCCTGTCGCGATGGCGTAGGCCACGTTCAGGGCGAAGAACGTCTTGCCGATCCCCGCCGCCGAGTAGACCATCCAGATGTCTCCGGCCCTGAGCCAAGGATCAAGGAGCATTGGTGGTCTCCTGAGAGCCTCGTCCAGGAACGCGTCGAGTCGCCATACACGTTTTCCGACGGGATGGTTGGACATCAGTAGTCACCATCATCGAGTAGCGGATAGGCAGTTTGACCATGTTGATCCTCAAGCGAGATCAGGTGCTGATAGTGATTGAGGCAAATCTTCAGTTCAAGAACGCCATCCATGATTTCTTCAATCATATCCCAATGCGGCTCGTCATATGTCAGGTACATGTCAGACTTGTTTATGACCCTAGACAGCATGCGGTTCATTGCATCCATGGTCATGTGCTTATCAAACGAGAGAATGTCGTCTATTTTGCTGTACGGCTTTGCGAGGCTGTGTCCATACTGCTTGAACAAATAGTTCTGAATCTTCCGGTTCATGTTGATCTCCATTGCGTTTTTTTAAGGTTAATACTCGGTGCAATTGCCAACAAATAGCGTGTTTGCCGTTTGTCCTCCTTTGCTGTTGATTGCTATTCGCCTGACCAAAACAAAAGTCGCAGGCGCGAGCATGATTCCCAACGGACGGGCTGCTCTACGACTGCGGCTTGGGGGCAGAAACGGTTCGGGTTGTGCGAAAGTGGGCTTTAATTGCTTTATAGAATTATTAAGGAGGCTTGAGAATTATCCTGACGAGCCTGCTAGGGGCGGTCAAATATGGCAGTCAGACGACCAAAGAAAGCCCCGGCTGGCGGGGCTTCTCGGGCTTTGTCTGTGTTCGTGGTCAGGTTGGTGAGTCCATCTCGGCCGTTTGAGGCGAGTCAAAGTTGACCGTTTCTCTGACGTTGCGGGGCACTGCCTGCCAGCTTACCATCCGCCTACGCTTTGGTTCCTGTTCCCCAGGTGATACCGGTAACCTGGGCACTGACTCCTGTTACCCCGGTGACACCCCAGCCTACGCGTTGATGTCTGTTACCTCCGGTGACACCTTGCCCTTCAGCGCCTCGTATAGTCCCGCCTGCTCAAGCAGGATGTCGCGGAGGCCAGCTCTGACCCGCTCTGACTCCAGTGCCTGCTTGCTCATGGTGGTGTGGGCGGTCAAGGCGTCCATGATGGCGTTGAGCAGCTCTCGCGCCAGATCAGGCGAGTTCGCGAACTGCTCCTTGGTGTTGTTCGCCGCCTGCTCGGCCAGGATTTCCGACTCCAGGAGTTTTCCTTTGATGACGTTGTTCACGTAGATCAGCTTGTCATCATCCGTAAGCTCGCCCTCGAAGAGGTCGTTCACCTTCGAGATGATCTCGGCGAGCAGCGCCTTCTCCTTGTCCCGCACTTCGGCGCTTCCTGGCTCGGTGAGCGGCTTGAGCTTCTCGCCTTCGCCCTCGCCAAGGGGGAGGTCGCGCTTGGCCTTGTTCCTCAACTGGTGATGGGTGAGCAGGACGCCGGAGAGGTCCACGCCTTCGCGCTCCCTGCCGAAGTCCAGCAGGGGCAGCAGGCGGCGGTAGAAGATGGATCGCTTCTCGATGTCGGTGTTGCCGTAGTCGAAGATCTGCGAGAGGAACGAGTAGACCCGCTTGAACGCCCCCAGGTTCCGCTTGAACAGTTCCAGGGCGTTCTTCTCGTCTCGTGCGTCCTTTTCGGCCCTGGTGTCCTGTGCTGCCTGAGCCGCCTTTATGGCTGCCTGGAGCGCCTTGTACCGCTTGAGCAGGCGGTCAGCCACGGGAGCGATGGCGGCGGCAAGCTGCGCCTGGGACGCTCTTGGGTCCATCTCCACGTTGACGACGCGATTGACCTCGTTGTCGTCGTAGTGCCCCTCGCTATCCAGCTTGGCCCGCAGGTCGTAGACGAGGTTCGGGTCGGTGACCGCCTCCAGCTCCGCCGTCTCGTAGTACGTCTTGAAGGCTTCCAGGACGTCCTCCGGCTCGTTCACGAAGTCGAGGATGTAGGTGGTGTCCTTGCCCGGATAGGCCCGGTTCAGGCGCGACAGGGTCTGCACGGCCTGGATTCCAGCGATGCGCTTGTCCACGTACATGCCGCAGAGCAGGGGCTGGTCGAACCCGGTCTGGAACTTGTTGGCGACCAGGAGGAGCTGGTACTCGTCCATCCCGAAAGCCTCGCGCATGTCGCGGCCATTGAGGTTCGGGTTGAGAATCTTGCTGTTCTCGGTGAAGCCATCCGGCCCCAAGTCCGGCTCCTTCACCTCGCCCGAGAAGGCCACCAGCGTCCCGATCTTGTAGCCGCGCTCCTTGATGTACTTGTTGATCGCGAGCTGCCAGCGCACGACCTCCGGCCGGCTGGCCGTGACGACCATCGCCTTGGCCTTGCCGTCCAGGAGTGGAGCGACGTTCTCCCGGAAGTGCTCGACAACGACCATGACCTTCTGGCTGATGTTGTAAGGATGGAGCCTGACCCAGCGCAGGATGCCCTTCATGGCCTCGCTGCGCTCGACCTCCTTCTCGTCCCATTCCCTGCCGTTGCTGGCGAGCCGGAAGGCGAGCTTGTAGGGCGTGTAGTTCTTGAGCACGTCGAGGATGAACCCTTCCTCGATGGCCTGCCGCATGCCGTACACATGGAAGGGCGCGGGCAGGTTGCCCGGTCCAGCCGGGAGTGATGGAACAGGACGACGGCCGAACAGCTCCAGGGTCTTGGCCTTGGGCGTTGCCGTGAAGGCCACGTAGGTGATGCCGTCCTGGTTCGCCCTGGCTGCCATCTGAGCCGCGAGAAGGTCTTCGGCGCTGACCTCGCCGCCCTCGGCCAGTTCCTTGATCTCCTCGGCCGACAGCACCTGCTTGAGCTTGGCGGCAGCCTCGCCGGTCTGGGAGCTATGGGCCTCGTCGGCGATGACCGCGAAGGTCTTGCCCTGGGTCGCCGCCAGCTCCTGCACGGCCTTGATCGCGAAGGGGAAGGTCTGGATGGTGCAGACGACGATCTTCTTGCCGCCTGACAGCGCCTGGGCAAGCTCGCCGCTCTTGCTCTGGTGTTCCCCGGTGATCGTCGCGACGACTCCGGTGGTCCGCTCGAAGGCGAAGATGGCCTCCTGGAGCTGGGAATCGAGCACCGTCCGGTCGCTCACCACCAGGATCGAATCGAAGAGCTTCTTGTGGCTGGCGTCGTGCAGGTCGGCCAGGAAGTGGGCTGTCCAGGCGATGGAATTGGTCTTGCCCGAGCCTGCCGAGTGCTGAATCAGGTACTTCTGTCCCGGCCCATCCGCCAGCACCGCTTGCACGAGCTTCCTCGTCGCGTCGAGCTGGTGGTAGCGCGGGAAGATGACCTTCTCGATCTGCTTCTTCGGCCCGCGCATGGCGACGATGTAGCGCCCCAGGATTTCCAGCCAGCTATCCCGCTCCCAGACCTCTTCCCACAGGTAGGCCGTGGCGTGCCCTTTAGTGTTAACCGGGTTGCCAGCCGCGCCCTTGTCGCCCCGATCAAAGGGCAGGAACGTGGTGGATGGCCCGGCCAGCTTCGTGGACATACGCACAAGCGAGTTGCTCACTGCGAAGTGGACCAGCGCCCCACGGGGGAAGTCCAGAAGCGGCTCTGACGCGCTCTGGCCCTTGGGCCGTGGGTTGCGGTCGAAGCGGTACTGGTCAACGGCATCCTCCACCGACTGCGTGAAGTCGGTCTTCAGCTCCGCCGTTGCTACGGGAATGCCGTTGAGGAACAGCACCAAATCGAGGCAGTTCTCGTTGTGGACGGAGTACCTGAGCTGCCGCACGACCCGCAGCCGGTTCGCGGCGTAACGGGCCTGGAGGTCTGGGTTCATGGCCAGCGCGGGTTTGAACTGGGCAAGGCTCAGGGGCTGCCGCAGGCCCAGCAGCTCGACGCCGAAGCGGATCACGTCGAGCGTGCCCCGGTCGTCCAGCTGCTTGCGGATGCGGTCGAGCAGGACGGATTCCGCCGCCGCGCCGTGGCTCTTGGTCAGCCCCTCCCAGGCCTTGGGCTGGGTAGCCTGTACCCAGGCAATGATATCGGCCGGGAACAACGCCCGCTGCCGGTCATAGGCAGCCGCATCGCATTGGGCGTACAGCCAGCCATTAGCCCCTAGGTAACAGCAGATGTCGTTCTCGAACTCGATTTCCTTATGCAGGCTCATGGGCGGCATCCTGTAGCGGGGCGGCTGTATTGACCGATGGCTCACGGGGAGCCCTCACGTTCACGTGCCAAGTAAGGGCTACAAGATCGAACAGTAGCTTATGTCGCTCTTCTAGTTCTTCCGGGCCGAACTTCGTCAGCGACCGGAAGGGCAGGCCATGCCGTTCGCAGAAGTCGCGGAAATCCAGCTTCGACTTGTACATATCCGGCCGCATGGTCTGGTTCCAATGAAGCGTGTTCTCATACGACTTCAGCTTGTCCATGAACTCTTCGGCGTTGCTCGACTGGTTGTCGCGACCTTTCATCAATAGAACTCCGCCCAGCCGGTTACGCTCTTGCTCGAACCGTTCTTCATCGTTGCCAAACAAAGCACGATTAGCTGCGTTTCTCGCCAGGATATGCTCAACATGAAAGCCGCTCTTCGGGCCGCGCAAAATGACAAGGTCATAGAAGCTGTGGGGCATTTCGCGTTTCATGCCGACCGAGACCAACTGCTCGATCCGTGCGAAAAAGTACTTGGTGAAACGCCGATTCAAGCGGTCAACCGACATCGGGCGAAAAAGCGTGTACGACAGTGACTGGGCGTTAACAATCCCGCGCCGTTCTTTCAGCTCCAGCCTCAAATGCTTATCGAAAACCTCCGGGATCACCGCAGCAGACTGCTCGCGGATTTCCGTGCTGATCTCGTACAGTCTGCCAGCGAATTCGTTGGAGTCATAGGCTCCCTGCAACTGCAGAAGAACGAAAATGCGATCTAATCCGGCGGAGACAGCAGCAATCTTCTCGTGTTCCTCGGGGTCATCGACGCGGCAAGCGGAGAGGATCAGCATGAACTGGCTGTCCAGTTCGTTTAATGAGTTAAAGTATACCGCAGGATAGGCAGCAATCTTGGTTTTTGATGCATCCCAAACCCGCGAGTATAGACCAGTAAAGTATTTAAATGCCCCGGACAGAAATGCTTTGACGTTGGATGCGTGGTGATCCAGCCCGAGCTTCGCGTTGATATCCTGCTTGAAAAGCTCGCGGTGGTAATCGCCGTCGAACCGTTGCGCTGCCTTGCGGGTGTTCGCAAACTTCGCTTTGAGCCAATAACGGAAAAAGCTGTCGATCTCGTCTTCGCGGTACGTATTGACTCGCGCGACTTGTGCTTCCCAAAGCCCATTGTAGTCGGCTTTGTCCAGTTCGATCTTGTCGATTTGCCCAAGTAGCTTGCCCTTGAGAATCTCATAGGGCTTTAGCCGGACTCCGCGATCATTGATCACCTCGAACACCATCGGCACGTGGGTGATGTCCACCGACAGGTTGATCAGAACCAGACGAAACAAAAAATAGTGAACAAAGGTCTCGAACTTATGCTTTTCGGTAAGACGTTCCTGCAGGTCGGCGCTGATGACTTGGTAGTTCTTAACCATGTTCACTGCGGTGATGCCACTGGAGGTGTCAAGATCGGCAGGACCTTCCTTGCCGTCCATGAGTCCCTTCAGCACCTGAAGATGCCGAACGTGGTGCATCCAGAACAGCTCTTCTGTTCCCGAATAGCCAGCTATCTTTCGCTCCAGCCATGCCGCCGTCTTTGAGCCAAAGACTTTCGCCATACTGTGAAGCTTCAGCAGAATCAGGGTCAGTGTGGTCAGGCGCTGCTGTCCATCGACTACGAATACTCGGCCGTTCACGGTGTTGGTGACATAGGTGTTCAGATAATACCAGGGATAACGGGCGTTGATGTTCTCCCTATTCGGCTCTAGGTCCGAATGCTGCTTGTAGGTCTGATCAAATTCGTAAAAAACGTCTTGCAGAAGTCGTTTTACAGGCTCATCCGTCCATTTGTAGTCGCGCTGATAGAAGTCGATGTAATAGACGGTCGTCGAGAAAACTTGATCCAGATTCTGCTTGTCTGGTTGGATTTCCATATTTCACTCTGCCCTGGTTTGGGATGGAGAGAAGGAGAGGGCATCGACCAGCCCGCGCACGTCGATCTTGCCGGTGACGGCGGCGGAGATGAGGACGGAGCGGCGTTCTTTGAGGAGGTCGATGGCGCATTGAGCTTCAGCAATTAGTGCATCAAGCTGCCCTGACTCCTTGTCAAGAAAGCGGGCAATGTCCTGCTGCTCCTCAGGAGGCGGAATCGCCACGACAAGCTGGCCATAGCGTGTGGGATTGAGGTTGCACTGTCCAATAGCAACAAATGCGAGGGAACGAGCCTCACCTAGAATTCCTGGTGTATTCAAGAGATATGAGAAATAACCAGGACAGTAGCTTTCCCGCACACGAAGTCGCACAAGGTATGATGCAAAGCTCGTAGGTTGGCTGCCATCTACATTGAAAAGACCAACTTTCCCGACCAGGTCAAGGCTGTTTGTCCTATTGAACAGAAGGTCGCCATCTTCCAGCAAAAGCTCATCAGGCACCTCATCAGTGAACTTGAGATCATCCTTGACGATCTGACCGTTCTGGATATTGCCCATCCGCAGAACAGCAATATTGCCATCGGGAGATAGGGAATCTGAGATACCGTAGTCGCTTGAGCGGAAGGCGCGCTTAAGTAACTGCACCTCCCAATGCGCCGGCACCTCCCCCAGCCACTCCACGCCGCTGTCCTTCATCCGGGCATTTGGGTCGAGGCCCTTGGTGACCGCGTGGGAGATGACCGCCTGCCGCTTCTCTTTCAGCAATTCGATCAGCTTCTCCTGCTCGGCCACTAGCTCGTCGATTTTGGAGGTTTCACGGTCGAGGAAGGCGGCGATGGCGGTTTGCTCCTCCATGCTTGGAGGCAAAGCGACGAACGTTTTCTGCACCTGAAACGAAGACAGGTGTTTAACGGTCGTTGAGTAGGTTATTTCGTTGATAGCCTTAAGTGGAAAAGGTAACGCATATTCGATCAGTCGACTTAGCAAGGGCGTATGTCCGCGGATACAGCACATCCGCTGATTCAGAAGTGCAAATCCTTGTCCGCTCCAACGTCCGACATTGAAGTCTCCGTCCATTCCAATCAGTACGTCCTCGGCAGTGATCGCAGCAGCTTCCAGGAACTCACCATCATAGTAAGTGTCTGTTTCTGACCTGTTAAGATCACGGATACGAACTAACGGATAACGTCCCTCTGGCGAAAAGTGTTTCGAGTCGAAGGGAAAGCCATTGACTACCAAGGCCAGGTTTTTGATTGGCGAAATCTCCCAGTGATTCGGTATCTCCCCTAGCCACTCGACACCACTATCCTTGTACTCGGGATATCTTGAGAAACTCATGCCGTCAGCCCCTCGATCATCGCCTTGATCCGGTCGGTTGTCCGCTTCAGGTCCGCATCGATCTCGTCCAGCGGGCGCGGTGGCGTGAAGACGTAGAAGTGGCGGTTGAAGGGAATTTCGTAGCCCACCTTGGTCTTATCGTGGTCGATCCAGGCGTCAGGGGCATGGGGGCGGACCTCGCGCTCGAAGTAGGCCTCCACATCCTCGGTCAGCGGCACGTTTTCGGTATCGCGCAGCTTGCTGTCAGGCACGGGCTTGCCCTTGGCCTTGCCGCGCTGGCCCAGGACGATCCTGCCCGCCTTGTCCCGCTCCGGCCGCTCAACCGTGATAGTACGGTAGCCGAAGTCGCTGTTCCTGAAGATGCGGCTGATGGGCTTGCCGTCCTGCTCGGTCTCGATGAACTGGCCGAAAAGCCGGGTGATCTCCTCGATGTGGGCGTCCGACAGCTCCTTGCGCTTGCTGCCCAGGCTCTTGCGCATCTTCTGCCACATGCCGCTGGCGTCGATGAGCTGCACTTTGCCTTTTCGGTGCTCGGGCTTGCGGTTGCTAACGATCCAGACGTAGGTGCTGATGCCGGTGTTGTAGAACATGTCCGTGGGCAGGCCGACGATGGCCTCCAGGAGATCGTTCTCCAGGACGTACCGGCGTATCTCGCTCTCGCCGCTTCCCGCGCCGCCCGTGAACAGGGGCGAGCCGTTGAGGACGATGCCGAAGCGGCTGCCGCCTTCCGCCACCGGCCGCATCTTGCTGACGAGGTGGAGCAGGAACAGCATGGAGCCATCGGAGACGCGGGGCAGACCCGGCCCGAAGCGTCCGTTGTAACCCTGGCTCTCGTGCTCTTTGCGGACCTCTTTCTCGACCTTTTTCCACTCCACGCCGAAGGGCGGGTTCGACAGCATGTAGTCGAAGTGCTTCCCGTGGTGCCCGTCGTCCGACAGCGTGTTGCCGAAGACTATATTGGACACGTCCTGGCCCTTGATGAGCATGTCCGCCTTGCAGATGGCGTAAGACTCTGCGTTCAGCTCCTGGCCGAAGACCGTCAGGCGGGCCTTGGGGTTGTGTTCCTCCAGGTACTCGCCAGCAATGGACAGCATGCCGCCGGTTCCGGCTGTGGGGTCGTAAATGGTGCGCACGACGCCCGGCTTGGACAGCACGTCGTCATCCTCGGTGAAGATCAGGTTGACCATGAGGCGGATGACTTCACGCGGGGTGAAGTGTTCTCCGGCCGTCTCGTTGGAGAGTTCCGCGAACTTGCGGATCAGTTCCTCGAAGACCAGACCCATCTGATAATTACTGACCTCGTCCGGGTGCAGGTCGATCTGCGCGAAGCGCTCGGTGACTTGATAAAGCAGCCCGGCCTTGGTCAGGCGCTCGATTTGACCGTGGAACTCGAAGCGCTCGAAGATGTCACGCACGGCCGGGGAGAAGGCGTTGATGTAGCTGAACAGGTTCTCCCGGATGTGATCCTGGTCGCCCATGAGCTTCTTCATGTCGAGCGGCGAGGTGTTGAAGAAGCTCTGCCCAGAGGCGCGCAGGAGGAACGGGTCGGGCGTGATGCCCTGCGCCTGCTTGCTCTTGAACTCAGCCAGGACGGCTGACTTGGTTGCCGCAAGGACGCAGTCCAGGCGACGCAGAACAGTGAATGGCAGGATGACGCGGCCATATTCCGACTGCTTGTAATCGCCGCGTAGAAGGTCGGCGACAGCCCAGATGAAGGCGGAAAGGGACTGTTGGTTCATGGGATATCTGTTCCTCGGTGTTCGTGAATGTGCTGTGCGAGTGAGAGCGCAGAGGAAATAGACTCTCCAATCCCGCTTTTGGTCAGGCCGGAACAGTAAATAGAACTCGCCAGGGGAGCAAGCGCGGCGTTGTGCGAAAAGGGCGGCTGGCAACGGTCTGTCATCGCGACCCGATGCTATCTGACTTCAGGTCGAGTAGCCCGAAGGGGCTGGCTCGGTCTGCCTGTGATCCTGAGATGCCCTCTCAGGATATGTCATGCATGGCGTGTCCCGTCATGCCAAGGCCGATCTTGCAGGCTATGATCATCTGGCGGCACACCGCGAATTGACGGGCGGACTTGCCGACTATGCCAAATGAGCGGCCCCGCGAGTAGACGATGAGAGAGGCTGTAATCCCCGCTCCTTCATCGTCTCCTCGCCGAAAGAGCCTGCCTGGATGGCGCATACGGCCTCCGTGAGCTGCTCGTGGTGTCAGCCGGGGTGAACAGCTTGGAATCCCCGCAGGCTCAAAGAAGCCCATCTCGTTGCAGCTTCTGGATGTGCTTCCAGACCGTGGTCCGCGAGACGCCCAGCTTTGTAGCTATCTGGGCAAGTGACCAGTCCGCTGTTCCAGGATTTGTCTTGATTTGGCGGATATGTTCGCGGGTATCTGGCTTGGCCGATTCACTGCCGTTAGGTTCTGGCCTGAAAGTACCACTGGCGACCATATGTCCAATCCACTTCTTCACCTTTAGAATTAAGCCCTGACCATTGAGCGAGCAGTCATCTGCGTAATCAATAAGTGCGAACAGCTCATCTATGGACCTGGGCACCATCGTCTCGAACAGTAGGTTATCAATAAATGACCATCGTGCTTCAACTTCGTACAAATCCGCATTCCAAGAATCTGACCCTTTTTTACTATAGGCTCTTCGACGATCAGCATTTCGCTGCTTCCAGAAGCTGATTTCCTCTAGTGCCTCAGGGATTGTTGATGGCAGATCATAGGCGTGGCCTACTGCTTCTAATACCTCTGTTGGGTATATAGCATCGTGTGGTCTAGACCAGTCAATGTTAGCCTGACTAACAGCATTAACGAGTAGTTGCTCTTGCTCGTTTAGAGCCAACACCGCCTCAAAGTCGCCATACCGTTCCAGTAGCAGTCTATCTGCTTCTGCTGACTCCCTGCATTTACGAATTATTGACCCTGGATCACTGCCTTCAAAGCTGAATTCCATTCCAGCAAAAAAGTTCATTGGCTCTGCTGCTTGCGCTAGTTGCGCCAAGTAGCCCATGGCCTCCTTGTAGCTCCAGCCTTTGGAGCCGCAAAACGCTTTTGCTCTATTGAATGCAGCATCTTGTTCATGCCTATTATCTGATTGGTACATCGAAACGATCTTTTGAAAACGGTCCAGATCTCTTTCTTCAACCCCTGGAATATTTACCTGTCTTCTTGAGTTGGCAGTGTGCAGCGTAGTGCTCATTGTATTCCTCCTGATAATAGTTGGGTGTTATCCTGGCTAACAAGATCAGACTGAGTTTTCCTCAGCTAACGATACTGGTACGAAAGCGTTACCTGGGTAACAGATCAGACAAGTGGTTCATGGCAACCACATCGTAAGTCGAGAAGGAGAAGATGAGTGGTCCCGATTGTCGGGACAAGTGGCTCAAGGTCTACAACGAATAAATGCCGCATTAGGGGCAGACGCCCCATCGAAACCGTCATCCTCTGCCTCGAATCCGTTAGGAGACAAGCTTCATTGCCAGTCCAGACTCTGACGACCAAAGGCCCATGCCTATGATGAGGTTTGACCCCTGGTTGCCCTATAGGGGGCCTTAATCTTTAACATAATAATCATAAGTAGTTATATTGCGAATGAGCGTGCGGCTCCAAAGTCCAATCCAGAAGGGAGGCATGTTCGGTTGGTCTTTAGTGGCCCCTAATTGAAAAGCCCCGGCTGGCGGGGCTTCTCGGGCATTTGGCTGTGCGGATGGTCTGGTTATCTAGTCCATCTCGACCGTTTGAGATGATCAAGGCCGACGGTCTCATGGAAATCGACCTTTTCGATGACTTCGCGGGACCGGATCGCCGGGCTGTAATGGGGCGCGTAGATGTCGAAGGTCACGTTCTGGAGGTCTGATTCGTGGCCCACGGTCTCGGCAATCATCCGCTGGTCGATCTGCTTGTTCTTGCAGAATGAGATGAAGGTGTGCCGGAAGCTATGAAAGACCAGTTGGCTATGCTCGCCTTCGCCGCCTCCCAGGCCGCATTTCCGTCGATAACGGGTGAACCACTGGGTCACGGTCCCGGAGTACTTGCCGGTGCTTGAGCGCTTCTCGATCGTGGGGAAGAGCCGCTTTGCTTTCATCCGCCTCATGCCGTCGGCATATCGGAGAAGGCCCAGGTCGATGAGGAACGGGTGAATCGGGACTTGGCGCTTTCCGGCCTCGGTCTTGATGTCCTTGTCACCTTCGGCGTTAATGTCGAAGCACCAGACGCCGTCGACTTCCCGGATGTCTTCTAGGTGGAGCTGGCAAATCTCCTCGACCCGCGCTCCGGTGAAGAGGGCGATAATGGGTGTCCAGAACTGCCAGGACTTGCCGTGTTTGTCCCTGGTGTACTCCTCCGAATGGAAGAGGAGGGACAGCTCTTCTGGCGTGAAGCCCCGGCGTGTCGACTTGAACTTTGATTTCTTCCCGCCGATCCGCGAGAGCGGTGATTTGATCTTGGCGCTCGGGATGTAGCCTTCGCCTTCGGCCCAGTTCAGGAAGCCGCTGATGTTTGTTGCGCGGGTCTCCAGGGTCTTGGGCGAGAGCTTCCGTTCGTCTGGGACGTTCATCTCGGCGATCTGCCGGATGGTTTTGCCATTGTACTCAGGATAACGACCTACGCGGGAAGGCAGGCTGCTTAGGATGTCGCGATACTCGCGGATATGCTTCGAGGTGAGCGTCTTGAGCGGGAGGTCTCCGAGAATCTCAACAAACTGGCCGAGTTGGAGCGGGATGTCCTTCATGCTCGCCTTCTTCCAGGTCTTGGACTTCTCCTTGATGTACTCCTCGACAGCCTCTGAGAGCCTGATGGACGGCTCTTCAGGAGCAGGGGCGGGTGAGGGCTGGGGCGTGTCTGGAAGGGGGCTCAGATCGCCGCTGAGGCGGCCTAAATCGGCTTGGAGGTAGCGGACCTCAGCCTTGAGCATGGCGTGGCAAAGGAGCTTGTAGGTATCTGTCCCCTTGATGCTGGCCTTGTCGAGTCCCTCGGCGTCCAGAAGAGCATCCACACGGTTTTCGACCTTGCGGTAGTTCCTGGTCTTGAGGGCATCAGCCGCAACTGAAAGGCCCCAACGGAGGTCATCCTTTTCATTCTCTGCCTGCTCAGGCGTGACCCTGCCGGAGACTGCGCGGTAGTACTCCGCGTCCTCCAGCGCTTCCCGAAGCCATTTCTCGGTCAAATGCGCAACTTGTCTTTCGTCCATGATTCCTTGTTGAGTTCTGACCCGATTGAAGACGGTCTTCGAGATCGAGGCGCAGCGCATGGCCTTGGGTCGAGCTTCCTGAAGATAGGAAGTCCGAAGCGAGAAACGGTACTCGCGCTTTCCGAAGACGTTTCGTAGGTCTGGTGGAACGCCTATTCGAAAATAGAACGTATTCCGATGTCGGACAAGGTAGGAGGGAGACCTCCCGATCACTTGTCATGCTCCTTTGTATCCCGAATTTGTATCCATTGGGAATTTGGGGCATGAGCTGACGAGGGCTGGTCGTGATCTCAGGAAGTTAGAAAGAAATGGCGGAGAGGGTGGGATTTGAACCCACGTACGGGCTACTAACCCGTAACCCGATTTCGAGTCGGGCGCGTTACGGCCACTTCGCTACCTCTCCGCGTCGGTAGAAGGACAGCTTAAATACTCATGATGCGTAGGGAGGTCAAGGAGAAAGCGGATTATGGCGCGTTTTTCGCCTGCGCAGGAAAAAGCTAGACAGAATCTTGCCGCAATCCTCGGCCATGATGCCTTCCAGGACCCAGAATTGATGATTGAGGAAGGGCAGACGCAAGCCTTTGAGGCGCGAAAGCACCGCGCCGGCCTTGGGATCGCGGGCTCCGATGACCAGGCCGGCGATGCGCGCGTGGACCATGGCGCCCAGGCACATGATGCACGGCTCCAGGGTCACGGCCAGTATGCTGCCGGTCAGGCGGTAGTTGCCGATGGATTGCGCGGCCTTGCGCAGGCAGAGCATTTCGGCATGAGCAGTAGGGTCGTTCAGGCTAAGGGGCGCATTGTGGGCCTGAGCCAGCAGTTCACCGTCGGCCGAAAGCAAGGCCGCCCCCACGGGAACCTCGCCCATGCTTCCCGCCTCGTGCGCCTGGCGCAAGGCCATATCCATGACCTCGCGCCAGGAAGCCCAGCCTTTTGGTGGATAAACGGGAGGCAATATCCGAGGAGCGGCCATGAGTTCTGGTGCCGGTGGCTATTGCGCCTTCAGGTAGCGCACACCGCCAGCCAATACGGCAATGCCGAGTTCCGCGTCTTCTCCGCGAGTCCAGCCCGGATGATTCGTGGGGTGGTTGAAAGCCTCGGGATGGGGCATGAGACCGAGAATGCGGCCCGAAGGATCTGTCAGGCCGGCAATGCCCAAGGGCGAGCCATTGGGATTGAACGGATACTCTTCGGTCGGCTCGCCTGACTCGGGGTGGACGTATTGCAGCGCCACGAGGTTCTCGCGTACGACCCGGTCCATGAGATCGGAATCCTTGAAGACCATCTTGCCTTCACCGTGGCGGATGGGCAGGTCGAGCATGCTCAGGCCCTTGGTGAACACGCAGGGCGAGGCGGGATTGATCTTGAGCCGCACCCAGCGGTCCTCGAAGCGGGCGGAATCGTTGTTGCCCAGGGAGGCCTGGCGCTCGAAGTAGGCGCCGTCGATAGCCGGCAGCAATCCGAGCTTGACTAGAAGTTGGAAGCCGTTACACATGCCCAGGATCACTCCGCCGGACGCGAACAGGCGTTCGAGTTGGGAGAGGATGGGCGCGCCTTCGGTCGTCTTGGCATAGCGCCAGCGCAAGGCCGCGGCTTGGGCCGCGCCCAGGTCGTCGCCATCCAGGAAGCCGCCTGGGAAAATGAGGTAGTTGAACGGGTCCAGCCGGATGCGGCCAGAGACCAGGTCCGAGAAGTAGGCTATGCTGACCTCGTCGGCGCCGGCTTGGCGCACGGCATAGGCCGATTCCTTTTCGCAATTGGTCCCATAGCCGGTGATGACGAGGGCTTTTACTAAGGCCACCGTGCGACCTCCACATTGGTTTCTTGACAGTGGGTTCCCGCCTGACTAGCTTGTGCGGGGCTCAGCGAAGATAAGGAGAGCCGGTGGCTGCGTCAACTCAAGGCCCTGAATCTCCCCAGGCTTTCGAGCGAAGCCGATGCTTCGTCATAGCGGCCGGTAAGAGACCCCAGGTGTCCGGTTCCTTGCGGCCGCCTCTTTTTTTGTGTGCGGGAAGCCGTGGAGCTTCACTCACAGTTGGCGCTAAGAAACACATATCGAGTGTCTTGCTTATCAGAAGAGTAAGGATGGGATGACCATGCAGACCAAGTTCATATTCATCACCGGCGGTGTTCTCTCTTCCCTGGGCAAGGGATTGGCGGCAGCCTCCATAGGCGTGCTGCTCAAGGCCCGAGGGCTCAAGGTAACCATCCAGAAGCTCGACCCCTACATCAACGTGGACCCCGGCACCATGAATCCGTTTCAGCACGGAGAGGTGTACGTGACCGAGGACGGCGCCGAGACCGACCTGGATCTGGGGCATTACGAGCGCTACCTGGACGCCTACATGACCCAGCGCAACAACTTCACGTCCGGAAGCATCTATAACTCGGTCATCACCAAGGAGCGTCGCGGCGACTACCTGGGCGGCACGGTGCAGGTCATTCCGCACATCACCGACGAAATCAAGCGCTGCATCACCGGCGTAGCCACCAACGAGGACGTGGTCATCGTGGAGATCGGCGGCACGGTGGGCGACATCGAGGGCCAGCCTTTCCTGGAGGCCATTCGCCAACTGCGTGGCGAATTGGGCAAGGACAACGTGCTCTACATTCATTTGACCCTCGTGCCCTTCATGCGGGCCGCGGGAGAGCTGAAGACCAAGCCCACGCAGCACAGCGTGAAGGAGCTGCGCTCCATCGGCATCCAGCCCGACATCATCCTGTGCCGCTCGGAAGTGGAGCTCAGCAGGGATATCAAGGACAAGATCGCCCTGTTCTGCAACGTGGACAAGGACGCTGTTTTCTCGGCCAGGGACGTGCAGAGCATCTATGAGGTTCCGCTTGAGTACTACAACGAGGGCGTGGATCAGAAGATCGCCATCATGCTGCGTCTGCCGGCCAAAAACGCGGCTCTGGAGCAGTGGAAGACTCTGGTCTATAAGCTCAAGAACCCTCAGGGCCGGGTGACCATCGGCATCGTCGGCAAGTATGTGGATCTCAGGGAGGCCTACAAGAGCCTGCACGAGGCGCTCATTCACGGTGGCGTGGCCAACGACGTGGCCGTGGATCTCGTCTATGTCAACTCCGAAGAAGTCAAGCCTAAGAACGTCGCGGACATGCTCAAGAATCTTGACGGCATCCTCGTGCCCGGCGGCTTCGGCTCGCGCGGCGTGGAAGGCAAGATCGAGGCCATCCGCTACGCCCGCGAGAACAAGGTGCCGTTTTTCGGCATCTGTCTTGGCATGCAGTGCGCGGTCATCGAGGGCGCCCGCAATGTCATCGGCCTGGACAAGGCCAACTCCGAGGAGTTCGACCTGACTACTCCCCATCCGGTCATTTATCTTATGACCGAGTGGTACGATTTCCGCAGCAAGTGCGTACAGAAGCGTGGAAAGGACAGCGCCAAGGGCGGCACCATGCGCCTGGGCGGCTACCCCTGTGAGATCAAGCCCGAGACCAAGGCTTTCGAGGCCTATCAGGAAACAGCCATTACCGAGCGCCACCGTCATCGCTACGAGTTCAACAAGGCCTACTTCAAGCAGTTCGAAGAGCATGGCTACATCTTCAGCGGCGTGTCGCCGAACGGCGAGCTGGCGGAGATCGTCGAGCGCCAGGACCATCCCTGGTTCCTGGGCTGTCAATTCCATCCGGAGTTCAAGTCCAATCCCATGCGGCCGCATCCGCTGTTTCGGGACTTCATCAAGGCCGCCAAGGTCAGCAAGGAAGCGTCCAAGTAGGACGAGAGATCAAGACGGGTCCGTCAAAAGCGAGCGGGTATGACAGTCGAAGAACGCGCACGCAGGGTAAAGCTGCTGGTCATGGACTGCGACGGAGTCCTGACCGACGGCGGACTTGCATATGACGAGGACGGCCGCATCACCAAGCGTTTTGACGTCCAGGACGGCCTCGGCATCAAGGCCGGTCAGCAGGTGGGCTTGGAGTTCGCGGTCATAAGCGGTCTTGACCACGCAGGCGTCGCACGCAGGGTCAAGGAACTCGGCATCAAGCATTACTTCGCCGGACATGTGCAGAAGCTGCCCATTCTGGACACTTTGTGCGAAGAGTTGGGCATCGGGTACGACGAGATCGCCTACATGGGCGACGACTGGGTGGACGCGGCGCCAATGGCTCGTGTAGGTTTGCCTCTGGCGGTGCCCAATGCCCAGCCCGAAATCAAGGCGTTGGCGGCCTGGGTCGCCACGGCGCATGGAGGCCGCGGAGCCGTACGCGAGGCCGTTCTGATGATCCTCAAGGCGCAGGGTACGTACGAGCAAGCCTACCGGCATTGGAGCGGCTAAGTGCTCAGGCGGTTGGCCGTGTTTTCCCTTGTATTGTCCCTGCTCGCCCTCATCGGCTTCACCCTGGTGAAGCTCACTGAACGGGCAGGGCTCATGCCTGATCTGAGCGACTTTGCCAGTGATGTAGAAATAGACATGGCCGCCAAAGGTATCGAACTGGTCCACGGGAGCGAAGGCAAGCTCATCTGGCGATTGCACGCCGAAAGCGCGAGCTACGATCAGGAGAAGGGACTCGTGCTCGTCCAGACCCCCGATATAGAATACTTTACTCAGCCCAAAGGCAGCATGTTGCGTGTTCGGGCTCCCCAGGGGTCCGTGCAGCAGGAGAGCAGTGAGGTCCACTTCTGGCCAGAGGTGACGGCTTTATATGAAAAAGTCTCGCTTGAGGCCAAGGAAATAATGTATGATGGCCAAGGTCTGTTGACGGCCACCGGCGAAGTGCTCGTTGAGCAGGAAGGAGTCAGGCTCACGGCGCCGGTCATGCATTTCGACCTGAATGAGCGTGTCTTTGTGGCGGAGGGTGGGGTGGTTGTCGAATCCGGCACTGGAAAGATCTTTTCTGATCCCTCGAGGACCAATGCACCATAAATTGCTTGCACTAGTCATGCTTTGCGCCTTGGCGTGGGCAATGCCGATCACGGTTCAGGCCGCTGAGGAGACTCTTGTTCCCACCAAGGTGACGGCGGACCGCCTGACATACTCTCAGGAAGGCAACCGGGCCGTCTTCGAAGGCAACGTGCACGTCGTCAGGCAAGACATGGAATTGTGGGCTGACCGCATCGAGATCGATCTCCGGCCGAACACTGACGGCAAGGGCGCAGGTGCGCCGGACATGGCTTTCGCAACATCCGAGGGCGCTTCGCGCATCAAGAGCATTGTAGCTACAGGAAATGTGCGCATGCGCCGTGGCCAGAGCGAGGGCCGATGCCGCAAGGCGACCTACCTGGCCGAGAAAGGCATGATCATCCTGGAGGGCGACCCTGTCCTCAAGGAGGGTGACAACACCCTCCAGGGCAAGGAAATAAGGGTCTATCTCGACCAGAACCGCAGCGAGGTCATCGGTAACTCCAAACGCCCGGTGGAGATGATTTTCGTGACCCCCGAAAAGGGGACCCAGAGGAAATGAGCCAGAACGAGATTTCTCGATTAGGGGCCACGGGGCTCAAGAAGCGCTACGGAAAGCGCGATGTCGTATCCGGCGTGAGCCTGGAAATCACCCAGGGTGAAGTCGTAGGCATTCTGGGCCCCAACGGCGCCGGCAAGACGACAACGTTTTATATGCTGGCGGGTGTCGTCAAACCAACCGACGGCACGGTATTCCTCGACCATCGTGAAATAACGATGCTGCCGCTGCACGAACGAGCTCGACTGGGCATCAGCTATCTGCCGCAGGAGAGTTCGGTTTTTAAGAAGCTTACCGTGCGGCAGAATATGGACATCATCCTGGAGCATACGGGCCTTTCGCGCCGGGAGCGTGCCGCAAGGGCCGAGGAACTGCTGAATGAACTGGGCATCACGCGCCTTTCTGGCCAGAAAGCCTCCAGCCTTTCTGGCGGCGAACGTCGGCGGCTTGAGATTGCCCGCGCCCTCATACGCCGCCCCCGCTTCGTTTTTCTCGATGAGCCCTTTGCCGGAGTAGACCCCCTGGCAGTGCTAGATATCCAGGACATCATCAAAGGGCTCAAGGAAAAAAACATCGGAGTGCTTATTTCCGACCACAACGTGCGCGAGACCTTGTCCATTTGCGATCGGGCTTACCTAGCCTATCAGGGCAGCATCATCTTGGAGGGTTCACCCGAGCAGATAGTCGCGGATCCGAAGGCGCAGCAGGTCTACCTGGGCCAGGGCTTTCGCTTGCAGGGGAGAGATGTCTAGGAAACCTTGACCTGCAATGCTTCCCCCGCTCTGGCGCAATGGTTGCATGCAAGCGTCAAGTATGGCATGAATACACCCACGGCTGCCGTTGAAACTGCGGATGCGCTTTCCTTTGATGTCGGCCCAAGCCGGCTATGATTCATATGGGGAAGCGTCACTTTTCTGCCATCGCGGCAACGAATCCATTGTGAATGCCATCGGGAGATTATGGGTCTAGAACTACGTCAACAACTCAAGCTTTCGCAGCAGCTGGTAATGACACCCCAGTTGCAGCAGGCGATCAAGCTGCTTCAGCTTTCCCGGCTCGAGCTGTTGGACACTGTGCAGCAGGAACTCATGGAGAACCCGCTGCTCGAGGAAGGCTTGGCCGGCGAACTGGATACCGATATCCAGGCCAAGGATGTACGCGATGAGCCTGTTCAGGAAGCCCTCGGCGATCGGGATGCGGTCCTGCAGCGCGAACTGACCCGCAATGCGGACTGGGAGGATTACCTCGGGGAATTTTCCAGCTCGGGCAAGCAGATGCAGATGCGCGAGTCCGAAATCCCCGAGGATGGAGTCAGTTTCGAAGCTCGCCTTTCCTCGAAGCCTTCCTTGGAGGGGCATCTGTTCTGGCAGGTGCGGCTATCCGATTTCAGCGAGAAGCAAAAGGAGATCAGCGAGGCCATTATCGGCTGCCTGAGTCCGGCTGGCTATCTGCAGTCCACGGCCGAGGAGATCGCGGCCCTGGCACACTCAACGCCGGAAGAGGTAGAGGTGGTCTTGCGGCGCATCCAGCGGTTCGACCCTGTAGGCGTCGCGGCAAGGACTCCCCAGGAATGCCTGCTGGTACAGCTCGATGTCTACGAGCACGATGACCCCATTCTGCGAACGTTGGTATCGGAGCATCTGGAAGACCTCGAGAAACGCCGCTACAAGCCGCTAGCCCGCAAATTCAAGATCACTCTCGAACAGCTAAAGGAATACCTCGAGGTTCTACAAACACTGGAACCCCTGCCGGGGGCCAGCTACTCCTCGACGGAGCCGTATTACGTCAGCCCGGACGCCTATGTATATAAGTTCAACGATGAATTCGTGATCATGCTCAACGAGGAGGGCATGCCCAAGCTGCAGCTCAATTCCATGTATATGGACAGTCTGCAGGGATGCAGCTCCTCGGACAAGGAGTATATGCAGGAGAAGATGCGCTCGGCCGTCTGGCTCATGAAGAGTCTGTATCAGCGTCAGCGTACTCTCTATAAGGTCCTCGACAGCATCCTGCGCTTCCAGCGCGATTTCTTCGAGGAGGGGGTTACCCACCTGAAGCCCCTGATTCTCAAGGATGTAGCCGATGACATCAGCATGCATGAGTCAACGGTTAGCCGCATCACGACCAACAAGTATGTCGCTACGCCGCACGGTGTTTTCGAGTTGAAGTTCTTCTTCAACAGCGCCTTGGATCTTGACGACGGCAGCCAAGTGGGCTCAGAAAGTGTCAAGGCGCTTATCAAGCAGCTCATTTCCGATGAAAGCGCCAAAAGGCCTCTGAGCGACGAGCGCATCGCCGAAATCCTCAAGGAAAAGCTCCAGGTGAACATTGCCCGCAGGACAGTGGCCAAGTACCGTTCGGCCTTGGGCATAGACTCCTCTTCGAAGCGCAAGCAAATCTTCTGATTCTCGCCAACCCGCGCAAAAGGAGCAGGCATGAACATCCATTTCACGTTCAAGAACTTCGAGCCTTCCGAGCACCTCAAGAATTACGCGCGAAACCGGTTTGGCAAGCTCTCCAAACATGGACTGGACAATGCCGAGCTGCAGGTCAACATGAGTGTCGAGAAGCACCGGCACATGGCCGAAGTGGTGCTTTCCGGCGGCAGCTTGCATTTGTCGGCCACCGAAGAGTCCCAGGACATGTACGCCACAATCGATATGGTCCTGGACAAGCTCGTTGCGCAAGTCAAAAAGAACAGCGACAAGAAAGCCCTGCACAAGAAGGCCGGGCAGACCTCGGTTCGCCTGGACGTGTTCAGCTATGCGCAGGCCGGCGGCCGCAAGGAGCGCACCATCATCGAGTCCGACACCTATATCCCCAAGCCCATGGACGTGGACGAGGCTGCCATGCAACTGGAGAGCCTGGGTTATGAGTTTCTGGTCTTCCACAACGCCGAGACCGAGCGCGTCAATGTGATTTACCAGCGCAAGGACGGCAACTACGGCCTCATCGATCCGGGGTTATGAGCACATGCTGATTGCGGATTATCTGCGTAAGAATCTGGTTCTTGCGGATCTGGCGGCCACAGCCAAGCCGGATGTGCTGAAGGAACTTGTGGAGCCCCTCCAGAACGAGTTTCCCGACCTGAACTTGGCCAGCGCGTTGCAAGTTCTGCTGGAACGCGAACAGTTGGGCACGACCGGCATCGGTGACGGCGTGGCCATTCCCCATGGCAAGCTCGTGGGGCTGGACAGGATTATTCTCGTGGTCGGGCGCAGCCGTCGAGGGGTGCGTTTCGAAGCCCTCGACGGCAAGCCATGCACCATTTTCTTTTTGGTACTGGCTCCTGAACAGGCTGCGGGCATGCATCTGCGCATCCTTGCGCATATCTCGAAACTGCTTAAAGATCAGGAATTCAGACGCTCCTTCCTCGAGGCCGATGGGCGCGACGAGTTGCACGCCTTGCTTAAAACCATGTGATCGAGGCGCTCCATGCCTAGGCCTTCTCCCATTCCCGTGCTCGTCCTGACAGGGTTGTCCGGAGCAGGAAAGAGCACAGCCCTGAACGTGTTTGAAGACCTGGGCTTCTTCTGCGTGGACGGCCTTCCGGCATCCATGCTGCCCAAGCTGGTCGGTCTGTATGAAGGGCAGGAGGTTTTGCCCGGCAAGGGGCTGGCCTTGGGCATGGATATCCGCCAGCAGGACTTTCTTCGGCACTGGGGGCAGGCCCGGCAGGACCTGGCGCAATATGACATCTCACTGCAGGTCATTTTTATAGAAGCTGAGTTGCCGGAACTGATGCGCCGGTATGCAACCACAAGGCGGCCTCACCCGCTCGAATCCGAACAGCTCGGTCTGCAGCAAGCACTGGAGTTGGAGCGAAATCTGCTGGAACCCGTGCGTGCCGAAGCCGACCTGGTCCTCGACACCACGCATTACTCCGTGCACGACCTTCGGCGCGTATTGCAGGAGAAGTGGAGTTATCTGGAGGAGCAAACCTCCGGCCTGCGAGTGCATATCATCTCATTCGGATTCAAGTACGGGCCACCCAAGGAGGCCGACCTCCTCTTCGACTTGCGCTTTTTGCCCAATCCATATTTCGATCTTCTGCTGCGTCCGCTCACGGGCAAGGACCAGATTGTCTCCGATTACGTGTTCCAGGAAGAAAGCGGGAAGCAGTTTGCGGACAAGCTCGTGAGATTCCTTTTGTTCCTTCTGCCTCTCTTCGCCCGCGAGGGCCGCTTCAGGGTGACCATCGGGCTGGGCTGTACCGGAGGGCGGCATCGATCAGTCGCCACCGCCGAGTCGCTTTTCAAAATCCTCAAGGAACAAGGCTACGCCGTCAGCTTGGAGCACCGGCATATCGAGAAAGGCTGATATTGAATTGACTGTGGACATAGGAAGGGCGAGGCGCTAATCAAAACGCGATGAAATCGATACGCAAGGATCAGCCCAAAATAACGGGCGTCATCATCGTCACGCACACGGATTACGGCGAACGCCTGTTGGCGGCGGCCCAACTCATACTGGGCCCTCGGGAGGGCTGCCGGTCCATTCCCGTTGATGTCACTTCCAATGTGGAAGAAACAGTCCAGACCATCAAATCCGCCATCCAGGATACCGACACCGGCAATGGCGTGCTCATCTTGACGGACATGTTCGGGGGGACGCCAACCAACCTGAGCTTGTCCCTGCTTGGCACGGCGCATGTCGAGGTCATCACCGGAGTCAACTTGCCCATGCTGCTCAAGGTGCTCGGCAGCAGGCATCTGCCTCCGGCTGATCTGGCCCGGGAGGCCAAGAAAGCCGGGGTGCAAGGTATCGTCGTGGCTGGCGAGGTGCTGCGGCAGAAGATCGCGGACGGATAATCCATGCTTTGGGTGCGCATCGACAATCGCTTGATCCATGGTCAGATCATCGAGACATGGCTGCCCTATACCGGGGCGGCGCTGCTCATCGTCGTGAACGATGAATTGGCCACTGATGCCTTACGTCAGGAAATTATGTCATTGGCCATTCCGAACGACGTGAAGGTCGTTTTTACCAAAATAGATGCCTTGGCCGACCTGCTGGCTCGCCATGGCGCTGGTAATTGGGCCGATGCCCTGGTTCTCTTTTCATCCTGTCCCGACGCTAGGCGGGCGTATGAGCATGGTTTCGCCTTCGAAGGACTGAACATCGGCAATCTCCATTACAGTCCGGGCAAGCGGCAGATCTGTGCACATGTCGCCCTCAGCAGTGAGGATCAGTCTTGCATCGAGTTCTTCAGCCGCAAGGGCGTCAGATTGGATTTCCGTTGCGTGCCTAACGATTCCGTCCAAGTGAGGATCTTTTCGTGACCTTGGGCCAGATGCCCTTGCATGTGTTGCTGCCCCTCACCAGTTTTTTTTTGTCTTGTTTTCTCTTTTCCGTTTCCAGTTCAACATAGGTCTCCTTGAGCGGCCGTTAGCCATAGGTCTTCTATGGGGCCTGCTTTCCGGTGACTTGCCCACGGCGATTTCCATCAGCCTGTTCTTCGAACTATTTTGGATGGACCTTATACCTGCGGGCACGTTCATTCCGCCGCAAATGGCCGCATCGACCTTGGCGGCGCTGACCCTCGTAGAAATATACCAATTCACTGCCCCACCATTGGCTGTCCTCGCTATCATTGTCTGTCTGCCACTGGCCTGGCTTGGCTCACGCATCGAGGCCATGGAACGTGAACGGCAAAACAAGAGCTATAATGAGCTGCTGCGGTCTTCTCGCGGCGGCAAGGAGGCATTTTCTCCTGACGTACTTGTGCGCAGGGGCTTCGTGCGCATGTCCCTCATCAATTGGGTCTTCTTCCTCACGAGTTCCATTACGCTTGTGTGGATTGCTGGGGCGGCTTTGCCGTTCATGCAGAGCTATGTTGTCCTTCTGCCAGTAAAGTGGTGGCATATCTGGTTTGGAGCCAGTTTAGGCGGTTTGCTTTCGATCCGCTTTCGTCTTGGGTATATTCTGCTGGCCGTGTCAGCGGCAGCTGTGGCGTTCGCAGCCTATCTTGCAAGTCTTGGCGCGTAATGCGTTTTTCCATGAACCGGAGTGAAAATGTCTTGGCAGCGTGGTGGGTTTGTGCTATTTCGCACAAGCCTCTCTTGGCTGCAATTTCGCAATCCCATATAGGAGGAACCTACAATGGCTGCCTATGTTGTTGGACACAAGAATCCGGACACCGACTCCATCGTCTCCGCCATCGCTCTTGCTGACCTGATGACCAAGCGCGGCATCGAGGCCGTCGCCGCCGCCCAGGGCGCTCTCACCCCCGAGTCCAAGTTCGTTGCGGACAAGTTCGGGCTCAAGGCTCCCGAGTTGATCAACGACGCAACCGGCAAGAAGATCATGCTCGTCGACCACTCCGACATCGCCCAGACCGTTGATAACCTGGCCAAGGGCGAGCTGCTGGCCATCGTCGACCACCACAAGCTGGGCGACGTGACCACCTCCAATCCCCTGACCATGTGGGTCTGGCCCGCCGGCTGCACCTGCACCGTCATCAAGGGCATGTACGACTTCTACAAGATCGAGATTCCCAAGGGTATCGCTGGCGGCATGCTCTGCGCCATCCTGAGCGACACTGTCATGTTCAAGTCCGTGACCTGCACCGAGGATGACAAGAAGGCCGTGGAGGCCCTGGCCAAGATCGCCGGCGTGAGCGACGTCATGGCCCTGGGTATGGAGATGTTCAAGGTCAAGTCCGCTGTCGAAGGTGCGTCCATGAAGGACCTCGTTCACCGCGACTACAAGGACTTCGACATGTCCGGCAATAAGGTTGGCATCGGCCAGCTGGAAGTCGTCGACCTGTCCATCCTTGAGCCCGTTAAGGCCGGTCTGCTCGCCGAGATCAAGAAGATGCAGGGCGAAGGCCGCCACAGCGTTTTCCTCCTGCTCACCGATATCATGAAGGAAGGCTCCGAGATGCTGATCGCGTCCAAGGATCCCTCCGTGGTCGAGAAGGCCTTCGGCGTCAAGGCCGGTGGCGACTCCGTCTGGCTCAAGGGCGTCATGAGCCGCAAGAAGCAGGTCGTGCCCCCCTTCGAGAAGGCTTTCGGCAAGTAAGCTGAACCCTCGTGCATTCACTCAGCCCGGTCTGGATTACCAGGCCGGGCTTTTTTACTTCTCTGGCTGCTATTATCGAATGATCCCAACAGAATGCCGAGATTCTTCGATTCTTTAAAGCCTGAAGATCAAGTATATCTGACACTTCTCGGAAGAGCCCGACCCTGGCATCGCTTGCCCCCTAGTCATCGTTTGCTCAATACGCCCTTCTTCCTCATCAAGGCTGTATTTTTTGATAATCCTGGTTCGTGTCAGGCTTTATCCCATGGATGAAGGCTTAACACCGACTTTTATTTCGGAGATGCACTGATACTTTGTCTGAGTAGATTTGCTTAGTTTTGTCAGGAATGACAGGCCATAGGAACCATAGAAAAGGAGCCTTCGATGAATGCCGAGACCTGGAAGGGCAAGTGGAAGCAGATGCGAGGTGAGGCGCAAAGGCAATGGGGCAAGCTCACAGGCGATGATTTGGATATGATAGAGGGTGATCGGGACAAACTCATAGGGAAAATCCAAGAGCGATACGGTAAACAAAAGGATGAGGCTGAAAAGGAAGTTAACAGTTGGATCTCCAGCATCCATTGATGGGATATTGACTTGCCAATGCAATATCGTGGGCAAGTCAAGCCGTCAACAGTACAAGATAGCTTTAGATTAGCACTTGCAGCTGGTTGTGCATAAATTGTTCGACAGGTCAAAATTAGTCCTGGTTTTATGTCCTGGCAACCATGACAGGAGTTAGTATGGATATCTTGCGCATTCTGTTGGCGATACTCCTTCCACCTTTAGGTGTGTTTTTACAGGTTGGTATAGGAATTCATTTTTGGATCAATATTCTACTAACTTTGCTGGGCTATGTTCCAGGCATAATTCATGCAATTTACGTTATTTTAAAGTATTAATATAATATGTTTAGCGTGTACTTACGTATATCAGGTAGGTTGCGCGGCGCTGCATCAGCAGTATGAACTTTTGGCTGGCAACCATGGTCATTTTTTAGTGCGTCGTAGCGTGACAGCTCCTCTGGGAACCGGCTCTATGTTGAATGTCCAAGCCAAATACCTGCTGCCTCGGATCAAGAAAAAATAATCTACGTTTATGGTCTGCATCATCTAATCTATCCAGATGAAAAATTGCAGAGAGGCAAATACAGGATGGCTTGAGAGACGCAATCCAATGCCGTTCATCTGTCTCAGAATGGCCATCCTGCTGTTCGCCCTTGCCGCATGCGCGGACTACCGTCCAGGTCAGGCGGCAATGTCGAACTCCTTTCGGTATTCGGCCACCTATTCCAATTTACCTGCGGATTTGTCATGGGAAAAGCATGTTCCGCAAGTACGTACGATCGGGATCATCTCTACCGTCGACGGAACGGAACAGCCGGCGTTGTTCTACGATCCTCCCTCAAAGGAAAAAAAGCCTCTCTTGGTCGCTCTTCACAGTTGGAGTGATAATTATACTCAGAGAGCCAGCATACCATATGCGCTTTGGGCAGTACAGAATGGGTGGATTTTCATCCATCCAGACTTCAGGGGAGTGAACAACAATCCGCAGGCCACAGTGTCGGAGCTTGCTATTCAAGATATTGTCGATGCTTTGCGTTACGCGAGGAACAACGCCAATGTCGATGAATCCAGAATCTACCTGATTGGTTTTTCAGGTGGCGCCATGAGCGCCCTGGTCATGGCTGGGATGTATCCAGAGTTATGGACGGCGGTGTCAGCCTGGGTTCCTGTCTATGATCTGAATGACTGGTTTCAGTACAATAAGGTCTTTCAACCCAAACGACATTACGTCTCCCATATTACTGACTCATGTGGCGGGGCGCCCTCTCCAGGATCAGAAGCAGCCCTGGATTGCATGCGCCGAAGCCCGTCAGCTCATCTGAAAGGGGCCAGAGGTAAGGCTGTACGTGTTCAGGTTGCCGTCGGGGTGGAAGATGATTATGTGCCGCCCAGTCACTCCCTGCGCTCGTTCAACGACTTGGCTGCGGAAGATGACATGTTCTCCAAGGAGGACATGCGTTTTATCGACGAGCAGGGCCAACTGCCTGCTCACTTCCTGGACAAACGCACCAGCGAGGTGGCCTCTGGTTACGCCTGGCCCAAGCTGTTCGAGCGGTCTTCCCTCAATGCGACCTTGGTTCTTTTCGAAGGCAGGCATGATATTTATTACGAGGTCGCTCTTGATTGGCTTGGCCGGCAAGTCGGTCCGACCATCCCCCCATCGACGCTTCCCGATACCTAGCCCGTTTCTTGCACTACCTGAGTGTTTCGAGATTAAGCGGCGCGGCGGCTTCGGCGCTGTCAGCGGCTTTGGGCAGGCGACGGAGAATGCCCTGTCGCGTGAGCGGCGCGTCCCTCGGGACGCCGCGTCATCACCTGCAGCACGCACGTTCAAGCATGTCTACGAAATATTACACACGCCGAAGCGCACTGCGCGTCATCAGCCTTGTGTCCCTGGCCTGTCTGGTTCGCCCGTTCCAAGTCCTTGCGGGTTCAAGCAAGGGAGAACAATCAGCCCGGAGCGCGCACGTTCCGGCAGATCTTGAGCGCAGGCTTATCGAACAGGGGCTCTTGGATGTCCAGACTGTCGATCCCTCGCTCCTGGTGGATCTCAAATATGCCCGAGACGACAATTTCATGGGCGAGAATGTTTATGGTGATCTGCGCAGGTGTTATCTCCATCCCGAACCGGCGCTGATGTTAAAAAAAGCGCAAGGCTGTCTCCAGGCTCGCCATTCCGGCCTTGCGCTTCTCTTGTTGGACGGTGTCCGCCCCAGGTCCGTGCAGCAGCGAATGTGGGAGATAGTCAGAAACACACCCATGCAGCCTTATGTGGCGAATCCTGCCAGCGGCTCCATGCACAATTATGGTGCGGCCGTGGACGTGACCATCGCCGGGGCCGACGGAACCCTCCTGGACATGGGTACGGGTGTGGATCACTTCGGAATATTGGCGCAACCCCGAGAAGAGGAGCGCTTCCTCAGCGAAGGCAAGCTGTCAGCCGAACAGGTTGCCAACCGGAAGCTTTTGCGCAATGTGATGATCGAGGCCGGCTTCCAGCCCCTGGCCATTGAATGGTGGCATTTCAACGCCTTCGACAAGGAAGTCACGCGGCGAAGATACACTATCATCGAATAACGATATCCCTCTTTCGCCAAATCTTCCGGACAGCCAAGTCATCAAGGAGCTCCAAGTCTTCTTGCCGTCTACATAGCAGACTGACTGCCTTGTGACCTTCAGCCTGGAAAGAGAGCGGCGAAACTGATACACGCTGCACATGGGGCGCACAATCTATGGCATCGAAATCGGTACAAGGCATCCGACAATTCTCGATTACCCCTTTATGCGCGGAACGCAGGAGCCCCTGCTTGATGGGCAAGCTCCTGTGGCGGATACCGAAAGCATAGATGCCGACTTTCCGCGCTTTCTGCTCTGCAAGGCCTGCCTTCACCGAATAACACCCGAGAGCGCACGCACGGAAGTGCAGGGGAAGCATATACATGTCTTCTGCAACCCCTATGGCCTGGTATTTGAGATAGGCTGCTTTGTTACCGCCCCCGGCTGCTCTTCCCAGGGGATTCCAAGCCTTGAATTCACTTGGTTTCCTGGCTACGAGTGGCAGGTGGGAGTGTGTCGCGGCTGCCAGGCCCATCTCGGCTGGCGATACACAGCCGTCCACGGGGGTGTGTTTTTCGGCCTCATCCTGGCCAATCTCACGGGTTAACAACACTGCTGGCGACTGTGCGTCTCTTGCTGTATGCTGCCTGTCCACCCGGTGGCTTACGCGGAAGTGCCGCATTCCAGAGTAGGGAACTCCTGCCGCTGCCTGGCGCAATGAATTCTACAGTCAAGGGGGAAGCATGAGCCGTTCACAGTGGCCCCAGCCGTTCGAAGTGGCCAGGGAGCAAGACGCCTGCGCAATTATCGCCTATGTGGACAAGCAAGGCTGCTCTACGCACACGAATATTGCCCGCACCATCGAGGCGCTCAAGAAGATGGCCCACCGCTCGGGTGACATCAATGACGAGGGCGACGGCTGCGGCGTAATGACCGACGTTCCCCGCCTCGCCTGGAGTCACCGGTTGGGAGTCGCGGGACTCAGCCCGCATCTGGCCGAGGGCCGTGGCTTTTTCGTGGGGCATTTCCTGCTGCCGGCGAAGTTGCGCTCCGAGCACGAGGCGCTCATGGCTCGCATGCGTACAGTCCTGCGTGCGGCCGGACTGGATATTCTGACAGAAACCTCCGGCAATACCCGTGACCAGGAACTCGGACCCAATGCCAGGGCCGAGCCTCCGTTCTTCTGGCAGGTGGCGGGCATGGCTCCGAACATGGGACGTCGGGAAACCGCGCGTTTGCTGTTCAAGGCCAAGGCAAACCTGGAAGCCGAACTGCCGGAAGCGCATGTCGCCTCCCTGAGTCCGGATACCGTAGTCTACAAGGTTCGCGGCGTGCCCGAGCTGTTGCAGAGGGTTTATCCCGACCTTCAGGACCCGGACGTGCGTTCCATCATGACTCTGGGACACAGTCGCTATTCCACGAACACCTTGCCCACGGTGGAGCGCGCCCAGCCTTTTGCCCTGCTTGGCCATAACGGCGAAATTAACACCATCGAGCGTCTGCGCAGCACGGCCGCCACTCTAAGTATACCGCTGGTGCCCGGCGGCAGCGACTCTCAGGATCTGGACCGAATTCTCGAAGGGCTGATGCACGTTCATGGCGTCGATCCTCTGGAGGCCATGGAGATGCTTTTCCCGGCCATCCACAGCGAGGTGGATCGCTTTGCCGACGAGGATCTGCGCAAGGTCTACGAGTACCTGCGCTGGTTTTTCCCGCCCTCGGCGCAGGGTCCGGCTGCCATCATAGCCCGCCTGGGCGACGTATGCCTTGGCAGCGTGGATGCAATGGGCTTGCGGCCGTTGTGGTTCGGCGAGAGCGATGAGGACTGGTTCCTCTCCTCGGAAAAGGGCGTGGTAAACCTGGAGAGCACGATCAGCGATCCCAAGCCACTGGCACCCGGAGAGAAGATCGCCATTCTGGCCGGTCGTGGGCGGCGCGCCCAGGTTCTGGACCATGGCGAATTGCAGCGTACGCTTAAACAGTTGGCTCATTCCAGGCATCGAGACCAAGCGCCGGCACACCGACTCAGCCATGGCGTGCCCGAAGCGTGCCATCGCTGCGCCGACACGCTCTGCCTGAATGACTATGCGCCCTGGCTGGCCCAGCCCGAACCGACTGAATTGGCCTTGCTGCCGTCGAGGCTGGCGGCCTGGGGCTGGCAGCAGTACGATCTGGATATCCGTGAAGAGGTGGCGCGCACCGGCAAGGCCATTGTCGGTTCCATGGGGTATCAGGGACCTTTGGCTTGCCTCGATTGGGAGGCCATGCCCGCCGTATCCGAGTTCTTCAAGGAGAACGTGGCCGTGGTCACCAACCCGGCCATCGACCGCGAGCGCGAGGCGGACCACTTCTCCACGCGGGTCATCCTCGGCCCCAGGCCTAGTTTCGAAGGGCAGGAGGGTGGAGTTGTTGGCCTGGAGCTGGAAACGCCGCTTCTTCTGGAACGCGGCCTGGGCGACGCCGAAGCCGTCGATGCGGTTGCCCGCCGATTCAAGGCTGCAACCCTGGAAGAGGTGCTGGCCTTCTTTACCGGCCAGGGACGTGATCCTTCCCGCGTGCGCCTGCTGGACGCCACGTTCCTGCCGGAGCTCGGCGCGTTGAAGGCCCGCCTGGACGCTTTGTGCGCCGAAGCCGCGGAGGCCGTTGAGGCAGGGGCCATGTTGCTCGTGCTGGATGACTCGCGCGCCTTTGTCGACGGTCTGCAAGAGGTCAGGGCCTTTGTCGATCCGGCCTTGGCCACGGCTTGGCTGCTGCAGGATATGGAGCGCCGGGGCTTGCGCAGGCGTTTCAGCTTGGTGGTGCGCTCAGGGGCCGTGCGCAATCTGCACGACATCATGTTTCTTCTGGGGCAGGGCGCGGATGCCCTTGCACCTCGCTTGCTGTGGGCTGGAGCCGCGGTTCACTCCTCGTCCGAACTGCCACTCTCCAAGGTCTTGCGCAATACCATGTCCGTGCTGCAGCAAGGCATGGAAAAAGTCATGTCCACCATGGGCATCCACGAGCTGTGCGGCTATGGCCGAATTTTTGCCTCCATCGGGCTGACCAGGGAACTGGCCGGAGTGTTCGGCTGCCCATGCTTCTGCTCTTCACAGGAGTCCGGCCTGAGCCTGCAAGCCATTGAAGACATGGCGGCCAGGCGCGTGCAATGCGCTGCCGGCAAGGAGGTGAAGTCCCTCAAGAAGGATATGCGCCGCAATGTTCGCGTGGGAAAGCTCCTGCGCGATGTGGCTGTAGGCAAGACAGGTTTTCGGGACATGGCCGACGGCCTGCGCAAGCTGGAACAGGACAGCCCCGCAGCCTTGCGCCATCTGCTTGATTTCAAGGCCACCAGCGGGCGCAGACCAGCCATGGACGATGTGGACATTTCGATCGGCCAGCATGACATGCCCCTGGTCATTTCGGCCATGTCGTTCGGCTCGCAGGGCGAGAACTCGTTCCGTGTCTATGCCGAGGCTGGCCGCAAGGCTAATATCGTGTGCATGAATGGCGAAGGCGGCGAAATTCCCGACATGCTCGGCCTGTACCGCCACAATCGCGGGCAGCAGATTGCCTCGGGCCGTTTCGGCGTAACCATGGAGCTCCTCAATTCGGCGAACTTCCTGGAGATTAAGATCGGCCAGGGCGCCAAGCCCGGCGAAGGCGGCCATCTGCCCGGTACCAAGGTCACGCCCAAGGTGGCCCAGGCACGACACTGCAAGCCCGGCGTGACGCTCATCTCGCCTTCCAACCACCACGACATCTATTCCATCGAGGACCTGCACCAGATCATTACCGAGCTGAAGACCGCCAACCCGGCGGCGCGCATCTCGGTCAAGATCCCGGTGACCAGCGGCGTGGGAACCATCGCCGTGGGCGTGGCCAAGGCCGGTGCGAACATCGTCACCCTGAGTGGTTTCGACGGCGGTACCGGCGCGGCGCGCGAGCACGCCAAGAAGTATGTCGGCCTGCCGGCCGAGATCGGCGTGAGCGAGGCGCACCGCGCTCTGTGCGAATCCGGCCTGCGCCGCTCGGTCGAGCTCTGGTGCGACGGTGGTATGCGCAGCGGCGCGGACGTCGTGCGCATGATCCTCCTGGGTGCGGACCGAGTGGGTTTTGGCACCGTGGCGCTCATGGGTGTGGGCTGTATCAGCTGTCAGCGCTGTCACCTGGATCGCTGCCCGCGCGGCATTTCCACGCAGCTCGGTTCCAAGGCGGAAGCAGAGACGCGCGGAGTCAAGGGCTTCTCCGAAGTGCTCGTGGAGCAGGAAACCGACAACCTGGTCCGCCTCCTGCGGACCATCGGCGACGAAATACGCGCCATTCTGGCGGACATGGGCCAGACGAGTCTGCGCGAGCTTGTGGGGCGCACGGATCTGCTGATCCAGAAAAGTGCGCATGCGCATGTGGATCTCGACGACCTGTTGCGGCTGCCTGCATCCTGCGGCTTCTGGGAATCCGGGCCGGGCCTGGCTTCACGCAAGGTGCGGCGGCCCTTGAACCATTTGACCAGGCTCATTTCCGATCTGTCCATGCAGCGCTTCCGCGAGGGCAGTATGGAAGTCGCCTATTATGACGAGGGCGTTCGCAGCATGGACCGGGCGATCGGCACCTATCTGGCCGGAGACATGGTCAGGGCTTTCGGCATGGATCGTGGCCGTCGTGCCGATTTGCGCCTAAGCCATTCCGTGCCCGGCAACGGTTTGTGTGCCTTCACCATGCAGGGCATTGACGTCTTCGTGGAGGGCGGAGCCCAGGACGGCCCGGCCAAGGGTGCCATGGGCGGCAGCTTGGCGGTTCTCAAGGGACTTAACCGCCACGGACGGCGCGTAGACGGCTCGGCCGGAAAAAGCCTGGCCTATGGAGCCATCTCCGGGACCATCATTATCCAGAACATGGCCGATTCACGGGCCTGCGTGCGCATGTCCGGTGCCGACGTGATTTTCGGCGGCCGCATCATGGCCCCGGTTCGCGACGAGCAGGGCAACATCGCCTCGCGCGCGCATCTCAAGGGCTTCGCCTTCGAATACATGACCGGCGGTCGGGTAGTGATGTTGGGCGATCCGGGCCCCTGGACCTGCTCGGGCATGACGGGCGGCGTCGTTTACCAGTGCCTGTATCCCGAGTTCGGCTTTACCCGCGAATCTGTTGCGCGGCGTCTGGCCACGGGTGCCAAGGTGGCCTTGCGCAAACTGGACGATAAGGGGCTTGCCGACGTTAGTTCGCTCCTTGGCCGGTACATGGAGGCTCTGCGGCAGAGCTTCCAGGAAGCCGAGGCGGATGCCGTGGCCTTGTTGCTGGAGCAGGCTGGTGAGCGATTCATCAAGATTGTTCCCGAGCTTGGGCCATCTGTGAGCGAGGAATAGAGTGAGCGGTAGAGGGTGAGATGAGCGGGTGATAATAACCCGTCCTGTCTTGTGGTGCCTTCCGATCAGGTTATAACGGATATGGCCGACAACCCGTTCAAGGAGGCACCGCATGAAAAAGCTGCTCGTCTGCCTGATGATCTCGCTGCTGTCCTTCTCTGCTTTGACTGGCTGCTACCACATGGGCAAGGCCACGGGCGAGGGAGCCGAAGAGGTCGAGGAAGGAGCCGAAAGCTTTGGCGAGGGCTACGAGGAAGGCAAGGACAATTAGCGCAGATTGCCTTTTGGACGTCCGCTCCGGCGTTGACGGCGCAAGTGAATCGAGCCTACGCCGAAGCTAGAGGCTCGAATCCTTATCCGATCTGAGACGATTGACATCCTGATCTTGGGTGCGGGGCGGCCGCACCCTTTTTCATTGCGGACTGGAAACGTCCACGGGGCTGGTCACAGGCATGAAACATGACGTGTTGATTTTGGGCGCCGGGGCTTCTGGCCTCATGTGCGCACTGGAGGCAGCGAGGCGGGGACGGCGCGTGGTCGTGCTGGACCACGCAGCCAAGACCGGACGCAAGCTGCGCCTGACGGGCGGCGGCAAGTGCAACTTCACCAACCTGGACGTTTCCGCGGCCAACTATGTTTCCGAAAACCCGCACTTCTGCAAGTCGGCCCTGGCCCGTTTCGACCAGTACGCGGCCATGGAATTGCTTTCCAGCCACGGCATAGCCTGGGAAGAGCGCGAACACGGCCGCCTGTTCTGCCTGGGCAGCGCCGGCGACGTGGCAGGGCTGCTGACGACTCTTTGCCATAGGCAGGGAGTTGATATCCTGCTCGACTGCACGATTCAGGGCGTGGCCCGCAAGCATAATTCATTCTCTGTCAGGACATCGCAGGGCGAGTTCGTGGCTTCGTCTCTTGTTTTGGCCACGGGCAGCCAAGCTTGGCCTCAGGTCGGAGCCACGAGCCTGGGCCTGGACATCGCCCGGAGTTTCGGGATGGCGATCGTGCCGATGCGTCCGGCCCTTGCGCCGCTGATCATGGGCAAGGATTGGCCCCTGGCCGGCCTGACCGGCATTTCTCTGCCTGTGACCGTGCGCATCGCCGACCGGACCTTCAGCGATCATCTGCTGTTCACTCACGAAGGCCTAAGCGGTCCGGCTGCTCTGCAGGCTTCGCTGTTCTGGCACCCCGGCCAGGAAGTGAGCATCGACTTCCTGTCACAGACGCCTCTTTCGGTTTTCTTGGCCGAACTGCCCGACCGCAAGGTCAAGCTGCGCAACGCCTTATCCCGCGTGCTGCCGGCGCGACTTGCCGCCGCGCTCTGCGGGGAAGTCCTTGGCGACAAGGCCGTGGCCAACCTGTCCCGCGCCGAGCTGGAAGCTGTCCTGGCCAGCGTGCACGTCTTCAGGGCCACGCCCCTGGCGACCGAAGGTTTCTCCAAGGCCGAGGTCGCGGCCGGAGGGGTGGATACCCGCGAGCTGTCCTCCAAGACCATGCAGGCCGCCAAGGTGCCCGGCCTCTACTTCATCGGCGAGGTGCTGGACGTCACCGGCATGCTTGGCGGCTACAACCTTCAGTGGGCCTGGGCTTCGGGCTTCGCGGCGGGACAGCACGTCTGAGCCGGCCCGCCGATGCGGCGGAGAGGCCTGAGCCATCATTCTCATCAGCGCGCCAAACCGATGATACCCCTCCTGCCGAGCTCCCGCAGGAAGGTGGACATGGACACTTCGGCCTCACGTTCATGCAGGCCGTAGTGGTCGGCCAGCCTCGCGGCCAGCTCGTGCACCGTGTTTTTGCCGTCCAGCCAGTCCCAGACCGTGGAGCCCATGATGTCCAATTCCAGAGTGCGCAGCATGGCTGTCTGTCCTTTCTGGTCCTTCCCCCCCAGGTGTTTGGCCAATCCCGCAAACCAGGGCTTGAAAGCGACCGGGTAGCGAATGCGCACCAGACCGCTTTCAGTGCGCTCCGCTCTGACTTCCCTGCTGACAACCGGCTTGTACGCGAGGGATTCCTCCCGGCTCAGTCCCGGACGTGTCGTTGCCGTTTTGCTTCTAAACAGTCGCATAGGCATTGGCCACCAGTTGAATCGTATCTTCGCTGATAAGCCTGGATCCCTGCATTTCCAGGCCAAGCAGTCGATTGTGCCGGGCAGGTCGCCAGACCCGGATGTAGGCGTACAAAGGCTGATTAAGCAGCAGGGCCATCGCGCCGGCGAACTTTCCTGGAGGCAATGGCCTGCGCCAGGTTATGGTATCGGTATCCTCGGCATCCTCCATCATCAGCTTGCACTGCCTAATGGTTGCGCCGAAGCGCTCCCGGCTCCAGAGGGCCAGGCTGCGTCCGGACAACAGAACATCGGCCGGGGCCAACCGATGCAGGACGAGACGCTGCCTGGTGTAACGCAGAGCCAGCCGGTAGCGCCCGGGCTGCAGCGTGTATTCCTCCAAACGGAAGCCGCTGGGCGTGAGTGCGCGCAGGTCGTACACGGCCCAGGGTACGGACTGTTCCGCCCAGTGGCAGCGCAATGAAGACAGGGTTGACCTGAACTGCTCGGCAGGGCCGCTGCTCTGGGCCAGGATGGCTGTTGAGGAAGCCGAGTGGAAGAAAATCGCTCCCTGGCCAATCTTGCCTGGATTATCCCAGGCAAACAAGCGGGCTGCCATGCCCTGAGGCAGATCACCGCCTGCGTGATCGTCCATGGCCAGGAGTTCCTTGCGCTTCTTGCCGTGCGCTTTTGCCAGCTTGCGCAGGTGCGCCTCAAAGGAGAAACGTCCGCGGATGCGGTTCCAGCGCACGTCGAGCACCGGTTTGCCATTCTTGGAGAGTTGCATTCGCTGACGGCCCAGAGCCGTCAATTCCCAGCCCGTCGGACGCGTGAGGCTCAGGCCGTTCCAGGCCAGGAAGTGCGTGTCCATGGGCGGTGTATCCATCAATAAGCCAGTTTGTTGAGAGAGCTCAGGATGAGCGTGCAGCCCATGGCGAACATGCCCACCAGACCCATGCCGCAGGAGAAGCCTGCCAGAAGCACGGGGGCGTATTGCCGCCACGGCTTGCCGAAGCGCTTGAGGAAGTAGAAGCGGCCCAGCAGCGCGCCCGCGACCTCCAGGACGTGCGTGTGCGGCGTCGTCTGCCCCAGGCCGCGCACCAGGCCGTACACGAGCATGAGCGGCAATCCAAGGATGCTGAGGATATTGTACAGGATGAGCGCCAGCATCGCGCCGGCCAGCACGATGGGGCCGCTCAGGGCCTGGAAGAAGAGCGAGTTGCCCTCCAGGGTCGAGGTCTGCATGAGCAGCGTGTTGAGGGCCTGCAGATGCCACAGTTCGGCGGCATAGGGGTAGGCTGCCGAGGGAATGGGGGCCAGGCGCCACAGGAATTGCGAGAAGAGTATGCTGGCCACGAAGACTATGGGCCAAGCAATAACTTCGGCCTTGATAATTCCGCGCAGGCTGGTGCCGGTCAGCTCTATCTGCCTGAACTCCAGCGTGGATTCGGCGTAATTGTGGATGGGAATGGGAGCGTACCATATCTCGATGCCGGTATAGCCGAAATAGCGCGCGCCGGCGATAAAGGATGCCTCGCGCACCAGCGGAAGAGTTACGAATTGGCCGGTGATGCCTTCCATGCGAGCCGAGACATAGGAAATGAACGGTGTGTAGACGAAGCCGTACAGAGCGAAGAAGAACCAAGGAAAGCTCGGCACCAGGGCCATGCACAGGGCGATGTAGGCCAAGGTGGAGAAGACGTAGATTCCAATGGACAGAAAGAAGCTGATGTCCCCGCGTTCCGGTTTGCCATGGAGCAGGATGCGCAAGGAGTTACGGTCCTTGCGCTCACTCGATCGAAGCGTCCGAAGCACGTGCCAGATGCCGAGAAGGCCTATGGCCAGGCCAAGGCCGATGGAAAAACTCAGGTAGAAGTCGAAGTTGTTGGCGAAGATCGTGTCCACGGTGCCCATGCCGGGTTGCCAGCGCCGCAGCAGGCCTTGCTCGCGCAGGATGGGGTTGGCGAGGAAGGTGAAAAGAACGCCGATGCCGCCGCCGATGACGGCCCAGAAAGGCAGGACCATGCCTACGAACAGAAGGCCCAGATCGAGTTGCAGGCCAGTGGCCACGGCCGGCAGCCAACCCTGGGTGTGGGGCGTCAGTTCGATCCAGGGGATGGGAATGATGTGTACGGGCTGGGTGAACACTAGACCGGAGACCGTGGGCAAAAGGACGTAGACGGCTCCGAAAGCCAGGCCGATGACTCCACCGATGGAGAAGACCCGCCATTTCCAGCTCTTTTCGCGCTCCTCGGTGGATTCGGCCAGAGCCATGGTGCCTAGCGCGCCCACCGGGGCCATGGGAAAGGGCAGCCGCTCCACGTCCGAGGTCAGGCGGTACATGGCGTAGCCCAGGCCGAATTGGTCGATACGCTGGATCATCTGCGCGCCGAACAGGAGCATGATGGGCACGAGCCAGTCGCGGTGAAAAAAGCTCCGCTCGGCCAGGGCTTCCGATGCGGCGGGCGGGGCCACCCAGGCTGGGATGTACTCGACGAGCCCCAGCATGCGCGCGGCGTCGGACTGCACAAGGTACTGCTGCCAGAGCAGTCCCTGGAACGGCGAGGCAAGGGCCGCGCCGGCCATGTAGTAGAGCAGGAAGATCTCCTGCTGCTTGAGTTGCGTATAGGAGCGCTTGGCTATCTCGGCGAAGAGGATGATGGTCACCCAGCGCGCGGCGGGACCGATGCCCTGGCCGATGACGAGCTGCAGGTACATAGAGCCGGGCATCATGAGGAAGCCGATGAACACCGCGCCGACCACGGTCTTCCAGTCGAAGCCCTGCTCGAAATGCTCCGGCGGCTGCAGCAGGTCCCGATACTCGCGGAGTTCCTTGTCTTCGTACATTCGGCTTCCGTCCCGTCTTTATCTCTAGTCGGGCATGGTCATGTAGCTCGACCCCGTCCATACGCCCAGGCCCGCGAAGATGCCGCCCATGAGGAAATCACCCAGGATGAGCCCAAAGAAAAACAGGCGCACCCGGCGGTGCAGGCCCGTGCCGCCGTAGCGCAGCACCAGCTCGTTCACGGCCCAGCCCACGAAGAAGCTGAACCACAGAATGCGCATGGCCGAACTGTAGGTTGTCAGGTAGCCGATGGGGTGCAGCGGCCACCAGTAGAAGCGCTGGTAACAGACGATGAGCCCGAGCATGACCGCTGCGCCGATGGCGGCGAAGAGCATGACGAAGGGGCGGGCGTCGCTGGGTACTTCCAGGAGCCGCTGCACGTTCTCATACACGCTCACCGTGGTCGTCGTGGCCCACTCCAACTCCAGTTCGCGCAGGCCGTGGCGATGCGCCAGCACGAGCATGGCCGCAAAGCTGGCCACCAGCCCGAGAAGGATGACCAGCACAATGCCCAGGAGCATGAGCCGCTTGCGCGCGGTTTCCTCGCTGACCTTGGAAGCGTGCAACAGTGAGGGCATAAGTGATTCGCGCAGGTCTACGTAGAGCGCTTTCTGGGATACGGCAGCCAGAAGCAGGCCTTGGGCGGTGAACAGCTTGGTGCCCATGAAGGCCAGGATGGCGTCGAGCGGCGCGGCCGTGAGCGTGAAATAGGGGATGCCGCCCTGGCAGACCACGCGAGTGGCTACGATGGTCATCATGAAGAAGACCAGCAGGACCAACAGGGCCATGGCCACGCTCATGCCGAAATAGGCACACCAGGCGACCAGGCCACAGCCGCCCAGCACGAGCCCCCAGAAGGACCAGCGCAGGGATAGCCATTCGGTTTCGCGTGCCGGCTCGCCGCCGGGCAAGAAAGCGGCCCTGAGCACCTGGGCCAAGTGGAAGCGGGCCAGCCACAGGATGAACAGGAAGAAGACGATGTAGGCTCCGATCATCTGCGTCTCTTCAGGAAAGGCAAGAGTAGGTCCGAAGGACACGCCCAGGGCGGCCGGCGGCACGGACAGGCCCACAAGGGCCAGGATGCCGAATATGAACGAGCCGAGGATGTAGAAGGACCAAAGGCTGAGCGATATCTGGCGAGCGGCCAGGAAGGCGAAACCGATAAAAGCCGGATAGAAGTAGATGCGAAGCTTGGAGAATCCGGCGAACAGCCCCGTGGGCGGGAAATAGGGACCGATGGGTATTAGAGTAGGGATGGCCGGCACTTGCGGGTGATAGAAATTCAGGCCGTTGATCGTGTGCAGGACGGCCGGCACGAGCAGGCCCAGGATCAGGTAGCGATCAGCGAGAAAGCCGCCAAGCCGCTGCTGGTCCATGACCTCTTCCATGAACTGCGGCAGGCGCAGGAGAGGGAAGTTCATGCGCTCGTTGGCAATCCATTGGCGGCTGAGGATGTTCACGATGCACAGCATGACCAGGTAGGAGAGCAGTATGAACACGGCCCACCAGGCAAGCGGTGTGATCCAGGCCAGCCAGGGAATGTTGGACAAGATTTCCCACCAACCCATGTCGTAGCCACGGTCCAGCCCGTTCCACAGGACTTCCACGGCAGCCGGATTCTGCGGATAGAGACCCTTGGGCATGATCGGATGCAACACCTCATCCCAGCGGTTGCCCGTGGTGGCGAACTGGAACGGCGCGGTGAGGTTGATCAGGAACGTGCGCAGCAGACCGGTGTAGGGAATGCCCGAAACCACGATCATGATAGCCCAGGCGCACAGGAGCTCCAGCCCCGTGAGTAGCGGAGGCCGGCGCAGGATGCGCGCCGCGGCGGCTATGAGCACCATGAGCCAGGCGAAAATAAAGAAAGGGGCCAGAGGGAAGTGGCCTCCGCCCAGCAGCGTACCCATGAGATAGATGTTCTGGTAGGGTGTGGCCAAGCAGATGAGCAGCCCGAAGACGATACCCACCAGCAAGGCGCGCACGCGAATGTTCCTGCCCATGCTTCCCTACGCCTGTTGGGGTTCGGGTGCGGGGGAAACGATGAAACCCTCGTAGCGCGTCCTGTCCTCCTGGCCCAGGGAGCGCCAGGCCAGGAGTTGTCGGCGCAGGTCGTTGAGAAAGCCCTTATTGATGCGCTTCCAGGCTCCGTGCTCGCCGGCCTCGCGTCTCAGGCGCACTTGGATTTCCAGGAACTCGGGGCTGACCCGCGCCGGACAGAAGATGAGCTGCACATGCTGGCGCACGCCGAAATCGAAGGGTGCCAGCCAGACCTTGGCGCTCATCTGCAGGCAATCGTCCTCGCTGCTCGGTTTGCTGCTGCCAGCCAGGGCCGGCATCGGACATGCGTAGCGGTAGGCGATGTCATCCGAAGAAAACAGGCCGTGGGAGATGTCCTCGTGGGCCTTGTAGTAATCCACCAGGAAGCCGCCCACGCAGCGCTGCTCGTCGCGCTTGAGCAGGAAGGGCAGAGTGGCGACCATTTCGTCGCCGTCCGGCTCCGGCATGGACCAGGAGCGGTTCACGTCCGGAATGGCGATCTGGCCGGCAACCCTCGACGGGTAGATGACCGAGGCCAGCACCACGACGATGACCAGGATCATGGCCGCCACACCGCCCAGGGATGAGTAGTTGGCGGTCATGCCGGCCCACAGGGGGGTGCCGGCGAGCACCTGGGCGGCGGTCTGGGCCAACAGGTAGCCGAGCACCACGCTGATGACCGCATAGGCCAGGGCCTCGGCCACAAACAGGAAGGATACGTGAGTGGGAGCCATGCCCACGGAGGTGTACACTCCGATCTCGCGCTTGCGCTCGTACACGCTGGCGATCATCGTGTTGAGCACGATGAGCGCGGAGATGAGTACTGGCACGACAACATTGGGAAGGCCCGAGTAGTTCAGGGTATCGGCGGCGTAGAAAAGATAGGTCCCGGCGGGCTCTCCTCCTGGAGTGCCGCCCTCAGGAGTTATGCCGCAGAAGAGCGGCAGACCGAAGCGATCCAACATGTGCCGGGCGAGCCTGGGCACATCCGCGGGGTCGGGCGGCCGGACGGCCATGGCCTTGAGTTGGCCGCCCAGGGCCATGGCCGTGGAGTCGGGCACGATGACCGTCACTTCGCCCGATACATGCTCGTAGCGCGTCTGTATCGCGTGCAGTTCCTGCTCGGACTCGGTTTCTTCGGCTTCCAACTCGGCCACGCCAAGCACGGTCTCGCTGGGAAAGACCACAGGGGTGATCGGCTCCCCATCCAGATCCGTCTCGGAGGTGAGCCGAGCACCGTCGAATACTCCCGTGACCGTGAAGGGCATACCCCACAGCTTAACGGAAGCCCCCTCTGGGTTGGCGGGATCGAGACCGAGGCGCGCGGCCATGCGGCTCGGCAGGAGCACCGCACGCTCCTCATCCGGCGCAAACCAGCGTCCGCCCACCAGTATGCGCTCCATGCCGCTGATCTCAGGCTCTTGTGGTGAAAGCCCCACCAGCCCGCGGGCCGATTCGCGGCCGGCATCAGTCTCCAGCGGCACGAAAGCCGCCGTGGTCCTGGAGCTGCCTTCCAGCCAGATGCGTGGACCCACGAGAGCCTCGCCGCCGAATTTGTTGCGCACGATGGACATGGCTTCGGGCGGCAGGCTGGACCAGGCCAGGGAACGCATGAGCAGCCCGTCATAAGGAGTCTGCCTGGAAAAGAGGCTGGCGCTCTTTTCGCGCACGCTTTTGACCGCCGTGAAGCTCATGATGGTGAAGGTCAGCAGCACCAGGGTCAATGTTGTTAGCAGAGTACGTATCTTGCGCCGTCTCAAGTTGCTGACGCCGATGGCGAAGGAGGCGCCCAGGGCCTTCCAGCGGCCCAACTCCGCGCCCTGGCCGCCGGTACGCCGCTGCAGTCCGGCCATTTCCCGTTCAAAGCGCAGGAAGATGATCAGCGACACGAGCATGGACAGACCCAGGATGAAAAAGGCCAGAATGACCACCACCGGGCTGTAGGTGAGTTGAAAGGCCGGGTGAACTTCGTAGATGATGCCGATGACCACGGCCAGGATGGCCAGCAGGGTCACGATGCGCTTCTTGATGTCCGCGAAGCTGAACAGGAGGCGTTCGGCGCAGTAGGCGAAGGGCACGAACAGGGCCACATAGAACAGCACGCCCAGGAGCACGTCGCGCTGGGTGGCTTCCACGTCGTTGTAGACTCGGCTAGCCAGGGACCAGGCCACGCGTGAGGACTCCAGGAAGTCGGAGAAGCGCCGCTCTTCGTAGGCCTGCTCTGCAGTACTGAAGGCTTCCAGGCCTTCCCGGCGCAACCCTCGGATGCGCTCATTGACCACGCCATGCTCTTCCAGATTGTCGATGCGCGGCAGAAGCAGCGCCCACATGTCCTTGGCGGCATGGTACTCGGTGCGCGGGATGAGCGGCCACTGCTCGGGCAGATAGCCGACGCCCTCGGGCTGCTCCGGCGCGGCGTTGGTCATGATCATCTTTCGGTTCAGGAGAGTGTCCGAAAGGGTGTATTTGAGCGGAATGCCCGGCTCCAGGTAAAAGCTGAGCAGGGTCGAGTCGCGCGTGTCGATGCGGCTGTACCAGAAGCGGTTTGGCTCGGCGTCGCGCCGGGCGTCGAACAGCGCGATCTTGGTCATGTACTGGAAGGTGCGCGGCTCCAGGGTGTTGAAGACCGTCATCTGGTCCGCTGCGAACATGGTCAGCCGCGTCTGCTCGAAGAGCCGGTTCATCTTGACCCGGTAGGCGTCCTTGCCCGTGCCGCGCTTATCGATGGCCCAGAGCACGCGTCCGCTCACGGGGTCGAACCGGTAGGCCTCCAGTATGACCTTGCCTACGATGACCTTCTTGTTGCCCATGCCCACCAGACGGAACACTCCCTCGGTGTCGGTGATGGCGTAGAACACGCCGTTGTCTTGGTAGGCCTGGATCACCGTGCCGGGCGCAGGCTGGTCCGGAAACAGCTCTCCCTGGCGCAGAAAGCTGGCCTGGCCGTCCAAGGTGGCGAAGCCCTCGCGCGGACGCTCAGCGAACAGCGGCGTCGGGGTGCGCGTCAGTTCGGTGATCAGCCCGGAAACGAAGCGCACCTGGTCCGACAGGCGCTCCAGGTCCACGCGCTCGGGAGTGTCGTAGGGCGTGCCCCACCAGGGCCGGGCGTCGTTTACCGTGGCCAGGCTGATGCCCACGTAGTTGGCCAGGCTGGCCAGTTCGCCGCCCATGAGAGGTTGGTCCAGGAACCAGCTTCGCCACGGCCGCAGACTGTCCGGCCGCAGGGCGTTGACGAAGCGCAATTGCGTAGCGGATGTGCCGATACGCTCGGCGGTCTGGATGGCCGCACGGTCAGCCGCGCGGCTGATAAGCGAGAACGAGCCGCTGTAATTACGGTCCGGCCGGATGGTGTACATGAAGCCTTCGTTGGCAAAGGCCCCTACGCCGTCGCCCCCGCTGGACAAATGCAGGGAGATACTGGCCGCGACTTCGCGCACGGCGACCATGCCGCGCATGTCCCTGGAGCTGCGCAGGGCGGCGAGCTGCTCCTCGGCATCAGCCAGGATGGCTCCCTGCGCCCGTCGGATGCGGGGAAGCATGCGTTCGAGCGTCTCGCGCTGCTGCGCCGACACCAGTTCCGGGGCCAAGCCCCAGGTGAGCTGGCGGATTTGGGCCCGATAATCGGTCAACGCGCGGATGCGAGCTTCGTTCCCGTCACCCAGAAGGCGCAGGCGCGTGAGTTCCTGGGCCATGCGCTCGGATTCTTGCTTCAGTTCATCGTCCATGGCTTTGGCCAAAGGGCCGGAAGCGCCTGGCAAGGCCATTGCCACGGGAGCCTTTTCGTCCATAGCCTGCAGCACTGCCTTGGCTTGGTCCAAGCGGTCGCGTTGGTGACGTTCCAGGTCGCGCAGGTATTTGCCCTTGGCCTGCATGGCCCACAGGAACTCCCGCCAGCCGGCCAAGCCTTGGGCGTGGCCGCTGGTGGCAACGAGCAGTACGGAGCGGCCCGGGGGATTCTCCTTGAAGTACCGGGCCAGATGCAGCAGGCCAGCCACGGACGAGGCCTCGTCCGCACCGGGAGACTGGCCGTAGGCCCAGGCCGTGCTGTCGTAAAAAGCCTCGATCACCATCAGCTCTTCCGACAGCTTCTTGTCGGCTCCGGGCACCAGGCAGAAGACGTTCTCGGCCGCGACCCGCTCCCAGACGACATTGGATGTGAGCACGGCTTCGGGGAGGCGTGCGTTGTCGGACGGCGTGCTCCGGAAGCCCGGCACAAGTCTCTCGGCTTCGTCTCCGGTCATGAAGAAGCGTGGGAAATCCAGGGGCGTCAGCTCATGCTTATCCTCAAAGCGGCCCTTCACGCTCGGCTCCTGGTCCACATAGATGATCGCCTTGGCGCCCAGAGCCGCCGCCGTGCGCCAGTTGCGGCCGGAATCCATGTCCATGAGCACGATGGAGCCCTGAACGGGCTTGCCGTCCATCTCCAAGGGCGAGCCCTGACCCACGTAGATCAATGGACCGGAGATTCCGGGTGACGGAATGGTGTTCGGGGTAATTGCGTTGAGCTGCAAAGGCGTTATGGCTACCATCTGCCCGTCAATTCTGATGCGGCTGCCACGGTGGACACGTATCGGTGTCAGATAAGCCTGGCGGCCGAGGTCCTCATAGCCCAGGGCCTTGAGCTGGTCGGAGATATATGCGGCGGCCTTGGCAGCGCCCTGTGTGCCTGTGCTGCGGTCTCCCACTTCTGATAGGTCAGCGATGGTCCGGGCTAGTCCGGGCAGCGGCTGGGCCGCCACTTTGGCCGAGATCAGCCCCGCCAACAAGGCGGCCAGAAATGCAGGCCAAAACTTCCGGAATGTTCCGGGCGGGCTTTTTCGTGCCAGACTGGGCCGCATGCGCATCATGTCCGCATTCCTATCCGGCCTGGGTTCTGCTTGAGATGGTGCCGACCTCGATCTTGAGTTCGGCACGGTCCTCGATACGGTCGATACGACCGTCAACGATCCAGATAACCCGGTCCGAAACGTTGAGCATCTTATAATCGTGGGTGGCGGTGATGACCGTGACGTCCTGTTCGCGACTCAAGGTCTTGAGCAGGGTGATGATCTCCTCGCCCGTGGACAGGTCCAGGTTGCCCGTGGGTTCGTCGGCCAGAATGATGGCCGGGTCGTTGGCCAGAGAACGGGCGATGGCCACACGCTGCTGCTGGCCGCCGGACAGCTCCTGGGGCTTGTGGTCGAAGCGTTTGTCCAAGCCCACCAGGCGCAGGAGCTTGATGCCCTTTTCCACGGCCTCGTCGTTGCTCGCTCCGCCGAAGATCATGGGCAGGGTCACGTTCTCCAGGGCGGTCATGACCTGGATGAGGTTGAAGGTCTGGAAGATGTAGCCGATCTTGCGGTTGCGCAGCCAAGCCAGCTCGTAGGCATCCAGCTGGGCCACGTCCACTTCGTCGATGAAGACCTTGCCTTCGCTGGGCTTGTCCAGGCCGCCGATCATGTTGAAGAGCGTGCTCTTGCCCGAGCCGGACGGCCCCATGATGGACACGTACTCTCCGCGCATGATTTCCAGGTCGATGCCGCGCAGGGCCTCGACCTCGATCCTGCCCAACTGGAAGACCTTGCGCACGCCCATGGCCCGGACAATGGTGCGGCCCCGGAGATCGGTTTGCAGGTCACTCATGCCACCGCCTCATTCCTGCACGCGCATGGCTTCCACAGGCTGCATGCGCGCGGCCACGATGGCCGGGTAGACCACTCCGGCCAGGCTCAGCAACAGGCCCGTGCCTAGGGCAGCCAGGAGCGACACGCCAACTCCGGGCGCTGGAAGCTCGGTTAGCGCCGGAGGCCCGAATCGGATCAGGCCGGCCAGGAGAGCGCCCACGGCTCCGATCAGCGCACCGATCAGGGCTCCTATAGCTCCCTGTATTCCCGCCTCCAATAGAAAGAGCCGTAACACGAAGCTGTCCAGCGCGCCGAGGCACTTCATGGTGCCTATCTCGCGAAAGCGCTCGGTGACGGCCATGAGCTGAGCATTGACGATGCCTACGGCGCAGACGAGCAGCGACAGGAGCACGATCCAGCGTTCCGTGGCGCTGCTGCCCGCTTCCTGGGCTCCTTGCGGCAGGTCGTATCCCGCCTGGGCAAGAACCTCCCGCAGGCCGGGATCGCCGCTGTGCAGCAGGCCCGTGGCGATATCGGAGGATACAAGGACATAGCCGAGAAAGGCCACAGCCAGCACCAGGGTCAGAGTGGTGATGAGCGAGCGGAAGAAGCGCACGCGGAGGCTCTGGACGCTGATTTCCAGCGACTTGCGGAAAGGCAGGACGACCTGTCTGGCGACGGTGCCTCGTCGTGGGCTGCTGGCGCTTTGTTGTCCTTTGCCGCGCATTCCGTTCCTGCCTTGTCTGAACCTTGCCCATTCGGCCTGGGACCACTCTTCCTACGGTATCCCATGAGAGGGAAAATGCAACCGATTCGCGGCGTATGTCACCGTGCATCCGCCAGGAGATCGGCCGGATGCGCCATGCGTAGACCGGCGGTCCGCCCGATGACGGTCAGCAGACGATCCAGGAATTCAAGCGCCGCGCGGTTCATGCGTTGATGGTGGAGCATGATGCCGCAATGCCCTTTGGCAAGGCCTTGCTCCAGTTCATCGAGCAGCGCGGCAAGAGCGGATTCGGCCGTCGGCTCCTTGCGGGTGTGCAGGTCCACGTTGACTGTCAGTTCCTGCAAGTCTCGTGGAGTCGTTGGCCGTGCCCCGGCGCTGCGCGATACAGCCTTGAAGCCGAGTTCGGCCAAGATGCTCAGCGTCTCGCCGTCGCACCGATTCCAGGGTGGAGTGAACAGGGGATACAGGCGTTCCCCGAAATGGCTTTCCAGGATATCGCGGCCCCTGAAAATGTCCCGCTGTTTGGCTTCCACGGAGCGTGCCGGTCCAAATTCACTTTTCTTCCTGGCCGGAGTTCCCTGCTCGTGGTTCGCATGCCGGAAACCGTGCTGGTGCAGGCACCACAAATCTCCGCCGGGCGCGAGTTGGCTCTTCAGATCCGCATGCCGCATGGGCAGCCACGTCGGGACGACAGCCAGGGCCAGAGGTACGCCGCGGCGGACGAAGAGGGCCGTCATGCCTGCCAGTTGACTGCCCGGCAGGCCGATGTCGTCGGCGCGAAAGAAGACCGTGGCCGGCCGACCTGAGGCATTGCCAATGGCTCGCTCAAGGCGCTCCAGTGCATCCGCGGGCGGCCGCCTCCAGAGTTCGCAGGGCGTGTATGTCGTCATCCCGCGAAATCCTCCAACAGTCTGGCCGTATTGGACGCGCCCTCCAAATCGACAGGCGGCGGACCGGATCGCTTGCCGGAATTCATCGCCTCGGCCATGCGCGTGGCCAGACGTTCTGGAGGCAGATCGGCATCATCTAAAATGCTCAACGCGCCGAGCCGCATCAGCTTTTCGGCGCGCAGGCGCTGCTCGCGATTCTGGTCGAATGGCCAGACCAGAGCGGGTACACCGCTGGCCAGGATGTTCATGGCTGTATTGTATCCGGCTTGGCTCAGGGACAGGTCCGCCGCATCCAGATAGTCCAGAAAGCGGTCGGTAAAGCGTTCAAGGACGATTCCGGGTATTGCCGACGCCAGCTTCTCTAGGGCCAGGAACTCCGCCGGGTCCATGTATGGCCCGCTGAAGACGTGCATCCGCGAATCCTTGTGATCCAGGAGAGCGAAAGCCTGCAAGGCGGAAAACAGCAGCCTTCCACCGACTTTCCCGCCGCCTATGCTGGCCACGACAAGCTTTTGGCCAGGGTTCTGGCCGAGTTCCCGGCGCAGAGCGACACCGGCGCCGGGTGCGGGCTTGGTGGTGACGAAGCCGGTATAACGCACCGGGATGCGAACCCGGTCCAGGCTTTCAAAGGTTTCATCCAGGCGCAGCAGCTTCGGGTCGGCATGCACGACCAGCAGATCGAAATATTCGTTGAGCCGCTTCACGACTCGCGCTTCGTATTTTTGCCGGTCGCGCTTTTCCACAAGGACATCGCGCAGGCTGCAAACCACCTTTACCGGACCGAAACGGCCTTCCCGGATATCCTTGAGCAAGGGCAGAAGCTCGAAGCTGAACTGGTTGCGGCCAAAGGGAAAAAGCTCCACCAGAAACAGATCGGGTGGGAACAGGAGAAACCGCTCGCCAAGCAACTGCATTCGTTCGTTTTTGACTTCATCCAGGCTCAGGCCGGACTCCAGGGGAAACAATTCCGAAAAGTCGTCGTTCATCATCAGTCCAGGAAGGCGGAAAAGAGAAACATGCGCAGGCAATTCAACCTGCACTTCCGGTCCGCCCGAGATCAGATCAACCTGGTGGCCGGCCAGAGCCTTGGCGATCTCCAGACTCCGGAAGAAATGGCCCATACCAAGCACGTGCTGGCAATAGTATGCGACTCTCATGGCGTTTCCAGACCTTCCGGCAACGGCCATCCTGGGCCACGAAGGATTAGCCCCTGGTCTTCGAGCTCCAGAAGGTGGAGGCTGTAGCCTTTATCCAGCAGCGGGTTCCCTGGCAGCATGGGATGCGACTGAGCATGGTAGAGCAGGCATTTGATGACGCCTTGGTGGGCGACCACGAGCACGGTGTGGCCCGGCCAGCGATGATCGGCATCCGCCAGCGCGTCCAAGGTCCTTTGCAGGACCTCTCTGCGGTTTTCGCCTCCCGGCGGACGGAATTCCCAGCCTCGCTCTGCCTGTATCCTGAACTCTTCCTTAGCCGTCACTTCCGAAAGAAGCATGCCTGTCCAATTTCCCCAATTTTGCTCTCGAAGCCGAGGATCGGCCATGGACGGCAGCTCTTTGTCATTCACAACAGCCTCGACAGTCTCCTGGGCCCTGCGCAGATCGCTGGCCAGGACCGCCTGGAAGTCATGCTCGAGCAAGGCCTGAGCCCAGTGACGGGCCAAGTCCAATCCTTGTGGCGAAAGGGGCGTGTCGTACTGGCCCTGGATGCGCCGCTCCTGGTTCCAGGCTGTGGGGGCATGGCGCATGATTAGAAAGCGTGTGGCGGCCATCAGTTACTCCTCCTGGCTCGACGCGCCACTTCTTGCAGTTCTGACTCGACCTGCCGGTAGTTGCGGTTGAGATCATGGTGCAGACGTACACGATCGGCGGCTGCGTGGCTCATGCCTTGGCGTAGCGTGGCATCATCCAGCAGTCTGGATATGGCGGCCTGGAAGGCTTCCTCGGCGAACGGGCGGCAGAGCAGACCGGTCTCGCCGTTGGCGACAACCTCCGGAATGCCCCAGCCATCAAAGGCAACGACCGGCAAGCCGCAGGATTGCGCTTCCAGGAATACCATGCCCAAGGACTCGCGAATTCCGGGGAAAGCGAACACGTCCGCGGCGCTGTAGAACTCGAAGAGTTTTGGCCTGGGCACCTTGCCCAGGAAGATGACCCGGCCGGGCAGCCGCTCGCGGGCCAAGGCCTCCAGGTGGTGGCGCATGACGCCATCGCCGGCCACGGCTAGCAGGAAGTCCTTGCCCTGGAACGCAAGGGTGCCGCAGGCCCGGAAGAGAAATTTCAGCCCCTTGGTCTTCACGTCGTCGCGGAACATGGCCGCGGAAAGTATCACCGGCCTTTTTTCCGCGCCCCATTTCTTGCGCAGCCGCTCGCGGGAATCAGCGTCGAACGCGAACTGCTCCGGGAAGATGCCGGGCGGCACATAGCGCAGACGATCCTTGGGGATGATTCGCGCCAAGTTGGCGAGGTCGTCCCGCTTGTTGCTGAATACCACGGATGCGGCCAGCAATGCCTTGCGGTTGAGCAGAAAACCCGGACAGGTCTTCAAGCTTCGGCGCACCTTGGTGGAGTAGATGCCCTGGAACACGGCATAAGGCACGCCGAGCCTGCGCGCGCAGGCCGGACCGAGCAGATCCGGGGCTTTGTAGTAGGTATGATAGGTCAGCCACAGGTTGCAGCCATTGGCGGTGCGTTCCGCCTGCACGCGCTCCAGCAAGACTTGCGGCCATTGCCACGGCTTCCAGTAGATCCAGCGGCTGCGCAAGCGGCTGGCCTGGACGACCTCGTTGCTCCGGCTCAGGAAGTCGTGCAGCCCCGTACCGATGGTCAGGTCGCCGGACGGGTTGGGATGCCCCAGGGGTTTGAAAGGTGCGTAAAAGGCGATGCGCATGCTTCAGATCCCCGGAGCCTCGCGGCGCAGGATCGTGGCTAGGTCCTGAATAAGCCGCTGGTTGTCGAAGCATTGCCGCACCTTCTTCTGCGCGGCCGGGATCATGCGTTTGCGCAGTTCCTCGTCCGTGAGCGCGCGCTCCAGGGCCGCGGCCATGGCCTGGGAGTCATCGGGCGGCACGAGCAGGCCCGTCATGCCGTCCTCTATGATTTCAGGCAGGGCCGAAACCGAGGTGGCCACCACGGGAACGCCCATGGCCATGCTCTCGGCCAGCACGTTGGGTATCCCGTCGCGGTCGCCGTTGTGCTGAACCCGACTGCCCAGGACAAAGGCATCGGCTTGCCGGAGTTTCTCCCGGACCGTTTCGTGCGCCTGCACTCCGGGCATGCTCACGACATCCTCCAGGCCCGATTCACGCACCAAGGCTTCCAACTCCATCCGCTGCTCGCCCTCGCCGATGAGCTCATAGCGGAAGGCCAGCCCACGCTGCCGCAGCAGCTTGATAGCCCGGAGCACGGTAGACAGGCCCTTCTTGCCCGTGAGCCTTGCCACGGTCAGGATACGGAAGGGCGGCCGGGCCGTCGGGAGTCGTCCATTGGGCGCGAAGAATTGCAGGTCGATGCCGTGGTACACCGTGTAAATAGGCGTGCGCTCGCTGCCCAGATCAGCCAGGTATGCACCGTTGGCGCGGGTGCAGGTGACCACAAACCTGGCCCGGTCGATCTTCTCGGCAAGCTGTCCGGGTTCCTGGGTCCAGACGTCCTTGGCGTGGGCCGTAAAGCTGAAGGGCAGCCCGCAAAGCAGCGAGGCGAACATGGCCACGGAAGTCGGCGAATGGGCGAAGTGGGCGTGCAGGTGGGTGATGCCCGAGCCGGGCAGGACCTTACGGACGATGTAAGCTCCCTGGAGCAGATGCTTGAATGTGGCCAGCTTGCGCGTGCGCTGATATCTGCGCCAGGCAAGGGACAGAGCGGCGCGGGTTTCTCGCGGCCGCGAGCGCCATAAGCTCAGGAAGGACGGCGAAAGGCGAGGCAGCCCCGTGACCAGTTCGCTGGGCAGATAGCTTACCTTCGCCCGGATGCGCCGCACGCTGCCATGCGTGAAACCTTCTCTCGGTTCCCGCATGGAGATGATGTGGATGCGGAAGCCCAGGGACTCCAGCAGCAGGATCTCGTTGGAGATGAAGGTTTCCGATATGCGCGGATAGCCCTTGAGGATCATGCCGATGGTTCCGGGCTCCATTACGCTGCTCCCGTCTGAAACGCCGCCAGCCGCTGGCGCATGACTTCCAGACCGGTGAAGCGGAAGTTCTGCACGGCTTCGACATAGGGTTGCGGATCGGACAGCAATGCCGTGATCTTGTCCCGCAGCCGGTCAGGCGAAAGCTCCTGCCAGACCAGGTAATCGACCAGTCCCTTGGCATTGAGCACCCGGGCTCGAATGAGTTGCTCCAGACGCGGCGTCTCGCGGGGCACGATGAGCGAAACTTTGCGCTGGCTCAGTATCTCGCAGACGGTGTTGTAGCCGCCCATGCTCACCACAAGGTCGGCCGAGGCCATGAGCTGCTCCATCTGACGGCAGAAGTGATAATAGCGCACGCCGAGCTTTTTTGCGCGGGCAGCGATGTCCTTTCGTTCGGGCGTGGGCATGAACGGGCCGGTAACCACGACGCTGCGATGCCCCGCCGGCCATGCCTCCAGCATGCGCAGGTAGACGTCCATCAGCTTATACCCGTCACCGCCTCCACCCGTGGTCACGAGCACACGTTTTTCCTTCAGGCCGCCGATTCCTGCGCCGCCATTGCAGTTTACCCCATTGCCATTCCCGCCCAGGCTGTTTGCACTCATTCCTTTATGGAACTCATGTCCATCGATGAGCGGCTTGCGCGGGAGATAGCCGGTAAAGACCATTTTTTGGCTGATGCTCTCGGGGATCTCATATTCCTTGATGGGATCGTACATCTCACGATGCCCGTAGACCCATATCTCGGAGTAGTACTTTTCCAAGGCATCATAGATCCGCTTGCTGCGCCAGTCTTCAATGGTGCTCTGGGCATCGTCCATGATGTCCCGCAAGCCGAGGACCGTGCGGCAGGATATCTCACTCGTATTGCGTAGCCATTTAAGCGCCGGAATTACCTCGCGCTTGAGGCCGAGCGGTGCCTTATCCACGACGAACAGGTCGGGCTCGAAGGCCTTTGCCGTGGCCTTGATGAGGCTTTGGCGGATGCTCATGGCTTCCTGGGCTTCGATGCGGATGGAGTGCGGCAGATAGAGATCGTTGCTCTTCTTGATCATGCCCGGGATGCGCACGAAATCGACCTGCTCCGGGAAATCGAAACGCCCGGCAATGGGCGAGCCCGTGAGGATGAGGATGTTCACGTTCGGGCGTCGCAACTGGGAGGCTATGGCAAGTGTTCTCCGGATGTGCCCCAGCCCGTAACTGTCGTGGGAGTACATCAGGATATTGAAAGTGTTGCTCATTCGTTCCGGCCCGTTCTCCCCGTCGTGCACGGTGGCGTTCAGCCCAACTCGACAAAATCCCCCGACGAAAACGAGGTGGGCATTCTCGCCAGTTTTGAATGAAAAAAAGTTTTTTGTCCATGGAGCAGTCTTTCTCGCGTTCGAGCAGCCATCCGGCTGTCAGTCGGAAAGAAAAGCATACATTGCCGCTTCAGACTCGGGTATGTACATGGATCATAAAGGCGGGATCGGACATCAACCTCAGGCAGGTGCGGCATGCGAATATGGCTGGAGCGCGCGACGAAGTCACTGGCGCGGGATGAGAGCGCGCGGATCGCCAAGATACTGCAGCCTCTGCCGCGCGACTTGGCGGTGCTGGATGTGGGGTGCGGCTTTGGCCGAAAAATGCGCCTGCTGCAAAAGTTGGGTTTTTCCCGCCTGGAAGGCGTGGAGAAGAATCCCGCACAAGTGGAGTCGGCCAGGCGGAACGGCCTGCCGGTATATGAAGCCGGAGAGTTTGAGCAGGGCGCCGGCCAAAAAACCTACGACCTGCTGGTCATGGCCCATGTCATTGAGCACTTTCCCTTCGACCAGTTGCTGAAGTTCATGGATGCATATCTTGACCGCCTGCGTCCCGGAGGCTGGCTGCTCGTAGTCTCACCCTTGATGCACAAGGACTTCTTTCTCGATTTCGACCACGTTAAGCCCTATTATCCGCAAGGAATCAAAGATTTCTTCGGCAAGGACGACGAGCAGGTGCAGTCGTATTCCATGCACTCGTTGCAGCTCGTGGACATCCAATTTCGGCGAAGTCCCTGGCGGCTACGCTTGAACCGCTCTCTGCTGCTCAAACGGGGCGACCTGGTCCCCAGGGTCTGGAATTTACTGTTAGCCCTGACCTTTCGCTGCTCTGGCAAGCTCCTAGGCCATAAGACCGGCTGGATCGGGCTGTACCGCAAGCGATGATGCCTTGCTGCAAGTGTTCCCGACGAAGTCCTACTGGATTGGCCGGAACTTGGCATCAGAGGGGCAGGGCACTCCAGCCGGCAATCCGCTGCTTGCCGTGATCAGGCCTGCTTGCGGAATGCGCGAACACGAGTTTTGAGATTATGCTCCCGGAAGCGGCCCGGACAATCCCTAACGATCTCCCAATCCTGTTCCAGACTATCCGTGACGAACTCGAGCACCTGAACATGGCCGTGCCGAAGATAATCCCGAGGGTAGAAGCCTGATAACTCCCTCTGATCGCAGCCCAGGTCATTTTGGATGTGGTACTCCGGTCGAAGGGTAAAGAGCAGTTCGCTTCGAGCCAGATTGACCATGGCACGTAAGCATGCCCTCAGTTTGCCTTTGGCCACGACGGATCTGCCTATGAAGTCGATGAGCATGACCAGGTCGCAGCTTTCTTTCAAGTTTTCCTTGAGGAAATCCGCTGTGCGGAAGTCCGCGTTTCCAAGACCATAATCCAGAGCCAGCAGTCGGCAGCCTGCGACGACGGCCGGATCGATGTCCACGCCGAGAACCCTTGCCGCCCCACGTTGTGCCGCCAGCAGGGAGTATGCGCCGAGATTGCAGCCAAGATCGGCGATGCTTTTTCCCGCGAACACGACGCCTTCCAATGTCTCAGGGAGTATGTCGGTAAATTTGCCACCACCTCGGCGCAACAGTTTGCCCGAATGATCACGCACGGGGCGCCAAACGCTTTCGCTAGGCAGGTTTTTTATGTATTCTTCCAGTTCACTCGATCCGATTTTCATGTACCCCTCAGTGTTGTTCAGATTTTCCCCCGCATCCGTCTATCTTTATCTAAGTCCTCAAAGCCCAAAGATATTTCATGGTTACATCATGGCTTTTCTATTACCATGCCATTCGATAAAGTGGCCAGGAATTTGCAAAAGCTGCGTCTGGGTCTGCTGGCTCACCTTGAGGCTTGTTGCTCACGATCAGAGGCGAAAGGCTTGTGCGTCGTTTGGAATCCGTCAAACTGAAGATATGCAGACAAGACTTTCCATTCTGGAAATATAGCCAAGAGAAGTGACGCTGCCTCGGCATGCATTTTTCCGCTTGAAAATGGCTGAATGAAAGTTCATTTATCTGGAAAAGAAAAGCAGACGGAATGCGAAAGCTGGCAATGCCAGGACGGTCCGTTGTGGAATCAGAGCATGCAAATCGTGGTGGCGGGTATGACCTACAGCCTCATGATTGAGCAGCATGACTGAGCTTTCTTCACGATATGAATCCGGGCAGGTTATGCAATTGGGTGAACGAGGCATGACGCTTGATAATGCGGGCAAAGGGCGATCTCTCAGACAGCTTGGTGGAACGCTTGAGTGCGTGGTTAAGGCTGTTAACAAGATAATTGAAGGGCGAGAGGCGGATTTTCTCGCCTTGGGAGCCAGACTCCAGGAATTCGCCCATTCCGTGCGCGATTTGACCCGTCAGGCCTCTGAACTCGCGGAATTGACTTCCGGAGAGGAGTTGGACAGGGGAGCGGAGGAACTGTCCATCGAACTTGAGCGCATGCGCAAGATCGTAGGGGGGGATACATCCAGCCAGAGTCTTCAGGAACTCGATTCCATCCTCGAGGTCTCCCGCAAGCTCAGGACTTTGAGCCAAGATTTCCGGCGCATAGTCAAGAAACTGCAAATGCTCGGCATATCGACGCGCATCGAAAGCGCCAGACTGGGAAGTATGGGACGGGGTTTCACCACTTTGGCCGACGATGTGGAAAAGCTTGCCTATACTATCATCTCGCATTCTTCCCAGATAACCGAACAGGCTGAATCCCTGTGTGTACTCGTGGCGTCGGTGCGTGAACGCACCACGTCCATCCTGGACACACAACGGGCCTGTTCGACCGATATCTTCAGCACCATCGAGGACAATCTGCGCTCGCTGGTGAACTTGACGCATAAATCAGCGCAAGTCTCCGCCGAACTGCCTGACAAGGCTCGCAGTGTTTCCGCCGAAATCGGAGAGGTGGTTTCCTCGCTGCAATTCCATGACATCGTGCGTCAGCAGGTTGAACATGTGGTCGAAGCCCTGGAAGAAGGCCTGCAACTGCTAGCTCCGCATATTGTCGACACCGAATTGACTCCAGATGGCGAGGACGTGGTGAGTTGGATAGCGGATATTTGCGATCTGCAAGCCTCCCAACTCCAAAACGCCGCTGAACAGTTTTCCACTGCTTTGGAGCGCATGAGCCAGCACATGCGGGGCATTGCCAGACATGCAGTTGAAGTGAGCGGCTCTTTGGTCCGGTCTGTCTCGGCTGAAGTGGAGGCCGGGGGGGAGTGTATTTTGGGCCAGGGCTGTGTTTTGGACCAGATTGAGCAGGGTGTCGGAAGCATAACCGAGTCCATGCGTGAATACTCAAGCCAGGGCGAGGCTGTCGGGAGGATCATGCATGATGTAGCCAATACGATCACTGAAATGTCCTCCTTTGTCAGCGACATCGAAGACGTGGGAGCGGAAATAGAGCTTATTGCTCTCAACGCGAGCGTAAAGGCTGCCCATACCGGAGAAGAAGGCAAAGCCTTGGGCGTCTTGGCGCAAGCCATTCAGCATCTTTCGGTAGAAGCCCGAACGCAGACAGAGGCGGTATCCTCCGTTCTTGTGCATATCTCCAGTGCTTCCGAAGCGCTGCTTCGCGCCGACACCTCCATTGATCGGGAACAGGTGGCCGCCATGATCGCGCGCATGGGCGATATGACTGGGAGCTTGCGGGACGTGAGCGAACGAGTCGGTACGGAGTTGAGGGCTATCGGCACTTCAGTGGGTGACTTGGCCAGAGACATTGAAGATACGATCGAGGGCCTGGCATTCCATCATGATGTGGTTCGCGAGCTCGAAGAATCCGAGGGCAAGCTGAATATTGCCGCACGGGAGGCAAGATGCATTGTTCCGTGTAGCAACGATGCACAACGTTCAGAACGTTTAAAAGCCATGCTCGATAGATACACCATGGATGCGGAACGCATAATTCATATGAGCGCATTCGGTCATGAAGATCAGCCCCTGGAGAGCTTACAGCCTGCAAGTCGCGTGAAGGGTCTCGACAAAGCCCCTAAGGCTTCCCCTCGCAGCAGTGACGATCTTGGTGATAATGTGGAATTGTTTTAGAGTGTTGGGCGAACGTCTGCGACCTGGCATGACCTTGCATTTATACTAAAAAGGCAATAAATGTAACTTCATGTGCAGATGATTTGCTGGGACGGACTAAGAGTGTTGCAAAATTTCTTCATTGCAAATGCATTAGGTTGAGTATTGAGGCACGGTTGCAATAGGTTTTGCCGTGAGCTTGTTCCGGGTAAGTGGCTTGGATAACAGTTGACGATTTGCCCAGCGCATCAACGCAGGGAGAGAGACATGGGCGACTGCGCGAAAGTGGATGATGGGCTTGTTTTGAGTGGAGAGTTCACCGTTGAACATGCGGCGGATCTCAAGGCGTGTCTGGCTGGAAATGCGGCGGCCGGTGGGCCTGGGCTTGTGGATCTCAGCCAGGTCAGCAGGGGGGGGCTCTCATTGTTTCAATTGCTGCTTTCATACGCCAAGACCATGGAAGCCTCGGGATTGAAGGTTCACTTCACCGGCCTTAATGAAAACCTCACAACGCTGACTGAAACCGCCGGGGTGCGAGCTGCTCTGGCGCCATACATCGCAAGGGGAGGATGAGCCGGATGGCCAAGACGATCATGACCGTGGATGATTCCGCAAGCGTCCGCCAAATGGTTAGCTTTACGCTGAAAAGCGAAGGGCATTCCGTTATTGAGGCGGTGGATGGCAAAGATGCCTTGGGCAAGCTCAAAGGCCCGGTTGACATGATCATCACCGACCTGAACATGCCGAATATGGATGGCATTGAGCTTATCAAGCAGGTCCGAGCCCAATCGGCCTATAAATTCATACCTATCATCATGCTGACAACCGAATCCCAGGCTGAGAAGAAGCAGGATGGCAAAGCCGCCGGTGCTACGGGCTGGATAGTCAAGCCGTTCAAGCCGGAGCAGCTTCTCGCGGTGGTGAAAAAGGTCCTGCGCTAAGCGGGACAGCACCTGCCCGTGCCCGGTTCTGTCATCTGACGCAACGCAGGGATACCGGACAGGTAAGCGAGGAACCCATGTCCCGTGACGATCTTAACAGGCAGGCATTCAAAGAGGAGGCGCACGACCTTCTCTCGGAGCTCGAGAGCGCCCTGCTCGAGTTGGAAGCAACACCCGATGACCGTGAGACTATCGATCGCGTCTTTCGGGCCATGCACACCATCAAGGGCTCTGGCGCCATGTTCGGTTTCGATGACATCGCCAAGTTCACCCACGAAGTGGAGACCGTTTTCGACTTGGTTCGTAACGGCCAGCTTGAGGTAAGCAAGGATCTGCTCGATCTGACGCTGGCAGCCCGTGACAGGATCATGGCCATGCTCGGTGATTCTGAATCGGGAATGGATCAAAACCCTGCGGCTTCGCAACGTATAGTAGATTCATTGAAATCCCTGCTGGGGCAGGCCGGCATAGTTGCCTCCCGTCCGGGACCCGAGCCCGATTCCAGCTCACAGTCGTCTATGGAAGTGGGCGATAATGCGGAAATCTTCCACATCCGTTTTAAGCCCCCAAGAGATGTCTTCCTGGCCGGCACTGATCCACTGGCGCTCCTTGAGGAACTAACGACACTCGGCACCTGCAAGATAACGGCGCATCTGAATGATGTGCCTCTTCTGTCCGCTTATGAACCGGATGCATGCTACGCTTGGTGGGACATAATCGTCGTCACCAATGCCGGGCGCCAGGCACTGCAGGATGTGTTCATTTTCGTTGAGGACGACAGCGAGATTGCAATCAATAAAGTTGAGCCCGGCTCGGACGTTGAAGTTGCTGGCGGGTACAAGAAGCTTGGCGAGATATTAGTAGAGAGGGGCGACATAACCGAGGAGGATCTGCAGAAAGCCCTGGGCATACAGAAGCGCATCGGCACGATCCTCACCGAGAGCGGCATCGTCAGCCCTGCGCAAGTTGCTTTGGCCCTGGCTGAGCAAGCCGCGCTCAAGGAAAGCAGGACCGCGCGCAAGCCCCAGGAATCCGTTTCAAGCCTTCGCGTGGCGGCTGAGAAGCTGGATAAGCTGGTGGATCTTGTTGGCGAGCTGGTCATAGTCCAAGCCCAAATCAGCCAGTATGTGGCCCAGCGCAAGGACCCGCATCTGGTAACCTTGTCGGAGCAGCTGGGACGGCTTTCGGATGAGTTGCGCGACAGCACTCTGGGAATCCGCATGCTGCCCATAGGTACCACCTTCAGCAAGTTCCGCAGGCTTGTCAGGGACCTGTCGGACGAGTTGGGCAAGGAGATAGAGCTGGAGACGGACGGTGCGGAAACTGAATTGGACAAGACCGTCATTGAGCGATTGGGCGATCCGCTGGTGCATCTTCTGCGCAACTCCATTGACCACGGGCTAGAGCCACCAGCCGAGCGGCTGACACAGGGCAAGCCGCGCCGCGGAACCATCAAGCTAACGGCCGAGCACTCGGGTGGAGATGTGCTCATCCGCATTTTCGACGACGGCAAGGGGCTGGACACAAGGGCCATCTTCGCCAAGGCGGTGGAGAAAGGCCTAGTTTCTCCCGATGCCGACCTGAGTGAAAAGGACATTTTCAACCTCATTTTCGCTCCCGGCTTCTCCACGGCCAAGGCCGTGACGAGCGTTTCGGGACGCGGAGTCGGCATGGACGTGGTCAAGCAGGCCATCGACAGCCTACGGGGCAGTATCGACATAGCCAGCACCAAGGGTATGGGAACGACTATCACCATCAAGTTGCCCCTGACCTTGGCGATCATCGACGGCTTGCAGGTCCAGGTTGAAGACGAGTTTTACGTGATTCCGCTTTCCCTGGTGGAAGAGTGCGTGGAGTTGGTAGGAAACAAGGGAAACGGTCGTCGCGAGCAGCGCATCATTCACTTGCGCGGGGAAGTTGTACCGTATATCCGCATGCGCGAGTGGTTCAGCATTGCGGGAACCGCCCCGGAGATCGAACAAGTCGTCATAACATCCCAGGGTAGCAACAGAGTGGGCATCGTCGTGGACCACGTCATCGGCGAGCACCAGACGGTCATCAAATCCCTGGGGCGGGTTTATCGTGAAGTCGAGGGCATTTCCGGCGCAACGATCAAGGGTGATGGAAGCATGGCACTTATCCTGGATATCCCCCGCCTCGTCCATTCCGTCCTGGAGTCCCGTGCGAGTTGATAGCATTCATTATGATGCCAAGATGTATAGCCGGAAAGCCAGGAAGTGTGAATTAGCATGAAGGAGTCGGGCGAGGACATGTCCGATAGCAGACAGATGCCTGCGAGAAGGAGTCAAGGCAACCCAAGGCAACTCAGCGCTCGTGATTTCGCACGTTTCAGTGAGTTCATTCATACCGAATGCGGCATAAAAATGCCGCCGAGCAAGAAAACCATGCTTGAGGCCCGCCTGCAAAAGCGCTTGCGGGCCTTGGCTCTGGCTGACTATGCCCAGTATTGCGCTTTCTTCTTTTCCAAAGAGGGCATGGCCACGGAGCTGCCGCATCTCCTCGATGTGGTGACCACGAATACCACGGACTTTTTTCGGGAGCCGAATCACTTTGAACTGCTCTCCAGGAATGTGCTGCCGCGCTGGCTTAACCGCAATCAGGGAAGGGAGCTGGCTGTTTGGAGCGCAGGCTGCTCCACGGGAGAGGAGCCTTACACTCTGGCCATCGCACTGAGCGAGTTCCAGCAACAACAGCCGGAATTCCGCTTCTCCATTCTGGCCACGGACATCTCCACGCGGGTCCTCGAGCATGCCACTAGGGCAGTCTACGCCGAGGATAAACTGGAAAAGGTGCCCGCGCATATGCACAGACTCTACTTCCTACGCAGCAAGGATCGCAGCAAGCGCCTTGTGCGCGTGGCGCCCGAAATACGTCGGCTGGTCAGCTTTCAGCGGCTCAATTTCATGGAAGATTTCTCTTTCAAGAACAAGATGGACATCATCTTTTGCCGCAACGTCATGATCTACTTCGACCGGCCAACTCAGGAGCGCCTGCTGGGCAAGTTCTGCACTCACCTGCGCCAGGGCGGCCATATCTTCATCGGCCACTCGGAAAGTCTCACGGGTATGCAACTGCCTATTAGACAGCTCGCTCCTACGGTTTACGAGCGCATCTGAACGACATCCTCCAGGAGTATTGATGCCTCCAGGTTCCAAGATAAAAGTCCTTGTTGTCGATGATTCCGCGCTTGTGCGCCAGACTTTGACCGAGGTGCTCGCCGAGGATCCGGCCATTGAGGTTATCGGCAAGGCGGGCGATCCTTTCGCTGCTGCAAAAATCATGGAGGAGATTGCGCCCGACGTCATTACACTGGATGTGGAGATGCCGCGCATGGACGGGCTGACATTCCTGCGCAAGATCATGAGCCAGCATCCCATTCCGGTCGTTATCTGCTCCACGCTTACGGAACATGGCTCGGAAGCGCTCATGCGCGCCCTGGACTACGGCGCTGTGGAAATTATCCAGAAGCCTAAGCTCGGCACGCGCCAGTTTTTGGAAGAGTCCAAGGTCCGCATTCGCGATGCCGTCAAGGCAGCGGCCTCGGCTAAGCTCAAAAAGTTCAGCAAAACCATGGAGGTGTCTCCCAAGCTCTCGGCCGACGCTGTTCTGCCGGGAGTGAGACTGAATGCCCCAAGTCACCTTCAGACCAGTGAAAAGATCGTGCTCGTGGGTGCAAGCACCGGCGGCACGGAAGCCCTACGCATTTTTCTCGAAGCCATGCCTCAAGACTGCCCGGCCATTGCCATCGTCCAGCATATGCCTGAACATTTCACCACGGCCTTTGCCAAGCGTCTGGACTCCATCTGCAGCATCAACGTGCGCGAGGCCACCAACAACGATACCCTGCTGCGGGGACAGGCTCTCATCGCACCCGGCAACAAGCACATGCTCGTCAAGCGCAGCGGAGCCCGCTACTATGTGGAAGTCAGGGATGGACCATTAGTGCGGCGGCACAGGCCCTCGGTGGACGTTCTCTTCCGCTCCGGCGCGCGCTACGCCGGCAAAAATGCCATCGGCGTGATCATGACCGGCATGGGCGATGATGGAGCTCATGGCCTGCTGGAGATGAAACAGGCCGGAGCCTACACCATGGCCCAGGACGAAGCTACCAGCGTGGTGTTCGGTATGCCTGGAGAGGCAATCAAGCTGGGCGCGGCTTATAAGGTGCTGCCCTTGGAACGTATCGCACCTGAAGTGGTGCGTTTCTGTTCTGCATCGTAGCCCGGTTCGATAGGGATTTTTGCAGATGAACCGCATGGGCGGCATGGCTTCACCTTTGCTGTACTTGCGGGGGCCTGCGAGGGGCATGGACAGACTGAAACAGATCCCATAGCTTACTCTACCGCTTGCCGCCTGCCCCCGAGTGCCGATAGAAAACGACCCTCACCTGCTCCATGGTCACCAGCCCTTCGCCTATTGTCTCATCGACATAGAGCAAAAAACGTTCGATCTTGTCCTGGGCATCCACGATTTCCACTACCACCGGCAAGTCTTCCGAGAGCATGAGGATCTTGGATGTCTTGATGCGGCTGTTCGCGCCGTATCCCGAGATCCCTCGCAGCACGGTGGCGCCGGCTAGACCTTGGCGGCGGGCCTGCTCCACGATGATCTCGAACAGGGGTCTGCTTCCCTGGAGGACGTCCTCCCCAATGTATATGCGCAGCCTTGTCGCCTGTTGCGGTATCAACATGTCAGCCTCCACGATCTACAAGCGCAGCTTGGCGGCAGCCATGCCCATGGCCAAGGCCAGCAGGCCAAGCAGCGTCTGTCCGCCGATATTGACTAGGGCGTACACCCATTGCCCGTGCCTGAACAGAGCCGAACTTTCGAACATGAAAGTCGAGAAGGTGGTGAACGCACCCATGAAGCCGGTCAGGAGCACCATGCGCATCTCGCTGCCCATGGTCAGCCGATCTTCGCACAGGGTCCAGACCAGTCCGAACAGAAAGCTCCCAAGTACGTTGACCGCGAAGGTGCCGGCGGGAAATCCCTGTCCAGACAAGCGTTGTACGGCCTGGGCCAGGCCATAACGCGCCAGAGTTCCCGCAGCACCGGCCAGGGCGATGAGGACGAGCTTGTGCACCGGGCTCTCCTTGTCTTTTCGTATATCAGAAGTTATTATAACGCTAAAATCAAAACCTTTCATTCCCTTAGTGCGGTGGTTACCCACGTGGCTCTAGAGACGGAACTCAAATTCTGCAAGCCCGATTTCAGTAGGGTTCAGGAAAACTTGTCGCGTCTGGGAGCCGAGTTTCGGTTCAGGTCCCTTGAACGCAATCTGGTCCTGGACGATGCCGGCTCCTCCCTGCGCCGTCAGGGTATGCTGCTCAGGCTGCGCCAGCTCGGAAACCGCTTCGTGCTGACCTTCAAGCGCCCCCCGGATGGACTTTCAGCGGAAGCAGCTTACTCCGTACGGGTTGCCAAGGTGCTTGAAGAGATCGAGACCTGTGTGACCGACTTCCAGGCCATGCAAACCATTCTCGAAGCCCTGGGCTACAGGCCCGCTTTCTCCTATGAAAAGGTGCGCGAGGAGTGGGCGCTAGGAAATTCCGTGATCTGTCTCGATCGTTTGCCCTTCGGCAGGTTTGTGGAGATCGAGGCAGATGAGCCGGAGATTCTCCGCTTGGCTGCGGAGTTGGGCCTGGACCACTCGTGCGCCACGACCGAGAACTACCACGAACTCAACAGGCGCCACAGGCTGGCCGCTGGACTTCCGCCCGAGGACAGCTTCGTCTTTTCCGCCGAGGAAAGAGAACATATGGCGGCATCTCCGGAAATCTGACTGGATTCCGGGGGGGCGTCTTTAAAGATACGCCGTTTCCCGTTTCGCTCTTTACCGCCCCACGCGGTCAGGATATACACGATAATGGTCCCAGAACCTCGGGGGAAGCGGTCCCTCCTCTCGACAGGGGGGAAGCCGAGACTTAGATTGGAGCTCAGTTGGCATGAAACCGTTAAACCAAACCGGCGAGCACAATGTCCAAGCCCTTCACCCGTGAGAACACCGAGTTTGAGACCAACATCAAGGAAGAGGTTCGGGAGCCTCGTCGGTACAAAGTGCTCCTGCATAATGATGATTATACGACCATGGAATTCGTCGTCTTCGTGCTCAAGGTCATCTTCAACAAAAACGAGGCTGAAGCCACGCATATCATGCTGACGGTGCATGAGAAGGGAGTTGGCGTCTGCGGAGTTTATACGACCGAGATCGCCGAAACCAAGGTGGCTTTAGTGCACAAGATGGCCCGCAAAGAGGGGTATCCCCTCAAATGTACCATGGAAGAGGTTTAAATGCTTAGCAAAAGACTTGAAACGGTTTTGACGGATGCGGTCAAGGAAGTCAAACGCCGTAATCACGAATTTTTGACCTTGGAGCACCTCCTCTATGCCATCGTTCGAGAGGAGAGCGGCAAGAGCATTCTTGAAAGTTGCGGGGCCGACTTGATGCGCTTGCGCAATCAGCTGGAGAGGTATTTCATAGACCATTTGGAGGTCATGCCCGAACCCATGTCCACCGAGGTCGTACAGACCTTGAGCGTGCAGCGCGTGCTTCAGCGGGCCATCATGCACATGCAGTCCGCGGGCAAGGAGCAGGTGGAGGTGGGCGACGTTCTGGCATCCCTGTTCGATGAAGAAGATTCCTATGCGGTCTACTTCCTCAAATCCCAAGGCATAAGCCGCCTGGATATCCTGGAAGTCATCGCGCACCCCTCCAATACGCCTGAACCGGGCAAGTCATGCGCGGGCGGCGAATGCGGCGGAGCCAAGAAGGAGTCGCTGTTGGATCAGTTCACCGTTAATCTGGTGCAGAAAGCTCGCGAAGGGCTGATTGATCCACTCATCGGCCGCAAGGATGAGCTTGAGCGCACCATCCAGGTGTTGGCCCGCCGGCGCAAGAACAACCCGCTTTACGTGGGCGATCCGGGAGTGGGCAAGACGGCCATGGCCGAGGGTTTAGCCCTGCGCATCGTTCAGCGCGATGTGTCCGAGATGTTTTACGACACGGAAATATTCGCTCTGGACATGGGCGCACTGCTCGCGGGGACAAAGTACCGCGGCGACTTCGAGGCCCGCCTCAAAGGCGTGCTGACGGCCCTGGTAGAGCGCAAGAACGCAATTCTGTTCGTGGACGAGATTCATACCATCGTCGGTGCCGGCGCCACTAGCGGAGGCACGCTGGACGCGTCGAACATCCTCAAGCCGCTGTTGGCCTCGGGCGAAATCCGCTGCATCGGTTCCACCACCTTCGAGGAGTACAAGAACCACTTCGAAAAGGATCGCGCCCTTTCCCGCCGCTTCCAGAAGATCGAGATCCAGGAACCCTCGGTGGACGACACCGTGGAGATACTCAAGGGACTCAAACCCTACTATGAAAAGCACCATAAGGTTCACTACACCTTGACGGCAATCAAGGCCGCTGCCGAATTGTCGGCCAGGTATATCAACGACCGCTTTCTGCCCGACAAGGCCATCGACGTCATCGACGAGGCCGGGGCTGTGTTCAAGTTGAGCGGAGGCCGCAAGGACAACGCCATCCGTGTTGGAGACGTGGAGAAGGTCGTGGCCAAGATCGCCCGCGTGCCTTCCCAGCGCGTGACCGCCTCGGATCGCCTGCGGCTCAAGGATTTGGACAAGGAGCTCAAGGGACGCGTCTTCGGCCAGGATCAGGCCGTGGACAGCATCGCCCGCTCCATCAAGCGCTCTCGCGCAGGTTTGGGCAACGAGACTCGGCCCCTGGGCAACTTCCTGCTGGTGGGCCCCACGGGCGTGGGCAAGACCGAGTTGGCCAAGCAGTTGGCTGAGGTCATGGGTGTCAAATTCCTGCGCTACGACATGAGCGAATACATGGAGAAGCACGCCGTAGCCCGTCTCATAGGCGCGCCTCCTGGCTACGTGGGTTTCGACCAGGGTGGCCTGCTTACCGAGGACATCCGCAAGAACCCGTATAGCGTGCTGCTTCTGGACGAGATCGAGAAGGCGCATCCTGATCTGTTCAACATCCTGTTGCAGATCATGGACTACGCCACGTTGACGGATAACACGGGCCGCAAGGCCGATTTCAGGCACGTGGTCGTGCTCATGACCTCCAATGCCGGCGTGCGGGAAATGGCCTCCACGAGCATTGGTTTCATGGGCGGCGAGGAAACCATGAAGGGCAAGGGCGTCAAGGCGGTTGAGAAGCTGTTCAGCCCCGAGTTCCGCAACAGGCTGGATGCCATCATTCAGTTTGACGCTCTGGCGCAGGGAGTCGTCGAGCAGATCGTGGACAAATTCATCGGCCAGCTCAACGAGCAGATCAAGGAGAAAAAGGTTACGGTCAGGCTTACGGGCAAGGCCCGCAGCGTGCTGGCCACCTGGGGCTACGATCCATCTTTCGGCGCCCGTCCCTTGGGCCGGGTCATCCAGACCAAGGTGAAGGACAGGTTGGCCGACGAGATGCTCTTCGGCGAACTGCAGAAGGGAGGCGAGGTGCTTGTCGATGCGCCGGCAAACCCGAGCAGGAAGGGCAACACCGAGGAGGACCAGCTCGTTTTCAACTTCACGCCCACCGTAGTGGCCCGGACCAAAGAACTCGAGGAAGAAGAGGTGGGGCAGGCTTAGGCCTGCCCCTTCTGGGCAGGGCGCGTGGCATATGTCGGTCTTTATTCTTGGCGAACAGCTGATCTTTCCTGACCCCGCCTACGCTGATCCCGACGGGTTGCTTGCGGTGGGCGGCGACCTGTCCATGGAGCGGCTGGTTTCAGCCTACGCGCACGGCATTTTCCCCTGGTACAGCTCCACCACTCCCATTCTCTGGTGGTCGCCGGATCCCCGGCCCATCATCGAACCCATCAAGATTATCGTGTCTCGCAGCCTGCGCAAGCTCTTGCGCAAGCTGCCTTTTCAGATCACTTTGGACAGGGCTTTCGAGGATGTTATCGCGGCCTGCGCCAAGACCAAGCGTCCCCAAGGCGAGGGTACTTGGCTGATCTCGGAGATGATCGAGGCCTATGTGGATATGCATGAAGCCGGCCTGGCGCACAGCGTCGAGGCCTGGCAGGATGGCAGGCTAGTGGGCGGGCTCTACGGCGTGTCGCTGGGGCGGGCCTTTTTCGGAGAATCCATGTTCTTTCACGTCCCCAATGCCTCCAAGACTGCCTTCGTCACCCTCAACCGGCTTTTGACGCAGTGGGAATTCCATTTTGTGGATTGCCAGCAGTCAACCCCGCACATGCTTAACTTCGGCGCGCAGGAGGTCAGCAGGCGCGAGTTTCTGGCCCGCCTTCGAGCCGCCATACAGCATCCTACGAGGCGGGGGCGTTGGGAAATGCCCGCTGGTTTTTGTGAAAGCCTGGAGTGGTAGCCGCGCTCGCTACGCTGGATTTTCCTTCGTCAAATCCCGAGGCTTCGTTTCCGCTGCAAGCATTTCGAAGAGAGATGTAGAAACCCGCTCGGCCGTGAACTCGACAAGGCATTGCCGTGTGTCCAGGGGGCAGGGGCTTTTGTTGCATGGCTGGCAGGGGAGTCCCAGGCGCAGGCTGCGATGCTTGGGCGAGGGATAGCGCCACTCGTCGCCCGTGGAACCGCGCACGACCAGGGTCGGAGTGTCCACGGCCACGGCGAAGTGGGCCGGGGACGAGCAGTTGCCCACGTGCAGCCTGGCCAGGCCGAGGACCGCGGCCATTTCGCGCAGGCTGAGCATGCGCCCTATGGGCAGCAGGGCTTCCTTGCGCCGCACGAGCCCGGCGACCTCCCGCACCGCCGATTCCTCGCCGGGCCCGAACAGAAGCAGGAAGCGCAGGCTTGCATCGCGCTCGGCAGCAAGGTCGATGAGCCGCGCGAAATACTCGGCAGGCCATAATCGCGTGATGCGGCGGTGCGAGGGATCAACGGTGATCAGCTGTTCGCTCTCCCGCAAACCTTGCTCGCGCAGCCACTGGGCGGCTTGGCGCTGCTCGTCCTCGCTCAGATTGATGCGCGGCTTTTCGCCGTTCCACTCGATGCCCAGCGGTCGGAGTATGCTCGCCTTTGTTTGGGCGGCATAACCGGGTTGCATGTCGGTCCAGTGGGTATACAGGAATCGGCGTTGCCACGGCGGGTTGTAGCTCAGGCGCACGGATGCGCGGGAAAAGAGCACTACCCATTGCAGGCGCGGCAACTGCTGGAAGTCCACCACTAGGTCGAACCCCTGGCGGGCGACGCGGTGGTAGAAGGCGAGTTCCTTGCCCAGGTTGGTCAGCTGCTTCTTGTCGATCTCCCAGACAACGTTGATGTCCGGGTTATATTGGAGCACGGGTGCGCATTTCTTTTCAGTGAGGAAATGCAGTTCGGCTTGTGGCTGGGCCTTACGAAGCATGTGCACGGCCGGAGTGGCCAGGAGCACGTCGCCGATCTGGCGCTGCTGGCAGACCAGGATCTTGGCGAAGCGTCTCCCGAAGAGGCTTGATTGGCTCAAGGATTTGTCTCTGTCGTGGCGATTATGGGCTTGTGTTGATTAAGGTCGTATAATCCCCGTAGCGGGATGGGCAGTGTATAGCTGTGGATGCGGGAAAAGTCGACCAGTCCGATGTTCTCCCCGGCCCTGACTTGGGATAAACCCGTGAGTCCCGACGGAATGGGGAAGGTCAAGGGGCGGGAACGAATGGCAGTCAGCCTGTCCTGATATTGTTGCGTAAGGAAGTCCACGATCATGTCGCGTTCCTTCCGGGTGAACGACTCCAGGAGCACGAGGCGGCTACCCGCGGTTTCGACGGGACTGACGGGCGTGTCGACGTCAAGCGGAGGGCCTATGAGCGTATCCCAATCGTAGGCTTGCTCCTCGGCCTGATCCCAGGAGTGTCGGAAGAGGTGAATGTCCACGTCCCGTCGGCCCTTGAAGGTTCGCACCGTCATAGATAACGAGAAGGCTCGTTCCTCCTGTAGGACACCTTCGGGCGGAATGATTGTTACGTCCATGCACTGCTCCGCTCGTTGCGTGATTGTCAGCTGAGTCCGCTACGGGTAGACTTGCAGACCTTGGTATTCCATAGGGCATTCCCGGCCGCGATGGAAGGGTGATGCCCCAGACCGGATTTATCCCGGAATTGACACACTATGTCTGAAAAATTCAATCTTGTCAGCCGCTTCGAGCCTATGGGCGATCAGCCCCAAGCAATCGAGAAGCTCGCCTGGGCCGTCGAGAACGGCGTGAGCGATCAGGTGTTGCTCGGCGTCACCGGCTCGGGAAAGACCTTCACCATGGCCAATGTCGTGGCCAGGGTGAACCGGCCCACGCTGGTCATGGCTCCCAACAAGACACTGGCCGCCCAGCTTTTCAACGAGTTCAAGGCGCTTTTTCCCGAAAACGCGGTTGAGTACTTCGTGAGCTACTACGACTATTATCAGCCCGAAGCCTACCTGCCGCACACGGACACATACATCGAGAAGGATTCCTCTATCAACGACGATATCGACAAGCTGCGCCATTCTGCCACGCACGCGCTGCTGACCCGGCGCGACGTGCTCATCGTGGCCTCCGTGTCGTGCATCTACGGCCTGGGCTCGCCCGAGTACTATGCCAAGATGGTCGTGCCCCTGGAACGCGGACAGCAGCTTTCCATGGAAAGGCTGGCAGCGCGTCTGGTGGAGGTGCATTACGAGCGCAACGACTATGACTTCACTCGCGGCAAGTTCCGCGTGCGTGGCGACGTGCTAGAGATCATTCCGGCCTATTCCCGCGAGCGCGCCTTGCGGGTGGAGTTTTTCGGGGACGAAGTGGAGGCCATCTACGAGACCGACCCGCTCACGGGGGAGGTCTTCTCCACCATCAAGAAGACGGTCATCTTCCCGGCCAGCCACTTCGTTTCGGATCGCGATAACACATCCCGCGCCGTGAGCGATATCCGCGACGAGCTTGCCGGGCGGCTGCAATACTTCCAGCGCGAGAACAAGCTGCTGGAGGCCCAGCGTATCGAGCAGCGCACCATGTTCGACCTGGAGATGATCGAGGAACTGGGCTACTGCAACGGCATCGAGAACTACTCGCGCCATCTGGACGGCCGCAGCGCGGGTCAGCCTCCGGCCACGCTGCTGGACTACTTCCCCGAGGACTTCCTGCTGTTCGTGGATGAGTCGCACATCACCATCCCCCAGATAGGCGGCATGTTCAACGGCGACCGTTCGCGCAAGCAGACCCTCGTGGACTTCGGCTTCCGCCTGCCATCGGCCCTGGACAACCGCCCCCTGGCCTTCAATGAATTCCTCACACGCGTCAACCAGTGCGTGTACGTCTCGGCCACACCCGGCCCCTGGGAGCTTGAACGCTCGGGCGATGCCGTGGTGGAGCAGATCATCCGGCCCACGGGCCTGGTGGATCCAATCATAGAGGTCCGGCCGGTCAAGGGCCAGATGGACGACTTGCTGGGCGAGTGCAAGCAGCGCAAGGCGCGCGGCGAGCGTGCGTTGGTCACCACCTTGACCAAGCGCATGGCCGAGGACCTGACCGAGTACATGTTGTCCATGGGCGTTCAGGCCCGCTACCTGCATTCGGACATCGACACCCTCGAGCGCGTGGCCATCATTCAGGCCCTGCGCGCCGGTGAGTTCGACGTGCTGGTGGGCATCAATCTCCTGCGCGAGGGCCTGGACATCCCGGAAGTCTCACTGGTGGCCATCCTCGACGCGGACAAGGAAGGCTTTCTGCGCTCCTTGCGCTCGCTTGTGCAGACCTTCGGCCGGGCCGCGCGCAATGTGGGCGGCAAGGTCATCATGTACGCGGACAAGGTCACCGATTCCATGCGCGCGGCCATGGACGAGACTGAGCGCCGCAGGGCCAGGCAGGAGGACTACAATCGCGAGATGGGCATCACCCCCCGGACCGTCTTGAAAAGTCTGGAGAACGTCCTCGAAAAGCTGTATCCCGACAGCGAGCCCGAACAGTATGCCAAGGTCGCCGAAGAGGCGGCCAAGTACGGGCACGACCCCAAGAGGATCGAGAAGGAGATCAAGTCGCTGGAACGGGAGATGCGCGAAGCCGCCAAGGAATTGGCCTTCGAGCGCGCCGCCGAAATCCGCGACCGCATCTTCTTGCTCAAGGAACTACTGCTGGAGAGTGCATGAGAGGGAGCGCATGAGCGCGCGCACGCATCCTGGCCTTGCGGTACAAGTACCGGATGTGGTGGCCGGTGCTCGCCGGCTTCGTATTCATATGCGGAGTCGTTGTCGCGGGCGTGGCGGGCTTCATGCTCGTCGAGGGCTGGGAATTCGTGGACAGCCTGTACATGGTCGTCATCACGCTCTCCACGGTCGGGTTCACCGAGGTCCATCCCCTGTCCTCCGAGGGGCGTCTGTTCACCGTGGGGCTGATACTGTCCGGAGTCGGCGCTTTTGCCTATCTTGTGGGCTCCTTCACCCAATTGATGGTGGAAGGCCGTCTGCAGATGATGCTTGAGAGACGCAGGATGCAAAAGATCATCAACAAGTTGTCCGGCCATTTCATCGTCTGCGGCTACGGCCGCATCGGCAGCATCGTGGCCAAGGAGATCCACCGCGAGGGCTATCCGGTTGTGGTCGTGGAGAAGGAACCCTCCCTCATTGAGGAGCTGGAAGCGAGCGGCATGCTGTCCGTGTCCGGCGACGCCACTTCGGGCGAGGTTCTCCTGTCCGCAGGCCTGGAAAAGGCTTCCTCGCTGATCACGGCCCTGACTTCCGACGCGGCCAACGTCTATGTGACGCTCACGGCCCGGCAGCTCAATCCCGGCCTGACCATCATCGCCCGCGCCGACAGTGAGGCGCACATCCCCCGCTTGGAGCGGGCCGGAGCCGACCGCGTGGTGCTGCCGAACCTCATCGGCGGAAGGCGCATGGCCCAGTCCGTATTGAGGCCCACAGTGACCAACCTGCTGGAGATCGCCGCGCGCAGCAACCTGGACCTGCAGATGGAAGAGCTGCGCGTCGGTCCGAAATCAGCCCTGAACGGCAAGGATATTAAGTCCGCCGGAATTCGTCCAAGGCTGAACATTATCATCATGGCCATCAAGAAACACACTGACGAAATGATCTTCAACCCCGGTCCGGATGCGGTCATCGAAAGCGGCGACACCCTGGTCACGGTGGGCAAGCCGGATCATCTCCAGAAGCTTCGGGACATATGCGACGGCCAGATCACGGCTGTCGGGATTTAGGTACACTCATGGTTCCTGAGACCGAGGATATTCGCCAGCACGTGGAGCGCCTGCGCAAGGAACTCCACCTTCATAATTACCGCTACTACGTGCTCGATACGCCGATCATTTCCGACGCCGAGTACGACCGCTTGATGCGCGAACTCATGGAGCTGGAAAGCGTGCATCCGGATCTTTACGATCCGACCTCGCCGACGCAGCGCGTGGGTGCGGCGCCTGCCGAGGAGTTCGTCCAGTACAAGCACAGGCTGCGCATGTACAGCCTGGACAACGCCATGGACCTGGATGGCTGGCGCGAGTTCGCCGCTCGTGTAGGGCGCCATTTCGAGGATGTCCTCCTGGTCAGGCTGGAAGCCGAGAGCGAAACGCGGGCCGGACGGAGGCTTGAAGACCGTGCCCGAGACGCCCTGCGCCGACAGATCAAAGAGGCCTTGCGCGGCCTGCTTGGAGGGGGAGCCGTTGAGGCCTTCCGCGGCTTTGTGGAAAAATCCGTGACCGTTGCGGTGGAATCTTCGGGTGGAAGCTTCCGCTTGCAGCCCGTGGCCATGTTGGACGAGCTCTCGACAGAAACCTGGAAGAATCTGGCTTCGCTGCTCGGCATTTTCTGGATAGATCCCAAATTGGACGGCTTGGCTCTGGAGGCCATCTACGAGAACGGTCAGTTAGTGCGAGCGGCCACCCGTGGAGACGGCGAAACAGGCGAGGACGTGACGCAGAACGTGCGCACGGTGAAGAATCTTCCGCTCGTGCTCCACGACGGCGGGGCGCTGCCGCGCCTGCTGGAGGTGCGTGGCGAGGTGGTCATACGCAAGGTGGACTTCCATGCGCTCAACGAGCGGCAGGCCGAAAGGGGCGAAAAGGTATTTGCTAACCCCCGCAATGCCGCGGCCGGCTCCGTGCGCCAGCTCGATCCGCGTATCACCGCCGCACGCCCCTTGCGCTTCTTCGCCTACGGGGTCGGTCAGGTGGACTGGAATGGAGCGCCCGGCTGGCAAGGACAAGACGAGATCATTGCCGGTCTGGCGAAGCTCGGCCTGCCCATCCCGCCCGAGGCCAAGCTGTGCCGGCAGCCCGAGGAGGTGGCCGCCAGCTTCGAGAAGCTGCAGGCTGGCCGCGAGGCCTTGCCCTTCGAGATCGACGGGCTGGTGGCCAAACTCAATTGTCTGGAACTTCAGCGTTTCCTGGGCTTCACCGCCAAGGCCCCGCGCTGGGCCCTGGCCCTCAAGTTTCCGGCCTATCAGGCCGAAACGCTCCTGCGCGCCATTCGCATACAGGTCGGCCGCACGGGAATGCTCACGCCCGTGGCCGAACTGGACCCGGTGAGCGTGGGCGGAGTGACCGTATCCAGCGCCAGCCTGCATAACGAGAGCTACATCCGCGAGAAGGACCTGCGCCTGGGCGACCGCGTGCTCATCCAGCGCGCCGGGGATGTAATTCCCGAAGTGGTGCGGCCGCTGGCCGAAAAACGCACGGGAGAGGAGCAGGAGTTCACCTTTCCCGCCGAGTGCCCTGTCTGCCACACCGAAGTGGTCCTCGCCTCGGAAGAGCGGCGCATCTGGAAGTGCGTGAACATCACCTGCCCGGCGGTCGTGCGCCAGAGCATCATCCATTTCGTGTCCAAGGCCGGTTTGGATATCGAAGGCCTTGGCCGCAAATGGGTTGAGATCCTCATCGGCAAGGGCATGATCCGTTCCCCGGTCGATCTCTTCACCATGAAGAAGACGGATCTGCTCACCCTGGAGCGCATGGGTGACAAATCAGCCTCCAATTTTATCGAATCGATCCGCAAGGCCAAGGAGGAGGCGACGCTCCCTCGATTGATGGCCGCTCTGGGCATCCCTCACGTGGGCGAGGAGACTGCCAGGCTTCTGGCCTCGCGCTTCCGCGATCTGGACGCGCTGGGAAGCGCCATGCGCCAGGAGTTGGAAGAGCTTCCCGGCATAAGTGACAAGATCTCCGAATCCATCAGCGAGTTCTTCCAGAACGAGGCCAACCGCAATCTGTTGGCGCGCTTCAAGGAGATCGGCCTGTGGCCGTCCAGTGCGTCCGCGGTCGCGCCCGAAGCAAGGGCGCATCTGCCCTTGGCGGACAAGCGCGTTCTGTTTACCGGCGGGCTGCCTGGCATGGGTCGCTCCGAGGCGGAGGCTTTGGTGGAGCAGGCCGGCGGAATTCCGGCCAAATCGATCTCCAATAATGTGGATTACGTGGTCGTGGGCGAGAACCCAGGCAGCAAGTTGGACAAGGCCAACAAGCTGGGACTGGCCGTCATCGGCTTCGAGGAATTCCTGCGTCTGGTCGGGGCGGGCGCGCAGGTGGACGGATAGCAGGCCCCAGGCAAGCAACATGCGGAGGTTTTAGACATGAACTGCCCGGTGATCATCAATGGAGCAGGGGGGCGCATGGGCGCTACCCTGGTGCGCCTGACCCAGGCCGATCCCGAACTGGCGCTGGCGGGAGTCGTCGAACCGTCGAGCAGGGCTCAAGGCCTTGAGGTCCTGGGCTGCCCATTCGGCAAGAGTTTGGGCGAGGTGCTGAAGACGGTCAGGGGCGCCGTGGTCATCGACTTCACCTCCCCCGAGGCCAGCCTGACCACGGCCAAGCTGGCCGCCGAGAGCGGCACGGCCGCGGTCATCGGCACCACGGGCTTCACGCCGGAGCAGCAGGACGAACTGCGCGCGGCCGCCCATAAAGCCCCGCTGTTCTGGGCCCCGAACATGAGCGTGGGCATCAATACGCTGCTGGCCGTGCTGCCCGAACTGGTCAGGAAGCTCGGCCCGGCCTACGACCTGGAGATCATGGAGATCCACCACAACAAGAAGAAGGACGCGCCAAGCGGCACGGCCCTCAAGCTCGGCGAGTGCCTGGCCGAGGCCAGGGGCTGTGAGCTGCGGGACAAGGCTTGCTGCTGCCGGGAAGGCATCATCGGCGAACGCCCCCGCGAGGAGATCGGCCTGCAGACCTTGCGCGGCGGCGACGTGGTGGGAGATCACACGATCTATTTCCTCGGCCCCGGCGAACGCATCGAGGTGACCCACCGCGCCCATTCGCGCGAGACTTTCGCCCAGGGCGCACTGCGCGCCGCCAAATGGCTTTGGACCCAGAAGCCGGGCAAGCTGTACACTATGGCCGACATGCTCGGGGTCTAGAGCAGATTACTTTTCAGACGCCCGCTCCGGCGTTGACTGCGCAAGTGAATTGCGCCTACGCCTACACGGCGGCAAGCCATGCCGACGCATGGCTTGCAGAGCATTTTCAAAATGCTCTAGAATTTGTGCGTTTGAACAGAGAGGGTGCGCTGGTGGCCCCTCTCTCTTGTTTCTCCCGGCAGGGAGCACCGCACTGTGGGCGAGAACCCAGGCAGCAAGTTGGACAAGGCCAACAAGCTGGGACTGGCCGTCATCGGCTTCGAGGAATTCCTGCGCATGATCGGGCGGGCGCGCAGGTGGACGGATAGCAGGCCCCAGGCAAGCAACATGCGGAGGTTTTAGACATGAACTGCCCGGTGATCATCAATGGAGCAGGGGGTCGCATGGGCGCTACCCTGGTGCGCCTGACCCAGGCCGATCCCGAACTGGCGCTGGCGGGAGTCGTCGCGCCGTCGGGCAGGGCTCAAGGCCTTGAGGTCCTGGGCTGCCCATTCGGCAAGAGCTTGGGCGAGGTGCTGAAGACGGTCAGGGGCGCCGTGGTCATCGACTTCACCTCCCCCGAGGCCAGCCTGACCACGGCCAAGCTGGCCGCCGAGAGCGGCACGGCCGCGGTCATTGGTACCACGGGTTTCACGCCGGAGCAGCAGGACGTACTGCGCGCGGCTGCCCAAAAAATCCCGCTGTTCTGGGCTCAGAACATGAGCGTGGGCATCAATACGCTGCTGGCCGTGCTGCCCGAACTGGTCAGGAAGCTCGGCCCGGCCTACGATCTTGAGATCATGGAGATCCACCACAACAAGAAGAAGGACGCGCCAAGCGGCACGGCCCTCAAGCTCGGCGAGTGCCTGGCCGAGGCCAGGGGCTGGGAGCTGCGGGACAAGGCCTGCTGCTGCCGGGAAGGCATCATCGGCGAACGCCCCCGTGAGGAGATCGGCCTGCAGACCTTGCGCGGCGGCGACGTGGTGGGAGATCACACGATCTATTTCCTCGGGCCCGGCGAGCGCATCGAGGTGACTCACCGCGCCCACTCGCGGGATACGTTAGCCTTGGGCGCACTGCGGGCCGCCAAATGGCTTCGGCCCCAGAAGCCGGGCAAGCTGTACTCCATGGCCGACATGCTTCTGGCCTGAACCTTTGGCCTGAGCCTTGCGAAGCCTTTAGACAAATCCCGAACTACTCTGTACAGGCCTGCTCAGGAGCCTTTTTCGTTCAGAAATTCCTGCATAAATGCCAATACTCGGGCCATTTCCTCGGCCAACCGAGCATATTGACACTTGGCTTCTTGAAGGTCCGTAGCCTTGGCGGCCTTTTCCAGAGCCGCCGCGTGATCTCTTGCCCCGTATGCGCCCATGGTAGCCGTGGCACCTTTGATTGAGTGGGCGAGAAAACGCAAAATCTCCATGTCCTCGGCTTCGAGGGCCTTCTTGGTTTTATCCAGACGCAAGGGTTCTTCGCGCACGAAAACTTCGAACATGCGCCGGAGAAAGTCCTTCCGGGAAGAGAGCATCTTCCCAAACCACTCCAGATCGATGGCCGGACCGTGCTGAGGCTGAGTCGGCGGTTCGTTTGAGGGCGGCGGGGGAGCACTGGCGGTGATTTTCCTGCTTGGGAACAGTGCGATCATAATCCCGAAAAGCTTACGGAAATCCACCGGCTTGGTGAGATAATCGGTCATGCCCGCCTTGATGAAGCGTTCCTTGTCGCCTTTGATTGCGTGCGCAGTGAGGGCCACGATGGGAACGCTGTGATCCAGAACCGCGGAATTCGGGTCACGAATGATGCGGGTGGCCTCTACTCCGTCCATGACAGGCATCTGGATATCCATGAGCACGATATCATAGCGCTGCCGCGCAAGGATATCGACGGCCTCCTGGCCATTCTCCGCCACCACGACGCTGTGCCCCTCGGCCAAGAGCATCTCCCTGGTAAATAGCTGGTTGACCTTGTTGTCTTCCACGAGCAGGACGCTTAGTGCTTCAGGCCCGGAATCGGGTGCATCAAATTGCATGGCTTTTTTCTGTCGAGTGCTTGGCATGCTTGCGCGGGTGAAGGGCAGGGTGATCCGAAAGGTGCTGCCGATGTTTTTATGACTCTCCAAATCGAGGCTGCCGCCCATGAGATGTACCAGGTTGCGAACCAGACGCAGTGTCAGGCTGGCGCCGTTGTCAGGGCTGATTTGGCCGTTATTCTCCGGAGATAGGCCTTCAAGAATGTGTTTCTGGTAGATCTTGGACAGACCGATGCCCGTGTCCTGTACCCGGAATCGCACATGAACCGTACCATTCGCGGCGGATTTGTGCTGAGGGTCCATTGTTTCCGCCTCGACGAAAATCTTGCCCTTCTGGGTAAACCTCACCGAATTCATGAGCAGGTTATTCAGTATCTGGCTCAGGCGGTTTGGATCGCCTGTCAGGTATTCCGGGACATGAGGGTCGAAGCGGCAGGAGAAGGTCAGGCCTTTTTCCCGGCACAAGTTTGCGATGACCTCCATGGCGGGAGCAAGCGTTGCACGCAACTGCAGGGGCTTGCTTTCTAGTCTCAAGCTGCCGGCCTCAATGTGTGAAAGATCGATGATGTCATTGAGAGTGGACAGAAGCGATTGCGCGGACTGCTTGATCGTCTCAATGTGCCGGCGGACGGCCGGAGAGTCCGTCTTTGCCAGGGCGAGATCGGCCATGCCGATGATGCCGCTCATGGGCGTGCGTATATCGTGGCTCACCATGGTCAGAAAATTTCTCTGCTCCTGGCTGGTAGAATTCCCTTGGATCAACATTTCAGAGGTAGTATCTCCCATGCTCTTTTGCCCGGAGGTAGTTGCGCGCAATCTATTATTAACCTTGCAGAGCATTTCCATATCGCTGTGCAAGCGGCCCATGTCCAATCGGTTCAATGAATGGCTGACTACAAAGGGCCATGCCGTAGCGGGTGCTTCCGTGCTGCCGCTGTGCAGCAGAATGGTCGACACGTCTAGCTTGCGGGCCAAATAGCTCTGGATGCATTCGGTCATGGCTTTGTGATCCTCGTCAAGGTGAAGCAAAACGCAGCCAACGTCTTGAATGCTATCGGGAGATAGCCCGCCGACGTCCTTGACAACGAACACGTCCAATGAGTTATTCGCCAAGTAAATCCTGATATCCTCGATGACCGGGTGGCCACCAAGGAGCAGGACCCTGGCGTGGGCCGCTATGGTAATAGTAAAACCCCTTCTTGCGGGAGGCCAGGGGGGCGACCTCCGGATTGGCGAAATCGCCCCTTTATAGTTCGCCACGGCCAGAGGGGCAAGGCCGATGTGAGCCGTGGTTGGAAATCCGTGACTATTCAAGGTTGATTTCTGGACTTGGTATGGGACTCCGACCTTGGAATCACTTGTTTATTTACTCGGCTTCTTTTCAGAAAAACAATCTAACCCTTAACATTGATCATGGGCCTGACTTTGGCCACTGGCCGAGCCAACCCTGCATGTCGGGTGACCTCGATGACCGTGTTCACGTCCTTGTAAGCTCCAGGGGCCTCCTCGGCGATCCCCTTGAAGGATGGCGTGCGCACGAGGATTCCCTGGCGCTTGAGACTTCCGACCACTTCACGGCCCTGGAAACGACGCTTGGCCTCGCCGCGGCTCATGAGCCTGCCGGCTCCATGGCAGGCCGACGACAAGGATTTGTCTTCACTGCCGGCCACACCGGCCAGGATATAGGAGGACGTGCCCATGCTGCCGCCCACGAGCACTGGCTGGCCGACCTTGGAGAATTCCATCGGCAGGGCAGGGTGCCTCGGCGGCAGCGCTCGCGTGGCGCCCTTGCGGTGAACGTACAGCCGACGAGATACGGGACCCACGCGATGCTCTTCCTCCCTGCACGTGTTGTGGGAAACGTCATACAGCACGGGCAAGCCCACCGGCTTGCGGAATACGCTCTCAAAGGCCTCGCGAACGAGGTGAGTCAGGATCTGGCGATTGGCCAGGGCGCAATTAATGCCAGCGCGCATGGCGCCCAGATAGCGCCGGCCCAAGTCCGAGCGAATGGGAGCACAGGCCAGATCACGGTGCTGCAGTATGAGCTTGTGCTTCGGCGCCTCGGCAAGCATAAGCTTTGCGTAATCAGTAGCCACCTGGTGTCCCAGGCCGCGCGAGCCGCAGTGGATGGCCACGAGCACGTCGCCTGGCCGGAGGCCGAAAGCGTCGGCCACGTCGGGATCATAGATTTCATCCACGGCCTGGACTTCCAGATAGTGGTTGCCCGAGCCCAGTGTGCCCATCTCATCACGCTGGCGCTTGCGGGCCTCGGCCGAGACAAGCTCCGGCTCAGCTCCTGGCGCGGTCCCGCGGTCCTCGATGTGCGCCAGATCCTCGCTGCGCCCCCAGCCTCGCCCGATAGCCCAGGCTGCACCGCGGGCCAGCATGGCGTCCGTCTCGTCGCCGTTCAAACGGATGGCTCCGGTGCTGCCCACGCCTGCTGGAATGACCGCGAACAAGGCATCGGCCAAGGCCTCCTGTTTGGGCAGCAGATCGTCCACATGCAAGCCCGAGAGCAGCACTCGCACGCCGCAGGCAATGTCGTAGCCCACTCCGCCGGCCGAGATCACGCCGCCACGATCGGCGTCCATGGCTGCCACTCCGCCGATGGGAAAGCCGAAACCTGTGTGGGCGTCGGGCATGGCATACACATTGCCGGTTATGCCGGGCAGGGATGCCACTCCGGCAAGCTGTGTGAGAACATCTTCCTCCATGTCCCGCAGCAGGGGCTCGGAGGCGTAAACCACGCCGGGCACGCGCATGGCGCCGGTGGGCGGAAGCCGCCATTCCCAGGGTGAAATGCGTTCGAGAATGTCAGGACGCATGATTCCTCCACGGTAGACGGACAGGATAAGCTCTGGCGCGGGGAAAGGGAAGGCTATGGCGTGACCGCAAAGATCGGACGGAAGAGCAGGCGGGTGGGCTGGGCCACCCGCCTGAAAAAAAGGCTTACATGCTGTAGAGTTTCTGGCTGGGAATGATGGTGATGTTGTTAGCTTGCAGGAGTTCTATGGCCTGCTCGGTGCGATCGAAGCGGAAGATGATGGTGGCCTCGGCTCCACTTTGCTGCACAAAGGCGTACATGTATTCGACATTGATTCCGTTTTTACCAAATAGCTCCAGAAGCTCGTGCAGTCCGCCCGGCCTGTCCGGCACTCCCACGGCAACGACCGAGGTTCGGCCCACGGTGAAGCCTTTTTCCTTGAGCACCTGGCGGGCTTTCTCAAAGTCCGAGACGATGAGCCGCAGGATGCCGAAATCGGAAGTATCCGCCAGCGACAGAGCCCTGATGTTGATGCCAGCATCGGAAAGGCTCTTGGTTACCTCGGCCAGTCGCCCGGCCCGATTTTCCAGGAAGATGGACAGCTGGTCCGCTTTCATGGTCAGCCTCGCTTGCGTTGCGTATTACGGCTAGATGTTCCGCTGGTCGATGATGCGTTTCGCTTTGCCTTCGGATCGTTGGATGGTCTTGGGCTCAACAAGCTTGATCTTGGCCGTGACCCCCAGGAACTCCTTGATGTTCTTCTGTATCTTGGCTTCCAGTCTTTGTAAATTCTTGATCTCGTCCGAGAAGAGCTTCTCGTTGACCTCGACGTTGATCTCCAGCATGTCCAGCGCGCCTTCGCGGCGCACAATGAGCTGATAGTGCGGCGCCAGGCCTTCCGTCTCCAACAGGATGGTCTCGATCTGCGAGGGGAAGACGTTCACTCCGCGGATGATGAGCATATCGTCGGAGCGGCCCGTAACGCGACGCATGCGTGCGAAAGTCCTGCCGCAACGGCAGGGCACGTAATCGAGAGAGGTGATGTCACGCGTGCGGTAGCGCAGCAGCGGTTGGGCTTCTTTGGTCAACGTGGTCAGCACGAGCTCGCCCGTCGAACCGGGGGGGAGCGGTTCGCCCGTGTCAGGGTCGATGATCTCCGCCAGAAAATGGTCTTCCTGGATATGCAGACCGCTTTGGGCCTCGACGCATTCGATGGCCACGCCGGGCCCCATGATCTCGGACAGGCCGTAGATATCGATGGCCTTGATCTGCAGCTTGGATTCGATCTCCTTGCGCATCTCCTCGGTCCAGGGCTCGGCGCCGAAGATGCCCACTCTAAGCGGCAGGCCGGCGAAGTCGATGCCGGCTTCCTGGGCTGCCTCGAAGAGATACAGGGCGTAGGATGGTGTGCAGCAGATCACGGTAGCGCCGAAGTCCTTGAGGAGCATGACTTGGCGCTTGGTGCTGCCACCCGAGATTGGCACGATGGTCGCACCCAGGCGTTCTGCCCCGTAATGTGCGCCAAGGCCTCCGGTGAACAGTCCGTAACCGTAGGCGTTATGCACGATATCCTGGCTGGTTGCCCCGGCGGCCATGAAAGAGCGCGCCATGAGCTGGGCCCAATTGTCCACGTCCCGGGCAGTGTAGCCGACCACTGTGGCCCTGCCCGTGGTTCCGGAGGAAGCGTGGATGCGCACCACGTTTTCCTTGGGCACGGCGAACAGCCCGAAGGGGTAGTTGTTGCGCAGGTCCTGCTTTTCGGTGAAGGGCAGCAGGTGCACGTCCGATAGTTTGCGGATGTCGGCGGGCTTCACGCTGGCTTCGTCGAGCTTGTTCCGGTAGAAGGGCACGTTGGCGTAAGTGCGCTCCACAAGGGATTTGAGACGCCTGAGCTGCAAGGTTTCCAAGTCCTCGCGCGGAAGGGTCTCCTTGTCGACGTCGAAGATCATCCGACTCCTCCTGACAAAGGCTGCTGATTCGTGTTTGGGGCAAAAGAGGCCTGCAAGGACCGTTGGGCAGGCCGACGGCTCATGGCAGCACAATACCGTGCCGAAGCAATTTTTTGTGCACGAGAGGCGGAGCGACAGTCAAGTTTTTTCCCGAAATCCAGAGAGCTTGGAGCACTCTCATCCTTGCGGGCAGCTATCCGTTCGAGCTTGGCCATTGCGAGGCGACGGGGAATGCATTATCGTTTAGCGTTCGATACTTATGATGCAATGAGTAGCGTTGGCCGCCCGAAGGCAACCGGCCGCCGGATGAGCAAACGGATTGGCTGCACGCACGCAAGGAGTTCCATGCAGAAGGTCAAGGAATCGTACAGGATCATTCCCACAACCGAGAAGGCCCAAACCGTGGCCACGTGGCTGCGCGACAAAAAGGCCATGGATATAGTCGCCCTGGATGTTCGCGGCATAAGCCCCATAACTGAAAGTTTGGTTGTGGCAACGGCCACCAGCGTGCGTCATGCGCAAGGTTTAGCCAACCATGTTCTGGACAAGGTGAACGAGGAGAAACTCGAATATCTCGGCATGGAGGGTTCCCAGCAGGGAAGCTGGATTCTTATCGACTTGAATGATGTGCTCATTCACATCTTCCAGGTCGACAACCGCCAATTCTACAACATAGAGGGCCTCTGGTCCGAAGGCACTCCCATAGAGCTTCCTTTCCATGAAGACGAATAAGCCAACCGTTCTTCTCATCCTGGATGGCTGGGGTTGTGCGGATAAGAGTCCCGGCAATGCCGTTTGCATGGCCGGGACCCCTACGTTGGACAAGTTGCGCGCGACATACCCGTCCACGTTGCTGGCCTGCTCGGGCCGAGCCGTCGGTCTGCCAGACGGGTTCATGGGCAACTCCGAGGTCGGGCACATGAACATTGGTGCGGGGCGCGTGATCTACCAGGACATGACCCGCATTGACGTGGCCATTGAGGACGGCAGCTTCTTCGGGAATCCGGCCCTGACGCAGGCCGCTCGACTGGCCAAGCAGAACGGAGGCCGGCTGCACCTCATGGGCCTGGTTTCGGACGGCGGTGTGCACAGCCACGAGAACCACATCTTCGCTTTGCTCGAAATGGCCAAGCGCCAGGGGGTGGAGAATGTGCTCGTGCATGCGTTTCTGGACGGCCGCGACACGCCGCCGACCAGCGGCGCGAGCTATATCCGCCATCTCGTGACGAAAATGGAGGAGATTGGAGTCGGCAGAGTTGCCTCGGTCATAGGCCGTTATTGGGCCATGGACCGCGACAAGCGCTGGGACCGTAACGAGTTGGCCTACGATGCCCTGACCCTGGGGCAAGGCCACCAGATTGCAGACCCGATTGCGGCCATCGAGGACGCTTATGCCACGGGCGAGAACGACGAGTTCGTGAAGCCGCGTGTGGTTGTCGATGCCAATGGCTTGCCGCTTGGTATTCTGCGGGAAGGCGACGTGGTCATCTTCTTCAACTTCCGCGCCGACCGCGCCCGGCAGATCACGCGCGCCCTTCATGACGCCGAATTCAAGGGCTTCACGCGCAAGACTTGGCCCAGGTTGGCCATGCTGGCAACAATGACCGAGTATGACGCGGACTTCCCTTTGCCTGCGGCGTTCCCGCCCCAATCCGTGGACAAGTCCCTGGGGCAGGTGGTTTCCGAGGCTGGCCTGAAGCAGTTACGGCTGGCCGAAACCGAGAAATACGCCCATGTGACCTATTTTCTGAGCTGCGGCCGGGAAGAAATCTATCCTGGTGAAGAGCGATTGCTCGTGCCTTCTCCGCGTGATGTGGCCACCTATGACCTGAAACCGGAGATGAGTGCACGCCAAGTCACGGATGTTTTGCTGACGAAATGGCGTGATTACGATCTTACGGTCTGCAATCTGGCCAATCTGGACATGGTGGGCCACACCGGTATCATTCCGGCGGCCATGGAAGCGGCCAGGGCCGTGGACGAGTGCGTGACGCGCATCGTCGATGCGGTGTTGGCCGCAGGAGGACGCATCTGCATTACGGCCGACCATGGAAATGCCGAGGAGATGCTGGACGAGAAGGGCGGCAAGCAGACCGCCCACAGCAAGAATCCCGTACCTTTCGTTTACATCGAGCATGGCGTGGAGCTTGCCTCGGGCAAGGTCGAATTGCGCCCAGGGGGCATCCTGGGTGATATCGCGCCTACACTGCTCACACTCATGGACTTGCCAGTCCCAGAGCAGATGACCGGCACGCCGCTTACGGTCA
>JAEYOJ010000145.1 GCA_023411815.1 Pseudomonadota bacterium | reverse complement strand
TTTTTCTGCAAGCTCAAGCAGTTCCGAGCCATCGCCACTCGCTACGACAAGACCGCGAGAAACTTCCTGGCAGCAATATATCTCGCCTCAACGGCCATCTGGCTCATTTGAGGACACGCCTTAGGATAAGGCAGACATAGCCGTAGCTGGCCGGGGCGTCGGCCCGGCCAGACTTCCTGCTCGTGGCCTCGTGTCGTCCCCGAAATTCGGACATGTAGCATCAGAAAACAAGTCCCTACAATAATTACGCATATTCGTCGAACGCCGAGCTAGGCGTGGAGATGGAAGATCTTGTTTATGATCTTCCAATCGCCGTCGACCCTGACCAGTGTAAAAAAATCCGTGAAGCGGTGTCCGGTCCAGTTCTCGATTTCCAGACGGGCCACGGCCGTGGTTCCGACTACGTCCAGGGTGGTGATCCGGGCCGCAATGTCCCTGGCCGGGCCGTTGGCGTCATTCCAGTCGAAGAGCTTCCGGATGGGGCCGGCGAACAGGTCGCTTCCGAAATAGCCGAAGATGGTGGCGTCGGCGTGAAATGCCTGGGCCATGGTCTGGCCGCTGCCGGTTCTGGCCCCGTCGATGTAGTGCTGGATCGCCCGGTCGATGGCGGCGTATTCGCTGATGGGAGTGGGGGTCTGGTTCATGGCGTCCTCTTTTCATCGGTTTTTGGTGACGAGTTAGCGGGTATCCGTCCCTGTTGAGTAGGCCCCGGATGTTTCGCGTCCGGGCGGCTTGTCAGGGTGCTATAATAGAAAATTTCTCCGGCTTGTACAGCAAACATAATTTTCATGGAGAGTAGCCTTCAGGATGCCGGATCGGACCATGCGCGAGACGTTGCCGGTCAACGGCAAGGCTATGAATGCCGCCGGGCGTGACCAGCGACCTGATCGGGCCAAGTAGAAGCTGGCCATTCTCTGGCACCGGGCCGAAGGACCGCCTCGGTACACCGCTCCCCTGAAAATTGAAGCCACGAACAAGACATGCGAGAAGCACGTGCTCGGAGCCTCGCTCGCATTCAGCAGTGCTGAAGACTGATCGATGCAGCAATAGCGGAATGCCGTCAGCCTTTGCTGCAACACCTGTCCAAAGCGCATGGCTTGCGTTAGCATGGGAACTGCCACGCCAACCCGAGGACCTGCCATGAACGACACCTCCGCGCCGAGCCAGGGCTGGGCCATCTGGATCACCGGGCTGCCGGGCTGCGGCAAGTCCAGCCTGGCCCGCGCGGTGCGCGAGGCACTGGAAGCGCGCGGCGTGCGGGTGGAGATCCTGGAAATGGACGCCCGGCGCAAGGCCTGGTTCCCGCAACCAACCTACAGCGCCGAGGAGCGCGCCCGCGCCTACGAGCTGCTCGTGGACGAAGCCGTGGCCCTGGTGAGGCAGGGCCGCAACGTCATCATCGACGCCACGGCTCCGGCCCTGGCCATGCGCCAGGCCGCGCGCGACCGCCTGGATCGTTTCGCCGAAATCCACGTGCGCTGCTCCGCCCAAACCGCCATGCGCCGCGAGGATTCCCGGCCTCAAGGCAAGGTCATGGCCGGCCTGTACCGCAAGGCCCTGGAACGCAAGGCCACCGGCCGGCAATTCGAGGGGCTGGGTCTGGTGCCCGGCGTGGACGCGCCCTTCGAGGAGAACCCGCGGGCCGAGATCGTCGTGGACGGCGAAGTCGAGGGCGTGGAGCAAGCCAGGGACAAGGTGCTGGACCATCTCTCCGCCTGGATGTGACTCGCCCCGTATTTCCCGGAATATCCGGGAAATCCTCGGCTCGCGGGGTTTACCGGCCGCAAGGCATGCATTATATCCCGCGCATGAATTTCCACATCCTCACCTTTGGCTGCCAGATGAACGTGGGCGACTCGCAATGGTTGTCCCGCGCCCTGCGCACGCGGGGTTGGCAGGAGACCACGGACGAGCAGGCCGACGTCATCATCATCAATACGTGCAGCGTGCGCGACAAGCCCGAGCAGAAAGTCTACAGCCTGCTGGGCCGCCTGGCCTCCATCGTGCGCGAGACCGGGGCGTTCGTTGCCGTGGGCGGCTGCGTGGCCCAGCAGATCGGGGCCGGCTTCTGGAACCGCTTCCCCTTCGTGCGCCTGGTCTTCGGCACCGACGGCGTGGCCTCGGTGCCACAGGCCCTGGAGCGGCTGGCCTCCACGCCGCGCCTGCGCCTGAGCCTGCTGGACTTCAGCGAGGAGTACGTGGAGCGCGGGCAGGACTTTCCCGACGCCCGTGTGAGCCCGTCGGCGTTCGTGACCATCATGCAGGGCTGCGACAATTTCTGCGCCTACTGCATCGTGCCCTACGTGCGCGGCCGTCAGAAATCGCGAACTAGCGCCTCAATCATCGCCGAGTGCGAGAGCCTCATCGCAAGAGGCGCGCGGGAAATCACCCTGCTGGGCCAGAACGTGAACAGCTACGGCCAGGACGCCGGCGGCGACGGCCTGAGCTTCACGCAGCTCCTGCGCCGCGTGGCCGTTCTGCCCGGCCTGGCGCGCCTGCGCTTCGTCACTTCGCACCCCAAGGACATCGCCCCCGAGGTCGTGGCCGCCTTCGGCGAGCTGGAGCAGCTCTGCCCCTGTCTGCACTTGCCCATGCAGTCTGGCTCCGACGCGGTGCTGGCGCGCATGGGCCGCAAGTACGACCGGGCCCGCTACCTGGACATCGTGCGCCGTCTGCGCCAGGTACGGCCGGGCATGGTGCTGAGCACGGACATCATCGTGGGCTTTCCGGGCGAGACCGAGCAGGACTTCCGTGCTACAATGGATGTGCTGGAAGAGGTGCGCTTCGAGCGGAGCTTCTCCTTCAAGTATTCTGACCGCCCCGGAGTCGCTGCCGAACGCATGGCCTTCAAGGTGCCGGAAGAGGTCAAGACCGAGCGGTTGGCCATCTACCAGGTACGGCAGGAAGAACTCATGGCCGAGGACCTGCGCGCCCAGGAAGGACGGCGCTTCGTTGTCTTGCTGGAGGAGCTGAGCAAGCGCCAGGACGAGGGCGGGCTGTCGTGGCGCGGCCGTGAGCCCGGCGGCCGGGTGGTCGATATTCCAGTCGCCGAAGGCGGCCCGGATTTGACAGGGGCGCTGGCTACGGTAAGAATATCATCGGCTCGAAAACACTCCCTGCTCGGGGAGATGGAAGGTACGCCATGATGATAGAAATGAAGGTCTTCGGTCTGGCGGTGGACGAAAACTCGCAGGTGCCGGTCCTTGTGCTCAAGGATCTGGAGGAGAAGGCCATACTGCCCATCTGGATCGGCGCCATGGAGGCCATGGCCATCTCCCTGGCCCTCAACGAGGTCAAGCTGCCCAGGCCCATGACCCATGACCTCATGCTCTCCTGCATCGACACCGCCGGGGCCAAGGTCACGGCCGTGGAGGTGGTCAAGCTGGAGGAAGGCACCTACTACGCCGAGGTAGAGATGCGCATCGGCGAGGTGCAGCGCCGGGTGGACGCCAGGCCCAGCGACGCCATCGCCCTGGCCCTGCGCGCCCAGGCGCCCATCCGCGTGGCCCAGGCCGTGCTGGACGAGGCCTCGGTGGATGACACGGCCCTCGGCAAGCCAGTGCTCAAGGACGAGGACTCGGACAAGTGGACCGAGATGCTCGAAGGCTTCTCTCCCGAGGACAAATACAAGATGTAGCTCCTGCCCGCCGGCCCTTCCGTTGGCCCTTTCCGCCGGCGTTTGCGCCAGCCGCCAGCGGTTAACGAAATTTAACCTTTCCGCCCGATTGTCTGCACGGTCTGCTTGGACCATACTCACCCGAACCACACACCATACGGGAACGCCAAACAATCATGTTCGACCTGCACACCCACTCCATCTTCAGCGACGGCGTGCTTATTCCCGCCGAGCTGGCCCGCCGGGCACGCACGGCCGGCTATCGCGGCATCGCCATCACCGACCACGTGGACGCCAGCACCATGGGCATGGTCATCGACGGTCTGAAGAAGATGACCCGCCAGTACGGGCCGCTCATGGACCTGGACATCATCCTGGGCGTGGAGATCACCCATGTGCCGCCCGGCCTCATCCCGGACATGATCCAGGAGGCCAGGGCCATGGGGGCGCAGCTCGTTGTGGTACACGGCGAGACCATCGTGGAGCCCGTGGCCTCCGGCACCAACCTGGCGGCCATCGAAGGCGGCTGCGACGTGCTGGCCCACCCCGGGCTCATCACGCCCCAGGAGGCGGCCCTGGCCGCCGAACGCGGCGTGCACCTGGAAATCACCACGCGCAAGGGCCACAGCCTGACCAACGGCCATGTGGCCATGCTGGCCCGCGAAGCCGGGGCCATGCTGGTCATAGACAACGACGCCCACGAGCCGGGCGACCTCGTGTCGCGGGAAATGCGCCAGAAGATCGCCCTGGGCGCCGGCCTGTCCCTGGACGAATACCGTCGCGCCGAGGAGAACTCGGCACGATTGGCCCAGGTGGCGCGAGTCCGCTAGCCCCCACCCGACGCCCCGCCTTCCCCGAGGAGGCTGCATGGACAAGGCTACTCTTGAAGCCATCGGCGCAGCGGCCGACATGTGGAGCCGGGCCCGGTTTCCCGTGTCCCTGACGGGCGCCGGCATATCCGTGGCCAGCGGCATCCCGGATTTCCGCAGCCCCGGCGGTCTTTGGTCCCGCTTCGATCCCATGAAGGTCGCCACGGACCGGGCCCTGCGCAGCAACCCCCTCGGCGTGTGGGAGTTCCTGCTGGAAGCAGTGCAAGTTTTCGCGCGCGCGGTTCCGAATCCTGCGCACGAGGCATTGGCCGAGCTTGAACGCGCAGGCCGGCTGCGCGCGGTCATCACCCAGAACATCGACAGCCTGCACCAGCGGGCCGGCTCCGGACGGGTCGTGGAATTCCATGGACATTGCCGGTCCTTTTATTGCAATAGCTGCCATGCCGTCGGTGACGCCGGGCGAATGGCGAAGCTGACCAGGGCGGACATACCCTGGGTCTGCGATCACTGCGGCGGGCTCATCCGGCCTGAGGTGGTATTCTTCGGAGAGGCCATACCGGCGGGAGCCATGCGCGAGGGGGAGGAACTGGTGGCGCGGGCCGATCTGGCCGTAATCGTGGGCACGAGCGGCGAGGTTGCGCCCTTCAATATTTTTCCGTATAGAATCAAGACCATGGGCGGCCGGGTCATAGAGATCAACCTCGGTCCCACGGCCTACGGACGTTTATCCGATGTGCGCATCGACGCACCCGCCGAGAGGGTCCTGCCTGAACTCGCCCACAGAATACTGAAACCAGACGCGCCACCGATTCCATAAGAACGCGCGACGACAAAATCCGAGATAATCGAACGACCACGTGCGGCTCTGGTCGCATTTGCGCAAGGAGTGATCCATGGACGGCTTTCTGGGAGGCATCCTCGGCGAAGCCTCGCTGGTGGGACTCGCGGTCCTGTTCGTACTCGTCCTCATGTCTATGGGGAGCTGGTACGTCATCATCTACAAGTTCATGACCCTGAACCGGGCCAAGCGGGCCATCCTGGCCGAGCAACGCGCCTTCCTGGAAGCCCGCGACATGGCTTCGGCCATGCATGCCCTGGGCAAGGACTCGTCCTCCAGCCTCTACCGCATCGCCCATAACGCCGTGCGCGAGCTCAAGCGCATCGAGGCATCCAAGGCCGAGGTCAAGGTCAAGGCGCGGCTGGCCAAGGACAACATGCGCCGCGCCCTGCGCCAGGCCGTGGCCTCGGAAATGAGCGCCATGGACAGCCAGATGTCCTTCCTGGGCACCTGCGCCAACGCAACGCCCTACATCGGACTGCTGGGCACGGTCTGGGGCATCATCGTGGCCTTCCGCAGCATCGCCACGCTCAAGAGCGCGGCCATTTCCGCCGTGGCCCCGGGCATGGCGGAGGCCCTCGTCGCCACGGCCTTCGGCTTGGCCGTGGCCATTCCCTCGACCATCGCCTACAACGCCATCCAGGGGCTCCTGTCCAAGATCGAAACCGAACTGGTCAACTTCGCGGGCATCTTCCTGAACCGCATCCAGCGCGAGATGCCCTGGATCGTCGCCGAGAGCGAATAGCCCGCGGAGGGATCACCCATGGAAAGCCGTAACGGCCGCCGCAGCATTCCGGGCATCAACATCACGCCCCTGGTGGACGTCATGATGGTGCTCTTGTGCATCGTCTTCGTCACCGCCCCGCTCATGACCCAGGGTGTGGAAGTCGAATTGCCCCAGACCAGGACCGTGTCGGCCCTGCCCACGGACAGCGAGCACCTCGTGCTGAGCATCGATAAGAGCGGCCGCGTGTTCATCGAGGAGTACGAGGTCAAGATGGAGGAGCTCAAGGATCGCCTGGAAAACCTGGTGGCCAAGCAGAAGAAGGCGCTCTACCTCAAGGCCGACGCGCAGGTGCCTTACGGCAGCGTCGTGCGCGTCATGGGCGAGATCAAGGCGGCGGGCATCGACAAGCTCGGCATGGTGGCCGAGGAGACCGATGCCAAGACCAGGAAGCGCAAGTAGCGGCCGACGCAGATGGCTCCCATGAAGTCCCTGGCCCTGGCCTTCTCCATATTCCTTCACCTGGCGCTCTTCGGCATGGCGGTATACATGTCGCGCGGCGCGCATGTGCGCGTGAACCTGGACGTGCCGGTCTACAATGTGGATCTGGTGTCCCTGGGCCGTCCCGCTCCCGCGCCCAAGGCTCCTCCGGCACCCGCGGAACAGCCCAAGGCTCAGGAAGCGCCCAAGGCCCCCCCGGCGCCGGAGAAGGCCGTGGACATCAAGGAGCAGCCCGCCCCCCAGCCCAAGCCCGAAGCGAAGCCCGCGACCGAGGCCAAGCCGGAAGCCAAGCCCAAGCCCAAGCAGCCCGAGGCCACGGAGATAAGCCCCAAGAAGACCGACAAGGCTCCTCCCAAGCCGAAGCCCAAGGAACCGACGGCGGAGGAAATCCTGGCCGAGGCCCTCAAGGCCGCCAAGAGCGATGCCTCGAAAAAACCTCAGCCCAGCCCGCAGGACGTCCTCAAGCGTGAGCTGGCCGCGCTCCAGAAGGAAGTCGGCTCCAGCAAGCCGGCCGCGACCGGCGGAGGCGATGTCGGCGCCAGCACCGGCCAGCAGGTTTACGCCCAGGATGCCGTGGCCCGCATAAAGCCCAACTGGCGTTATCCCCTGGCCGGCACCAACCAGAATCTTTCGGCCGCTGTGGAGATGAACCTGACGGCCGACGGAGCCATAACCAACTTCAAGCTGGTGAAGTCATCGGGGCGGGCGGATTTCGACGCCTCGGTGCTCAAGGCCGTGGACGAGACCAAAAAACTCAGTCCACCGCCCGCGAACATGCGCACGATACAGATCACTTTCCACCTCCAAGATCTCAAGGGGTAGGACCTCCATGCCAAGAGCGATAGCCCTCGCGCTGCCCATACTGGCCTTGCTGTTTGCCGCATCCACTGCGCAGGCTCAGGGCAAGCTGTCCATCGACATATTCGGCCCCGGCCAGACCAAGACCAACATCATGATCGCCCAACCGCTGCCCGCCGCCAACGGCCAGCCCCTACCGGGCATGGCCGCGGACATGCAGGCCCAGATCCGCGAGAACCTGCGCTTCCTGCCCTTCCTGCGCCAGGTCTCCCCGACCGAAGTCATCGGCGGCGACAGGGTGGAAACGCCCAAGGCTCCCGGCATCGACTTCAAGCGATTCCAGTTAAGCCGCGTGGACCTGCTGACGACCTCGGCCTGGACCCCCGGCGTTGACGGCAAGGCCTCGGTGGCCTTCCGGGTCTACGAGACCTTCACCGGCACCATGATCTTCGGCCAGGAGTATGCCGACATCAAGCCCGTGCACATGCCCGACATCGCCGACAGTTTCTGCTCGCGGCTCATGGAAGCCCTGACCGGCAGGGTCGGATTCTTCCAATCCCGCCTGGCCTTCGTGCGCAAGGACCAGTCCGGCAAGGAAATTTGGGTGGCCGGACCCACGGGCCACAACGCCCGCAGGATCACCAGCCTGGGCGGCGTCAACACCAGCCCCGCCTGGTCCCTGGACGGCAAGCGCCTGCTGTTCACCCATGTGGCCCGGACCCAGCACATGCTCGGCATGGCCGACCTGGAAACCGGCAAGGTCGAAACCATCGACCTGCCCGGCTCCTCGGTCATCTCCCCCGCCTACATGCCCGACGGCCGCCTGGCCGTGACCCTCGACATCGAGGGCCAGCCGAACATCTACATGCTCGGACGCGACTGGAAACCCTCAGGAGCACCCCTTGCCAAGAGCTGGTCCATCGACGTCTCACCGAGCTTCGACCGCTCCGGCCGCAAAATGGCCTTTGTTTCGGGCCGCCTCGGCAACCCGCATATCTTCGTGCTCGACATTCCCACGGGAAAGGTCCAGCGCGTGACCTACGAGGGTAAATACAACACCAATCCGTCCCTGAGTCCGGACGGCAACTTCGTGGCTTTTTCGCGCGATACGGACGCAGGGCATCGCATCTTCGTCATGGACCTGCGCACAGGGGCCGAGCGCCAGGTGACCTTTGGGCCGGGCTTCGACGAGGAGCCGACCTTCGGTCCGGAAGGCTACTTCATCGCCTTTTCGTCCAGCCGCAGCGGGATGTACAAGCTGTACCTGACCACGCGTCATGGCGACGAGCCGGTCATGCTGCAGACAGGACCCGGCGAAGCACGCGCACCGTCCTGGACCAGAGGGCCGAATTAAGGCCGGAGGCAGCTGAATACGGCAGGCGTTCGCTGCGGTCGTCGCATCGTCATGTCGTCACGAAGATTGCATCCGTTTGATTACGTTCGAGTCGGCTGTTCGGACGATTTGAGTCGTCTATCAGTAAAGACCTGCAACAGGCGAAACCGGAAGAACCGCTCTTTCCGTTTCGAGATATGGCGCACAAAGGCGAGGAGAACGCCAGGCATTGGCAAACAAAGGAGAATGCCATGAATCTTTTGACCCGTAAGACGATTATTGTGCTTTTCGTTGTGGCCCTGCTGGCTGGCTTCGGCTGCGCCAAGAAGCAGGTCAGCTCCACTCCCGACCAGACCTCCGCCGACCGCGGCGGAATGACGGCCGGAACGACCACGGATGATGAAGCGGCCCGCCGCGCAGCCGAGGAAGAGGCCTACCGTCAACGCGAGCTGCGGGAAGGCCAGGCGAGCCAGACCGAGCAGGAGCGCCTGCAGGCCGAGCAGCAGGCCAAGAAGAGCATCAATGAGATGGTGTTCTTCGCCTACGATTCGTACGAGCTCGACGCCAAGGCGCGCGAAGTGCTGCAGCGCAAGGCCCAGGCCCTCAAGCTTATGCCCGACACGCGCGTGACCATCAAGGGCTACTGCGACGAGCGCGGAACCGAGGAGTACAACCTGGCCCTGGGCGAGCGCCGCGCCCGCGCCGCATTCGACTTCCTCGTGCTCATGGGCGTCAACCCCGGCCGCATCAACATCGTCAGCTACGGCGAGGACAACCCCCTCGATCCGGGCAACAACGAAGCAGCTTACGCCAAGAACCGCCGCTGCGAGTTCGAGATCATCTAGAGCAGATTGCTTTTAAGACGCTCGCTCCGGCGTTGACGGCGCAAGTGAATTGCGCCTACGCCGGAGCTGGTGGCAGAGCATTTTCAAAATGCTCTAAGTCTTGGGATCATTGCCTAGACAAACGCCGCGGATGCCCAGCATCCGCGGCGTTTTTTATTGCGCATCAGCTCATGGCGAACAGCCAGGCTTCCAGGCTCGCGACGAGCCACAGGCAGGCGGCGGCATACAGGGCGGCCACGGCATCGTCGATCATGACACCGAAGCCTTCGGGCAGGCAGGTCTCGGAGCGGCATACGGGCCAGGGCTTGCTGATGTCGAAGAGGCGGAACAGGGAGAACCCCACGAGCAGCTGCCAGAATTCGAGATGGGCGAATGGCAGGTAGGTCACCCACTGGCCCAGCAACTCGTCCACGATCACGCAGCCTGGATCCTTGCGCCCGGTGATGCGTTCCACGCGCGTGGCGGCCAAGCCGCCGAGCACGAAGATCACGGCCAATACCGTCAGCCGCCCCCATATGGGCAGAGGCATGAACAGCCAGGGCGCCGAAAGGGCCGCGAACAACGCGCCGGCGGTGCCCGGGGCCTTGGGCACGTGGCCTAGGGGCCAAAGCGTGGCCAGGAAGTATGCGGCCCTGTCCAGCAAAGTCGTGGGCAAAATACGGGCCTGCAGCTTCGTGCCGTCAGACATGATTTAGTCCCCTCCTGTGTCCGGGGCCGCGACTCCGACTCGCGCCAGTGCGTTCAGCACTTCGCTCACCGGCAAGCGGACCAAGTCGATCAGCGACTTTAGGTGATAACTCTTTGTACTTATTAGCATTGGATTGCCTCTGGTGGGAGCTTTAGCTAGAATAGTGGTCAGAACGAGGACATCACATCTATATTCAATGGAAAATCGCTATGTTGATCATCACTGAAGCCAAAGAAACAATACAGTCCTTTCAAGATATTCTCGATTCGACACCACGCGAGGCATGCCATGTCCGAATCTCGCCGGATACCTGGACATTGGCTGAGATAGTCGGACACCTGATAGACTCTGCGAGCAACAACCACCAGCGTTTTACCCGCCTCAGATTCGGCGATTTGGATTTTTTCCCTGGATATGATGCTGAGCCGTGGGTAACCCAGCAGAAATATGACGAACTAGAATTCGATGTCCTTTCCCAGCTCTGGTCATGCTACAATATGCTGCTTCTGCACCTTGCCGATACGACTCCCAATGACGCCAAACGCCACATATGGCGAACTCCAAACGGATCACAAACCTTGGAGTTCTTGATCGAGGATTACTACAAACACCTTCGGCTACACATTCGGCATTATCAGGAGCGACTCGCGGAGGTTCGTGCGCACATGGGCCAATGACATGGTCACCCACATGGCCACGCGGGAGGCCTCCGGGGGCAAACTACGGGCTGCAGCTTCGTGCCGTCAGCCATGATCTACTCTCCTCCTGTGTCCGGGGCCGCCATGGCCGCCCGCAATCTGTCTTCCCAGAGGTCGGTCAGCCGGCCAAGTTCGCTCATTGAGCTGCGCATGAACTCGGCGATCCGCCTGCATTGATCAGGCCTGCCCATGGCTAGTTCGGTTTGCAGCAGCTCATAGTAGGATTCGGCCTTGCCCTCGATCCCGATGGCCCTGATTGCGCATGAGCGCGCTTTCCCCAGGTCGCCTTTTCTTCTGTAGAACGTCGAGGCCAAAATCTGAGCGCCGCAACTGTCGGGATGATAGCGCAGCATGAGCCGAACCAGCCCTTCCGCCTTCTCGACTCTTCCAGCGCTGATCTGTCGCAGTATTTCCCGAACGAAGCTTTCGACTGTTTTTCCGGCGTGGTCCTGGACTAGCTGTTTCACGATGCTGGCAGGCCTGCGCAGCCATCGGCTCAAGGGGGCGACATACCTGGAGATGAAATCGTCCGGCACTCCGGCCTGCCGGGCCTGACCCAGAAACTCGGCCAGATCGTAGCCGTCCCTGGTTTTCATCTTCGTCGCGAACCCTCGCTCGATCTTGGCGCAAAAGTCCTGCTGCGATTTGAAGTAGTAATGGTTTATCCGGCAGATATCATCCGTATAGTAGGAGAATGCTCCCCTGACCGGCACCCGCTCCGCGTTGACGCAGCAGTGACCCGGCAGATACTCGAAATGGTGCGGTGAAACGGGCTTCACTACATATTCGCATTGGGCGATGGTCTTGATCTTCTGGCTCGCTTCCAGCCTGTTCGCGTATGTCTCGATGCAAAGGCCGGACGGGCGCGAGAGATGCCCATTGGAGCCGAACATCATCCAGGACAAGGCGAGTCCGGCATGGTCTTCGTAGGCTTCGAGCATATCCCGCACGTCGGACGCCTGTCTGGGCACGATGAACTCGTCAATGTCGATGAAGGCCGTCCACCGGCTTACGCCCTTGAAATTGACCAGGTAATGGGCATAGGCGGAAAGCTGCGGAGCCTCGTGAACAGGCCAATCAATGACATGCACGAGCTGCTCCTCGACGAGATCCGCCAGCAGCAGACGGATGGAATTCCTGCTGGCGTTGTCGTAGATGAAGACGGCTTCGAAGCCGATCATCAAATGATAGACCACCCACTCCCTGAGAGCGTGGTCCTCGTCTTTGGCAATGGCACAGATGGACGTGTAGTATTTCATTTCTTGTGGCCGGCACGAAAGAGATGCAGGACGGCTACCCTGCCCGCGGCGCGATGATTCCCATGGCCGAAAGGGCTTCGAGCACCTCCGTCACGGGCAATCCCACCACGTTGGAATACGAGCCGTCGATGCGCCGCACGAGAAAGCCTCCCTGTCCCTGGATGGCATAGCTGCCGGCCTTGTCCATGGGTTCGCCCGTGGCCACGTAGGCCTCCAGCGCGGCATCCCCGACCTCGGCCATCGTCACCAGCGTGGATACGGCGAAGCTTTCCGGCTCGCGTCCCGGGGTGCAAACTACGCAGCCGGTGATGACCTCATGGGTGCGGCCCGACAGGTCCCGCAGGGTGCGCAGCGCATCGGCCGCATCGATGGGCTTGCCCAGGATGCGCTTGTCCAGGACGACTATGGTATCGGCGGCCAGCACAACGGCCTCGGGCCGGCGGCCGAAGGCGTCCAGCGCCTTGGCCAGGGCCGCGCGGCAGGCGTATTCCGAAGGCGGCTCGCCATTCTCGGGCATGGGTTCGGCTTCGCCGGGCAGGACCTCGAACTCCAGGCCGGCCAGGCCCAGCAGTTCACTGCGCCTGGGCGAGGCCGATGCCAGCACCAGTGGCTCAAGCGCCGTGTAGACTCCTCGCGGGGACATGCTGCTCCTTGGACCGCAGATGGAAGGAAATGTCAGGGCCGATTTACCCGAGCGACCGGGACAGGGTCAAGGCGGGCTTGCCTCCAAAAGGCGGAGCCGCCTTTCATGGGAAAAGCGGCCCCGCGGTATTTCGGATGCAGTTGACGGAATCGACGACTGCTACTGAGTGATGGGCGTGAGCTTGATCTCCACGCGGCGGTTCTGAGCCCGGCCCGCGGCCGTTGAATTGTCGGCGATGGGCTGGTTCGGGCCCATGCCGCGCGCGAGGAAGCGCTCCTGCTGCACGCCCTGGCTGACGAGATACTGGGCCACGCTCTGGGCGCGGTCCTGGGACAGACGCATGTTCAGGTCCAGCGAGCCCGTGGAATCGGTGTGGCCGAAAACGTCGACGTAGGTCTTCTCGTACTCCCTGAGCACGATGGCCACGGAGTTGAGCACCTCGAAGAACTGCGGCTTGATGCCCGCGGAGCCGGTATCGAAGGTCACGTTGCCCGGCATGTTCAGGATGATCATGTCTCCCTGGCGGGTCACGCTGACGCCCGTGCCCTGCAGCCGCTGGCGCAGCTTGGACTCCTGGTAGTCCATGTAGCCGCCCACCGCGCCGCCGGCCAGAGCGCCGATGCCCGCGCCGATGAGCACGCGCTTGCTGCGGTCACCGCCGCCGAAGATTGCTCCTCCGGCCGCACCCGCGGCCGCGCCGACACCGGCTCCGATGGCGGTCCGGCTGACCTGCCGCTCGCCGGTATAAGGATTGGTGGTGCAGCCCGCGGCGAACAACAGGGCACACATGCAGACCAACAGGGATTTGATGGCGATACTTTTCAAGACGCAAGCCTCCTTCATGACACTCTACCTAACCCTCGCCCACTGCGGGCGTGCAGAAAACAGCCCCAAGCCTTGCGCGGTTCAAAGCCGCGCAGACACCGTCATCACGGCAGGTCGATCTGACCGTCCGTGCGAATGCGAAAAGACCGGGACAGGCCATTCAAAAAGCCTGCCGCGAAAAGCAGGTAATGAAAACAGCGGGTTCAGCGAGTCACTCATATGGCGGGTTGCCTGGAAAGAGCAAGGCTTGTTCAGGCTCAAGAAACAATGCGCTGGTGCTGGTGCAAAGCAACCGGGATCGCCGCCCTCTCGCAGACTCTCCCCGCCACTGAAATGACTGTGCCGGACCCTGATTCGACGTGCAAGTTCTGGAGCAGATTGCTTTATGGACGCCCGCTCCGGAGCTGACGGCGCAAGTAAATTGCGCCTGCGCCGAAGCTAGCGGCAAGTCATGCCGACGCATGTCTTGAAAAGCATTTTTGATAGCAAATGCTCTAGAAATCGAAACCTTGGCCCGAGCGTTCCTGCTTGCGGGCTCCCCTGGCCTTCTTGGCGGCCAGCCGCCGCTCCTTGGCCGCACGACTGGGCCTTGTCGCCTTGCGCGGCCGCTGTATGCGCAAGGCCGCGCGCAAGAGCTGCTGGAGCTTGAGCAGCGTCAGGCGCTTGTTGTCTTCCTGGCTGCGCGTGGCGTCGCTGGTGAGAACCAGCTCGCCCTCCTTGGTCAGCCTGGAGTCCAGGCGTTCAAAGATGAGCCGTTTGTCTTCCTCGCCCAGGCTCTGCGAGCCCGCCACATCGAAGCGCAACACGGCCTTGGTGTTGACCTTGTTCACGTTCTGGCCGCCTGGACCGCCCGACCTGGCGAAGCTGAAGGACAACTCCTGCTCCGGGATGGACACATGATTGGTGATGGGGATGAGGCCCTTGCCGGTTTCCGCACTCATGGCGAACTCATAAACCGTCCAGGCCGCGCCGGCAAGACGCCTCAAGGCTCGCCCAGGGCGTCCACGGCCTGCTCGGTGAGGGCGTCCATTATCTCGCCGTGGTCATGGCCGGCCAGATGCAGCACGCCGTGGGCAAGCAGACGGACCAGATGCTCCCGGGGCTGCTGGCCGTACAGAAAGGCCTCGCGCTCCAGGGTGTCCACGGACAGGACGATCTCCCCCAGCCAGTCACCCTGCCCTTCTTCGACCATATCGGGCAGGTCGGCCAAGTCCGTCTCTTCCGTGTCCCGCGATTCGGACGGAAAGCTCAGCACGTTGGTCGGACCCACGCAGCCCATGAAGGCGGCATTGCGCCTGGCGATATCGGTATCGTCCACCAGATGCAGATCGAAGCCGCTTCCGGACAAGCCCAGAACATCCAGCAGCGGATCGCAGATATCCAGGATCTCGCGCCGGCTCAGGGGGAAGGCCGGCGGCAGGAGCAGGCCGGACTGGGTGAACAGGGATACTGCCACGGCTTACTGGTGCATGGGGTACATGGGCGGGGGAACGGGCTTGCTCCCGCTCTGGCTGGACTGGCTCTCGGCCTTGTCGCCCGGGTACTCGATGCGGTTGTGGAATATGCCGGTAAGGATGCGCAGGAAGGCGTCGGTCAACAGGTGCAGATCCTTGAGCGTCAGCTCGGACTCATCCAGCTGCCCCTCGGTGAAGATGGTGCGGATCAGCTTCTGGATATGGCCCTTTAGGCGACTTGGCGTGGGATCGACCAAGGTACGGCTGGAAGCCTCGATGGCGTCGGCCAACAGGATGAGCCCCGCCTCCTTGGTCTGCGGCTTGGGACCCGGATAGCGGTAATCCTCCTCGCGCACGGCCTCCTCGCCCCGGGACTCGGCCAGTTCCTGGGCCTTGTGGTAGAAATAGGTGATCAGCGACGTGCCGTGGTGCTGCTGGATGATGTCGGTGATCTCGGGGCCGAGCTTGTGCTCCCTGGCCAGTTCCACGCCCTTCTTGGCGTGCGAGATGAGCACGAGGGCGCTCATGGACGGCGCGAGCTTGTCGTGCTTGTTGCCGCAGCCGAACTGGTTCTCGATGAAGTAATGCGGCGCCTTGAGCTTGCCGATGTCGTGGTACAGGGCGGCGACCTTGCCCAGGAGAGGGTTGGCGCCGATGGCCCTGGCTCCGGCCTCGACCATGTTGGAGACCACCAGCGAATGGTGGTAGGTGCCGGGCGCGTTCACCATGAGCGCCTGCAGGAGCGGCTGTTCCAGATTCATGAGCTCCATGAGCTTGAAGCGCGAGGTGTAGCCGAAGACATGCTCTGTAATGGGCGACAGGGCCAGCACGGCCAGAAGCGAGAGCAGTCCGCAGGTGAACACGAGCACCGTGCCGCTCCAGACGCCGGCAGCGCCTGGAGAACCGAGCAGGAGCACGCCGATCCAGCAGAGAAGCAGCGCGCCCATGAGCGGGAAGACGCTGGACAGCAGCTCGATGCGGTTCTGGGCGCGCTTGATGAAGAAGACGTTGAACATGCCCGAGATGAAATAGAAGATGACCAGTTCCAGTCCGCCGCCCGCCAGCTTGCCGCACATGAAGGCGATGAGCAGTCCGGCGAAGAAGCAGACGATCACGGGGAAGAACAGGGCCAGCACGCCCATGGCCCCTGCCGCGGGCAACAGGTAGGGGAACAGCTCCGGGCTCATGTTCGCGAAGACGATCCCCTGCGCCAGGGGCGTCTTGACCACGGCCAGCACCTTGGCCATGAAACCGAACAGCAGGAAGATGGAACCCAGGAACACGGCGTCGCGCACGGCCAAGTCGCGCGTGCGCACCTCCATGGTCGAAAAGTACAGGCCCAGCAGCAGGAGGAAGCCGATGATGAAGGTGCCCGAGGCCTGCATGGGCATGAAGAAGCTCTTCTGACGAGTGTACAGGGCCTGGATCTTGAGCTGCTGGTCCGACGTAACCCGCTCGCCCTGGCGCACGATCATCTCGCCCTTCTTGATCTGCGTGTAGACCGGCTCGACGGCCTCCATGACCTCGCGCTTGCGGCTTTGGGTGGCCTCGCGATTAAAGGTCAGGCTCGGCATGGCCATGGGGTGGATGATGTCCTCCACGGCCCGGCGGAAGCGGATGGGCTTCTTGAGGTCGATCCGCAGGTAGTGCTCGAGGTCCTCGCGGAACTGGCCCAGGTCGCGGATGAGCTGCAGGTCGGCCTTGAGGCTCTCCTGGTCGGTGCCCAGATCGCGGATGATGATGCCGCCCTTGTTGGGCAATAGCAGCCGTTTCTCACCCACGACGCCATGGCCGAAGTAGGCCTGGATCCAGGGCAGGATGGTCTCGACGAGCGCTTGCCGGAATTCGTCCGAGCGCCACAGGAACAGACTGCGCGAGCTGATCTCGGAATTGAGGCTCTCGGAAATCTGCCAGCGCAGCCGCTCCAGTTCCTCGGTGGGAGTCTGGGCCACCTGCTCGAGGATCGCAGTCACGCGCCGTCTGAGATCGGCCACCACCTCGTGGCTGAGATCATACACCGGCGGCTGGGCCGAGGAGACCTGTTCGCGCTTGCGCTGGGTGGCCTCGGCCTCCTCCAGGAGCAAGTCCTCGTCGGCGGTGATGTCCTGGCTGGCGATCTCGCCGGCGACGTAGATCGAGATGGGCCGTTCGAAACGCACTCCGGCCATGATGCTCAAGGCCAGCAGCACGCCCACGAGCGCCAGCAGTCCGCCAGCATCGCTGCTGAGCCTGACGCGCAAGGCGGACATGGAGCTGGGGCGTAGGACGACCGACTTGGCGCCGCCCTTGGCAGCCGAGCCGTTAGCCTTTTTCTTCGATAGCATGCGCATGACGCTCATAGGCGTTGACGATACGGCCCACCAATGAATGCCGGATGACATCCCGTTCCTGAAAGGCGATCATGCTTATGCCCGGTATGCCTGCCAGCACCTTGCGGGCGTGAATGAGTCCCGAACTGCCCTTTCCGGGCAGGTCGATCTGTGTCACGTCGCCCGTGACCACCACCTTGGAGCCGAACCCGAGCCGGGTCAGGAACATCTTCATCTGCTCGACTGTGGTGTTCTGGGCCTCGTCCAGGATGATGAACGCGTCGTTGAGGGTCCTGCCGCGCATGAACGCGAGCGGGGCCACCTCGATGATGCCCGTTTCCAGCATCTCCTGGACCTTGCCGAATTCGAGCATGTCGTGCAATGCGTCGTACAATGGCCGCAAATAGGGGTTGACCTTCTCCACGAGATCACCGGGCAGGAAGCCCAGCTTCTCGCCTGCCTCCACCGCCGGACGGGTGAGTACCAGCCGCTTGACCTTGCGCGCATTGAGCGCCGCCACGGCCATGGCCACTGCCAGATAGGTCTTTCCGGTGCCGGCGGGCCCGATGCCGAACACCAGGTCGTTCTCGCGGATCGCTTCCAGGTACGCGCGTTGCGTCGGCGTCTTGGGCGTGATCGTGCGCTTGCGCGAGACGGGAATGCTGACATCGGCGAAGATGGATCGCAGGCTGGCTTCGCTGTCGTGGGAGACAATGCGCCAACCCTGGTCTATGTCCTGGGGCGAAAGCTGCCGCCCGGACTTCACCAGCCCGTACAGCTGGGCCATGAGATTGGCCGCCGCATCCAGGCTGCTTTCGTTATCGGAACGAAGGACAAGGGAAGTCCCGCGTGTGTCCGCGGACACTCCGCTCAAATCGCTGACCAGCTTGACGTGACTGTCATGCGGCCCGAACAGATTGCTGGCTAGCGCGCAATCATCGAAATCTAGCCGCCGTATGTGGCGGGCGGGTTCGTTCATGACGCTCCGTGTGCATCCACTCCCGGCCATCAGGCCAGAGAGTTTCATACTGTTTTTTCAAGCCGCCGTCCAATCATCCATGAACGCCGTTAATCCCGCGGCGTCGCTAATAGCGCCGCCCAGGCAGCCATACACCAAGGATCGGCCGAACGGATGGCCCGATACATTTTCAGAAATTGCGAATCAAAGAGGCAATGAACTCTTGAGCCGTCCGGGCAGCTCCGGATCCAGATCCACTCGCAAGGTTTGGCGAACCTCCTCGACGCGCACCAGCCCCAGGGCCGCTCCCTTGATCTTGCGTATGTCCTTGACCAGGGCGCAGAACACGTCCGCCTTGGCCTCGCCGGCATAGCCGCTGGCCAATCCGGCCAGCGCCGCGGCCTCGCGCATGCTGTTCTCCGGCACTTCCTGGGCCGGATAATCGCGCTTGAGCACCACATGCGCACCCGGCCTGTGCGCGGCATGGAACCACAGGTCGAAGGGGCTGGCCGCCTGGCTGAGCAGCTTGTGGCCTGCTTCCTGGTTCTTGCCGCGCAACACGCGAAAGCCGTCGCTGGTGGTGAAGACCGACACGGCCAAGCCGCGCAGGCGCTTGGACAACAGCGGCCGGTCGTCGACCTTGGCTTCCGGGCCAGGCTTGCCTCCGGCGGACTCCGGCGCCCGGCCCTCGACCTGTCCGCGCAATTCGGCGTCCAGTTGCGCCCGGCGCTGCTCGACCACGGCCAAGCCGCGCCTGCCCTTGGCCACCTGCTGAAAGAGCCGCTCCATGTTCTCGGCCACGCTCATGCGCGTGTTCAGCTCCACGACCATCTCGCCATGCAGTGGATGGCTGCCGACGATGCACTCGGGGGTGGGCCCGTCCTTGTATTTATAGAGTTCGGCCTGGAGCAGTTCGGCCTGGGCTTGCTGCCGCATCATGCCCGACAGGCGCTCGCGGTCGGCCTCCAGGCGTTCCAGGCCGCGCCGCAAGCGGCGCTCGCGGGCCTTGAAGGCCTGACGGTCTTCGGCCGATTCGCCTTGGGCCAACCCAGCGAAAAACTTCGGCTCGCCAAAAGCCGCGACGGCCTCCAGCGCGCTTTCAAAAACCCGGACTCCGCTCGCCGCGCCTTCTTCCGGGGCCCATGCGTGCAACGAGACGGGCTTCCCGTGCTTGCATGTCATATAAATAGGGTTGGCCGGTCCATTGGCAAGGGAGGCGTAGAAGGCCGCGGCCTCGCTTACGGGCAGGGCCTTGAGCCGCCTGCGCAATGAGGGTGAAAGCTGGGGGAATTCCTTCCAGACATCCGGGTCGTGCAGCGCCCGCTCGAACGGCGGCCAGGCGGGTTCGCCGCCGAAAACAGGCTCCAGTTCAGCGGCCAGGCGCATGCCCGCGTGCATGTCCAGCACCAGGAATCGGCTCTGGTCCGGAGCGTCGGGAGGCACGGGCGACAGTTCCCAGGCGATGCGCAATCCGGGCCAGTCCGCCCGCCACTGGCCAAGCCAGCGGCCCGAGATGCGTTTGCGAAACCACATCGCCTCGGCCGGAGCCGACATCGGGTTCTGTGGCTTGGTTCCGGACAGCAGGAGCAAGGCGTCCTTCTTGGCCGGATGAAACAGGAGCAGGCGCTTGCCGCCCCTGGCGCCCAGCACGAGAGTCCAATATCCCCTGGCCGGGCAGTATATCTTTTCTATGCGGCGACCGCCGAGCGCAGGCCCAAGTTCGCTGCATAAGGAGCGAAAGATGTGCGCGTCCATGAACTTGGGTCTGAGCGACTAAGCCTTGGAGGGATGGGGAAGTCGACTCCCGGCGCGCGTATTCGAAACGCGCGGCGTCAACGCGTTACGAAGACGCCGATTCGGCACGCTGGTGCTCATCTTCCTCCTGCTTGCTCTTGCAGTGGATGCACAAGGTGGTCACGGGGCGGGCCTTGAGCCTCGGCACGCTGATGTCCTCGCCGCATTCCTCGCAGATGCCGTAGGTCCCCTCGTCGATACGCTGAAGGGCTTCCTTGATCTTCTTGATCAGGCGGCGCTCGCGGTCGCGGAGCCGAAGGGTGAAGGCCCGGTCGGACTCGGCGGTGGCCCGGTCGGCAGGATCGGCATAGACTTCGACCGTATCGGTCATGTCCTCAAGGGTTTCGTCACCCTGCTTGACGATATCATTAAGCATGTCGCTCAAGTGTTTGCGAAAGAACTCAATGTCCTTGGGGTCCATGCGTACTCCCTTGCAAAAAGCAATCTTGTGGATAACCGCCGCATGCGGCTTGAAATAAGCTCACCTGATTAATTCAATCCCCCTATGAAGTAAAGACTCGCCAGGGGATTTTCTTCGCCATCGTGCATACCGGCCGGGCTGAGCCCGCCGCCGGCAGCCGACCTTCCGATCCGGCCCGTTATCCCGTAAGATGACCGCATCCGGGAGGTGCAACATGCCAGTCGAATCCGCCCAGACATCTCCATCGCCCGCCAGACAGGCTCGGCTGCTGGCCGACATTCTGGCCAGCGCCTGCAGGGGCCGGCCGGACATGCCCGTGCGCGCCTACGTCCAGGGCTCACATCTGCTGGGCCTGCGGAGCGAGGGCCTGGGGCTGTGTTCCAGGGCTACTCCGCACGGTGAGCCCCCGGCTACGGAGCTGCACACGCTGCCCAACTCGGCAAAGGAGACCGCCGAGCTTCTCCTGGGCCGCTCCGGCGAGCCTGATGCGCTTGCCTTCGGCATGGCCGCGGTGAACCTGCTCTTGCCGTTGCCGGCCGGGACCGCGAGCATGAAGGCCCAAGAGCTAATCATGGATAGGGGCCGTGGCAAGCGGGTGGCGGTGGTGGGACATTTCCCCTTCGTGGAGCGCATGGGCGGCGAATTCGCCGATTTCTGGGTGATCGAGAAGGAGCCGCGTCCCGGCGACAGGCCGGAGCATGAGGCAGACAAGTTGCTGCCGCTGGCCGACGTGGTCGCCCTGACGGGCACGACCCTGCTCAACGGCAGTTGCGAACGGTTGCTCCGACTGTGCCGCCCGGACGCTTTCACGATCATGCTCGGCCCCAGCACGCCCCTGTCTCCCAGCCTGTTCGATTGGGGCCTGCACGCCCTGGGCGGCACGCGGGTCAGCGATCCCGACTTGGCGGTCGAAGGCATTCACGCAAGCCGGACGTTCAAGCAACTGCGCGGTGTGGAGCAGGTTATTTGGCTGAAATGAATTTCCAATATTTTCTTGCGAGGCATGCTTGACACTTGAAGGTGAAATCCGTAGATAGAGCCCTCGCTTTTCGAGTGAGCGGGAATAACTCAGTGGTAGAGTGCAACCTTGCCAAGGTTGAAGTCGCGGGTTCAAATCCCGTTTCCCGCTCCAAAATTTCGGCGGCATAGCCAAGTGGTAAGGCAGCGGTCTGCAAAACCTCCATTCTCCGGTTCAAATCCGGATGCCGCCTCCAATTGATATGCGGGAATAACTCAGTGGTAGAGTGCAACCTTGCCAAGGTTGAAGTCGCGGGTTCAAATCCCGTTTCCCGCTCCAGATGATCCGGCCGGCCCCCTTCTCCGAGGTGGCCGGCTTTTTGTTTACCACCCCTCCGCCACGGCCTGGGCCTTTTGACGCGTGACCTTTCCGACCGCGCAAGCCGCAGGTTTCCGGAGACAAACCTTGAGGAGCAGCGAGTGAACACGACCCGGCACACGAGCGGGAAGCCGTCGCAGGCAAGTCCCGTGGGCATCTCGTTGGACGCCCCGCTGGACGAACTGCTGGAAGCGGCCAAGTCGCGCTACGAGGTGGCTTTCGAGCCGGTGAAGATCGGAGAGCACGAGCTCGATATTCTCCAACTCACGAACATGGACAGCTACGTGGAGGCCCTGGCCGCGCAGCTGACTCCCGGCGACAGCCTGGAGCTGCCCTTCTGGGCCAAGATATGGCGCACCTCCTTCCTGCTTTCCTATTATGTGCAGAGACTGCCGTCCCAAGGCCGCTGCATGCTGGAGATCGGCGCGGGCGTGGGCCTGTGCGGGCTCTTCGCGGCCAGGCACGGCTTCGAGGTGACCATCAGCGACATTCACCCGGACGCCTTGCTCTTCACCCAGATCAACATCCTCAAGAACGGGCTGCAGGAACGCGCGAGCGTGGCCAGCGCCGATTTCACCCAGGACAGGCTCGGCCGGCGCTTCGACATCGTGCTGGGCTCCGAGGTGCTCTATAAGGAAGACACCTACCGGTCCCTGTGCAAATTCCTGCTGGACCACCTGAAGGACTCTCCCGAAGCCGAAATCGTGCTTGCCAAGGAGTTCACGCGTAAAGCCACCAAGTTCTTCAACCTGGCCGAGCGCGAGTTCACCATCAGGAGCCAGGACATCGGCTACAAGTCCGACACGCAGGCGAACGATAAGGAGAAGCATTTGTGCACGATCTACCGCCTGTCGCCCAAGAAAATCACCCCCCCCTCCAATCGGAAGACGACATGACATTACTCAAGGACTGCCTCAAGACCTACACAACGGACCAGGACAAGGCCGCCCTGCCCGCCGAAACCGTAAGCAGGGTCCGCGCCCTGCTCGCGGACAAAGGCCAGGGGATACTGGCCGAGACCCGGCGCATCGACTCGGGCCGGCTGGGCATCCCCGTCTTCCTCAGCGTGTGCGGCCCGCGCGCGCGCCAGATCATGCCCACGCGCAAGCAGATGGGCAAAGGAGCCTCGCCCGAGCAGGCCGAGGCCTCGGCGCTCATGGAGCTCATGGAGCGCTACAGCTTCTTTTCCTTCTGGGAGGACGAGTCCAACTTCGAGGCGCTGACCTGGAGTCAGGCCCAGGCGCGCTGGCCAGGACAGGTCATGCCTCTGGCCGAGATGCTCCACAGCGTCGGCGAGAACCTGCCCGAGCAGGCCGCGCAAGAGGTGCTCGACCTCGTGACCTGGCGCTTCTGCAAGGCCCTGCACGTGCCCACCGGCAGTGAACGCAGGGTACCCCTGGACTGGTTCAAGCTGCTCAACGAGTTCAACGGCTCCAGCGCAGGCAACACCTTCGAGGAGACCCTCTTCCAGGGCGCCTGCGAAATCGTGGAGCGGCACGTCTCCGCCCTCGTCGACCGAGAGCGGCCCGAACTGCCGACCATCGACCCGGAATCCTTCGGCGATGAGGTGCTCGACCGGCTCATGCGCTGCTTCACGGCCAACGGAATCAAGGTCTGGCTCAAGGATTTCACCCTGGGCATGCCCGTGCCCACGGTGGGCGCCCTGGCCTATGATCCCTCGACCTTCCCTGGGCTGAGCGAGATCGTCTTCACCGCGGGCACGGCCTCGACCCCGGCCAAGGCCGCCATCCGCGCCCTGACGGAAGTCGCCCAGCTTGCCGGCGACTTCCATACCGGCAGCAACTACGAGGCCTCGGGCCTGGCCAAATACACGGATCTGGCGCAGATCGACTGGCTCACATGCGGCCCCGTGGTCCAGGCCTCCGCCCTGCCCGACATCGGGCGGGACAATATCCGCGACGAGATCATGGTCCTGGCCGGCGGGCTGAACGGACTGGGCTTTCCGCTCTACGTGGTGCAAACCACCCATTCCGAACTGGGCATCCCAGCCACGTACAACTTCGCTCCCGGCTTTCAGTTCCGCGAACGCAGCCGGCAGGCTGGGCTGGGCTTGTTCGTGGGCCGCAAGCTGGCGGAGTGCGCCGAGCCCGAGGAAGCCGTGCGCGGATTGCAGGTACTGGCGCGGGTCTACCCCGATGCTCACTTCATTCCGTTCTTCGAAGGCCTGGCCGCCCTCAATGCCGGGGATGCGCCGCTGGCCTTCCACAAGTTCCAAGTCGCCGAACCCGTCCAGCCCGACGCCGAGGACAAGGCCTTGTGCGCCTTTTACGCAGGCTATGCCCTGACCCTCCGCCAGCGCTGGGACGAGGCCCTGCCGCACCTTGACCGCGCCGTCGCCATGACCCCCGAAGTCAAGGAGTATTTCAATCTGCGCGGTGTTGCCCGATTCAAGCAGTCCAAGTATAGTGATGCCGCCGCCGATTTCCGGGCCGCGCTTGCTCTCGACAGCGGGTCGGCCATGGATCTGGCAAACCTGGGCTTGTGCCACAAGTTCCTGGGGGAAACCGAACCGGCGCGGGACTACTTGCGAGAGGCCTTGCGCCTCGACCCGAACCTGGACTTCGCCAAGACACATCTGGCGGAGATCGATAGGGATTGAGAGGGGCGGACCGATCGAAAAATGATTGCAATAGCCGATGCATAATATTGACAAATGTCCTACATGGAATTTACAAGCGGCTAATGATCTGGCAGCGAGCACCCATGCTTCTGGTCGTGAGGCTTTCTCACGGCCGGCAGGTGCCGTAAACAGATGACGAGACGTTCGGCCCTTCGGCAATCATCAAAGATCGCCGAAAGGCCGGGCTTCGGTTGACCCAAGTATACGTCAGTGGTAGGAACACCTAACAATTTCTTCTTAAGGAGGATGTGCATGGCTAGCGTTGAATTCAAGGGTAAAAGCTTTGAGATCGACGAGGACGGCTTCCTGCAGCGCTTCGAGGACTGGAGCCCCGAGTGGGTCGATTACGTGAAGGAGAGCGAAGGCATCAAGGAACTGAGCGACGAGCACCAGAAGGTCATCGAGTTCCTCCAGGACTACTACAAGAAGAACGGCATCGCCCCCATGGTCCGCATCCTGTCCAAGGTGACCGGCTACAAGCTCAAGCACATCTACGAGCTGTTCCCGTCCGGACCCGGCAAGGGAGCCTGCAAGATGGCCGGCCTGCCCAAGCCCACCGGCTGTGTGTAGACCAGAGCTGAACTAGATCAAAAAGGCGGAGCACCCCTCCGCCTTTTTTTTTGGCCCTCGTCGCAACCGGACCAGCACGAATCTTCCTGAGGCCAGGACTGACAAACCCCGCCAGGCGGCCGCCTGACGGGGTTTCTGCGTTGTCCTTGCAAGGAACGTTTTGCTAACCGGAATGGCCCAGGTCGGACAGGATGCGGCTGCCCGGTCACTCCAGGCAGTCCCGGCCCCTCGCCGGGCGCCTGCCGCGAGGTTATCGCCTGGATGGCGTCGTCGGCTTGTCTTGCGGCCTCGCCCCTGCGCCGCGGGCTTGAGAGGTGCCTGCCGTTTTCCACGGCTTGATCTCGGGCTTGGGGGCGGCCTGGGCCTGCTTCATGGCCTCGACCTGAAGCTTGCGCCTGTTCTTGGCCGCCTCGCGCTTCTTGCGCTCGCGGGCCTGGCGCTCTTCGCGCACCCGTTCATACTCCTGGTCGAAGAACTTGCGCTTGCGCTTCTCGAAGGTCACCGCCGTGCGGAGCGCCGCAAGGCACATGGCCACGATGGACAGCACGATCACGAGGCCTTTCTGCAGATTCCACTTCTGGGTCAGGATGAGATTGGAAAGGTATCCCGTGGAATGCTCGGCCAGGTAAACGATGAGCGGCATGAGCAGGAGAGCCAGCCCGAGGCCGACCAATTGCATCCACAGGAAGTTGCGGCCGAGGAGGAGCCCGAAGAACGTGCCGTCGCGCAGCAGCCGCAGGCTCACCAGCCGCTTCTGCAGCCTGTCCAGACGCTCCTCCACCTCAAGGGAATAGGCCTGCCCCCTGCGGAAGTTCTCCGCATTCTTCAGATACTGGGTATACATCCAGTGCATCTTCTCGGCGCAATAATTGAAATCCCTGCTGAAATCGCGCAGCATTTTGGGGAAGGGGAACCACGACGCCTCGCGCATGATCGTCTTGAGGCGCGAGAAGTAAATTTCCACCTTCTTGCTCAGGCGGGAGACCTCGGCCTCGATGCGCTTGTCGATCTCCTCCTCCAGGGCATTGCATCCGGCGGCCAGTTTGCGCACGAAAACGTAGTTCTCGATTTCCCCGTATTTGCGCAGGCGATCGAATGACTTCTGCATTTCCTGGCTGAATTCGTGGTCCTTGCTGAACCAGGCGGTCATCTTGTTGGAAAGGGCCTCGAGCTGCTTCTTGGCCTCCTTGTCCAGCTCCCGGGCTTCCTTCCAAAGCTCGCTCATGGTCGCCTGGATCTGGAACCGACCGCGCTCCAGCTCGGGATCGATAAGAATCCTGTTGAAGTAATGCGGATTCTTGTCGATGCATTCCTGGAACACGTTCATGGCATGATCGGTGAAGCCCATCTTGACCATGCATACGCCTTGCCTGTAGCGGGCCTCGCCCCAGCCCCTGGAGAGAAGTTCGGCCTCCTTGTAGAGGGCGGTCGCCTTTTCGAATTCGCCGAGAATCTCGTGCATGCGTCCGGCCAGCATGAGGAACAGGATCTTCTGCACGGGAGTATAGCTCAAGCGCGCCGCTTCCTGGAAATAGTAGAGCGCCTGGTTGCTGTCCTGGGCCTCCATGGACGCGAAGCCGTTCAGCGAGCGCGGCTGATAGCTGCGCGGGAAGCGCAGCGTGGCCTGCTTGAGCTGCACCTCGGCTTCCTCACGCTTGTGGCTCTGCATGCATTGCATGGCCACCCAGATGTACTCGCCCTCTTCGGGGGCCAGCTGCTCGAAGGCGTTGAGCCAGTCCTTGCTCCGGCTTCTCCATACCAGGCGCAGATAGCGCAGCTGAAACGGGGCTGTCATCTCGAAGATGGCCGTGGCCAGGACGCGCGACTTGCCCGAGCCTTCCAGGACCCGGCTCAGGCTGGTGCCGGTGTTCCCGGTCAAGGCCTCATCCAGCTCCTGGGCTACGGCGCCGTACTGGTTCATGGGAATGGTCGCCAGCTCATCCCAGATCTCGGGATTCAGGGACATGAACCCGTGCGAGGGGCATTCCGGAGCCTTATGGCTCTTCAGGCCGCAATAGAAGCACTCAGTCTCGCCCGTCAGGAGTTTCCGGGGCAGCTTGATCTGGATGGACTGTTCGTTGCTCTGCTCCTTGGATTCGGAGCCCAGCGTGATATGACACCAATCCTCCAGCCTGCCCTTGCTCATGGAATAGCCGATCTCGTTCACATCGAATTCGCGGCCGAGGGTGAACGCGTCTCGGAAACTCAGATGGGGGTAGTCCGGGGCCAGGCGGTTCCATTCCAGGGCGACCTTCTTGGGCAGCTCCTCGTTGAAATTCAAGCCCTTCTTGGGCACGGCGGCCATGACCATGGGCCAGTAGTGGCCCTCTCCACCCGTCTTGATATCCCGGATCAGGTAGATGATCTCCCGGCACCAGTTGCGCAGAAGACGCATGCTGTCGATGGGCAGGATGAGGAAGGAGTCGTTCCAGATGTACTTGAGGCCTAGCCGCTGGATTACGGGCTCCACCCGGCTGTAGAAATAGCGCCAACCCGTCGAGTACTCCTTGTCCAGCTTCTTGCCCAGCGGCTTGATGATGAAATACCAATCCAACTCGGATTCGTAGTTGAAGCTGGGATCCGTGTGCAGGAGCTTCCATTCCAGGGTGGACATGCCGGCGTGCACATTCCCCGGCCTTACGCCCAGGCCAGGCACCGAGAGCACGGCATCCTCGAGCTTGGGGTGCACCCAGATCACGGGATCCCCGGGTGCGCTCAGATACTGGTCCTTGAGGTCGGGGGCGATGGACACGCTGTAACCCATGTCGTAGCCCACCAGGAAGGTGGCCGGCATGGCCTCGAAGAAAATCTGCAGGGGATTGAGACGGAGCCAGATCTGAAGCCTGGCCAAGGCCCTGTAGGCTTCCTTGCTGAAAAAGAACCACAGGGACTGGTTGCCGTCAGTGGCCAACTGCACGCCGCCATGGTCCATGAGCGTCTGCACCAGGGGCTTGGAGACGTGGCCGGAGTAGACCATCCAGACGCCGATGCCCGAAGCGACCATCCTGGACTGAGTGAAGGTCGGCAGTTGAGCCAGGAGTTTGGACAAACTGTACATCGGGTCTCCTTGACGCTACTTTTAGGAGGTCACTCCCCCTGAAACAGTCGGAGGCAAGCAGAAAATGGACATCAGCAAAACCATCGCCGAACTCAAGAAAGACCCTGCCTTTGCCGAAAACGTCGGCATGGTCCTTGTGCACAACGGCGTGGTCCGGGCCTGGTCGCGCAAGGATCGCCAGGGAGTTTCCTCCATAACGATCCGCGTGGACCGCGAGCGCCTGGAGCAATTGCGTCAGGAATACGAACGCAAGCCCGGCATCTACCGCGTCGTCGTCGAAGCCCGCGAGGGCGACCTCGCGCCCGGCGATGATGTCCTGTTCATCATCGTGGCCGGAGATATCCGCGAACACGTCAAGCCCGTGCTCTCCGAGCTCCTCGATCGCATCAAGGCCGAAGCCGTCGGCAAGAGCGAGACGATCTCCTAGTCCGGGATGTCCGGTCAGGCTGGTCAAGCGCCCGCCCCTCTTTTCGGCGATCCGCGGCCAAGGGTTTACATCTCAAGGCCAAGCTTGCCCAGCCTGATTTTTATTGCAAGTATCGATCCTGATTCTGTTTGGGCCTGACGAGCACATCGAGCGGCTCAAAGGCCAAATAGGACTTGCCTTGCGTGCCGATCTGGAGCAACGCTTGGCCACCGCGTATTCCACAGCGTCAAAACAGCTGCCTTGAAGTTGCTGTCAGGTCGAGCCATGCGCATCATGCAAGTCGTCAATATCCAACCATACAATGCCGCGGCATGGTATGCGCTGACGCTGAGCCGATTGCTGCGGCGGGCAGGCCACGAAGTCCTTGTCGTCACTCTGCCGGATTCCCTTGCCGGCCGCATGGCGACGAAAATGAATTTGCGCGTCGACCCCTTGGAACTGAACACGCTCAACCCGCTGGCCGTGCCAGGCTTGTACCTGCGCATGCGCCGCCTGGCTCGCTCTTTCTCGCCGCACATCATCAACTGCCATAGCGGCGAGGCATTCCTGCTCTGGGGTCTGCTGCGTGAGGAATTCAAGGCCATAAGGCTGGTGCGCACACGGGGCTCGCAAAACCTTCCCCAGGACAACGTCCCAAATCGCATCCTGCATCGCCGTATTGCCGACGCGGTCATCGTGACCAATTCGGATATCGGCGCGCACTTCCGGGATCTGCTGCAGGTGCCCAAGGACAAGCTGTGGGTCGTCAGCGGTGGAGTGGATACGCGCCATTTCCGCTACGACCCGGAAGGGCGGCGCAGAGTCAGGGCGGAGTTCGGCTACACCGGCCAGGAGTTCGTCATCGGCCTCCTGGGAAGTTTCAAGCAATCCAAGGGCCACAGGGAGATAATCCAGAGCGTTGCCTCGCTCCGCCATGATTTCGACCTGCATCACATCCGGCTCCTGCTCATCGGCCATTCGGACGCTTTCGACGAAAGCCGGATCAAGGCCTGGATCGCCCAGCACGGCATTGAGCAGATCACATCCATAACCGGCGTGCGCCGGGATGTTTCCGCGTGCATCTCGGCTCTGGATGCCGCGGCGATACCCTCCACGCAGGCCGAGGCCATCCCCAGGACCGCCCTGGAGCTCATGGCCTGCGAGTGTCCCACCGTGGCCAGCGCCACCGGCGCCCTGAAGGACCTGTTTTCACCTCCGGCCCTGATACCGGCGGGAGATGTGCCGGCTCTTACCGTTACTCTGGCTCGCTTGGCCAAACACGAGCATATGCGGCAGGAGTGGCGGCGGAACCAGCTTTCCACCGTGGCCCAGCTTACGGAAAACGATTTCCTCCAACATACCCTGACCGTCTACGAAACCCTGCTGAGCTGTTAATTCGTGGACAGCGGTCCCCTACCAAATACCCGAACGAACGCAGACCAGGGCATTTCCTGTATCTGGAAGCGCTTCCGCCCGTACCGCCTCGCCATCCATGCGCATGCATATGCAATGACGGGCGTTATGACCATGTCTATGCGCCCAGGAATTTTTTATTTGCTACACTATTGAACGGATGTCCAATTCCCTACTGTTGAATGAACAGGATACAAGAAGCAGAATCACATATAACATTCGATTACCAATGGCCCCGGATTCCTTGATCGGAGTCCGGCTGACAAGCCGGCAAGGGATCATCCGACGGTAGCACTTCCTGTTCCCGGAAGCCCTGTCATAAAACTTTATTCTTTTATTTCAAATTATTAGACTAATAACGACCTATCCGACCCAAGTTCATCACCAGTTTGTGACAAGCCTGCCAGGTCACATGAAATCTCATTTTATTTAGAAATATTTAGCAATCAGCATAAAAACGATTTGCTACCTGTGGAAAACTTTTTTAACGACTGTTTAAATGTCGCCATTGACAACGCGCCCAGCCTTGTCCAAGAGCGCTTTACGGCCTTTCCGCCAAAACCCTACACAACAGGTTTTGAATCAATATACCAATCCAATCAAAGAGATAAGCTGTAGAGAAACAATCCCTTCCGCACCTGCCCAAACCGCAATTCCCTTGTTGCCTCTTTTCCCCTGCCCAGAGTAGACGCTGTCCCTATGAACGAGACATGGCAGCAAATCACTCAAATCCTCGAAAAAGAATTGAGCCCGAATCAATTCACCCTTTGGATCAAGCCGCTCCATGCATCGCTGAACAATAACGTCCTGGAGCTCACCACGCCCAACGAATTCGTTGCGGCCTGGGTCCGCGACAAGCTCGTTACACATATCTCCCAAGCCGCCTTGCAGGTGCTCGGCGCCCCTGCCCAGGTCACGGTGCGCAGCACGCCCAAGGCTGCGCCCGTCCCCCAGGAAGCCGCGGTCAAGCCAAGGCCGGCGGGACCGGCGGTCACGGTCAAGGCCCAGCACCTCGGCCTGCCTCTGACCACTCCGATCCAGTCCGCGCAATGCTGCAACTGGCGTCACAGCTTCGACGATTTCGTGGTCGGACCGAGCAACGACCTCGCTTTCGCCGCGGCCCAGGGCGTGGTGCGCAACGACTTCACGCCCGGCCCGCTGTTCATCAGTTCCTCGGCCGGACTCGGCAAGACTCACCTGATACAGGCCATCGGCCATGCCGCCCAGGAAAGGACCGGGTCCAGGAACCTGACCTTGCGCTACCTGACGGCCGAGGAGTTCGCCACCAAGATGCTCATGGCCCTCAACGCCAAGGACATGAGCCGCTTCAAGACGCAGTTTCGCGAGGGTGTCGACATCCTGCTCCTGGAGGACATCCATTTCCTCCAGGGCAAGTCCATGTTCCAGGATGAGCTGCTCTCGACCATCAAGGCCTTGCAGGAACGCGGCAGCCGGGTAGTGTTCACCAGTTCCTTCCTGCCCAAGGAGCTGTCCAACGTGGACGATCACCTCGTCTCCAGGTTCTGCTCGGGCCTCCTCACGGTCATCGGCATGCCCGACTTCGACATGCGCCGCCGCATCGTGCAGCACAAGTCCAGGCAGTTCCAGGTGAACGTGCCGGACGACGTGGCCGACCTGCTGGCCGAAAGCATCACCAGCGACATCCGCCAGCTGGAAAGCTGCCTGCAGAACCTCGTCCTCAAGGCCCGGCTGCTCAACGAGCGCATCAGCCTGGACATGGCCCGGGATGTCCTCGGCAACTACGCTTCCCAGAACGCGGGCATGGCCATTGAGCGCATTGTGGAGGTGGTCTGCCGCACATTTGTCCTCTCTCCGACGCAGCTCGCGTCCAAGAGCCGCAAGCGGCATATCGTGCTCGCCCGCAACACGGCCTTCTTCCTGGCCCGCAGGCACACGAACCTGTCGCTCAAGGACATCGCGGACCGCTTCAACCGCACGCACTCGACGGTCATCAAGGGCATCACCAGCCTCGAGCAGGAGATGTCCAAGAAGACGCCCGCAGGCCGGCAGATCCAGCGTACCCTGGAGCAGATGGACCTGTAGACGCCCTTCCGGCCGACCTCGTGGGCGCAAGCCGATGGCATCCGATCCCGTTCAGCCAATATCTTTTTGAGAGCAGTCGCGAATTCAGAGGACAGATCATCCTCTGGGATGTGAATTTAGGGAGAGGCCTGGCCTCTCCCGCTCTACGCGCCTGTTACGCCTCTTGGCGGATACGCATCCGGCCGGTGCGCTCGATTATCCGCCCAAGGCCGCCAGTTCCATCCTGCCCCACACGGCCAGCCTGCCCCCGCACTGGGCGAACAAGCCCTGCACGCCCGCAGCTTCGAGCCGCTTGGCCCCATCCACGACCTGTTCCAGGTCGCCTGAGGACTTGAGGCGGTTGGACAGGGCCGTGGCCGCGGCATCGGCCATGGAGCCCGACGGCGAGCGCACGACCACCAGGTCGCCCTGGCCGAAACTCAGGGAATGGCCGATACGCCCCGAGGAGGCGCACAGGCTGAGCGGGAAGTCCTCGGGCGCAAGCCGCAGCCCGACGCTCACCCCGGCCTCGGGATCGGGCAGCAGACCCACCAGCCGCTCGCGCGAGGAGCACAGGAAGCAGTCCCCGCCGTTCTCCACCAGAATGTCCGTCGTGCGGCCATCGAAGGCCCTGGCCACCATTTCGGCAATGGTCCCGGCCACGGCGGCCATGGGGCCGACACCGCAGGCCTCGGCGGCCTCGGCCATGCGCCTCACGATCTCTGCAGCGCCGGGTCGCACGGCTACGGGTATCAGGCTGGTCAGAAACTCGGGCTGCAGCGCGATATGGGCCTTGAGCTGGCCGCGCAGCGCGCGCACCAGGGTCTCCACCTCGCGGCGCAGGTCCTGATCTGCCACGACCCACAGGTCCGTCTCCTCCACCACGACCTGGAAGCGCGCCTCGCCCTGGACCGGGGCGGGCTCCATGCGATAGGCGCGGCGCGGGTCGCGGAAGGTCTTGCCCATGGGCGTCAGGAGGCC
>JAEYOJ010000118.1 GCA_023411815.1 Pseudomonadota bacterium | reverse complement strand
TATTGTTTTAAATCTGACTATAAAAATATTATTATTTCAATGGGAGATCCGGCGATTGTGATTGTTTTAAGTGAATAGATGAAGCATCAAACCCATGAGAACGCTCTTTTCTTCACCGGATCACGCTTCCACCGGCAGCAAGAGAGTGCTCTCCGGCAGGAAGATCGGAAGACGGCGGCCATGCCATCGGCCGGGGTACCTGCGGCTGCCCAGGTTGCACCGGAGATTCGAAACGGCCCTTACGGGTAGCCGACGGCCCCAGGGCGCTTATGGTCTTTTAGAAAAAGAGAAGGTCAGACGGGTTTCAGATGAGACCGAGACTGGATAGTTCGGAGAGAATCCGCTGTACCGCACGCTGGGCATCCTCGGGCACCTTGCCGCCCGTGATGATCAGTTTGCCGGACCCGAACAGGAGGACGACCACCTTGGGGTCGTCGAGCCGGTATACAAGCCCGGGGAACTGCTCGGGCTCGTACTCGATCTTGTCCAGATTGAAGCCCACGGCAATCTTATTGAGATTGATCGGCGTCCCGAGGTCTGCGGACGTAACGATGTTCTGGATCTTATACTCCGGGTTCTCGGGGATGTCGATGCCGAGCGCCCGCAACTGGTCGGCGAGGATCTGCAGGCCCCGCGAGAGGCTGTCGATGCTCTTTGCGCCCGTCAGGACGACCTTGCCGGAGCCGAAGACGAGCGCGGCGATCTTCGGGTCCTGCATCCGGAGAACGACGCCGGGGAAACGCTTCTTATTGTATTCCGCGTCCTTCAGCCGGGACGCAAGAGAAGGTAGATCAAGAGAATCCGTCACTTTCGCGGATGCGACGATATTTTCTATCTTGAGGGACTCCTCTGGTCTGTGCTCATTCATATATATAGCATGCTTAAAAAAGGTATATAAAGAGTTGGTTTTCTACTCTTCCAGGGTAGAGATATCACCCGGGTCCACACCCAGCTCCTGTGCTTTCAGGACCCGCCTCATGATCTTGCCGCTCCGGGTCTTTGGGAGCGACTCGACGAAGTCAATCTCGGAGGGGATGGCGATGGGACCGAGCGTCATCCTGACGTGGTAAACGAGATCGTTTCTCAGTTTCTCACCGGGCTTCTGGCCGTTCCGGAGGATGACGAAGGCTTTGATGGTGTTCCCCTTCAGGGCGTCGGGTTTGCCGATGACGGCGGCCTCCGCCACGGCCTCGTGGGAGACGAGCGCGCTCTCGACCTCGGCCGTCCCGATGTTGTGCCCGGCAACGACGATCAGGTCGTCGGACCGCCCGATGACCATGATGTAGCCGTCCTTGTCCTTCACCGCGAGGTCGGCCGCGGTGTAGCAGCCGGAGATGGTGTTCCAGTACTTGCAGTACCGCTCGTCGTCGTTCCAGATCGTCCGCATCATCGACGGCCAGGGCTCCTTGACGACCAGGAGGCCGCCCGTCCCCGGCGGACACGGGTTGCCCGCCATATCGACGACGTCCGCGACGACGCCCGGGATCGGCTTCCCGGCGAATCCGGGGCGCATCGGCTCGCCGATCATCGTGGTCACCATGTGCATCCCGGTCTCGGTCTGCCACCAGGTGTCCACGATCGGGCACCGGTCTTTGCCGATGGTGCGGTAGAACCACTCGAACGCCTCGGGATTGAGCGGTTCGCCGACCGACCCGAGGATGCGGAGCGACGAGAGGTTGTAGCGGTCCGGCCACTCTTCACCCACCCGCATGAACATCCGGATGGCGGTCGGTGCGGTGTAGAAGATGGTGACGCCGTACTCCTCGATGAGGTTCCAGTAGGTGCCCGGGTCCGGGTAGTCGGGGGTTGCCTCGGCGATGAGGCAGGTGGCGCCGTTCAGGAGGGGGCCGTAGACGCCGTAACTGTGGCCGGTGATCCACCCGGGGTCGGCGGTGCACCAGTAGATGTCGTTGTCCTTGACGTCGAAGACGTGGCGGGTTGTGTAGTACGTCCCGACCATGTAGCCGCCGCAGGTGTGCACGATGCCCTTCGGGGACCCGGTGGTGCCGCTCGTGTACAGGATGAAGAGCGGATCTTCCGCATCCATCGGCTCGGCCGGGCACTCCCGCTCGACGCCCTCCATCAGGTCGTAGTAGTCCACCTCCATCTCGGGGTGGAGTTCGACGGGCTTGTCGAGGTCCCGCCGGAGGATGACGATCCGCTCGACGGAGGGCGCGTTGACGACCGCCTCCTCGACGATGTTCTTGAGCGGGATTGCCTTGCCGCGCCGGTAGGTGACGTCGGCGGTGACGACCACCTTCGCATCGGTGCCCGTGATGCGCTGGTTGAGCGCGCTGACGCCGAACCCGCCGAAGACGACCGAGTGGATCGCCCCGATACGGGCGCAGGCGAGCATGGCGACGATCTGCTCGGGCACCACCGGCATGTAGATGCAGACCCGGTCGCCCTTCCCGACGCCGAGACGCTTCAGGCCGTTTGCGAACCGGCAGACGGCCTGGAAGAGCTGGCGGTAGGTGAAGATCCGCTCCTCCTCCTCGGTCTCCCCCCGCCACATGATCGCGACCTTGTTGCGCCGCTGGTTGTGGACGTGGCGGTCCAGGCAGTTGTGGGTGATGTTGAGCTTGCCGTTCAGGAACCACCTGGCGTAGGGATAGTTCCACTCCTTCACCCGGTCCCAGGGCTGGAACCATTCAAGCTCTCTGGCGACGCTGTCCCAGAACC
>JAEYOJ010000047.1 GCA_023411815.1 Pseudomonadota bacterium | reverse complement strand
CTTCCGATGGTTCCTCCATCGGAAGCGGCCGGCTCTGAATATGGGGTCCAGGGGGCCGCGCTCCCTGGTGGGTGGGGTTCGGGGAGGGCGACGCCCTTCCCGATTCCTGCCCAATTCACGCTAGCCGCACTTGGTGAAGCCGCAGCCCTTGCATATGTAGCAGCCTTCCTCGAAGACCAGGGCCTCGCCGCACTCGACGCAGGTCGGCTGGCCCATGCCGTTTCCGCTGGGCTTGAGCTTCTCGCCCTGCATGTAGCGGGTGCGCAGAATCCAGGCCACGGCGTCGGGGATGGACTTGAGCAGCCGCTTCTTCTCGAAGACCGTGTGCTCGCCGCCGATGCCTTCCAGCTGGTTCACGATGGCCCGCACGGCGATGCCCGAGCGCAGGGCCAGGGAGACAAGACGGCCGATGGCCTCGGCCTTGGCCATGGCCGACTGGCCGGACTTGCCCAGGGTGGCGAAGACCTCGAAGGGCTTGCCGTCCACTTCGTTGACCGTGACGTACATGTCGCCGAAACCGGTCTTGACCTTCTGGGTGAAGCCGTAGACCACGTCGGGCCGCGGGCGGGCCACGAGCCCGTTGGCCGTGGAAGCCTTCTTGGCTTCGGCCTCGCCGGTGCACAGGACCTGGGAGGCCTTGCAGCCGTCGCGGTACACGGTCACGCCCTTGCAGCCCATCTCGTAGGCCATCCAGTAGATGTCGCGGATGTCCTGCTCGCTTGCGGAGTTGGGCAGGTTCACGGTCTTGGAGACGGCGTTGTCAGTAAATTTCTGAAAGGCGGCCTGCATCTTGAGATGATAAACGGGCTCCACGTCATGGGCCGTGACGAACACGCGGCGGATGTCGGCGGGCAGCAGCTCCATGTGCGCGATGCTGCCCTTCTTGGCCACGTCCTCCATGAGCGCCTTGGAGTAGCTCTCGGTCTCGCGCAGGGCCTGCTCGAAGTACGGGTTGGCCTCCACGAGCTTCTCGCCGTCCATGACGTTGCGCGTGAAGGACAGAGCGAACAGCGGTTCGATACCCGAGGAGCAGCCGGCTATGATGGACAGGGTGCCCGTGGGCGCGATGGTCGTGGTGGTGGCGTTGCGGTATGGCCCGACCTTCTTGTCGGCATAGGCCGACTCGCCGTAGGCTCCGAAGGCTCCGCGCTCGTCGGCCAGGGTCTTGGAGGCGGCCTTGGACTCGGTCTGCAGGAACTTCATGACCTTTTCGCCCAGGATCAGCGCTTCCTGGCTGTTGTACGGCACGCCCAGCTGGAAGAGCAGGTCGGCCCAGCCCATCAGGCCCAGGCCGATCTTGCGGTTGCGCTGCACGGTCTCGGTGATCTTTTCCAGAGGATAGCGCGAGGCGTCGATGACGTTGTCCAGGAAGCGCACGGCCAAGTGCGTGATGCGCTTGAACTCTTCCCAGTTAATGCCGTCCTCGGCCCTGGGGTCATGGATCGTGGCCAGGTTGATTGAGCCCAGGTTGCAGGCCTCGTAAGGCAGCAGGGGTTGCTCGCCGCAGTTGTGTACGACAAGGCCGCAGGCATCGAAGCGGTTTTCGCCCGGCACCTGCACGTCGAAAACTTCGGCTTCGCCGTCAGCCTCCAGAGAATCGAAGTGCGTCAGAAAACGCTCACGATTAAGGGCGCGCTTGTAGCCAGCCAAGGCAGCAGCCAGCTTGGCCTGCTTGTCCTCGTCACGAAAACCCACGATTTCCTGGAAGAGGGGGAGGTTCGCGCCAGAAATGACCAGTTCATGCTGAGCCTTGGTCGGGTACTCCCGATGCCCGCCTTTACCGTCAGGGAGCAAGGTGCTCCCGGCGAGACGCCGGTTCTCGTAAATGGTCGAGGCAATGCCGAGGCGCAGGAGCATGCGCTGTACGGCCTGAAGGGTCGGCAAATCGCTCTGGCTCAGGCGCACGCTCACGCCCTTGCTCTGCGTACCTTGCACCGAGCCGTCTGCATCGAAGAGACCACCCAGAAAGCCTCGACAGAACTCACTGGAGCAACGCTCCAGTTCAGGAGTCACGGCCTTGCAGCCTGGGCCCATACCGAGGTCGTGGCAAATGGTCTTAAGTGTGCCGAGACTCATGCGGTACTCGCCGCGACCTGGCACCTCGACCCAGCCAGAGAAATCGCTCCGGTGAGGCAATGTCTTGGCAAAGGCGAAAGCGGCTTCCATGACGCCGGAGCGCAGAGGCTGCCCGCCATTGGCGGCGGCGGATTTGGACCAGAAGGACAGGACAGCCTTGTCCTGCTTGAGCGTGCCGTCGCCGAGCAGGAGACCCACGAGATAGCCCTCGGCTTGGCCATACTTGCCGGGCCAAGCCGCGAGGGTACGATGATCGTTCAAGACGAGCAGATCGCCTTGCACGAGCTTGCCTGCCTCGACCCACTCATGCTCGATCTTGCTGCCCGCCGGGCTGGAGACGCGAAGCACCTTGTGATCGTGCGTAAGCCGCAGGGAAAAGCCTTCCTTCGTCTTAAGGCGGAAGACAGGCTTTACGCCGGTCTGGAAGAACCCCTTGGAGTCACTGGGAACGACCTGCCCATTGACCACGAGAGGAACGACTCCCCCTTCCTTGACTAATTCGAGAACTTGGCGAGGACCGTTGGAGGTCATGACCCACGTATCGCCGGTCACACAGGGATTCGTGGACTCGATCTCGCCCTGTTGGGGCGTGGGATTGTCGCGGTTGATGCGGTCCAGGAAGACGATGCCCGGATCGCCGGACTCCCAGGCCTTGCGCACGAGCAGCGAGAAGACCTCGCGGGCGCGCAGGCGGCCTTCCTCCTGGCCGTTCTGGGGCGCGATGAGCGAGTATTCCTCGTCCGCCTCCACGGCCTGCATGAACTTTTCGGTCAGGGCCACGGAAATGTTGAAGTTGTTCAGCTCACCTTCGCGCTCCTTGCAGGAGATGAACTTGAGGATGTCCGGATGGTCCACGCGCAGGATACCCATGTTGGCCCCGCGGCGCGTGCCGCCCTGCTTCACCTGCTCCGTAGCGGTGTTGAAGATCTTCATGAACGACACCGGGCCGGAAGCCACGCCGCCCGTGGAGCCCACGCGCGCACCCTCGGGACGCAGGCGCGAGAAGGAGAAGCCCGTGCCGCCGCCGGATTTGTGGATGAGCGCGGCGTCGCGCACCGAGGCGAAGATGTCCTCCATGGAGTCGCCCACCGGCAGAACGAAGCAGGCCGCCAGCTGCCCAAGCTCGGTGCCGGCGTTCATGAGCGTCGGCGAGTTGGGCAGGAAGCGGAAGTCAGTCATGAGCGAGTAGAACTCGCGGGCCAGGCTGTCCGCGTCGTAGCTGGACTTCTCGTACTTGCCCTCCTCGGCGGCGATGGCCGAGGCCACGCGCCAGAACATGCCCCGCACGTCCTCGATCGGGCTGCCGTCGGGTCCCTTGCGCAGGTAGCGCTTGCGCAGGACGATTTCGGCGTTGGGATTGATGGAGGGATTCTCGATATCGGCGGGCACGACAGGCATGTTCATGGAGTCCTCTGGTGAAGCTGGAAGCGTGTATGAATGAGGTTCAAAAATGCTCGGATCGCACTGTTGATTAAGTAGGCAGTATATTCCAACGGGGGAAAAAAATCCACACCCGCGACGCGGGAGGCCGTGAGTACACGGACCACGCCGGTCAGGCAAGCCTGATTTTCATCGCCTAGGCGCTCATTCGGCCGCAAACGGCATGTGCGCCGGACACGACAGGCCTGAAATCCATCCAGCGGGTGCGCGTGCCCGGCAACGCCGGGACGGCGGCAAATTCCGGCAGGTCCCGCATGCGGTCGCCGTCAGGCCGGACCCGCATGTTACCTCGACTGACAGCCTGTCGTGAAACAGGCTGTGCGGGCCAGGCAGCCCGGAATTGAAAAAGTCCAGGACAGGGTTTTTCAACGATCCGCCAGGGGCGCGCGCACCTTCAGGCGACCAGCAGCTCCCGTATCTCGGAGGGCGAGGCCTGGACGAGCTGATCCAGCTCGTCCTTGGAAACGCGCCTGCCCAGGACGCGCAGCACGCTGCGGGCCACCTGCTCGGGATCGGCCTCAAGGTCCTCGGCGCGCTGGAGCGCGCCGGCCACGCCGCCCAGGAAGTCTTCGCCGGCGTTGTCCGCGCTCCGCCCCGGGGTCCAGCCTTCGTAATAGATACCGCGCACGACCATGGGCAGCCTGCCGCCCAGGGCCGCCGCCTCGGCGACCGGCAACCGGTCGCGTAGGGCGTGCAGCACGGCGCGCAGGCACTGGTAGGTGTGCTGCTCGTCCAGGTCCAGTTCCTCCTGGACCTCGCGCAGCCAGTCCATGGAATTGATAAGGGCCTGTTCGAAACGGGAGATCGTGCTCATCGCGGCATACTCGCTATCAGGGCTGAAGGGATACAAACTTCCATGCGACGAAAGACCCACTACACGCAAGCAAGGTCATGAAGCCGCGGCCCGCCGCGCGAACCTGCCTGCTTCACGTCGAAAACACGACATGCGCGGACTCGCCGGCGCAGTCTCCATCGACCGCAAGGCAGCGGAGTGCAGAAGCGCTGAACCTCGAGCCTAACGGATGATGCAGGCCCGGGCAAGCGATGAAATGGACGCCTTACGGCGAGGCAAGGCCGATCCGGCGGGCCGCGTCCAGCACGCCGCGCGGCTCTTGACGATTCCCTCGTCCAATCTCGCTGCTCTGGCCTTGTCCGCCTCCAGCCCGGCCGGGCTAAGCCGCCTGTTGCCACAGGTTGCGCAGCTGCTTGGGCAGCGACTGCATCACCTTGTTCAGCTCGCCGCCGCTCATGTGTCTTTCCAGGGAATGCAGCACACCGACGGCGATGCGCCGCGGGTCGGCCAGCTTGGGGGTGTTCTGGCGATGCATCTCGTGCTGCACACGGCCCAGGAACTCCTCTTCGATATTGATCTTCATGGGCCTGCCCGTGGGTTTCCAGCCCTCGAAATAGAAGCCGCGCACGAGCAGGGGGAACTGCGCGGTCATGTCGCAGGCCTCGTCCGGAATCAGCCTGTCGCGCAGCACGTGCAGCACGGCGCGCAAGGCGACGTAGGCCTGCTGGTCGTCGTCCAGGTGCAGGTCCTCGCGGATGTCCTTAAGCCATTCCTTTGTTTTGATGATGCTGTTGTCGAAAGCAGGTATCTGGGTAGTCATGATGCCTCCTCGCGCTTGCCGTTCATGATTTTCGGCCAGCATAGGCGGATCAATCCGGGTGGCAATCGGATGGATGCCTATGGTGCTGTCCCAGGCCGGCCTACGGTTTGCCGGACAAGGCCGGCGCAAAAGGATGACGCCGGAAGCGCAAAAAGGTAGGAACCACTCCATCGGCCACGTCTTTCGGCCCGCAACGACCTTCCAGGAGCACGCGCGTGTCAGGCAGCAGCTTCGGCCAGATCTTCCGGCTGACCACTTTCGGCGAGTCCCACGGCCCGGCCATCGGCGGCGTCATCGACGGCTGCCCGGCGGGCATCCCCCTGAGCGAGGAGATCATCCAGCAGGAGCTGGACCGCCGCAAGCCTGGCTCGGGCATCGCCTCCACGGCGCGCAAGGAGTCGGACCGCATAATTTTGCTGTCCGGCGTGTTCGAGGGCCTCACCACGGGCACGGCCATCGGCTTCTCCATCGCCAACGAGGACCAGCGCTCGCGCGACTACTCGCAGGTCAAGGACGTCTACCGCCCCGGCCACGCGGACCTGACCTACGACGCCAAGTACGGCCTGCGCGACTATCGCGGCGGCGGACGGGCCTCGGGCCGCGAGACGGCCTGCCGCGTGGCCGGCGGAGCCGCGGCCCAGGCCTTTTTGGCGATCAAGGGCGTGCGCGTGCGGGCCTACACCCTGGAGCTGGGCGGCATCCCGGCCAGCAGGCTGGACCCCGAGGGCGCGCAGGACAGGGCTTTCTTCAGCCCGGACCCGCAGGCCGTGGAGGCCTGGAACGAGCGCATCAAGGAGGTCAAGGCCCAGGGCGACAGCCTGGGCGGCGTGGTGGAGATCCAGGCCCTGGGCGTGCCCGCCGGCCTGGGCGAGCCGGTCTTCGACAAGCTCGACGCGCGGCTGGCCTACGCCTGCATGTCCGTGGGCGCGGTCAAGGCCGTTGAAATCGGCGCGGGCCTGCAGTCGGCGCGCATGACCGGCAGCCACAGCAACGACCCCATCACGCCAGGCGGCTTCGCCAGCAACAACGCCGGCGGCATCCTGGGCGGCATCTCCAGCGGCCAGCCCATCGTGGTGCGCTGCGCCGTGAAGCCCATCCCGTCCATCTCCCGCGAACAGCGGACCATCACCCGCGACGGCCAGGCCACGACCATCACCGTCGGCGGCCGCCACGATATCTCGGCCATTCCACGCATCGTGCCGGTGCTCAAGGCCATGGTCCTGCTCACCCTGGCGGACATGTGGTTGCTGCAGGCAGCGCGGAGATAGAAGCGCCTTAGCGCACAGGCGCTTGCCCGGCCTGCGTCGCGGAGGCGGCCGGCCGCTTCGGCGGAATGACGTCTTCAGGGCCTGCGGATCCGACCTGCGTCAGAGCATGGCCCCTTTGCTTCAGCAGGGCCACCAGCCCCTGCCCGCCCACCACGTGTCCGGCTCCCACTATCACGAAGGCGGCGCGGCCGTCCTTCAGGTACCGCTCTATCCGGGCGGCCATGGTCCGGTTGCGCTCGAAGAAAATGCGCTCCTGGATGCGCTTGGCCAACGGGTCTTCGCCTGTCTCCGAAAAGATGGCCTGCTCAAGCGCCCGGGCATCCCCGGTGCGCCAGGCGCCCACGATCTCCTTGCCCAGGCTGCCTACGGCATCCAGCTCGTCCAGTGTCTGGGCCAGAAAGGCCTCGGCCTCGCGCCGGTCCATGTCGGCCAACAGGTCGAACTGGGCCTCCAGACCTTCCAGCTCCTCCACCCGCATGCCCCGTTTGTGCGCCAGGCGCAGGAAGTGCACGTCCACGCCCAGGTTCGGATCATAGCCCAGGCGGGACAGCTCGCTGCTCTGGAGCATCAGGGCCAGGGCCCACGGCTGCATGAAGCCGAAAGCCCCCAGGTCCACCCCACGCGCCTTGAGGCGCTCCAGCGTCCTGGGGGACAGGCGCTGCTCCAGCCGCTCATCGGCCGGAAGCATGCCGCGCTCCATGAACAGCCGGGCGGCCCGCTCCTCGGCCGGTCCGGTCACGTCGGCCTCCACCACCAGGACGTCCGAGGCCTCGAAAGCGCGCCGCAAGGCAGGGTCGAGGGGATACAGCCCCGGCTCGGCCAGATGGATGGAGCCCAGCAGATACAGGGGCTTTTCGCCCCGCACCTGCCACAGGAAACCCAGCCCGGGCCCGGCCCAGGCCTGCGGACACGAGAGATGCCAGGCAACCAGGAGCTGAACGAACAGGAACAGAAGGGGACCGGCGGACCGGCTCGGGCAACGGCGGACGGATGACACGGGCATGGGCCTCCCGACGGACAGGATTGTGTATGGAGCCTGGCGGCTCGGCTCCAGGAGCTGCCCGGCCGTGGGGAGTGTAAGAAAAAGCCGCGACTTTTCCAATCATGCCGTGCCGGGGAACGGGCTCGACAGCATGCCGGGGAATACCTGCCGGACATCATGGTGTTCTGCAATTCAACCGGGAGGGCTCTGCTCTCTCGGACTCCCGCCCGCCACGGAGCGGCGTTCCCTGGCCCCCTAAGGTTTGAGTTTCATTTGCAATATGCTGCAGTGGCTGCCGCTGGCTTTCCCGCGACGCCTCTGCGGGCATGGCCGAGGACGGCACGCCACCGGACGACACGGCAGGCAATCTATACGTATACTCAATAGATTTATGTGCTTGATTCGCATGCCGAAGGACATCCAAACCATACTCCTTGCCGCAACAGCTAAAGAATGCCTCAATTTGACCGATAATATTCATTAGCCGCAAAAAAACGGCAAGCTCCATTGCCAAGCCATTCAATCTTCAAGGATTGTCTGCACTTTTGCGTTTTGCGTTCGCCCGCAAGACGCAACATGCGTGCCCAGCCTTATTGCAGAGCAAAGCGACCATGCGAGCGCAAAACATCACTGAATCATAGTTATTCTGTATAGCAAGGAGAATGAGATATGTTCAAACGCATCACCATCGGAAAGAGGATTTATCTCCTCCTCTTCATAATGACTCTCTTCGTCTTCTCGACCATCTCCGTGTTCCTGCGCAACTCCGCCAAGATCGAAGACCTCGGCCTGACCGCCCTGGAAGAAGTCATGGTCCAGGGCCACAAGGACAGGTTGCAGGTGGCCACCCATTCCATGGCCCTGGCCATCGGCGAGGCCATGCGCGGCGTCGGGAGCCCCGAAGAGCAGGTGGAGATCATCCGCAGGCTGGTGGACCCTATCCGTTTCGAGGCGGACCAGTCCGGCTACTATTTCGTGTACAGGGGAACCACCAACGTGGCACTTCCTCCCAACAAGAAGCTGCAGGGCCAGGATCTGGGCCAGAACAAGGACGTCAACGGAATCTTCTACGTGCGCGAAATGCACCGCCAGGCCGAAGCCGGCGGCGGCTTCGTGACCTACATATTCGCCAAGCCGGGCATGGGCGACCAGCCCAAGCTGGCCTTTTCGGAGATGATCCCCGGCACGGACATGTGGATCGGCACCGGCGTGTACATCGACAACGTGGAAAGTCAGAAGGCCTCCATCGAAGGCCGCTTCGACAAGGAGGCCAAGGCGTTCACGTATGTCGCCCTGTCCATCCTGGCGGCGGTCTTCCTGGCCCTGGTCCTGCCCTTGTGCCTGATCATCATCCGCAGCATCACCACGCCGCTCAAGAAGGGCGTGGATTTCGCCAAGCGCCTGGCGAGCGGCGATTTCACCACCACGCTGCGCATCGACCAGAAGGACGAGGTCGGCGTCCTGGCCGAGGCCCTGAACGAGATGGTCGAGACGCTCAAGGACATCGTCGGCGAGGTTCAGGCCGCATCGGACAACGTGGCCTCGGGCAGCGAGCAGCTTTCGGCTTCGAGCGAGACCATGTCCCAGGGAGCCACCGAACAGGCGGCAAGCGTGGAGGAAGTCTCTTCCTCCATGGAGGAGATGGCCGCGAACATCCGTCAGAATGCCGATAACGCCCAGCAGACCGAGAAGATCGCCCTTAAGGCCGCGGCCGACACCAGACAGGGCGGCGAGGCCGTGGAGCAGACCGTGGGCGCCATGCGGGAGATAGCCGAGAAGATCACCATCATCGAGGAGATCGCCCGCCAGACGAACCTGCTGGCGCTGAACGCCGCCATCGAGGCGGCGCGGGCCGGCGAGCACGGCAAGGGCTTCGCCGTGGTCGCGGCCGAGGTGCGCAAGCTGGCCGAGCGCAGCGGCGCGGCCGCCGGAGAGATCAGCGAGCTGTCGGCCACGAGCGTGCATGTGGCCGAGCAGGCCGGGGAGATGCTGCGCAAGATCGTGCCGGACATCCAGAAGACGGCCGAGCTCGTGCAGGAGATCGCCGCGGCAAGCCACGAGCAGAAGGCGGGCGCTGATCAGATCAACAAGGCCATCCAGGAGCTCGACAAGGTCGTGCAGCAGAACGCCGCGGCATCGGAGGAAATGGCCGCCACGAGCGAGGAGCTTTCCAGCCAGGCCGAGCAGCTTCAGCAGACCATGACCTTCTTCAAGATCGGCGCCGGCCGTTCGGCGCGCGCAGCACGTCCGACGAAACAAACGGCAACCCTGGCGGCACCGAAGACGAAACAGCCCCCCCGCCTCGATACGGGCAAAGCCAAGTCGAAAAAGGTGGCCTTGAGCCTGGACGACACATCGGACCTCGAGTTCGAGCGCTTCTGAGGCCTGACGCTTCGTCACTCGCCTGATGCCGGAGGGCTTCGTCCATCGTCCGCCCCTTGCTCTTCCGGCCCCAGGCCCAGGTTGCGTAGCCGCTCGCTGACCTTCTCGTAGTGCGAGCCGGCCCAGTAGATGCGGCCGCAGGTCGGGCACATGGAAAACACGTCGTAGTACTTTTTCGTCTTGGGCAGCAGGCGGTGCAGGACGGCCTGCTTGTCCACGGGCGCGAGCGGCGTGTTGCAGCGCAGGCAGCGCGAGAAGTGCGCGAAGGGTCCCCGGAGGCCGAACAGCCCGAGCACCTCGCGCAACTGCTCCTCGGGTCGCTCGGCGCGCACCAGCCGGCCGTAAGTGATCTTGGAGCGCTTGAGCAGGTCGCGGTCGCGCGAGAGCACGATGCGGCCCTCGGACGCGGCCGTTTCCGCGATGAAGTCGTCGTCCCAGCCGTTGCCGAAGGCCGTGTCCAGGCCCAGGATGCGCAGCAGGTTGGCCAGGCGGCCCACGTTCACGTCCGCCACGAAGCGGATGGCGGGCAAGGGCTCGGGGCGCAGCAGCGTGGGCCTGGTCACGGCCACGGGCGGCACGGCCGGATGCACGTCCACCCGCGCGCCGTCCTCCAGCAGGTAGCTGAAATCCACGGCCCGGCCGTCGGCCTCGATGGCGTAGACCTCGCTGTGCGGCACGCCGAGGGCCTCGACAACGTCCTTGATGGACGCGCGGCGGTCCACGGGATATGCTAGTCCCTTGGCGCGAGCCGCCGGGCCCATGAGCCCGGCCAGCTCGCCGTGGAAGCGGACGGCCGCGCTCACCCGCGGCACCCTGGACTGTCCCTGCAAACCCCTCTCGCCATGAACATCTACCTCTTCGTCATCCTCGCGGCCATTCTTGCCGCCTTCGCGCTGGAGAACCTCTCGCGCCTGCTCAACGCCCGCAATCTGTCGCCCGAGCTGCCGCCCGAATTCCAGGGCGTGTACGACCCGGACGAGTACCGCCGCTCCCAGCGCTACACCCTGGCCAACCAGCGGTTGTCGGCCCTGGCCGACTGGATGGAGACCACGATGCTCGTGGCGGCCATCGTCCTGGGCTGGTTCAACGTCCTGGACCAGTGGCTGCGCGGCCTCGGCCTGCCCGAGATCGCCACGGGCCTGCTCTTCGTGGGCGTCCTGGCCCTGGTCAACGCGCTCGTGTCCTTGCCCTTCCAGGTCTACGACACTTTCGTCATCGAGGAGCGCTTCGGATTCAACAGAACCACTCCGGCCCTGTTCGTCAAGGACAGGCTCAAGGGCCTGGCCCTGGGCGTGCTGCTCGGCGCGCCGCTGCTGGCCGCGCTGCTGTGGTTCTTCCAGGCCTTGGGCGACTGGGCCTGGCTGGCGGCCTGGGGTCTGACCACCGTGGTTTCGCTCGCCCTGGCGGTCATCGGCCCCACGCTCATCCTGCCCCTTTTCAACAAGTTCACGCCGCTCGAGCCCGGCCCCCTGCGCGAGGGCATCGAGGACTTCGCGCACAGGCAGGGCTTCGACCTCACGGGCATTTTCGTCATGGACGGCTCGCGCCGCTCCAGCAAGTCCAACGCCTTCTTCACCGGCCTGGGCAGGCGCAAGCGCATCGCCCTGTTCGACACATTGCTCGCCCGCCACGACAACGATGAAATACTGGCCGTGCTGGCCCACGAGATAGGCCATTCCAGGCTCGGCCACATCAAGCGCATGCTCGCGGCGGGAGTGCTCAAGACCGGCCTGCTCTTCGGGCTCATGCAGCTGTTCATCGCCAGCCCCGGCCTGTTCGCGGCCTTCGGCATGGAGCGCATGAGCGTCTACGCCGGGCTGGTCTTCTTCCTCATCCTCTACACGCCCGTGTCCATGCTCCTGTCCATCGCCTCGGGTCTGCTCAGCCGCCTCCACGAGCGCCAGGCCGACGCCTTCGCCGCCACCACCACCGGCAAGCCCGAGGCCATGGTCCGCGCCCTCAAGAAGCTCAGCGTGGACAACCTGAGCAACCTGACGCCCCATCCGCTGCACGTGTTCCTGCACTACAGCCATCCGCCGGTGCTGGAGAGGGTAAGAAGGCTGAAGAGCTTCCGAGCCGAGACCGGCCGAACTGGCGCTTAGACCAGCTTGCGTTCGAACCGGGAGAGGGTGTCACCCCCTCCCGGTCTGGAAGCCTCATGCCGGAGCTCGCGTCATCAATTCCAGAAATCATGCCCCGGGAAGAACAATCGTGCACAATGAGCCGAAAGGAAGCTTGGAATGCTCGTATGCGCCCATATCAGGGGCCGGTCCAATGACTCTACGAATTCCATTCATGTCTGTCCTGGGGAGATCGCTGATCCCTCTCGTTCCAGCGTCTATGCAAGGCGACTCTCGCCGCAGTCTGTAATTGGAGCTGGCTGAATCAACGAACAGCGGGTCTGCATCCAGGTTGCCTTCACCCTCGAACCCGCCGTATATCAAAGAGTACGTAACTGTACTGGAATCGATCAACAATCTTGCTCCTGTCTGTGGATCAGCGGGCCAGATTATGCTGTTTGCAATCGTTGAACTCCCGGCAGCAGAGAACGAATAAGCCGCTTCTGGGGCAAACCCCAGGATGTGCGTGCAGTTCACCAGCCTTGAATTGTTGAGGCTCAGCGAAGATCCGGTGAAAACGCAATTGTAAAAGGAAGATCTTTCCGCCCGCACAGACGCAGTGGCATCGAAAGTCGAGCGTTCAATGGTCGATCCTCTGAACTCGCAGAAGCCTTCATATAGGCTGATGAATTTGGACTCGCTTACTTTGTGGTCGCCGTCGAAAGTAAATAGCGGTCCATAAACGCGCGTTCCCTTGATTTTATTGAATGTACAACGATTGAACGCCACTGAGCCCTGTTCGGCGAGCGCACCTCCGAAGCAATCATCAACCAAAAGATTCTTCACGTCGCCCGTGCAACTTTCTAGATAGAGCCCCAGCGCCTTCCCCCACATCCCGCCCCCGCGGCATCTTAATATCCGACAATCATTCATATCCAGGACGCAATTACTGGCTCGGATGGAACCGCTTCCGTCTTGATTACCAATGCAGTCCTGAATGATGCAGTCATGAATCGTGAGCGAACAGTTTTCCGCGTAAATGCCTGCTGCCGGCAAATACTTTGCTATGTGGTCATCCCAACTAAGATCGAGGACTTCTGTATTCGCGTTTTGGATGATGAGACCTTCAAGCCTGACATCCGCCGTTATCTCCATGCCGGCACCTTCGCCACCCGCATCCACGGTGGAATATGTGCCGGAAGATCTTTCATTCGGGTGACTCTCAATGCCTGAAAAGCCACCAATGATAACGACTGCCTTATCTACCCGGATTGGCAGTTCGATCTGATAAATTCCAGACCGTATCCATATAAAGTCTCCATCTTGAGCTGCATCCACGGCATCCTGAATGGATATGAACGAACTGCTCCAGGAATCTCCGCTTAATACTCCATTGTTTATCGTGCTCACATACCACGTTGCCGCCATTGCGGAACATGAAGTCAATAGGCTTATCGTTAAGAAAGAGACAAACCCCGCGAGTTGAATCCCCAGGCAAGCCTGACAACCTTTGCGCATAGCAGCCACCCCCCCTGAAAGATAGTGGAGTTATGCTATTTTATAAAAAGAGGCACTGAATGCATATACGATTATTACTGCCTGTATTTATATGTTTATATGTTTTACAAAAGCAAGACAGTCAAATTCATGGTCCGCGGATAAGATTCTGCAGTCGAGGTGTAGAAGCTGCCCAAGGCCATGGTCCCCCCCTCAAGAAACTCAGCGTGAACAACCTGGACAACCTGACGCCGCACCCGCTGCACGTGTTCCTGCACTACAGCCACCCGCCGGTGCTGGAGAGGGTAAGGAGGCTGGAAAAGGCGACATAGCACCCGACCCAAGGCGTCCAGCCGTCAGGCACCCTTCTTGCGTTTATCCCCGCCAGGGGAATAGTTTTCCCACCTGAAACCGTCAGGCGACAACGCATCACCAGAAGGAGTGCTCGGGCATGGTTCCTCCTCCGGCGCCGGATCTGTACTATCGCTCCGCGGCCCTGGACCTGCTGCGGCAACCTTTGCCGTCACGGGACATCCTGCGGCCGGAGATATACCGGCGCACGCCGCTCATGCGCGACATCGCGCTCCTGTGCGACCCTAATGTCGCCGTGAGCGACTCCACCGTGCTCAACCTGGTGGTCAAATTTTTCCATGCCTACGTGCATCCCGGGTCGCACAAGCACGCCCTGGACCTGGGCGAGATCACCGGCCTGTTCGAGTTGTTCTCCCGGCACCGGGATGAAGGAGCGCAGGCAGGCGGCGAGGTCATGGCCAGGCTGCGCGAGTGGAGCTTCGCCCTGCGCATGCTGGCCGACGTGCCCAAGACCGCGCACATCTTCCGCTCCATCGCGGCCACGCCCCTGGCCGGCGGCAGCGAGTATAGGGGGCTGGACATCGGCACCGGCTCGGGCATCCTGCTGCTGGCCGAAGTGGTCCAGGCCTGGCGCAACGGCTACCGGACCATCCGCGCCGTTGGCATCGAAGTGGATGAGAAGGTGGGCGCAAGGACCGCCCAGATCTTCCGCGACCTAGGCGTGGGCGAGGTGGCCCTGGGCAATGCCAGGGAACGCGAGGTCTACGGGGTCATGCCCAAGACGCCGACCTTCGTGAGCAACGAGACCGTGGCGGCCATGCACGAGCGCTTGGGCCGCGAGGATTTCACGCTCATCAACCAGGCGCTGCTCTCCGTCTACGGCAACAGCATCATGCACGCCGGCTTCTTTCCCGAAGCGCTCGTCATCTACGCTCCCTGCCGCAAGGTCTCGGCCATCCTGTCGCGCAAGAACGGCTTCCAGATCCCCAGGGCCTACCGGGGCCTCAGCTTCTACCCGCGGGCCGTGGTCATCGACGGCCACATCGTGCCGCTCAACCGCCTGGGCGAGGATCTCGTGCAGCATGTCCCGCTGACTTCCAGGCGGCTGCTCTCGCGGCGCTGGTAAGACGAAGAGCCGGGAGAGGGCTTTGCCCTCTCCCGGACCCACACCTACCAGGGCCGACGCGACCCCGGACCAGCGATATCCGAGCGCGCACCGCTTCAGGGGGAGAAGCGAGCCGCCCCGGCAGACAGTCTCCCGGTTCAAACGCGCCACACGCTCGTTAGAGACGCGCCGGTCCCGCATAGCTGCAAGGGCCGCAGCCCTCGGGTAAGCTCGGAGGACCACCGGCATGAGCCGGGGCCAAGGAGCAAGGAGGTCTCATGGCGCTCATCCGACGAGAGCATCACTGCAGGGTCTGCGGCACGAACGCGAGGGCGCGCCTCGGCCCGGCGGGAATCGTCCTGTGGACCCTGACCGGCGTGCTCATCCTGTTCTCGTTCTTCTTCTGGCCGCTCATCTTCATCTGGCCGGTGCTGGCGGTGCTCCTGCTGGTCTATCCCCTGGGCCAGCACTGCGAGCAGTGCGGCGGGCCGCTGGAGCGGCGCGGGGGCTGAAGGCCGCGCAAGGCCGACCGGGTCAGTACTTCCTCAGCTCGAAGAGCTTCTTGTTCTGCGTCGAGATGATGTGGAAGTACCTGTCCTGGGGGATGTAGATGTAGGGCACGTCCTCTGTGCGGCGGAAGAGGAAGTGCGACAGGATCATGCGGTTCACGGCCTGGTGGCCCACGATCATGATGTTGTCCGAGTTGCCCGACAGGTACAGGGCCTTCTTGATGCCGCGGTCCACGCGCTCCTTGAGCGTGACGTAGCCCTCGCCCGACGGGTAAACGTAGTTGTACTTGTCCGCGGCCCTTGCCTTGGACACCTCCGGCATTTTCTCGCGGATCTCCTCGTAGCGCATGCCCTCGCAGCGGCCCGCGTCGATTTCGTCGAACTCCGGCAAGGTGATGATCTGGCAGCGGTCCTGCATGTTGGCGATAGGCCGGGCCGTGTCCAGGGTCCGGCGCTTGGAGCTCGTGAACACGTAAGGCAGATGCAGGGTGCGGAAATGGCTGGCCAGGGACCTGGCCTGGGCCATTCCTTTCTCCGTCAGCTTCGAATCGCCGCCGATGCGGTTCTCCAGGTTGTAGTACGTCTCGCCGTGGCGCAGCAGGAAGAGGCTCTTGACCCAGTCGGACACGAGCAGGTCGCGCACCTTGACGAAAAAGGGCATGCGGCCGCAGACCCTCTCGCGCAGGATGCGGTTGTTCAGGCTGTCCAGGACGAAGTAGTTCTCCTCCTCGCCCAGCGGCGTATGGATATGCCTGTAGTAGGCGATGCGTTTCTCGAAGCTCTTGTAGGCCTCGACCGGCGAGAGGTGGGCGAACTCCGACAGCCTGGTCTTGCGCGTGATGCTCGCCGAGAGCATCTCCGGGTCGTCGTTGACGCACTCGATGAACAGCAGCGGATGGTCCTTCAGGATGGCCTCGATGGTCCTCCGCCGCTTGCGGCTCACGTTGGTGGCGTCCAGGATGGCCACCTGCCCGTGTCCGGCCAGGTAGTCCTTGGCCCTGGCGATGTTGATGAGCGCTATGTGCTCGCGCTTGGACGCGCCTTCCCGGTTGTCCGGGTCGTAGAAGTCGGGCCTGGAGGTGTTCTCCTTGAGCATAGCGCGGCGCAGGTCGCCGTTGTTGAAGATTTCCACGGCCACGCCCTCGCTCAGGAAATTCTCCTTGAGCTTGGAGGCCACCGTGGATTTGCCCATGGCCGGCAGCCCGACCATGATGATGTACAGCTTGTCCATCTCGACGCTCATGTTTTCTCCCACACGTTGTCCGACATCCGACCGACGGCGGACCTGCGATGCGTTACAGGCTGACCTCTTGCCATGAACGAGGAAACGTATATACGTATCGCTGCGTTTGTTCCACGAGGCCGACAAAGGACCACGCATGTTCTCGGAATGCCCCTTCAAGAGTCATTGCGCCTTCTATCGCCTGTTCGGTGCGGAACCTTGCGACCTGCTGCGCATGGTCGTGGACAGCTACTGCCTGACCTCCGAGGGTTATCAACGGTGCCGGAGGCTGGCCTACCGCCAGGACAGCGGCGGGAGCCCGCCCCCATACCTGGCGCCTTCCGGCGATCCCATCCCGAGCCTCCGCTGATCGCGCACCTGCGCCATCGGCGCGCAACTCCTTTGCCTCCCTGGTAAAACCAGGGTATGGTCGAGTTGTAACCATGACCGGGCACCTAGGCCCGGTTTGCCGGAAGCCGGGTCCCGCCGGCGGCCAGCCCCCCCAACCGAGGGTACCCCATGACGGCGCAATTCCCAAGCCAGTCGGACATCTCGTTCAGGCGCGAGATGGAGCGCGAGAAGCGTCAGAAGCGCTACGCCGCCGATCTGCGCGGCAAGCTGGGCGAGCTCCGCAACGTGTGGGATGCCCACCGGGAGCGGCCGGACGCACGGCTCCTGCTCGACATCCAGGGCCGCTTGCGCCTGCTGGCCGGCTTGGCGGCGCTCACGGGCCGCGAGAACGCCGCGACCCTGGCCCTCGGCGCAGCGGACATCCTGGCGCCATGCCTGTTCCCCGCCCGGGCCCCATCCGCCGAAGCCGCCGGAATGATCGGCGCCCGGCTGGAGGAGCTGTCCCGCGAGATCGGCCTGCTGCGCGCCGGGGAGCCATGCGTGCCGCATCCGGTCCTGACGGGCGAATCCTGCCCTCTGGCCCGCACGAGCGACATCTACGTCTACGACTCGGAACCCGCGGCGGCCAGGGAGCTGGCCGGCCAACTCGAAGGCTTCGGCTACACCCTGCGCATCTTCCCGGACATGCTGTCCCTGCAGGACATGGTCATGGAAGTCCTGCCCGCGGCCGTCATCCTGGACAGCCCGGTGCGCGAGGGCCGCGCGCACGAACTCATCTGCGTCGTCGGCGAGACCAGCCTGGTGGAGAGCTGCGTGCCGGTGCTGGTGGTCTCCGACCGCGACGACCTCCTGCTCAGGCTGCAGGCCGTGCGCTGCGGAGCGTCGGCCTTCCTGACCAAGCCCGTCAACCCGGCCGCGCTGGTGGACAAGCTGGATGCGCTCATCGCCGGACCCGGTCGCGAGCCCTACCGCATCCTGGTGGTGGACGACGACCAGGAGGCCGCTCAGCGCACGGCCCGGGCTCTGCTCGGGCGCGAATGGCAGACGCTCATCGTGGGCAACCCCCTGCAGGCCCTGGAGCGCATGACCGAGTTCCGGCCCGACCTGGTGCTCATGGACCTGTACATGCCCGAGTGCAGCGGCCTGGAGCTGGCCGAAGTCATCCGCCAGAAGGACGAGCACATAGGCCTGCCCATCATCTTCCTTTCGTCCTGCGGCGACATGCCCACGCGCTTGGCGGCCATGATCCGCGGCGGCGACGACATCCTGCCCAAGGACATGGACCCGGTCATGCTGGCCAAGGCGCTGGAAGGGAGGCTCGCGCGCGCCCGGGACATGCGCAGGCTCATGGACCGCGACAGCCTGACCGGCCTCGTGAACCACACGAACTTCAAGCTCCGCCTGGCCTCCGAGCTGTCCCGCGCCCAGCGCCGGGGCACCACGCTGGCCCTGGCCATGATCGACCTGGACCGCTTCAAGAGCGTGAACGACACCTACGGCCACCTAACCGGCGACCTGGTGCTCAAGTCCCTGGCCAAGACACTCAAGCGGCGCCTGCGCAAGGCGGACGTCGTCGGCCGCTACGGCGGCGAGGAGTTCGCGGTCATCCTGATGGACGTGCAGGGCGTACGCGAGGCCGTGGCCATCATGGACTCCATCCGCAAGGGCTTCGCCCGCATCCGCCACCACGGGGGCGAGCGCGAGTTCAGCGCGACCTTCAGCTGCGGCATTGCCCTGTCCTCGGGCGGCCATAGCGCCGAAGAGCTGTGCCAGGCCGCCGACCGGGCCATGTACAAGGCCAAGGAGCTTGGGCGCAACCGGGTTGTCGCCGGTTTGTCGTAGGCCGGGCCGTCTCATGCCGGGGTTGTAACTTTCCCCCCTTTTCCCTCCTTTCGTTGGCAGACCCTCGCGAATGGGTTAAAAGCGGCGATAGTGGTGAATCCGCCGCGACCTTTGCCACGCATGAGGAGTGGATGTCTCCAATCAGCAAGGAACGCTCCCTGGAGCAGGACAGGCCCAAGGGTCAGCACGCCCGGGATCTCAAACGGTCCTTCAGGGAAATCCGTCGCGCCTTCGACATCTTCCTGGATGAGCCCCAGCAGGAATCCCTGGAAGCCATCCTTGGCAGAGTGACCGAGCTGTCCGCTACCAGCGCCAGCTTCGGCTTCGCCGACGTGAGCGCCGTGGCCATGACCCTGGAGTTGAAGCTCGCGGCCTGTCTGGCGCGCGGCGGCATGCCCGGAGAGGACGAATACCGCTCCTTCCGCCACCTGCTGGCCAGCCTGGAGCACACCATAGAATCCCAGCAGCGCAGCGGCCCTTCGTTCATCGTCAGGCCCCTGGCCAAGATCGAGCCCCGGCCGCTCAAGCAGCGCGTGGAAGAGGTCCTGGTGATCTCCGAGGACGCCCGCCACGCCAGCTGGCTGGCCAGCCAGGTCGCCAGCTTCGGCTATCCCACGCGCTTCGCCTCCACGGTCGAGGATTCCGCCGCGCTGATCGCCACGGTCAAGCCGGCGGCCCTGGTGGTGGACTGCGCCATGCTGGAGAGCTGCCTGGAGCTGGTTTCCGCCCCGCGCAGCCAGGACGAGGAATTCTCAAGCCATCCGCTGCTCATGGTCACGGGCCCGGACGAGCTGGACAGGCGGCTGGCCGCGGCCAGGGCGGGCGCGGCGGCCTACTTCACCAGGCCGATCAACGTGACGGCCCTGGCGGACAAGCTGGACACGCTCCTGTCCACAGCCATGTCCGAGCCCTACCGCATCATGATCGTGGACGACGACCGCACCCTGTCCAGGGTCTACGAGCTGGTCTTCCAGGAAAAAGGCTGGGTGACCTACGTGGTCAACGAGCCCATGCAGCTCCTGGAGCCCCTGACCGACTTCAACCCGGACATCATCCTCATGGACCTGTACATGCCCGGCGTGGACGGCACGGAAATGGCCGCGGTCCTGCGCCAGTTCGACAAGTACATCTCCATCCCCATCGTCTATCTGTCCATGGAGGAGGACCTCTCCAAGCAGCTGTCGGCCGTCAGCCTGGGCGCGGACGATTTCCTGTCCAAGACCATGCGCCCCGACCACCTGGTGGCGGCCATTCAGAGCCGGGTGCGGCGCTACCGCGTGCTGCGCTCCATGCTTACCCGCGACAGCCTGACCAACCTGCTCAACCACACGAGCCTCAAGATCCGCCTGGAGTCCGAATGCAGCCGCGCCCGGCGCATAGGCGCGCGGCTGGCCTTCGCCATGATCGACCTGGACCACTTCAAGAACGTCAACGACACCTACGGACACCTCGTCGGCGACAAGGTGCTCAAGATCCTGGCCAAGGTCCTCAAACAGCGGCTGCGCGTGTCGGACGTGGTGGGCCGCTATGGCGGCGAGGAGTTCGCGGTCATCCTGCTGGACATCGACGACCGCGACCACGCGGCCGAGCTGCTGGACAGGATTCGCTCGGCCTTCGCCGACATGGACCAGAGCGCCAACGGGGCCGTGTTCCGGGTCACCTTCAGCTGCGGCATCGCCACCTTCCCCGAATTCCCCGACGCCCACACCCTCTCCGACGCCGCCGACCGCGCCCTGTACGAAGCCAAGCGGCTGGGCCGCAACCGCGTGGTGCTCGCCTCGGCCGACAGGGAGTGAAGGCGAACCCGTGTCTCCTTCGGGTGGACCTTTCCCTATTCCGTGGACTGTCCGGCTCCTGCTCCGGGACCGCCGCCCGCTTTCCGGCCTGTCCGGCCGTCGTTGTCCTCGCTCCGCGCCCAGCCGCGTCCGGCCGACGACGGCATCGCCACGAGTGCTGGAATGATTAATGGATGCTCGCCTTCAATGCATTCCACCGGATTTATTGATTTTCCGCATAAGACGTCCAGCATGTTCCGACGCCTGCAATGCCGGAAGCCGTTCAACTCATGGATTGCAGTCCGCTCCGACTCTTGAATGCCGTTGCTCCGCACCTGCCGGAAAGATATGGAATGGCATTTGCTGAACATGAAAGCGGGAGCAGCGGATCCGGGAGGTCCGGCGTGGCGCAAGACCGCGCCCGCACCACCGGGCCATGCCGATCCGCCTTCCCGGCGGCCTCGCCCCGCATCCCCGCCTTATCCCCGACAAGCCGCCTCGGCCCAGGCGGCTGCATCACAATGACAGGCGCCCCGAAAAAGCGGGCCGCCACTACTCCTTCACCCGGCCAAGGGCGGAAGGGAGCATCGAAATGAACGGCAGAAGTGTGGACGTAACGGGACTGGCCTGGATGGACCATGAGTATTCCTCGGAGCTGCTGGAAGCGGATCTGGTGGGCTGGGATTGGCTGAGCCTGCAGTTCGACGACCAGACCGAACTCATGGCCTTCTTCCTGCGCGACAGCCTGGAGGCCGACAGCCAGGCGTCCAGCGGCAGCTTCGTCCAGCCCGGCGCCTCGCCCATTCACCTGGGCCACGACGACATGCTCCTGAGCGTGCTGGACTACTGGACCAGCACGCACAGCGGCGCACGCTATCCCTCGGGCTGGCGGCTGGATATTCCGGGCCTGGACCTGGACCTGACCATCCGTCCGGCCATGGCCGAACAGGACATGCGCGCCGGCAGGACCACCAGCGCAATCTATTGGGAAGGCAGCGTGCGCGTCGAAGGCACGCTGCGCGGCCGCCCGGTCATGGGCCGCGGCTACATGGAGATGACCGGCTACGCCGGATCGCTCGACGCTCCCCTGTAGGCTCTGGCGCGTGGAGCCGGCCCGTCCCGCGCCGGCATCGATCTTCATCCATATCCCATTCCCCTGCATTGCGGCCGCGCGCACGCCGACCTTCCGCCCTGCCGACCTTGCCAGCCCGTCATGAACGCCCTGTCGCGTGGCCGTGCATCGCCCATGAATATCCGGCCTACGCTCATGTCTTGCGTAAATCTAATTGAGAAAGGCTCCGACTGGCGTAGTGTGACCGGAATCATGGGAGGAGCATGTGTAATACCCGCAAGCTGCACCAGGAGGTCGATGGATGGAATACCTCGAGGAAGCCCTGAAGATCGTGAAAGCCCAGGCAGGTGTCCGGCAGATGACGCCGGAAGAGATGATCTCCATGACCAAGAAAATTTGCCAGGGGCTGAAGGAGGCTGTCCCGGAAGGCTCCCAGGCCCAGGGCGAGGAGGAAGAGTGCCTGCTCTCGCCTGACAAGGCCATCAGGGAACGCAGCATCCAGTGCCTCGAATGCGGCAAGAAGTTCAAGGTGCTCACCAGGAAGCACCTGGCCCAGCACAACCTGTCCCCCAAGGAGTACAAGGCCAAGTGGGGCTACAAGAAGGGCACTTCGCTCATCGCCAAGGGTCTGGCCCGCGAGCGGCGCAAAAAGATGGGCGAACTGAAGCTGTGGGAAAAGCGCGGGGCCGGCCGGGAGGAAAGCCCCACAGCCTGACGCTGCCCCCCAGGGAGCTTGAGGAGGCGCCGCCGGCCGGGGACCGCGCTCCTCCTCAATGCCATGTCACGTTTCGTCTGTGGGCTCGACGTGTCGATCGCCGGGCAAAGGTTGCATTTTGCCCGGCAATCGACACCCATGGCGGCGCGCTGACCCTGACGGGCCAACGGCAGGCCGCGCTCGACGTGACACTCAAGCCTTTCGCGCCGAGGGCAGCCCGCCTCATCGACATCGCCTTCCCAGTCCCGCCGATACGGCCATGGTCACGGCCGCCCGCCGCGCCTTGTTTTTTGCCTAGCTGACGTGCCGCTTGCCGGACGGGTCGGAACAGGTCATGCATTCACCCTGATGGGTTTTCCTCGCAATTGCGCGATCCGTACGCCTTGGATCAGGGGAAAGCGCGTGCGGGGAGAGCCGCCGTTCTTGGGCCGTCCTGGAGACAGACCACGCCGGAGGCATGGGCATGGGCTTTTTCGACACCCTGTTCCGCCGTCGCCGCAAGCCGGTCACGGCCGAGTCCCTGCACGCGTTCCGCGGCAGGTACGTGAACTTCCTGGAGCTTCTGGAGTCGAACTCCGAGCTGTTGCGCATCATGGCCGAAATCGAGGACAAGCTGCAGGGCCGCGAGATCTTCGGCATGTCCTTCGTGCGGGCCATGGCCACGCGGGCCATGTTTCATGTGAAGCGCATGGTGGGCAGCTTCGACGCCCTCTCGGGCGGCAGGTATCCCGCAATCGGCGCGGCCCTCGAAGACATCCTGGACGGCTTGCGCAAAGAACTGCGCGAACAGGCCCCGCAGGAAGAAGTGGAGCTCATCCTGCCCTATTCGCGCATCACGCGCGACATGGTGGATGCCGTGGGCGGCAAGAACGCGCACCTGGGCGAACTGTCCAGCCGCGTGGGCGTGCCGGCCCCGCGCGGCTTCGCCATCACCACCGGCGCCTACCGCCTGTTCCTGCGCCACCAGGATCTGGAGGACGAGGTGCGCAAGCGCCTCATGGCCATTCAGGGCGACGACCCGCGCAGCCTGGAGACCGCAAGCCAGGAGATCCAGGAGCTGTTCGAGGCCGCCGAGATTCCCGAGGAGCTGTCCAGGGCCATCGCCGCGGCCTACGAGAAGCACGTGGCCCGGCCGGCGGGCGGCCGCCCGCGCGTGGCCCTGCGTTCCAGCGCCGTGGGCGAGGACAGCGCCCTGACCTATGCCGGCCAGTACCTTACCCTGCTCGACATCGAGCCCGAGGAGCTGTTCTCGGGCTACAAGCGCGTGGTGGCCAGCCTGTTCACCTCGCGGGCCATCACCTACCGCCTGCACAAGGGCGTGCCCTTCGAGGATTCGGCCATGAGCGTGGCCTGCCTGGAAATGGTCCAGGCCCGCGCCAGCGGCGTGGCCTTCACCCGCAACCCCCTGTCGCTCACCGACGAGCGCGTGCTCGTGCAGTCCATATGGGGCCTGGGTCCCTATGCCGTGGACGGCATCGTGCCGCCTGACTCCTTCCTGTTCGAGCGCGCGCCCGACGGGCCGCGCCTAACGGAACGGCGCATAAGCTCCAAGGACATCCGCCTGGCCCTGGGCTCGTCGGGCAAACTGGAGCGCATGGACGTGGACCCCGGAATGCGCGAGCAGCCCAGCCTGAGCGACGCCCAGGCCTCCGAGCTGGCCGGCCATGCCCTGCGCCTGGAGGAGCACTTCGGGGAACCGCAGGACGTGGAGTTCGCCCAGGACGCCTCGGGCCGCATGTTCGTGGTCCAGTCGCGGCCGCTGCGGCGCGAGGGGCTGGAGCCCGCCAAGCCGCTGCCGCCCGTGCCCGGCCGCGAAGTGATCCTGTCCGGCGGCGAGACCGCCTTTCCGGGCGTCGGCTCCGGGCCCGTGGTGCTGGTGCGCGACAAGGAGGACCTGCTGGCCTTCCCCGAGGGCGGCGTGCTCGTGGCCGCGCACTCCTCGCCCAACTACGTCCTGGCCATGCCCAAGGCCAGGGCCATCCTCACGGACGCGGGCAGCGTCACCGGCCACATGGCCTCGCTGTGCCGCGAGTTCGGCATGCCCTCCATCCTCAACCTCAAGCAGGCCACCGCAAGCCTCGAACAAGGCGAGATCGTCACCGTGGACGCGGCCTCGCGGCGCATCTACCGGGGCCGGGTGGACGAGCTGCTGGCCCTGGCCGGAGAACGCCGCGTGTTCATGCAGGGCACGCCGGTGCACGACGCGCTGGCCCGCATGGCCAGGCACATCGTGCCCCTGCACCTGACCGACCCGGCGTCGCCCGATTTCGGGCCGCACGGCTGCCGGACCATCCATGACCTGACGCGCCTCATCCACGAGCTGTCCTATGCCGAGATGTTCAGCGTGGGCGACAGGGCCTCGGACCACGAGGGCATGGCCGTGAAGCTGCGCGCGCCCATCCCCCTGGACCTCTACCTGCTGGACCTGGGCGGCGGGCTTGCCGTGTCCGGCGCATATGTAGCGAGCCAGGGAGAGGTAAGCTCCAGACCCTTCGCTGCGGTCCTGCGCGGCATGACCGACGAACGCCTGAGCACCATGGAGCCGAGGCCGGTGAACCTCGGCGGCTTCCTGTCGGTCATGAGCCGGCAGATGCTCACCCCGCCCAACCAGGCCGAGCGCTTCGGGGACAAGAGCTACGCCATCGTCTCGGACAAGTACTGCAACTTCAGCTCGCGCGTGGGCTACCACTACTCCATCCTGGACAGCTACTGCGGCAACACGGTGAACAAAAACTACGCGAGCTTCAAGTTCACGGGCGGAGCCGCCGACGAGGTCCGCCGCCACCGCCGCGTGCGGGCCATCGCCCTCATCCTGGAAAAGCTCGGCTTCAGCGTGGAGGTCGTGGCGGACAGGGTATCGGCGCGCATCCAGAAACTGGAGGCCCCGGACATCGAGCGGCATCTGGAAGCCATGGGCCGGCTGCTCATCTTCACCCGCCAGATGGACATGCTCATGCACAGCGAGGCCAGCGTCCAGCGCATGGCCGACTGCTTCCTGCTCGGCGACTTCTCCTGCGCGGGCAAGGAGCCGGATCAGGAGACGGAAAAGGCCTGAGTCAGGGCATTTTCATCTCGATAATGCCCGCAAGCCATGTTCAGGCATGGCTTGCCGCCCCGCAGGCGCAGGCGGAACGTCATTCCGCCGTCAACGCCCAATGGAGCGTCTGAAATGCAAAATGCATCAGTTGGTGTCCTTCAGGCCCTCGGCATCCTCCAGGATGGCTTTGCGCCAGGCGGAATGGTGCGGCAGCAGCGGCGGCATGGGCGCGTAGGCCGTGGGCTCCGTGGGCTCGGCCACCTGCCGCCTGTCGTCGCGCAGGGCGGCCTTGCGCATGAACAGGTTGTAGATGGCCCACTGGCCGCGGCTGCGGCTGCCCGACACGGGGAAACGCCTGGCGATGCTGGGCCAGGAGTAGAAGGCCTTGAACGTCTTCCTGTGGCCGTCGCGCAGTTCCTGGGCGCTCATGCATCTCGGCTCGTAGACGATGTGGCCCTGGTCGTACTTGTCCCAGTCGCAAGAGACGATCCGCCCCGCCTTCTTGAGCTCGTACCAGGATAAGGTGCCGGGATAGGGCGTGAGCACCGAGTAGGCGCACATGTCGAAGCCGGCGCCTATGTTCAGCCTGCTCGTGTCCTCGAACACCGCCTCGTCGTCGGTGTCGAAACCGAACATGAACAGGCCGAAGACCATGATGCCGTGGGAGTGGATCTTCTCCACGAGCCGCGCGTACTCCTCCGGCCGGTTGACGCTCTTGTGCACGTCCTTGAGCGTCCTGGACGAGATGGATTCGAAGCCGATGCTGAGCATGTAGCAGCCGCTTTCGGCGGCGAGTTCGAGCATCTCGTCGTCGCCGGCCAGCCTGCTCGTCACGCCGGCCTGCCAGCGAAGGCCACGGCCGCGTAGGGCCCGCATGACCGCCTTGGGTCTCTCCCTGGAACCGAAGAAATCGGCGTCGTTGATGGATATGTAGCGCTGGCCGCAGGCGTCGATCTCGCGCAGGACCTCGTCCACTGGCCGATGGCGGGCCCGCAGGCCGTTCATGAGCGACTCGGCGCAGAAGGTGCAGCCCTGCCTGCAGCCCCGCGTGGTCTGGATAAAGGCTCGGTTGACGTAGCGGTTCTGCTTGATGAGATCGTAGCGGGGCAGGGGCATGCTTTCCATGGGGCAAAGCCTGTCGGCCTTGTAGATGCCGCGCATGCGCCCCTGCTCCAGATCGTCCAGCAGCCGCCCCATGACCAGCTCGGCCTCGCCCGCCACCACGGCATCGGCGTGCTGCAGCGCTTCCCGGCTCATCAGGCTCGGATGCACGCCGCCCATGACCACGGGCACGCCCCGGCGGCGGAACTCGTCCGCGATCTCGTAGCCTCGCTTCACGTAGGCCGTCATGGCCGAGATGCCCACCAGGTCGGCCTTGAGGTCGAAGTCGATGGGCTCGATGTTCTCGTCGGTCAGGACCGTCTCGTAGCGCTCGCGCGGAATAAGCCCCGCGACGGCCAGAAGCCCGGCCAGGGGCGAATAGAGGGCGCGGTTCATGTACATGGGACGGGTGGTCAGCGAATCCGTCTTGGGATTGATGAGGTGGACGACCCGCTGGCGCATGCTCTCCTCCCGTTCGGCTTGCCCGGCCGAGGCGAAGTCCCAGCCGGTCCAGGCTGCAGCCCCAGGGCGGCGCATGGCTCCGCAGGCTTACAGGCCGGATGATCCAAGCAAGCATACCCGAAGGGCGCTCCCGGGGAGAGGCTTTGGGGAGTAAATCGGGTTAGTTTTTTAGCGCCATTTATAACCGCACGCGCGGACATCAGCCGCCCGCGCGCGCAGCCCCTTCGCCGACAAGTTCCTTGAGCTTCTCGAGCACCTCGGCGGCATGGCCCGAGGACTTGCGCACGCTGGGCCAGGCCGCGCGCACCACGCCCTGCGGATCGACGAGATATGTCGAGCGGACCACGCCCATGCTCTCCTTGCCGTACATCTTCTTGGCCCGCCAGGCCCCGTACGCGTCGATGGCCGACAGTCCCTCGTCCGAGAGCAGCGGCACCATGAGCTTGCACTTGTCGATGAAGCGCTCGTGGGCGGCCAGGGAGTCGCGGCTGATGCCCAGCACCACGCAGCCGCGAGTCTGGAACTCCCGCAGCAGCTCGCTGAACTCCAGGGCCTCGGCCGTGCAGCCCGAGGAGCCGTCGCGGGGATAGAAGTAGACCGTGACCCACTGTCCGCGCAGGCTCGACAGGGAGACCTGCGTGCCTGCCGGCGATGGGAGCCGGAAATCCGGGGCCAGGGAACCTATCTCGGGCGGATTGGGCATGTCAGCGCTCCTTGCCTTGCGGGTGCGTCCTTCGGCAAGCCATAACATGTTCCTTTGGCGGGCACACCCGATGAGCCGCGGGCGGGCCGGCTTATCCTTCCCTTTCGGCCGTGGGGGGGTATACTCGTCGCCGACTACCCAGACATTCGCTGCAAGGAGGCGCGGCATGGAAGAAAGAAGGGTCGAAAAAGTGCAGTGCCCGACCTGCGAGGGCACGGGCGAGTGGAAAGGCGATGATTGCCCCGAGTGCGGCGGCGAGAAGGTCGTCAACCGCGTGTATTGCTGGACGTGCGGCAAGGCCGGCCGGACCATCGACCTGGAGAAGTGCGACTTCTGCGACGACACCGGCCACGTGGCGGGCATGGATTAGAGTTTCATAGCCTCAGGCCTGGGCCCGCCGTCCATTCCGCTCTTCACGCACCTTGGCCTTGGCCTGCTCAATGAACGTCTCCAGGGTCAGCCCCAGCGTGGGCGAGCGGGAGCCGTCGAAGGGCATGGATATGGTCGGCACGCCAAAGCGCTCGGCCACCGGGTGCAGCAGGGCCGTGGTCACGGTGCCGGGCATGCAGCCGAAGGGCATGGCGTTGATGATGCCCGCCGCGCCCAGGCGGCACATGTCCACAGCCTTGCCCACGGACAGGATGGCCTCGCCCTCGAAGGACACGTGCACGTACGGCGCTGCCAGGCGCATGACCTCATCCACGTGCGCTTCGGGCGCGGTCTCCAGGAAGCCCGTGAAGATGTTCTCGTAGCGGTGGCTGACGCGCTTCTGCACGAAGTCCTTGATGGCCAGCTGCAGCAGGTGGCGCACGTCGCGGTTGCGCATGGCCCGGCGCTTGGCCATGGCCGCCACGTAGTAGATCCATTCGTCCACGGCCGCGAGCCAGGCCCGGCCGCCCAGGGCCTCCACGGCCTGCACGAGCCGTTCGTTGGAGAAAGGGTTCGAGCGCACGAAGATCTCGCCCACGATGCCGATGAGCGGCTTGTCCTCGTCCGTGCGCCGCACGGCCTCGAAGTCCCGGCGCATGTCCTCCAGCACCGGCTCCAGCACCGCCCCCTGCTCCACGGCCCTGCACACGCGCGGCAGGTAGTCGGCGTACAGGGCGTCGCACGTGCCGGTCGCGGCCTCCAGCGGCCGCGTCTCGTGCAGGCATTTCTGCAGCAGGCTGATGGACACGATGGACTGCCAGCACTTGCGGGCGAAATCCGAGCCTTCCACGCCCAGCTCCTCGTAGAAGGTCTCGCTCTGCTCCGGCGAGTAGACCTTGGCCTGGCCGAAGCCGGCCCGCTCCAGGACCATGCGTTGGAACACGTTGTACTGGCCGAAGCGGCACGGCCCCGTGCCCGAGGGCATGAAGAAGGCCTGACGCTCCGGGTCGAAGCCCGGCGTGAAGCAGATCTTGAGCATGTCGCCCGTGGTCACGGCGCAGGGGTAGCACTCCTTGCCCGTGACATACTTGCGGGCCAGGGCCACGGCCTCGTCGTCGGTCTCGTCCATGACCCGCGCGTCCACGCCGCAGAAGCGGAAGGCCGCTGCCAGGCCGAAGGAATGGTCGCTCATGCGCGGCACGTGCATGATGATGCCGCGCGAGCGCGTGGGCCTGGGCACGCCGCGCGTCCTGCGCTCCACGGGTCCGGGCTTGGCGTGGCCCATGGCCGTCAGGCTGTCCAGGAAAGCCTCCAGGCGGGTGATGACGCCCGCGTCGGCCGAGTGCTCGTCGATCTCGATGTGCAGGGCCGGATGGCCGCGCAGCTCCTCCTCGAAGTACTTGAGGATGAAGGAGTCCGGGCCGCAGGAGAAGTTGCCGATGAACAGCGGGAAGAGGTGCGGGTGGTTGCGCACGTAGCGCGCGGCGCGCAGGATGCGCTGGCCCGAGCGCCAGTACATGTGCGGCCAGTCGGCCGCGACCTCTGCGGTCAGCTCCTCGCAGGGCAGGAAGTCCATGGGGATGCACGGCTCGTCCAGGCTGGCCAGCTTGCGCGGTATCTCCAGGTTCATGCCCATGTCGAAGGCGTTGTAGGGCCGGCCCATGACGACCAGGGCCCGGCCTTCGAGCGTGTCCAGGAACTCGCGGCCCTTGGTCTGGATGGCCGCGCGGAAGCGCTCCTGGGCCTGCTGGGCGCGGGCCATGGCCTTGCGCAGCTCGCCGCCGCGCACGCCCAAGGGCGCCAGGGCCTTGCGCAGCCGCTCGAAATGGTGCCGCTCGCCCCAGGACAGGCTCACGTCCGGGGCGATGACGGTCAGCTCCGGGAAGGCCGCGCGCACCTGATAGGGAAAGGACTGGGTCAGCGGGCAGCCCTGGGAGTTGGTCCAGGCATCGCCGGGCCGGCCCAGGTTGACGAAGCTCGGCAGGAATATTCTGTCCAGGCCGCGCTCCTGGAGCCAGCGGATGTGGCCCTGGGCGGCCTTGATGGGGAAACAGGTGTCGGCCAGGACCATCTCCACGCCCAGGCCCACGATGCGCGGCGTGGTTTCGGGCGAGACCACGGGCTCGAAGCCCAGCTCCCACAGCAGGGTCGAGTAGTAAGGCAGCGTGTCGTGCAGGAAGAACACCAGCGGCAGGCCCAGGCGTCCGCGCGGGGCAGGCCTGCCCCCGGCCTCGAACAGCTCGCGCCGGGCCTCGTGCGCGCCGGTCAGGGCCTGGCGGCGGAAGGCGAACAGGTCCGGGACCGTGGTCTCCTTCCTGCGCCGGATGTCCCATTTCTCGCAGCGGCCGCCGTAGAAGAGCTTGTCCTCGCGGCCCTCGATGCTGACCCGGTTGATCTCGCACAGGTTGTCGCAGCCCTTGCAAGCAAATGACTTGAGGCCGTAGGGCCGACGGGCCATATCGAAGCCGCCGAAGCGCGAGGGCCCCTTGCCTCGGGCGTGCTCGCGCGCGATGAGAGCCATGCCTATGGCCCCGGTCACGTCGTGGTCCGGCGGCACGGTTACCTGCCGGCCGAGGTACTTCTCGAAGGCGGCCACCACGGCCTTGTTGAAGGCCGTGCCGCCCTGGAAAAAGATGCGCTCGCCGATCTTGCGGCCGGCCACAACGCGGCCGATGTAGTTCTCCACGATGGAGTAGGCCAGCCCGGCCAGCAGGTCGTCGCGGCCCGCGCCGCGCGACAGGCTGGCCTGCAGGGAGTTCTCCATGAACACGGTGCAGCGTTCGCCCAAACGGCAGGGAGCTTCGGAGCCCAGGGCCAGGCGGGCGAACTCGTCCTTGATGGCGATGGACAGCTTCTCGGCCTGCTCTTCCAGAAAGGAGCCCGTGCCCGCGGCGCAGGCCTTGTTCATCTCGAAATCGACGATGACGCCGTCCTTGAGCGAAATGTACTTGGAGTCCTGGCCGCCGATCTCGAAGATGGTGTCCACGGACGGGTCGATGTGCGCGGCGGCCTTGGCCTGGGCCGTGATCTCGTTCTTGACCACGTCCGCGCCGAAGAAGTCCGCGATCATGTAGCGGCCCGAGCCCGTGGTGCCCACGCCGGCGATCTCGGGCAGCTCGCCGTACTTCTCCTGCAGCTCGGCCTCGATCTCGGCCAACCCCTGACGCACGGCCTCGATGGGCCGGGATGCCGTGCGCAGGTAGCGCTTGGCCACCAGGTTGTCCGCTTCGTCCATGAGCGCCAGGTTGGTGGAAATGGAGCCCACGTCGATGCCCATGTACAGCCTGGGGGCCAAGGCGGGCGACGGTTTCTCCTGGAACGGAACCAGATGCCGGGCCGCGAAGTCGTCGCCATCGGACAGAAGCGGTGGCTGGCCGGGGTCGGCATAGCTGTTCTCGGTCAGGGCCAGGCGCAGGGCCTCCAGGTCCATGGGCCTGGCCGTGTTCTCGGCCTGGGCCTTGAACGCCGCGCCCATGGCGCCCATGAGCGTCGGATGGCCGGGCACGACCAGTTCGTCCTCGGCCAGGCCGAAGACCTCGCGGAAGGCACGCACCACTCCCTGGTTCAGGGCCACGCCGCCCATGAAGGCCACGGGTCGCTCGATGGGCCTGCCGCGCACGATGGCGCCCTTGAAGTTGCGCGCCACCGAGAAGCACAGGCCGGCCACGATGTCCTCCAGCGGCGAGCCGATCTGCTGCAGATGAATCATGTCCGACTTGGCGAACACGCTGCAGCGGCCGGCGATGCGCGGCGGATTCTCGCTCTTCAGGGCCAGGGAGGCGAACTCCTCGATGGAAAGGCGCATGCGCTCGGCCTGCTGGTCCAGGAACGAGCCCGTGCCCGCGGCGCAGACCGAATTGAGGGCGAAGTCCTTGAGGTTGCCCTGCTCGTCCAGCAGCATGAGCTTGGAATCCTCGCCGCCCATCTCGAACACGCTGCGCACGCCGGGCAGCAGCCGGGCCGAGGACTGGGCGAAGGCCGCCAGCTCGTTGTAGTGAGGGCAGCCGATCAGCGTGGCCAGCCTTTTGCCGGCCGAGCCGGTGCAGGCCGCCCGCAGGCCGGGGTATTCGGCCGACAGCCGGTCCAGGATGTCCAGGGCGCGTTCCAGGGGGTGCCCGCCGTGGCGTTCGTAGACGCCCTTGACGATCCTGCCCTGTGCATCGAGCACCGCGACCTTGATGCTTACCGAACCCGCGTCGATTCCCGCTAGCACGATTCCAGGCCTCCTAGGCACGAGATTGGGAATTAATCCTGTCTTAAGTAGTAGCATGGGCAGGAAGAAATCAAGAGCAAAAGGCGCTCAATGTTTGCGCCTTCCGGCGGCGGGGCGATCACCGCCGAATATCTGCCGGAATTCATGCCGCGTCCCGCGGCGCTAACCCGGCCTCCGGATGCGCCCCATGCTGAAGCCTGACGGCACGGCCGGCAAGGCGCACCGTCCTTCCGTATCCCGGGGACATGCTTCAAAAGGAAAATAGTGCGCAAGACAATTAGTGTTGCCCAAGACGGCGGCTCTCGCATATCCCAGATTTAATCGGAAGATGGAGCCGCCAGGTTTCATCGACTGCCGCTCCAGGGCCGGACCACTTGACGTAGCAACCTTTTTGGATAACATGACCTACTGGTCAGATAATTGCGGATATCCGTACATCGGCCGCAATGCCGATGCGCCGCGAAGCGGCGTGAGTCAGCCGGAAACCACGCATTCGGCCGACGATCAGCATTGAAAAGTTTACTTTGCAATGCACATATCAATATGGCGGATGACATGACGCAAGCAACCGAAGGACGCGTTGGGCCCGGCAGGCCGCGCGACCCGGAGCTGGCTCGCCAGCGCCGGGAGGCCATCCTGCGCCAGGCCGTCACACACTTCGCGCGCGACGGCTTCGCCAAGGCCGACATGGGCGCCATCGCCGTGGACGCCGGATGCGCGAAAGGCACCATATACAACTATTTCAAGAGCAAGGGCGATCTGTTCCGGGCCTCCGTGGACTACGTCATGCAGGGGCTGCTGGCCGCCACGCACTCGTCCGGCGCCAAGGACCCCGTCGAGCGCCTCGGCCATGCGATCCGCTCCTTTCTGGCCTATTTCGACGCGCACCCAGAATACATAGAGCTGCTCATCCAGGAGCGGGCGCAGTTCAAGGACCGGGACGACCCGACCTACCTGAAGTACCGCGAAACCAACTGCGAACAGGCCCGCGCCGCGTTCAGGTCGCTCATACAGGCGGGCAGGTTCCGGGACGTGCCCGTGGACCGGACCCTGGATAACCTCCGCAACCTGCTCTACGGCACGATCTTCAACAACCACTTCGCGGGACGCGGCACGAGCCTGGAGCAGCAGGCCGAGGACATCAAGGACCTTCTGCTGCACGGCCTGCTCTCGCCCGCGGAGTCCGCCAGGATGAAGACAAAGTGAAGGCGGGCTGACGGCCCGGCCCCGACTTGCGGCCGTCGCGCGGAGGAGCCTCCGGCGGCCAAAGGGGCGCGGCCCCTTTGGAAACCCTTTTTCCGGCCGGCGTCGAGCCACGAACATGCGTCCGTCGCGGCTTCGAGGCGCTGAACAATAAATTCGCGGGTCCAGGGGGCCGGTGCCCCCTGGTGGGTGAGAGCCCGAGAGAGGAGCGAGCCGCTCTGGCAGGCGACGCCCTCTCTCGGAAAGGACCGAACGACACGGCCGCCCGCGGGCGGCAGCCGATATGTTTTCCGCAAGCAGGAATTCCAGGAGATACGCAATGGTCCTCAGAAACGAAAGTTCAAGCGCCCGCCGGGGCTGGGGCGCCAGCCTCATGCGCCGCGCCTTCGTGCTCATCGTCCTCGTCGGCGCGGTGGTCGGCGGCATCCTGTACTGGCAGAAGGCCGACCATGCCCCGCAGGCCGTGCAGAACCAGTCTCCGCAGGCGGCGGCCATGCCCGTGCGTGTGGTCACGCTCGAACCCAGGACAGTGCCCTTGCAGCCCGTGTTCCTGGGCCAGACCGAGGCGTTCCAGACAGTGGAGATCCGCTCGCGCGTGCGCGGCTTCCTGGAGAGCAAGCATTTCGAAGAAGGCGGGCGGGTCCTGGCCGGACAGACGCTCTTCCGCATCGATCCGCGCTCCTTCCAGGCCACGCTCGAAGAGGCCCAGGCCAAGCTGAGCAGCGCCGAGGCGCAGCTCGCGCGGGCCCGCCAGAAGGTCAAGCGCTATACCGAACTGCTGCGCAGCGACGCGGCCACCGAGGACGAAGTCGAGGAATGGCTGACAGAGGAGCGGCTGGCCGTGGCCAACATCGAGCTGGCCAAGGCCGGGATCACCAAGGCCAGGCTCGACCTGGGCTACACCACCGTGAAGTCGCCCATCGACGGCCTCGTCGGCATGGCCAGGAAGGAGGTGGGCAGCTTCGTGGACGACTCCAGCAACGGCCTGCTGGCCGTGGTGGAGAAGATCGACCCCATCTACGTGCGCTACACCGTGAGCGAACAGGACATCCTGCAGGCGCGCCGCCTGGCCGAGAGCGGCAGGACCACCCAGCCGGCCACGAAAAACATGCGCCTGCGCCTGACACTGGCCGACGGCACGCCCTATCACCACGAGGGCGAGATCACCTACACCGACCCGCAGATCGACCCGGCCACCGGCTCCTCGGTCGTGCGCGGCACCTTTCCCAATCCCGAGGGGCGCCTCAAGCCGGGCCAGTTCGTGCACGTGCGCGTCAGGGGCATCGACCGGCTGAACGCCCTGCTCGTCCCCAAGGAGGCCGTGCTCCAGAACCCCACCGGCTCCATGGTCTATGTGGTCAACGCCCAGAAGCAGGCCGAGATCCGGCGCGTGACCCTGGGCCCCTGGGAGGGCGAGCTGTGGATCGTCGAATCCGGGCTCGAACCGGGCGAGACGGTCATCGTGGATCGTCTCATGCAGCTTAGGCCCGGCACGCCCGTCGCGCCCCAGCCGGCCGTCACGGCCGAAACGCCCGCCAAGGGGCAGCCCCAGGCCGCCACGGAGATGTAGCCATGTTCTCACGTTTCTTCATCGACCGCCCCGTCTTCGCCTGCGTGCTGTCCATCCTGATCCTGCTGGCGGGATCGGTGGCCATCTTCGTGCTGCCCATCGACCGCTACCCGCAGATCACGCCGCCGACCATTCAGATCAACGCGTCGTATCCGGGCGCGGACGCCAAGACCGCGGCCGAGTCCGTGGCCGCGCCCATCGAGCAGCAGCTGAGCGGCGTCAAGCACCTGCTCTACTTCAGCTCCCTCTGCTCCAACAACGGCGCCATCAAGATCGTGGCCACCTTCGAGATCGGCACGGACCAGGACATGGCCGCCGTGGAGGTGCAGAACCGCCTGTCCATCGCCGAGCCGCGCCTGCCCTCGGAAGTCGTGCGCCAGGGCATCACGGTCACCAAATCCTCCACCAGCATGCTCGGCGTGGTCTCCCTGGAGTCCGACGGCCGCTACGACGACATTTTCCTGAGCAACTACGCGACCATCAACCTCGTGGACATGCTCAAGCGCGTGCCCGGCGTGGGCGACGTGTCCGTCTTCGGCACCAAGGACTACTCCATGCGCATCTGGGTCAACCCCGACCTGTTGACCATGCGCGGCCTGACAGTGTCCGAGGTGGCCGCGGCCATCCGCGAGCAGAACGCCGTGTTCCCGGCCGGCACCATCGGCCAGCGCCCCACGGGCGACGCCATCGAGCTGACCGTGCCGGTGCTGACCCGCGGGCGGCTGCAGGAGGTCTCGGAGTACGAGAACATCATCCTGCGCGCCAACCCCGACGGCTCGACCCTGCGCCTCAGGGACGTGGCCCGCGTGGAAATGGGCGCGCAGAGCTACGACCTGTTCGGCCGCGTGAACGGCAAGCCGACCACGCTCATGCCCGTCTACCTGCAGGTCGGAGCCAACGCCCTGGACACCATCAAGGGGGTCGAAAACGCCCTCAAGCAGGCCTCGGCGAGCTTCCCGCCGGGCGTCTCCTTCCGCATGCCCTACGACACGACCACCTTCATCCAGGCCTCCATGTCCGAGGTCGTGCGCACGCTCCTGGAGGCCGTGGGCCTGGTGCTCGTGGTGGTCTTCCTGTTCCTGCAGTCCTGGCGCGCCACGCTCATCCCTCTGCTGGCCGTGCCCGTGGCCATCATCGGCACCTTCGCCGGCATGCTCGCCCTCGGCTTCTCCATCAACACCCTGACCATGTTCGGCCTGGTGCTGGCCATCGGCATCGTGGTGGACGACGCGATCATCGTGGTGGAGAACGTGGAGCGCATCATGGAACAGGAGGGACTGTCGCCGCGAGACGCGACGATCAAGGCCATGGAACAGGTCACGGGCCCGGTCATCGCCGTGGTGCTCGTGCTGTCCGCGGTCTTCGTGCCCGTGGCCTTCCTGGGCGGCCTCACCGGCCAGCTCTACAAGCAGTTCGCCGTGACCATCGCCGTGTCCGTGGCCATCTCCGGCCTGGTGGCGCTGACCCTCAGCCCGGCCCTGTGCCGGCTGATCCTGCGGCCGACCCACGGCAGGAAGTTCATCCTGTTCCGCTGGTTCAACAGCGCCTTCGAGGCCATGACCTCGGGCTTCACCACGGGCGTGCGCCAGGCCATCCGCTTCGTGCCCGTGTCCCTGGCCATCTTCGGCCTGCTCTGCTACGCGGCCTTTTCCCTGCAGCAGCGCGTGCCCACGGGCTTCCTGCCCGACGAGGACCAGGGCTTCGTGCTGGCCTTCGTCATGCTGCCCGACGGAGCGTCCCTGGACCGCACGGACAAGCTGACGCGGGACGCCGAACAGTTCTTCCTCGGCCATCCGGCCGTGGAGAGCACGGTGCTGCTCGGCGGCCTCGACTTCCTGAGCGGCGGCATCACCAGCACCAGCGCCGCGACCATGTTCGTCAGGCTCAAGCCCTTCGAGCAGCGTCAAGCGCCGGGCCTCAGCGCCCAGGCCGTGGCCGGCGCGGCCTTCAAGAACTTCGCCGGACGCGGGGAGGGCATGGTCCTGGCCTTCAACCCGCCCTCCATCCAGGGCCTGGGCACACGCGCGGGCTTCCAGATGGAGCTGCAGTCCCGAGGCGGCGGCAGCATCGAGGATTTGGCCAATGTCGGCAACCAGTTCATCGGCGCGGCCAGCGCCAACAGCGAACTGGCCGGCCTGCGCGGCACGCTGCGCGTCACGCAGCCGCAGCTGTACGTGGACCTGAACCGCGACAAGACCAAGATGATGGGCGTGCCCGTGGCCAGCGTGTTCGAGGCCATGCAGGCCTACCTGAGCGCCCTGTACGTCAACGACTTCAACAAGTACGGGCGCATCTGGCGCGTGCAGCTGCAGGCCGAGCCCGAGTTCCGCGATAGCCCCGAGGACATCGGGCGCATCTTCGTGCGCAACACCCAGGGCCAGATGGTCCCGCTGTCCGGCGTGACGGACGTGAGCTACCGCGCGGGCGCCAACGCCGTGTCGCGCTTCAACGGCTTCCCGTCCGTCCAGATCTCCGGCGCGCCCGCGCCCGGCGTGAGCAGCGGCCAGGCCATGGCCACGGTCACCAGGCTCGCGGCCGAAACCCTGCCCCAGGGCTACGGCTTCGAGTGGAGCGGCGCGTCCTACCAGGAGATCAAGGCCGGCAACCAGGCGCCCATCGTGCTGGCCTTCGGCATCGTGGTCGTGTTCCTGGTGCTGGCCGCGCAGTACGAGAAGTGGAGCCTGCCCGTGGCCGTGCTCGGCATCCTGCCCATCTCCGTGCTCGGCGCGCTGGTGGCGGTGTGGATGCGCGGGCTGTCCCAGGACATCTACTTCCAGATCGGCCTGCTGACCCTGGTGGGCCTGTCGGCCAAGAACGCCATCCTCATCGTGGAGTTCTGCGTGTCCGCGCACCGCGAGGGCATGGGCGTGATGGAAGCGGCCCTGGAAGCGGCCCGCCTGCGCTTCCGGCCCATCATCATGACCTCGCTGGCCTTCATCCTGGGCGTCGTGCCGCTGGCCATCTCCTCGGGCGCGGGCGCGGCCGCGCGCCACTCCATCGGCACGGGCGTCATCGGCGGCATGCTCGCCGCCACCTTCGTGGCCATCTTCTTCGTCCCGCTGTTCTTCGTGCTCATCCAGAAAGCCAGCGAGTTCATCGTCCGGCGCGAGGAGACGCTGCTGGAGAACCTGGACAAGCCTGGGAAGAAGCATGAGGAGAGGGTGTAGAAAAGAGAAGAACATAAGGGCGAACAGCCCTTATGGATGAAAGGAAAGGCCGGTCAGCGGAATGCTGGCCGGCCTTTGTGTGGTCTGGGAACAGACTCTCTGCCCCTCAATCGAGCATGAACAACTTGTCTTTCGTCGCGGTGCAGGAATTGCCGCGCTGTCACTCAAGATCCGCCCGAACCAGCCTGACGGCCGCCTCGGTCAATTCATCCGCCAAGGACTCGTCCAGGGGAGCGTGGCCGACGAGCAGGCGATACCACATGGCGCCGAAAACAATGTCCACCAGCAAGTCCAGGTTAGGCTCCGATCCGATCTGCCCGCGCTCCACAGCCTGCTCAAAAATCGAGCGCAGCAACGCGCGCCGCTTAGCTACGAAATTATCCCTGAACCTCTCCCGAAACTCTTCGTCCCTTTGCGCATGCGCCATGAGGAAACGCAGATGGACGCCGCCCCAATCGGTGGCCTGCATGGATTGCCTCAGAAATCCCTGCAGCGTCTCGCGCAAGGACTCGCAAGAGGGTACGGCGATGTCCTTGTCGGCTTGGCGCAGGACCGCTTCCAGCACGATATCCGCCACCGTGGGCCACCAGCGGTAGATGGTCGGCCTGCCGACCTCTGCCCGCCTTGCGATGGCCTCGACGGTCAACCCCGCCCCACTCCCTTCGGTCAGCAGGTCATGGGTCGCTTTGAGTATCGCCTCCCGCGACTTCTCGCTTCTGGGGCGTCCGACTTTCGCCTTGGCCATGTTTCGCCTCTGTCCTCCGTGCACATGCTTTTGCCATGCTTGACGTGGACTGGCAAGTTTCGTTACGCTTTGTAAAGTAATCATATTGAGAGTGAGTTTCCGCTCATCCGTAGACCGCGAAAAAAGATGAAAGGGCTAAAATAGATAAGGTACTGTTTGTAAGACTTGTGCGTAATTGATGGAGTATATGAAATGAAAATAGACTCTTTGAAGCTGGCTTTCTTCTCACCGACTGGAACAACGAAAAGAGTTGTTCAAGGCATCGCGCGCGGCATTGATCCAAGCAGCACGGAATTGATCGATATCACCAATCCCGGCGCAAGGAGACAGCCGCTGCTTGCCGCTGAAAACGATCTGCTCATGATCGGAGTTCCCGTCTACATGGGCAGGGTGCCGGAAATAGTTGTTGAATGGCTGAATGCGATCCAGGCCCGCAATACCCCTGCGGTCTGCGTTGTCGTCTATGGCAACCGCGTATACGACAATGCGCTGCTAGAACTGAAGAACATCGTAACGCAACGCGGTTGCGTGCCCATCGCCTGTGCGGCATATATCGGGGAACACTCGTTCTCCAGCTCCGAGACGCCGGTGGCGCATGGGCGTCCCAACCCGGACGATTTGAACCATGCGGAACGGTTTGGGTGGAAAGTACGCGAGAAACTACAGTCCATCGCCTCGGCCTCGCAAATCCAGGATGTGCCTGTCCCAGGAGTTTATCCCTACAGGGGCAGCACGAAGCTGTGGAGCGTGGATTTCATAGCCGTGAGCGACCAATGCTCGCAATGCGGCGTATGCGCGGAGACATGCCCCGTGGGAGCCATCGACGCGCAAGACAGCGCGATGATCGACATGGAGAAGTGCATCACCTGCTGCGCATGCATCAAGATTTGCCCCCAAAGCGCCAGGACCATGAAGCCGAGTCCGGTAATGGATGCCGCGAAGAGGCTCAATACGCTTTTCAAGGAGCCAAAAAGGCCTGAGAACTATTTATAAAGATTGATCCCGGTCACCTTCAGAGCCATCCATCCACCATCTGATAGGGCCGGTTTTGAAGGGGCGGATCGCGCCATCTGCTCCTCCAGCAAGTGATAATACCCGGCTCACCGGCAGGCTCACCATAAAGAAAAGGCCGGTCAGCTTTTGCTGGCCGGGCCTCATGTCGACACAAGGAGCGGGGCGAGCCGACGACCCAAGCGGCGGTCACAGTGAGGCGAAGAGCGCCTGAATGTGGTCCACGAACAGGCGTACCCTCCGGGGAAGCTGGCCGGAGCCCGTCACCAGATTCACGTCGTGCTCGAAGCCGCCGCTCCACTGCGGGAGCACCCGCACCAGGCGCCCCTCCTTCTCGTCCGGGGCGGCCGTAAGACCTCGGAGCAGGGCTACGCCATGCCCGGCCAGGGCGAAATCGCGGCACATCTCCACGGAGCTGAAGGTGTAGCTGGGCTGTACGTCGACCGTAACCTGCCTCTTGCCGTCATACATGGGCCAGCGACGTCCGAAACGCTCGAGGACGATGCAGGGCAGCTGATGCAGATCCTTGGGCTCCACGGGCATGGGGTAGCGCTCGAACAATCGGGGCGAGGCGTAGAGAAACGGCTCGATGGTCAGCAGCTTCCTCGCCACGAGCGGCGGGGCGATGGAGGGCCCGATGAGGAAGGCCACGTCGTAGGGGTCCGTGCGCATGTCCACCTGATGCTCCGCGAACGTCAGCGCGATCTGGATGTCCGGCCACGTGGCGGCGAAATCGATCAACGCCGCTCTCAGATAGCTGTCGTAAAAATCCCGGAACGTGCAGATGCGGAGCAACCCCGAAGGCCTCTGCATGATCATGACCACGGAGTCATAGGCCTTGCGCGCCTCCTCGAGGATGAACTCGCACCGCTCGAGCAGCAACGCGCCGTTGTCCGTCGGCTCGACGTTGCGGGTGTCGCGGTAGAAGAGGAGCACCCCCATCCGCTCCTCCAGCAGCTTGATGCGCCTGGAGAGCGTCGAAGCGCCAATCCCCAGAATATCAGCCGCCTTGGTGAAGCTTTTCTGCCGGGCCACTTCCACCAGGAGCGGGATGTCGTTGAGAAAGTCCAGCATCATTATGCCCATTTAGGGAACAGAGTTTTCCATTCAGCGTATTTATCTCACTACTGAGCATGATATGAAAAGACAAAGCGGACCGCAACACGCGCAGTCGACATGGCCAAGTTTCGGCCATGCGCCCGGGTAACCGGCTCCGGCTGGCCGCAGGCGGAACACGTCCCGCCCGGCACGTTCGGCATAAGCGGATGATTGCGGTCCGTGGCAATCGGAAACCAAAGCAGGGGGAAAGACCATGACGATGCAGTCCACGCTTGAAGACACCACTAAGCTGCTGCAATACCTCGGCTCCAGCGAAGAGCCCTTCGGCGTCCATTACGACGACACCAAACCGGAGAACGCCTATGGCCCGAAGGTGGGGGTGCCCATTTCACGCGAGCTGGAGGACCAGGGCGAGTTGGACATGCAGAAGGTCATGAAGTCGTTCTCCTGCGTCATGGGCAACGTCTGGCTGGCCAGGAAGAAACACGGCGCGGCCTTCATATCCACTGAGGAATACGGATGCGTTGGTGGCGCGTACTACTGCTCGATGATGAAGCCCCACCTCAGGTTCATCGAGCATTACGTATCCACGGGGTTCGACGGCACGCCCTTGCACGGCGAGCGATACATGCCAGATCCCGAGGCCATGCGGAAGTTCATGCTCGAGGTGAACCCCCGCAAGGCCCCGGCCAAGTACTGCATCTTCAAGCCGCTGTCCCAGTTCAACGAAGGAAAGGAGCCGGAGTTCGTCATCTTCTTCGCCCGTCCCGAGGTGTTGAGCGGCCTCTACACCCACGCGATTTTCACCACGGGCGACATGGAATGCGTGGTCTCCCCCTTTGGCGCGGGCTGTACCAACATGGTCTCCTGGCCTCTCTACTACAAGGAGCGGGGATTGGAAAAAGCCGTCATCGGCGGGTTCGACCCCTCGGCCAGAAAGTTCATGAAAACCGACGAGCTGACTTTCACTGTGCCCTGGAGCCTCTACGGGAAGATGCTGTCCGCCCTGCCGCAGTCCATGTTCAATCACGATACGGACTGGAAGAACGTGCGCAAGAAGGTGGAGCGCAGCGCAAAGGCCTGGGGAGAAGCCGAGTAGGAATCCCGCCGGGAGCAACCGAACCTGATCTCCAAATCCGCCGTCAGGCAAAAAAAGAGGCCCTCAAGCAGTTACTTGAGGGCCTCTGTCGGTTTCACTGGTGGAGCTGAGGAGAATTGAACTCCTGACCTCTTGAATGCCATTCAAGCGCTCTCCCAACTGAGCTACAGCCCCATGCGGTGTGGCAATATGTCGCAAAGCCGGAGTGCTGTCAACAGCGCCGTGAGCCGCGCACGCGATTTCCCTGCCTCAACTCAGGCAGGTCTGGTCGCGGAAGACGTTGGTGAACGGGTCCTGGCCCGTGGACTCCAGCACGCTGCGCCAGTAGTCCGAGCGCACGTTGAGCCGCTTGCGCTTGTCCGTGACCAGATCCATGGGCAGGTGCACGTAGCGGTCCTGCATGCGGCTGACGACCATGCCGGTCTTGCCGGCCATGGCCGCGTGCATGGCGTGCTGGCCCAGGAAGCCGCAGTAGACGCGGTCATTGGAGTTGGCCGGCACCGAGCGGATGATGTAGCTCGGGTCGATGTACTTGATGGTGATGGGCATGTCGCGCTTGGCGAAGTAGCCCTTGATGCGCGCCATGAGCACGTCGCTGATGTCGCCGAGCTTCACGTTGCCCGAGGCGTCCTTGTCGCCGCTCTGGCCCGTGTGGTCCTGGCCCGCGCCCTCGGCGGCCACGATGACAGCGTGCTTGCGGGACTTGAGGCGCGCCTCCAGGGCCGGCAGCAGGCCGTTCTCGCCCTCGAACTCGAAGCGCTGCTCGGGCACGAGCACGAAGTTGACCTCCTTGAGGGCCAGCACGGACTGCGCGGCGATGAAGCCCGACTCGCGGCCCATGAGCTTCACCAGGCCGATGCCGTTGTAGGCGCCCACGGCCTCGGTGTGCGCGCATTCGATGGCCTCGGTGGCCTTTTCCACGGCCGTGTCGAAGCCGAAGGACTTGGACACGAAGTTGATGTCGTTGTCGATGGTCTTGGGGATGCCGATGACGCCGATCTTGCGCCCCCTGGCGGCCACTTCCTTCTGGATGGCCTTGGCAGCGCGCATGGTGCCGTCGCCGCCGATGACGAACAGGATGTTCACGTTCATGCGCTCCAGGGCGTCCACGATCTCGTCCACGGGCTGATGGCCGCGCGAGGAGCCCAGGATGGTGCCGCCGAACTGGTGGATGTCGGCCACGCTGCGCGGGGTCAGTTCCATGACGTCGTGGTGGAATTTGGGGATGAAGCCCTGCAGGCCGTAGCGGATGCCCACGCAGGAGGCGATGTTGTAGTGGTGGAAGCCCTCCATGACGATGGAGCGGATCACGTCGTTGATGCCCGGGCACAGGCCGCCGCAGGTCACTATGGCGCACTTCACCTTGGAGGGATCGAAGTAGATCTTCTCGCGCGGCCCGGCCATCTGGAAGTCGCAGTAGACGAGGTCCTCCGTGGGCTCGGGCAGGTCCTCCTCGGGCACGTTCATGCGCAGGAGCGTGGCGTCGGAAACGAAGCGGCAGTAAGGCAGCGGGTTGGCGACCTTGCACTCGCCCAGGGACTGAATGGCCAGCGTGTCCCAGGCGGAGGACGTCGTGTTCATATGCTCTCCTCGAAAGTCGGATATATGGCGTGCGGATGAAACGGCGCCGTCTGCATGGCGCTTTCGCGTCTGCATAAGCCAAAAGCCGCGGCAGGTAAACGGGCGCGGCCGGATGCCGCGCAAGGTCGATGTCGCGTTACGGGAATACCGGTCCGGGAGGCTGGTCCAGGTCCGCGGACCATGACATCAGGGTCTCAGCCCGCCGTGCATCCTCGCCAGGGCCGCCTCCAGGCGCTGGCCTTCCTCCAGGATTACCTGGGCGTACTCGCTCTCGCGCGAGGTCGGGTTGACCGTGGCCACGAGCTTGCGGGCAAAGCCGGCCACGGCCATGAGCGGGTTGCGCACCTCGTGGGCAACGGCCTCCAGGACCTGTTCGGACCTGAAGTCGTGGGCCTGGGCCAGGCTCTCGAAGGCCGGCAGCCCGTCCACGGGAACCGGTTTGGCGGACAGCTTGCCCATGGAGCGGCTGGATTTGCGCAGCAGCTCGCGCAACCCGGACTGCAGGTCCAGGTCGATGATGAGCGTCTCGGTCATGCGGGCCAGCTCGCCCAGGCTGGTGAGCAGGACGTCGCCCAACTCGTCGGCCCCCAGGTCGAAGTGCTCGCGGCCCTTGGAAAAGACCGAGTACACGTCCTGAAAGCCGGAGAAGAGCAGCCTGGTGAACAGGTCCGCGATCTCGCAGCAGGCGCGCAGGGACGCCGCCTCGGGTCCGGCCTCCTCGGCGCACATCAGGCAGGCCGTAGCGCGCGGGGGAAAGCCCCAGTAGCGCAGGGCCGAGGCCGCGAGCTGCAGGTGGTCGATGCCGGCCTGCAGGCGCTCCCGGCGCAGGCACTCGTCCAGGGAAGCCAAGTCCAGGGGGCAGGCGTCCTGGGGATGGCCGCCCACCAGCGGTTTCCAGAGCAGGTCGCCCACGCCCCAGACAAAGCCCAGCACCAGGGCCTCTTCCTTGTCGATGCAGCGCGCGTAATCCTCCAGCTCGCGCGCTGTCACGGCCAGGCACATGGCCCTGGTGGCGAAGTCGTTGCGCATGCTGCTGCCCGCCATGAGCGGCTGCAGGTCCATGCCCAGGGAAGTCACCAGGGCCATGGCCTTGCTGAAGCGGAAGCCCATGCGGGCCACGGCCTGGCGCGACGTTGCAGCCACGAACAGGCCTTGGAAGTACTTGCGGTTGGAGGTGTCCACCATGGACCTGGAAAGCTGCTGATCCGAATCCAGGATGGCGGTCAGGTCCCGAGCCCTGGCTCCCTGCCTCCAGAAGAGGTCGATCAGCTCGCGGGTCGTGGGCCGCAGTTCCGGCAGCCCCTGGCCCTGCTCCACGCGCGACAGGAAATCCACGGGATCCTTCTTGGCGCAGTCGGAAAAGGTCTGGCTCATGCTCGTCTCCTCTCTCCCCTGCACGCCGCCAAGGCCGTACTCATGGGCTGCATGGGCGAGCTCCCGCCTATCCTAGAACACACAAGCGCGCGAGACGCAAGAAGGCGGATGCGCGGAACCCGGCCTCGGTTCCCACGGACGCGGCGGCGTGCTATGCATGACCAACCCTGAACCAGGAGACGTGCCCATGAAGGCGATGCTGCTGCACGAGTACGGCGAAACCGCCAGGTTCCG